>NZ_JBPXMC010000045.1:0-49679 GCF_051918885.1 Streptosporangium sp. OZ121
TGCCGGTGGACGCGGACATGCCCGACGCCCTGGAGGCGGACGAACGTCACGGACGGGTGTTCGGGCTGGGAGTCCCACCGGCAGCCGTCGCCGTCCTTGGGCCAGGTCACCGTGTCGAACCGGCCGCGCCCCTTGAAACGCGGATACCCCGGTGTGCGGCCGGCCTGGAGGCGGGCGAAGAACGCGGCGAACGCCGTGTCCAGGCGGCGCAGGGTGGCCTGCTGGGAAGAAAACGACCACCGGCCCTGACCGTCGGGGTCCTCGGCGCGGATGTGCTCGTGGTCGGGCATCACCTCAAGCGCCACGATCTGCCGGCCGTGCTCGTCGGCCTTGGCGTGGATCAACTCCTCCAGGCGGGTCTTGACCCGACCGTCCAGAACCGGGCGGCGGTACTTCGGGCACCACACCACGTGGTATCCGAGGTCGTAGGCCGCGCCGGGACAGGTGCGCACCTGACGCGTCACACGACCATTGCAACAGCGCCATCCATCCAACGCGCGACGAACGGAGAACTCTGATGCGTACGTCAGACGGGTCACTGCACGCTCGGGCCTTGGCGGCCCTCCCGCTCCCGATTCCCCCGTCACCCAAAGGCGACGGTCCCCTCGGGAGGAACTGATGGACACGGGCGGAGTCGGGCCGCCCGAGATGCTCGGGCGGCCAGGCGGCCGACGGCGTGAAGTGGCTGTTTCGCGAAAACGATCACCGTCAGCACGTTCCGCACCGGCGGACACGGGAACGAACACCGGATCGGCTGGACGACATATCGCCAGGTCGTGCGGCGCCCGCCCACATCGGCGGGCGGCCGCACGCCGGGTTCCAAGGACGTGACGCATGCATATCGATCTCACCGGCAAGACGGCACTGGTCACCGGATCCACCCAGGGCATCGGGGCGGCCATCGCCACCGGCCTCGCGCGGGCGGGCGCGACGGTCGCCGTCAACGGCCGCAAACCCGACAAGGTCGACGCCGCAGCCGACGCGCTGCGCGCCGAGGTCCCCGGCGCTCGGGTCGTCCCGCTCGCCGCCGACCTCGCCACCGAGGAGGGCGCGGAACGCGCCGTGGACCTCCTGCCGGACGTCGACGTCCTGGTCAACAATCTCGGGATCTTCGAGTCGAAGGACGCCCTGGAGATCACCGACGACGAGTGGCGCCGCTACTTCGAGGTGAACGTCCTGGCGGCGGTCCGCCTCACCCGCGCCTACCTGCCGGGGATGACGGCGCGCTCCTGGGGCCGCGTCCAGTACATCGCCAGCGACTCCGCGATCGTCACCCCCATCGAGATGATCCAGTACGGCATGTCCAAGACCGCCCTGCTGGCCGTCTCGCGCGGCTTCGCCAAGAAGGCCGCGGGCAGCGGCGTCACCGTCAACTCCGTCATCGCCGGACCCACCCACACCGGCGGCGTGAAGGACTTCGTCTACGGGCTCGTCGACCGGGACCTGCCCTGGGAGGAGGCCCAGCGCGCCTTCATGCGGGCGCACCGCCCGCAGTCACTCCTGCAACGGCTGATCGAGCCGGAGGAGATCGCCAACATGGTCGTCTACCTCAGCTCACCGCAGGCCTCCGCCACCACGGGCGGTGCCCTGCGCGTCGACGGGGGATACGTCGACGCCATCATCCCCTGAGCGGCGAGGGATGCCCCCGCTCTTCCGGCGGGCCGCCGACCGGCTGACCGACGCCGCACCCGGCTGGCTGGTCGAGACGGTCAGGCCCGTGCCCGCGCCGCTCCGGTGGTGGCCGATGCTGCGCATGGCCGTGGCGGTGACCGTCCCGCTCCTGCTGGGGTTCGCCACCGGTGACGTCACGGTCGGCCTGCTGCCGGCCCTGGGCGCGATGAACGCCGGCATGGCCGACCGGGGCGGCCCGTACCGGGCCAGGATCATCCTGATGGGCGCGGCCGGTGTCGCCGGGGCGCTGGGGTACCTCGTCGGGTCCGCGGTCCGCGGCCACGGCTGGTGGATCGTGCCGGTCGTGGTGGCCGTCTCGGTGGTGTCCGCGTTCATCAGCACGGGCGGGGCCACCGGCTCGGCCGCCGGGCTGCAGCTGCTGGTGATGACGGGGATCGCCACCGGCATAGGACTGCCGGGGGCGTCGGAGGCGAACGCGCTCGCGTTCCTGCTGGGCGTGCTGTGGGTGATCGTGCTGGGGGTCGCCGACTGGCCGTTCCACCCCCGGGCACCGGAGCGGGCCGCCGTGATCGAGGTCTACCAGGCCCTCGACCGGCTGTTCTCCGATCGCGACGCCCCCGCGCTGGCGGCGTTCGACACCGCTCTCAAGCGCGGCTACGACGTCGTGCTCGGCGCCCGCTCCCCGGCGGCGGGGCTGGATCCCGGCCGCACCCGTCTGGTGGCCCTGCTGAACCAGGCCTCACTGATCCGCAACGCGCTGCTCTCGCTGCGCTACGAGGGACGCGAGCCGCCCGCCGGGACCGTGCCCGCCGTCAGGGCCGTCGCCGGGTCACTCGCCGGTGGGCCCGCGCCCCGGATGTCGCCCTGCGAGCCCGGCTCGCCCGCCGCGCGTGCTCTTCACTTCGCCGTGCGGGGGGCCGCCGAGCTGGCGTCCGGCGGCGACGTCGCGGCGGACCAGCTGCCCTACGAACCGGTCGGCTACCGTTCCCGGATCCTCGCCGTCGCGGAGCAGATGTGGCGGGGCCACCTCGTCCGCGTCTACACGGTCCGGCTCGGACTCTGCATGGGCGTCGCCGCCGCGTTCAGCGCGTCCGGCCGGTTCGAACGGTCCTACTGGATGATGCTGACCGTCGCGCTGGTGCTCAAGCCCGACTTCGGGTCGGTGTTCGCGCGTGCCGTACAACGCGCGCTCGGTACCGTCGTGGGCGCGCTGATCGGCACCCTGGTGCTCGTCCTGGTGCCGTACGGCCCGCAGCTCCTGATCCCCATCGCCGTGTGCGCGGCGCTCATGCCGTACGGCATGCAACGCAACTGGGGGCTGATGTCGACCTTCCAGGCGTCGCTGGTCCTGCTCCTGGTGGACCTGCTGACCCACGGGGGCCCCGACCTGGGCAGGATCCGGCTGGTGGACACGCTGATCGGATGCGTGATCGTCCTGGTGCTGGGATACCTGCCGTGGCCGGCGAGCTGGGAGGCGCCGGTCGGCCCGCGGCTCGCCGACGCGGTGGCGGCCACCGCGAACTACCTGCGGCACGCGTTCGACACCGAGCACACCGGCAGGGCGCGGCTGCGCCGGGGGGTGTACGACACCCTGGGCGACCTGCGGACGGTCTTCCAGCGGGCACTGGCCGAACCCCCCGTGATCAGCCGGCGCGTCACCACCTGGATGCCGGCGATGGCCGCGCTGGAGCAGGTGGCCGACGCGGTCGCCGCCACCGTCGCGCGCACCGAGCGCGGCGCGCCGCCGCCGTCCGAGGCGGCCGTACGGGCGCTGGCGCGCTCCCTGGAGGACATCGCCGGGGACATTCGCGGGGGACGCGACCCCGGCGATGTCGGGCTCTGCGTCGAGGAGCCGCTGGAGCCGGTCCACTCCGCCGTCCGATGCCTGCGCGACACGGTGTCGGGCGACCGCCAGGACTGACCGGCACCGTGCCGTGCGAAGGCGGCGAGGACCGGCAGCGAGGACCGGTCGCGGGAACTACAAGAACAGGCTCAGGATCAGGACGAACACCAGGCCGGTCACCGAGATGATCGTCTCCATCACCGACCAGGTCTTGATGTTCTGGCCCACGGTGAGCCCGAAGTACTCCTTGACCAGCCAGAAGCCCGCGTCGTTGACGTGGGAGAAGAACAGCGAGCCCGCGCCGATGGCGAGCACGAGCAGCGAGGTCTCCCCGACACTGAGGTTGGCGACCAGCGGGGCCAGGATCCCCGAGGCCGTGACGGTCGCGACGGTCGCCGAGCCGGTGGCCAGCCGGATGAGCACGGCGACCAGCCAGGCGAGCAGCAGCACCGACAGGCCGCTGTTCTCCACCCAGGTGGCGATGAGGTCGCCGATCCCGGTGTCGATCAGCGTCTGCTTGAAACCGCCGCCGGCGGCCACGATCAGCAGGATGCCCGCGATCGGCGGCAGCGACTGCTCCAGGGACCCGGCGATCGCCTTCCTGTCCATGCCGGCGCCGAGGCCCAGGGTGAACATCGCCACGACGACGGCGATGAGCAGCGCCACCAGCGGCGTACCGAGGAAGTCGAGCACGGTGCGCAGGACGTTGCCCTCGGCGAGAAGGATGTCGGCGAGGGCCTTGCCCATCATCAGCACGACCGGCAGCAGCACGGTGGCGAGGGTGACGCCGAACGACGGCCGCCTGGTGTCCTCCGCCGGGGGCCGGGTCTCGTAGAGCTCCGGTGCCGGTACGTCCACCCAGCGGGCCGCGTACTTGGAGAACAGCGGCCCGGCGACGGCGACCGTCGGGATGGCGACGAGCACGCCCAGGCCCAGCGTGATGCCGAGATCGGCCTTGAGCGCGTCGATGGCGACCAGCGGACCGGGGTGGGGAGGGACGAGCCCGTGCATCACGGAAAGTCCCGCGAGCGCGGGGATGCCCACCCGGATCAGGGAGACGCCGGAGCGGCGCGAGACCAGGAAGATGACCGGCATCAGCAGGACGAGGCCGATCTCGAAGAACATCGGCAGGCCGATCAGCGCGCCCACCGCGGCCATCGCCCAGGGCAGGGAGCGAGGGCTGGACCGGCCGACGATCGTGTCCACGATCTCGTCGGCCCCGCCGGAGTCGGCGAGCAGCTTGCCGAACATCGCGCCGAGCGCGATGAGCGTGCCGACACCGGCCGCGGTGCTGCCGAACCCGTCGGTGAAGGCGGCGATGGTGTCGGTCATCGCCAGGCCCGCGACGGCTCCGACCGCCAGCGAGCCGAGGGTCAGGCTCAGGAAGGGGTGCAGCTTGAAGTACGTGATCAGTACGACGATCAGCGCGATGCCGACGAGCGCGGCCGGGATGAGCCTGCCGGGGGAGGTGGCGGCGGGCTCGGCGAGCGCGGTCAGGAGGGGGCTCACCTCGTGCTCCCGGCCTCGCCGGCGTCCTCACCCGTGTCTCGGTCCCGGTTCTCGGGCGTGGCCGGAGCGGCGGGGCCGGCGAGGGACGGGTCCGGCCGCGTCCGGGCCGTCGTGGTGAGGTAGGCGTCCACGAGCTCGTCGACGGGCATGGCGAAGTCGAGGACGATCCCCCGCTCGTCGGGCTCCAGGGGCTCCAGGGTCTTGAACTGCGACTCGACCAGCGAGGCGGGCATGAAGTGCCCCGGGCGGCCGGCCACTCTCCGGCGTACGGCGTCCATGTCGCCGTGGAGATGGACGAAGGTCACCGTCGGTGCGGCCTCGCGCAGGATGTCACGGTAGCCCCGTTTGAGCGCCGAGCAGCCGAGCACGCCGCCGGTGGCGGCGTGCTCGGCGAGCCAGGCTCCGACCGCGCGCAGCCAGGGCAGCCGGTCCTCGTCGTCGAGGGGGATCCCGTCCGACATCTTGGCGATGTTGGCCTCGCTGTGGAAGTCGTCGGCGTCGGCGAACGGCACTCGCAACCGCTGGCTGAGGGCGGCGCCCACGGTGCTCTTGCCGGAACCGGTCACTCCCATGACGACGAGCAGCGCGGCGCCGGAGGGTGATGCGGCGGGATCCCGAGCGGGGTTCATGGAGACGGCCTCCCATGTCGATCTTCGCGACAGCTTGGCTGGATCAGTGATCTTCGACCCAGGGTTAACAGTGATAAATCATGTTTTGTGCTGTTATATCCCTGTTTTTGGTGTTCAGTCGCTGGGGACAGCGACGGACGACTATGAGACTGCACCGGAGCGCCCTGGATAAACCCTGAACAAACTCGGCGCGCTGGTCGCGTCGGGTGACCTCGTCGCCGGCCAGGTGCCGGAACCGGGGAACACCGGCACCTGGCCGGGGCGGCTGAGAACGGCCGGGGGCGGCCGGGCGGCGATCCGCGCCCCGCGGACGCCGGGCCGGTCGGCGACCGTGGCCGAGCCGGCGTCATCGTGGCCGTGCGCGAGGGGGGAAACTCTCCCGGCCCCCGGTCCCGGGATCATCCGGCAGGTCCGGTCGGGGTCCGGGGGCAGGCGGCGCCTCGGCGAGCGGGCGGAGGCGGCCCCAGGAAGAGGGGACGTCAGGATTTGCGGGCGACGCCGCAGAACTGGGACACCTCCGCGGGCTCGCCCCACGGGGAGTGTTCCGGGCGCCACCTCGAGCAGGAGACCACGCCGGGCTCCAGGAGTTCAAGGCCGTCGAAGAACGAGGCGAGGTGGTCACGGTCGCGGGCCACGATTGGGGTGCCGCCCCGCTCCATGAACCGCCGCATCGCCTCGTGCATGGCGTCGCCGTGCACCTCGGCGGTGGCGTGCGCGATCACCAGGTAGCTGCCCGGCGCGACGGCGTCGACCAGCTCCCGCACGACTTTCCTGGCCTCGTCGTCATCGGTGATGTGGTGCAGGATCCCCAGCAGCATCAGCGCGACGGGCCTGGTGAAGTCGAGGGTCTCCGCCGCCGCCCGCAGGATGTGACGGGGGTCGCGCAGATCGGCGTCGATGTAGGTGGTGACGCCTTCGGGGCTGCTGACGAGCAGGGCGCGGGCGTGGATCAGGACCAGCGGGTCGTTGTCGACGTAGACGACCCGGGACTCCGGGGCGATCCGCTGCGTCACCTCGTGCGTGTTGTCGGCGGTGGGCAGACCCGTGCCGATGTCGAGGAACTGGCGGATCCCGGCGTCGGCGACGAGGTGCTTGATGCAGCGGCCGAGGAACGCCCGGTCGGCGCGGGCCGAGTCGACGATGCCGGGTATGAGCCCTTCGACCATGTCCCCGGCCTCGCGGTCGGCGGGGTAGTTGTCCTTCCCGCCCAGCCAGTAGTTCCAGATGCGCGCCGAATGCGGCCGGTCGGCGTCGAGTTCCACCGGCTGCCAGTCGGATTCGCGAGAGGTACTCATGGGGGTGGGGTCCGTTCATGAGGCATTCGCATCGAATGGGATGGGAGGTAGTCGATCACAAACGTGATGTTCGGGGCAAATCAACTACGCATCCACGGTCATCGTGAAACCCGTATGCGACTGCCTTTTCATATGGTGAGGAGCGGCGGGCCCCCGACGCCCTCCGAGGCGCGGAAAAGGCGGCGATTCGGGCGGGATCCTGTCGCCGCGGCATGGACACGCTCGCCTTTCGTCTCCGCGTTCCGCTCTTCGTGCCCGCCTCTTCCCGGCGTCCGCCCTCCTTCGAGGAGCGCTCTTCGCGGGCCCGCTTCGCGACCCGGTCTTCTCGCGGCGGAGACGGCGGGGTATTGGAACGGAAACATACAACGTTCCAGGCATTCGAAAAGCATTCCCGCAGAGCGGGATTTCGCTGGAACGAATGCGCTGCCCCCGGGCCGAAAGCCCCGCCGGGGACCCGGCCTCCGTGAGGAGGGTTTCGCCGGAGAAGGGGCCACACGGACGAGATGCGGCTCCACGAATGCTCCGGCGATCGCCGCCGAGCGGATCCGGCTGTGCGCGTACGGCGGACGGCCGCCTCTCGCGATGTGACGGCGGGTGGATGTCCGGAACGGGACCGGCGGCTCCGACGTCTCCGCCGAGTGACACCGCAGGGGTGCCCGGTGAGGAGACAGAACCGTGAAGTACAAGCTGCTGGCGTGCGGCGTCGTCGCAGGCCCGCTGTTCGTCGCGGTGGTGCTGATCCAGGCGTTCACCCGCGAGGGGTACGACCTGAGCCACCACCCGATCAGCCTGCTGAGCCTCGGGGACCGGGGGTGGATCCAGATCGCCAACTTCACCGTGACCGGCGTGCTGTACGTGGCCTGCGCCGTCGGCATGTGGCGGGCGCTGCGTCCCGGCCGCAGCGGCACCTGGGGCCCGCTGCTGGTCGGTCTTCTCGGCGCCGGGCTGATCGTGGGCGGGGTCTTCGTCACCGACGCGGGCGCCGGGTACCCGCCGGGCGCGCCGGCCGGAGCACCCGAGATCAGCTGGCACGGTGCCCTGCACGGTCTCGGGCCCATGCTGGCGGTCGGCGGGATGACGGTGGGATGCCTGGTGTTCGCGCGCCGGTTCGCCGCGCTCGGGCGGTGGGGCTGGGTCGCGGCGTGCGTCGTGACCGCCGCGGCGGCCCTGGTGCTCACCGCGTGGCCCGATCCGGAGGGCCTCAGCGTGCGGCTGCTGCTCGCGTCGGCGGTCCTGTTCGCGTTCGTGGCGGCTCTGGCGGTCCGCGTGATGCGCGGCCTTCCGGACGCGGCCTGCTAGCGAAGCGCGGCCCGCCTGTCCGCCGCCACCACGGCGATCCACACCATCGCGGTGATCGCGCCGACGGCCAGGGTCAGGGAACCGGCCCGCCCGCCCGACATCGCCCAGCCGTCGCCGAGGGCGAAGACCAGGCCGCTGAGCCGCGAGGCCGCGGCGAAACCGGGACGACCGGCGCGGGAGAAGTGGCGGCCCAGGACGAAGCAGGCGGCGATGAGGGCGGTGAACGCGATGGACCCGGCGACCAGGTGCATGAGGGCGTGCCAGCTCAACGTGCCCGTCTGGCCCAGGGGGGTGCCCGCGGGGAATCCGTCGCCCGGGTCCATCACGAAGACGCCGGCGGCGACCGTCGCGACGCCGTTGACCAGGATCAGCCGGGGCGCCCACGTACCGCCGGGCGTGCCGCGCATGACACGGCGCAGGCCGGCCGCCCCGGCGACCGTCAGGGCGCCGCTGAGCAGGAAGTTGGCGATCTGGAGCCAGCCGAGGTCGCCGGTGGCGAGCATGCTCAGGGGGTGGCGCGTCAGGTCGAAGCCCTCGCGGGTGAAGGCCTGCGCCAGCGACACGACCGCGAAGAGGGGCGCGGCGGCGACGGAGCAGGCGAGCAGGACGCGCGTCGCGGGGGTGACGGGGTCACCGGCGGGGCCGTTGGCGGCGCCGTTGGCGGGGACGGTGGGGTTGCCGGGCTGGATGGCGGTCATGTCGTTTCCTCTCGGCGCGACGGGGGCCGTCGCCGTTCTCGGTCCGCCGGTTCGCCCGGCCTCGCTGACGCGTCGAACGGGAGGGGCGGGAATCGACCTCTCGTCTCCATGACGCCTCTGAGCTGCGATGACCTGGATCGGGCACGCATTCCCTGTCACATGGCATTCCCTGTCACATCAGGTCGCCGCCCAGGTCGGGCGGTGCGTGTCGATTTCCGGCCGCTCCGTTCGACGCGTGGCCGAGGACCGGCGAGGATCGGTCACCCGGACACCTGAAGGAGATATGACGATGCGGTTCCTGATGACGACCAAGGGCAGCGACGACATGGCACCCCCGAGCGAGGCGATGCAGGCCGAGATGGCCGCCTTCGTCGAGGAGATGACCAGGGCGGGAGTGCTGCTGGCGACCGGAGGCCTGGACCCGGCCGGCACCCACATCTCGTCCTCCGGCGGTGAGATCACCGTCACCGACGGGCCGTTCACCGAGGCGAAGGAGGCGATCGTCAGCTTCGCGCTCGTCGAGGCGCGCTCGAAGGAGGAGGCCGTCGAGCTGGCCCGGCGCTTCTGGAGGATCGTCGGCGACGGCGAGGGGGACATCCAGCAGGTCTTCGGCCCGGAGAGCTGACCGGACGCTTGCGTAACCGGTCCGGAGGGTGCTCTGATCGGGCACGTGATGTCCGGGGACGCCCACCGCGCGGTCGACGCGGTCTGGAAGATGGAGTCGGCGAGGATCGTCGCCGGGCTCGTCCGGATGCTGGGCGACGTGGGGCTGGCCGAGGAGCTCGCGCAGGACGCGCTCCTGGCCGCCCTCGAACAGTGGCCGGGGGCGGGCGTCCCGGACAACCCGGGCGCCTGGCTCATGGCCGTCGCCAAGCGCCGCGCCATCGACCACCTGCGCCGCGAGGAGCGGCTCGGCCTCAGGCACGAGCAGCTCGCCCACGACCTCGCCACCCGGCGGGACACCGCGGGGACCGCGGGAACCGCCGAGGCCGACATCGACGCGGTCCTCGACGACGAGGTGGGCGACGACGTCCTGCGCCTGATGTTCGTCTCGTGCCACCCGGCGCTGCCCGCCGAGTCCCGGGTGGCTCTGACGCTGCGCCTGCTCGGCGGCCTGCGCACCGAGGAGATCGCGCGCGCGTTCCTCGTCCCCGAGTCGACCGTCGCGCAGCGCGTCGTCCGGGCCAAGCGCACCATCGCCACCCTCCGGCTCCCCTTCGAGGTCCCGGAGGGTCCGGACCGGGCGGCGCGCCTGTCGTCGGTCCTCGGGGTCGTCTACCTGGTGTTCAACGAGGGGTACGCGGCGAGTGCCGGCGACGACTGGATGCGTCAGGACCTCTGCCAGGAGGCGCTGCGCCTGGGCCGCCTGCTGGCGAGACTCGCGCCCGGCGAGGCCGAGGCGCACGGCCTGGTCGCGCTGATGGAGCTCCAGGCGTCACGAGCGGCCGCCAGGACGGGGGCGTCGGGGGAGCCCGTCGCGCTGCACGAGCAGAACCGCGGGCGCTGGGACCAGCTGCTCATCCGCCGGGGGTTCACGGCCCTGCTGCGCGCCAGGCAGTGCGCCGCGCCTCTCGGCCCGTACGTTCTGCAGGCCGCCATCGCCGCCTGCCACGCGCGGGCCCGTACGGCGGAGGAGACCGACTGGACACAGATCAACGCCCTCTACGAGGCGCTCGCCCGGGTGCTGCCCACTCCCGTCGTGCAGCTCAACCGCGCGGTAGCGCTTGCCATGGCCGACGGCCCGGAAGCGGGTCTGGCGCTCGTCGACACGCTGGTCGGCGAGCCGGTGTTCAAGGGCTACCACCGCCTGCCCAGCGTGCGCGGTGATCTGCTGGCCAGGCTCGGCCGCCACGAGGAGGCCCGGCGGGAGTTCGAACGGGCCGCCGCCCTCACCCTCAACGGGCCGGAACGCGCCGTCCTCACGGGACGCGCCGCGGCCTGCGCCGACATCGCCGCGCGGAGAGCGGCCGAGGCGGGAACGGCAGGGCCGGGGGCGGCCGGATGCGATCCGGCAGGGCCTGAGCCGGCCGGATGCGATCCGGCTGTGCCGGAGACGACCGGATCCGGTACGGCCGTGCCGGGGGCGGTCACCCCGGAAGGGGCCATCCCGGGGAGGGCCGCTCCGGGAAGGGCCACGCCGGGGGCGGTCGTCACCCTGGCCGAGGCCGCGACCGCCTTCCTCGCCCGTGACGACCTGGACGCCGCGACCGTCCGCTCCTACCGCCAGACCATGAACCGGCTGCGCCGCGACCTCGGCGACGACATCCCGCTGCCGGACGTGAGCGCCGCGCGGGTGACGGAGATCTTCGGCGCCGCGTGGGGAGACGCGGCCCCCGCCACGTGGAACCGCCACCGCGGGGCCGTCCGCTCCTTCTGCGCCTGGGCAGCCGGCCAGGGTCCGCCGGCAGGCGATCGGGGCTCGGCGACCGGCGGTCCGGGCAGTGGAGCGCACCGTGACCTGGCCGCGGGGCTCGGGCGCAGGCCCGAGCCCCGGGGACGCACCCACCCCATGGACCGGTCACGGGTCGAGGCGCTCTGGGAGCGTCCGGACATCGCCCCGCGCGAGCGCGCCCTTTGGCTGCTGCTCCACGAGAGCGCGGCCGGAGCGGGCCCGGTGCTCTCGCTCAACGTCGAGGATCTCGACCTGGCCGGGAGGCGCGGGAAGGTGGCCACCGGATCCGGCTGGGTCCACTGGCGCTCCGGTACCGCCGAGATCCTCCCGCAGCTCGTCGCGGGCCGTCGCCGGGGCCCTCTTTTCCTGTCCGACCGCAGACCCGGTCCCGGCCGGCCCCCGAAACCCGCCGACCTGTGCCCGGAGACCGGCCGCCGCAGGCTCTCCTACGAACGGGCCGAATACCTGTTCAAGCGGGCCACCGGCCACACCCTCGACCAGCTCAGGACCCGGTAGGACTCCGTCCGGCGCCCTTCCACCGGACGGAGTCCACGGCATTACGACCCCCTTCGCTCGCCGGGCGCCGCGAACTGGACGAGGAAGGGCTGCGCGCCGGAGATCCGGACGCGCTGGACGCGCAGCGGGACGAACCGTCGCCGGATCCCGGCCGCGATGTCCCCGGCGTCGGGAAGCAGGACCACGGCCATGCCGCCGGGCGCCAGGACACGGCTCAGCTCCGCCCACCAGTGCGAGGAGGAGCCGGAGAGCCGGCCCCGCGCGGCGACCTGACCGTTCCAGGGGGGATTGCACAGGACGCGGTCGATGCCGCCGCCCGGTAGCGGCAGGTGACCGGCATCGGCCCGGTCGATGGAGATCGGCAGCCCCGCCGCGTTCTCCTTCGCCGCCCGCAACGACTCCGAAGCCAGGTCGAAGCCGTGGAAGCGGGCCCGCGGCTGGTGGAGTCCGGCCTCGATCAGCAGGGTTCCGGCGCCGCAGCAGGGGTCGAGGACCGTGTGTCCGGGGTGGATGTCGGCCATCCGCGCCATCGCGGCGGCCAACGGAGGATGCAGGGTCCCCGGGATGGAGCGCTGTTTGTAGGCGCGCCGGTGCAGGGGCCGGTCGGTGATCCTCAGCATGAGGGCGGCCCGCGTGCCGTCGAGGGTCAGCCGCCACCCGCTGTGCGCGGGCGGGGGACCGGTGCCCGCCCGCCGCGAGTGGTAGCCGATCCCCAGCCGCCGCGCCAGGACCTGACCGACGGCGTCCTCGGCGTCGTACCGGTTGAAGGTGCGCCGGCCCAGGAACGACGCCGACACCTCGACCCCGGTGACCGCGCCGGAACCTCCCCGCTCCTCCCGCAGCCGCATCAGCGTGCCGAGGTCGGCGGTCTCGGCGAGCTGGGCGAGCACGGTGAGATCACGCTTGGTCGTGCCGATGTCGGGCCGCTGCGCGGCGAGCAGGAACACGTCGTCCGCCGTGCTCAGCCCGAGCACTCCCGGTCCCGACCCGAAGGTGCGGAAGTGGACCTCGCGATGCCCCAGGTGAGTGACCGTTCCGAGTCCGAGCTGGAGGATCTCGGCCGCGACCGTCGACTCCAGCCCGTGAACGCACCGCGCCACCAGGCGCGCCGCCGTCACGAGACGGCGAGGGCGCTGGGACGCGGTGCGGTGAGAAAACTCGCGCGAATGCGCATAGTGATCGTTCTTCTCCCACGTCAGCCCGGGACGGCGCTACGCCGCCCCGCGTCGTCGGCGACGGGGGTGTGCCTCGCTTCGCCGACGGGGGCTTAACGCAGGTTGAAGAAGAACGAGTACGTCATGACCGAGAATCCTAGCGATCGGAGCGGCGTACGCAACCGGAGGCGGGGGCGGGTCCGCCCCCGCCGAGCCCCGTCCCGCTCCCCGAGCACGCTTCGAGGACCATCCCGTGCGGCGCGGAAGGGCCCGCCGAGGGCCGGACACCGGTGCAGGATGGAGAATCCGCCATCTCATTGTTCGTAACATTTCTGACCTTAGTGATTGGGAGGGTGAGTCACCGGAGTGGATGGTCGTGGCGCCGAGGGCGACGCCGTCCGGGCCGCGGAAGACATCCACGCCGCTTTCTTCGCAAAGCGCGGCAGGCAGGTTCTTTCCCCAATCCCGGGAACACCGCTCCGAATGGCGCCGTACGGGCGGGGGCACATCCCCCACATGGCCGACACCGCCATCCTCGACATCGACGGCACCCTGGTCGACACCAACTACCAGCACGCGCTCGCCTGGTTCAGGGCGTTCGGGCGCTACGACGTGTGGCTGCCGGTGTGGCGCATCCACCGGCACATCGGCATGGGCGGGGACCAGCTGGTGGCCGCCCTCGCCGGTGACGACGTCGAGCGGCGGCACGGCGACGCGCTGCGCGACGCGTGGGTGGAGGAGTTCGACGTGTTCCTCGACGACATACGGCCTTTCGAGGGAGCCACCGAACTCCTGGACGAGCTCGGCGGGCGCGGGTTCACCGTCGTGCTGGCCTCGTCGGGCAAACCCCAGCACGTCGAGCACTTCCTCGACCTCATCGACGGCCGGTCACGCTGCCGGGCGTGGACCACGTCGGAGGACGTCGAGGCGACCAAGCCCGCGCCCGACCTGCTCCAGGTGGCACTCGCCAAGGTCGAGGGCGCGTCGGGTGTCGCGGTGGGAGACTCCACCTGGGACTTCCTCGCCGCCCGCAGGGCGGGCATCCCCGGTATCGGGGTCCGCACCGGAGGCTTCTCGCCCGAGGAGCTTCGCGAGGCCGGGGCCGGCCACGTCTTCGACTCTCTTCCCGAGCTGATCGGCGATCTCGGTCGCACCCCGCTGCGCGCACCTCCCTGATAAGGGGGATTCCGGGCCCGGCGTGCTCCTGCGCCTGGCACGGTCCTGGGTTCGGCGAGATTCCGGCCCGGTGCGATCCGGGCCCGGTGAGGTCCCGGGCCGTGTGGCCCCCTGCCCGGCGCGGTGTGGCCCCCGGCCCGGCGCGGTCAGCTCCAGGGCAGCGCGCCGCGCTTCGCCCAGTAGTCTTCGGGCTCCTCCGCCAGGCCGGCGAGCCGCTCGTCAAGCTCCGCGTCCCAACCGATCCCGGCCGCGGCGAGGTTGTCGCGCAGCTGCCCGGCCGAGACCGCGCCGCTCAGCACCACTCCCGCCCAAGGCCTCTCCAGTACGGCCGCGAGGGCGAGCGCGTCCGGCGTGGTGTCCCGCTCGCGCGCGGCGGCCACGAGCGCGGCGGGGGCCGCGCGAACGGTCAACCGGCCGTTCGCCACCCCCTCCTTGACGATCACGCCCATCCCCGCCTCGTGCGCTCGCCCGAGCGCCTCACCGGCCGAGCGCTCCAGCAGATTCCACGTCGACTGCACCGTGTCGAACAGCCCGGCTTCGATCGCCCGCCCGATGGTGTCCGCCTGGCGCGGCCCGCTCGTCGACAGCCCGACCGCGACCCCCTCCGCCCGCAACGCGCGCAGCCCGTCGAGCACGTCCTCGTCGTCGAGCACGCCGCTCTCGACCGTCGCCGAGTGGATCTGGTAGAGCGACAGATGCTCGCCGAGCAGCGCGCGTGTCTGCTCCAGCTGGACGCGGAACCGCTCGGCGGTGAGCTCCTTCACCTCGTGCCGCTCGGCGTCCAGCCGCCAGTCACCGACGTAGGCGTATCCCCACTTCGAGCCGACCGTGACGGCCCCCGGGGTGATCCCGCGCTCGCGCAGCCACCCGGCGAGGAACTCCTCCGCCCGCCCGTACGAGCGCGCCGTGTCGAGATAGCGCACGCCGGCCGCCCACGCCGCGTCGAGCACGGCCCAGGTGCGCGACCGCATCGCGGCGACGTCCCGGTCGTCGCCGAGGTCCTCGGCACGGCCGAGCGTGATGTAGGCGGGACGGCCGAGGGCCGCCAGTCCCAGGCCGAGCGGTGTCACGGACAGGGCGGTCTGGCCCAGCGGGCGTCGGACCAGCGCGTTCATCTCGCCAATATAGCGATCACGGCGCCCGGGAACGTTCGGAAACGTTCGGGACCGTCCCCGGGCGTTCGGACGTGGGAAGGTCTTGATCTCCGCCGCGCGTATCGCGCCGCGACGCTCCGTGTCACCGATCGGCGTCACCTCGCCGCGCCCCGCCGCACCACGTCGTGCCGGTGGTGGCTACCATCACCGGGACCTCGCATGGCTTTGTATATCGAAGCGGTTTTATGTTTTCTTTTTTCTCTCGCGGAGGTTTGACCACCTCTCGAAAGACGCTTCCTCCTCGCAACGAGGGAGCCTTGACGTGCTTTCCTTACAAATCACATAATTTCTGGACTTATGGAGACGTAAGGCTAAAAGTAGAAAACAGCCGACTCCACAGGGATACGGGGAGATACTCCGGCCGGAGCGGTTCTGGAGGGCTCATGGGGAAGTGGCGGGCCGTGATCGTCGCGGTACTGGCGCTGTTCGTTCTGGGTGCGGGGACGCCGGCTCACGTGGCGGCCGAGAAGTCGTACGAGGTGTGGCTGGTCGACCAGTCCAATACCAACGGGCTCGCGCACGGCGGCACCGTCAGCGTCTACTCCGGACAGGACGTCACCAAACAGCTGTCGGCCGCTCGGCCCGTCCACGTCATAGACCTGGGCGGCGCGACCTCGTCCCTCTGCCTGGCGAGGACCGGCAGCGTGCCCGTGCGCCCGCACATGATCGTTTTCAACAAGGCCGACACTCACGCCGCGCTCGCCTTCGTCGCCAGCGGCCACGTGGTCGTCTTCGACGCCCGCACCCGGCAGCCGCTCACCTGCCTCCTCACCGAGGCGGGGGCGGGGGGCGTACGGCAGGCTCACGCCCTCTGGCCCACCGAGGACGACAGGTACCTGATCATCGCCAACCAGAACGGCAAGAAACTGGAGCGCGTCAGCACCGACTACGCCTCGAACACCTTCGTCCAGCAGCCGGCCGCGACGATCGACCTGGCCGGTTGCACCACCCCGAACGGCGCGCCGTGCCAGTCACCCGCGCTCCGGCCGGACAACGCGCCGATCTGCCCGTTCATCGCCTCGGACAACGGCCCGGTCTTCGTCAGCCTGCGGGGCGGCGGGATGCTCGTGGTCGACTGGCACACGACGCCGATGTCGATCGTGGGGGAGTACGACTCGGCCAGGATCCCGGCGAACGGGTGCGGGTTCATCGAGGCGAAGGGCACCGTCTTCGGCAACGGGGGCGGGGGCACGCACAGCAATCTCGACCAGTTCAGCGTCTTCCGGCTGCCGATGAGCGGCTACTCGCCCGCGAACCCGCCCAACACCCCGGCGGTCCAGCTGCTCTTCAACGACGACTCGCCCGAGCGCGACGCCCACGGCGTCCTCGCGTCCGCCGGGGAAGGGTACGTGTGGGCCGGTGACCGTGACGCCAACGTCGCCGAGGTCTTCGACGGGGAGAGCGGCGCCCACGTCGACACCGTCGACCTCGTCTCGCCGTTCAGCGCGGACCCGACGGTCGACCTCTTCGCGGTCTCTCCCGACCACAAGTGGGCCTTCGCCTCGACGCGAGGGCCGAACCCGCTCTCCGGCGACCCGCACTCCTCCCACGGGAGCGACCCGGGAATGCTGATCCTCAGGCTGACCGGCAACGGCAAGAAGGGCACGGTCGAGGGCCTGATCCGGATCTCCAACGTGGACGCCGGCGGTGTCCAGCGGGCCGACGCCCACGGCATCCGGGTGCGGCTCACGGACTGACCGGACCGGACGGTTCCCCGGCCCCCCGGGAGCACTTCCCGGGGGGCGGGGGTACGCCTGACGCGAGCTCTCACGCGCGGGAGGGGCCGAGCCACGTCGACCGGGCTCGGCCCCTGGGGTGTCGGTGTCAGTTGGGGTTGGCGGCGTGGGTCAGGGTCTCCCAGGCGACGAAGAGGACGTTCGTCCCGGCCGGGCGCTGCTGCTCGGTGAGACGCTGGGTGTTCGTCATCGCGATGCCCATCCGGGTGTTCAGGGCGTTGAAGCCGACCTCGGTGATCGGGCCCAGCCCGAGGTGGAGGGTGCCTCCGCACAGCGAGGACGGCACGGCGGCGCCGAGCTGGTACTTCGCCTGCATGCCCAGCGCGTGGCGCAGCCGCTCGCTGATCTCCGGGTAGAGGTCCTGCCCCTGGATCCTGGTGGTCTCGGCGAAGTGCGAGATGGCCGACAGCCCGTACCCGGTGTGGGTGAAGTCGCGGCAGGTCTCCTGGGTGAGGCCGTCCATGAAGGTGGACTGGCCCTGCCAGTAGTTGATGATCTCGGCGCGGGTGTCGATGCCGCTCCCCGGAGGCGCCTTGGGGAGCGCGCCGTCGGACGAGATGTAGATGAAGGCCGGCACCCGCCCGCGGAACTTGGCCACGGCCTTGTCGTAGCTCACCCGGTCCTCGAGGAAGACGGAGATGCCGAGCGCGGCCTCCATCATGCTCAGTTCCCAGTTGCCGTTGCTGTTGGAACCGTTGATGATCTTCGGCAGGTAGACGGTGCGCAGCATGGTGGAGAAGCGGCTGACGGAGGCGGCGGACCAGCCGGTGTAGGTGTAGCGGATGATCTCGGCGGCCCTGGGCCATGAGGACCCGGCCCATCCGGTCTGCAGCGGGGCGTTGCTGTTGGTGTGGTCCCTGATCACCGCGGACCAGGCGTCCATGATCTGGATGGCCTTCTGGGCGTACCTGCTGTCCTGCGTGATGTACCAGGCCAGCGCCATGGTGTACGCGGCGAGCGCGTCCTGGCGCTCGTCGGTGCAGCCGTTGTTGGGGTTGGAGTAGGAGCCGCACTCCACGATCGCGCGCGGCTTGGGGGTCCGCGACAGCGACGCCAGGGAATGCCCCATCATCTGGTCGAAGGCGCCCTTCCACGGCTGGGCGCCGGCGTTGACCTTCGCCCGGATGAAGTCGAGCTGTGGCCTGCTGACCAGGACTCCGGGGTGGGTGAAGGTCGCCGGGGCGGCCTGTGCCCGCGCGGCCGGGAGGTTCGGCGGCGGTGCGGCGCCGGCCGCGGGGGCGGAGAGAGTGGTGACGGCGAGAGCCGTGGCACCCAGGATCGCGGCTGCCGTCGTTCGGATGCGTCTGAGCATGTGGAGCTCCTCGCTGGCCTGACAGGCCAAGGGGGTGGCGAGAGGTCTCGGCCGGTGGCCTCGATGACCGCCCATCCAACACATCGCGACAACGGTCCGTCAATATTTTTAGGAAAGTTTCCTAACATTTAAAGGTCTTATCGGAAACCCTTATGGCGCTCACCCTCGACGACGCGACCCTCGACCGGATCGACGAGATCGTGCCGCCCGGGACCAGCCTGTACAGCCCTGACGGCGCCTGGCGCCCGCCCTCGCTGACCGACACCGCACAGCGGCGGCGCCCGCTCGCGGATCGCGCCGCGGGTTAGGCGGATCACGCCGAGGGCCGGCCGGGAACGCCCTCGCGGGTCGGCCGGATCGCGCCGCTATTGACACGGCAATGGCGGGGTAGCAAGCTGACTCCATATGTACAAATCGATTTGCGACACCGGTGCGTCCTTCCCGACCGCAGGTGGTGACGCATGAGTGAGGTTCCCGGGCGGGTCCTGGTGACGGGGGCCGCGGGCAGGCTGGGGCGGCTCATGCTCGACCTGCTCGCGCACCGGGGCGTGGCCGTCACCGCCCTCGACCTCCGCGAACCGGGCGGGCCGGTGGCGGGACGGGTGGTCGTCGGGGACGTGGGAGACCCGGCGACGGTGCGCGACGCGCTCGACGGCGTGGACGCCGTCGCGCACTTCGCCGCGATCCCGGCCCCGGTCCTCGGCACGCCCGAGGAGGTCTTCTGCGGCAACACCCGGGCGACCTTCGTGGTCCTGGAGGAGGCGGGCCGGGCGGGGGTGCGGCGGGCCGCCATCGCGAGCAGTTACTCCGTGCTCGGCTTCCCCTGGGCCTCGCGCCCGCTGCACCCGGCCTACCTCCCGATCGACGAGGCGCTGCCCCTGCAGGTCGAGGACCCGTACGGGCTGTCGAAGCAGGCCGACGAGGCGACCGCGGCGATGATGGCGCGCCGCTACGGCATGACGGTCGTCGCGCTGCGCTTCCCCCTGCTCGGCGGGCCGGGCGACAAGCTCGACAAGCGTGCGCGGGAGTACGCGGAGGACCCCGGCTCCGGCGCCGCCGAGCTGTGGACCTACCTCGACGGCAGGGACGCAGCCCTCGCCGTCTGGCAGGCGCTCACCCGGCCGATCGAGGGCTACCGCGCGATCTTCGTGACGGCCGAGGACACGCTGGCCCCGCAGCCCACCGAGGAACTGCTCGACCGCTTCCACCCCGGGGTGGAGCGGCGGGCCCCGCTGCCGGGCAGGGCCGTCCCCGTCGACCTGGGGGAGGCCAGGCGCCTGCTCGGCCTCACCGTCCGGTACCCCTTCCCGGTGCCGGACGCGGCGGAGACCGCGTGACCACCCTTCCCGTACCGGACGCCGCGGAGGCCGCGTGACATCCCTTCCCATGCCAGAGACCCAGGCACCCTGGCCCGCCAGGGACGCCCTCCGCGTCACGGGGGTGCGGCCGATCGTCACCGCCCCCGAGGGCGTGCCCCTCGTGGTGGTCCGGGTCGACACCAGCGACCCCGGCCTGTACGGCCTGGGCTGCGCGACCTTCACCCAGCGCTTCCACGCCGTGGCCGCCGCGGTGGAGCACCACGTCGGCCCCCTTCTGATCGGCCGCCACCCCGCCGACATCGAGGACATCACCAGGATGGTGCACTTCTCCTCCTACTGGAGGGGCGGCCCGGTCCTGAACAGCGCCCTGTCGGGGGTGGACCAGGCGCTCTGGGACATCGCGGGCAAGCGCGCGGGCATGCCCGTGTACGAGCTCCTCGGCGGCCGGGTGCGCGCCGCGGCCGACACCTACCTGCACGCGGGCGCGGCCACCGTGGAGGAGACGATCGAGGAGGCCCAGGCGATCCTGGCGTCCGGGTACCGCCACGTGCGGCTCCAGACGGGCGCGCCCGGGCTCGGCCACTACGGCTCGCCGGGCTCGCCGGGCGGCTACCCCGGCTCCCCGTACCCCGACGGGTGGGACGTGCAGCGCTACCTGCGCGACACCCCGAAGCTGTTCGAGCGCGCCCGCCGGGAGCTGGGGGAGGAGCCGGGCCTGATGCACGACGTGCACTCCCGGCTCACTCCCAAGCAGGCGATCGCCCTCGCGCGGGCGCTCGAACCGTACCGGCTCTTCTTCCTGGAGGATCCGATAGCGCCGGAGTTCTACGACCGCCTGCCCGAGGTCCGCGAGGCCGCTCCGATGCCCATCGCGGCGGGCGAGCAGCTCAGCTCCGTCGCCGACGCGGCCAGGATCGTCCGCGAGGGCGGCGTCGACCTGCTGCGGCTGCACGTCTCGTCGGTGGGCGGGCTCACCCCCGCGCGCAAACTGGTCGCGCTCTGCGAGCTGACCGGCGTGGGCACCGCCTGGCACTCGCCCGCGGACGTCTCGCCGGTGGGCGCCGCCGCCAACGTGGCGCTCGACGTGACCACCCCCGCCTTCCAGATCCAGGAGGGGCACCTGTATCCCGAGGCCGTCCACGAGGTCTTCCCCGGCACGATCGGTCCCGTCAACGGATACCTCTACCCGAACGACGCGCCCGGCTGGGGGATCGACCTGGACGAGGCGCTGGCGGCGAAGTACCAGCCGCTGGAGCACCTCCACGAGCGCTGGTCGGCCCGGGTGCGCCGGCCCGACGGCGGCATCGAGCCGCCCTGAGAAACTTATAGTGGGTGTAAGGAGTGTGTCGATGTAAGATCTGCCCATGGTCCCGGCACCCTCCGAGGAGCGACCCCCCACGCGGCGTGAGCGGAGGAAAGGGGAGACGCGGCGTGCCATCGCGGGCACGGCACGCCGCCTGTTCGCCGAGCGCGGCTTCGAGGCCGTGACGGTGGCCGAGATAGCGGCGATGGCCGACGTCTCGACCAAGACGGTCTTCAACCACTTCCCGGTCAAGGAGCAGATCTTCTTCGAGGCGGATCCGCTCGGGTGGCCCGCTCCCGAGCTGGCGCTGCGGGAGCGCGCGGCGGGGGAGCGGCCCGTCGACGCGATCCGCCGCGTCATGGCCCGGACCTCGCCCGACGCGGGGAAGAGCACGGGCGACGCGGGCGACGCGGCCGACGCGGCCGACGCGGCCGACGCCGGGACGGTCGCCGTCCACGCGCGGATCTACCGGGACAGCCCGGCACTGCGGTCGTACTCCCGGGAGATGTTCGCGGGACAGGAGCACGCGCTGCGCGAGGCGATCGAGTCCGGCGCGGGAGCAGACGGCCTCGACGCGGGAGGCCCCGGCGCGGGAGGAGGCCTCGGGGCCGGGGTCGTGGCCGCGCTCGTCCTGGCCGCCGTCCGCGAGGTCTGGGAGTCCACCCTGCTCAGGATCGCCGCCGGTGCCGCCTTCGAGGACGCCGCGGACCTCGGGCGCCGCGAGCTGGACGCGGCACTCGACCTCCTCTCCCGTGACCCGTCCGGCCGCGACCCGCTCCGTGACCTGCCGGACCGCGAGCCGCTCGACCGTGACCTGCCGGGCCAGGACCCGCGGGACCTCGCGCGTGGCGGCCCGCGGAAGGCCCCGCCCGCCGGGGCGGCGCGGCCCCCGGCGGATGAGCCCGCGCAGGGAGCGCGGCAGGCACGGCAGTCGCGGGAAGCGCGGGAAGGTCATGGGGCGGAGGGGCGCGCTGGGGCCGGAGGCGGGGAGGCCGGCGCCGCGGGCCTGGACGTTCGCGGGCCGGTCCGCGGTGACCGTCCCAGCATCACCAGGGTGGCGCAGCTCGCGGGGGTGAGCGCGACCACGGTGTCGCACGCGCTGAACGGGCGCCGCCCGGTGGCCGACGAGACGCGGCGGCGCGTGCTGGCCGCGATCGACCAGCTGGGGTACCGGCCCAACGTCCTCGCCCGCGGGCTGCGCACGAGCAGGAGCCAGACGATCGGGCTGATCATCCCGGACATCACCAACCCCTTCTACCCGGCGCTGGCGCGCGGGCTCCAGGACGTGCTGGGACCGGCGGGCTACGACGAGATCATCAGCAACACCGACGGCGACCGGGAGCTGGAGCGCGCCGCCATCGAGCAGATGATCGCCCGGCAGGTGGACGGTCTCGCCTTCGCGGTCTTCCACACGCACGCCGAGGACCTGCTGCCCGTCATCGGGGCGGGCATCCCCGTCGTGCGGCTCGGGGGCCGCCTGGTCCAGGCCGGTGTCGACGTCGTGCACAGCGACGACGAGGGCGGGGCCGCCGAGGCCACCCGCTACCTGCTGGAACGCGGCTACCGCAGGATCGGCTTCGTCTGCGGCCCGCACGCGGAGGGGCCCGCGGCCGAGCGCGTCGCGGGCTACCGTTCCGCGCTGCTGGCCGCCGGCGCGGACGCCGATCCCCGGCTCGTGGCGCACACGCACTTCAGCCGGGCGGGCGGGTCCTCGGGCACCGCCCGCCTGCTCGACCTGCCCGAACCTCCGGACGCCGTGCTGTGCGCCAACGACATCATGGCCATCGGCGCGCTCGACACGGCCGAGGAGCGGGGGCTGCGCGTTCCCGCGGACCTGGCCGTCATGGGGTTCGACGACATCGAGGCGGCGAGCCTCGTCTCGCCGGGACTGACCACCATGGCCAACCCGGCCAGGGAGATCGGCCAGGCGTGTGCCCGACGCCTGCTGGAACGGCTGCGGGGCGGGGCGGCGCAGCCCTCCGCCGAGACGGTCATCCCGGCCAGGCTGGTCCGCCGCCGGTCGGCCTGAACGCTCCGCCGCGTGTGCCGCCGTCCCTCCTCCGCCCCGGCGTGACCCTTGACACGCGCTGTGTTGCGTGTAAGTTTCGGAACCAATCTTAACGATTTGCGCGGATGTCGCCTCGTGATCCGGATCCCCCCCGGGGCACGGGCGAGAGCCCGGACTCATCCTCCGCGACCCCCCGAGGAAGTGACGATGCCGATGCCAACCGGCCCACACCGATCACCTGACCGCGCCCGCCGGGTGCCGGAGCCCGCCAGACGCGGGAGCACCGGACCGTCATGTGCGGACCGTGCCGCACGCACCGCAGCAGTGGGGAAGGAAGCGACATGAAGGCAGGCAAGCGGGTTCTCGCCGCCGGTCTGGCGCTCGCGGTGGGTCTCACCGCGGCCGCCTGCTCGGGCGCGGGACAGAGCGGTGGCCAGAGTGGTGACCAGGGCGGGCAGGCGGCCGCCGGCCGGACGCTGAAGATGTGGACGTTCAAGCGGACCCACGCCGACGCCCTGGCCAAGGCCGCCGAGCAGTTCAAGACCGAGACGGGCATCGCCGTCACCATCGAGGCGATCACCCCCGACGACGTGTTCGTCAGCAAGGTGCAGAGCTCCGCGCAGACCGGCGACCTGCCGGACGTGCTGGAGATGCACGCGGGCGGCGAGGACCTCGAGATGGGCTCCTCGGGCCTCCTGGTCGACCTGGCCGCCGACGTCTCCGACGCCTGGAAGCAGCGGCTGCTGCCGACCACCCGCGAGGCCGGGCTGATGACCCAGAAGAGGATCGACCTCGCGGCCAACGACTCGCCGTTCAAGCAGGTCAAGGCGAACACCCTGTTCAGCGTGCCGTTCACGGCCGGCGCGTTCGGCATCGTCTACGCGAACAAGGAGAAGCTGAAGGCCGCCGGGCTCGACCCGGACACGCCGCCGAAGACGTGGGAGGACTTCCTCGCCGCGCTCAAGGCGACCACGGACGAGGACCCCGAGCAGGGCGGCCTCTCCCTCGGCCTGAAGGTCACCCAGACCGGCTTCAACTGGGCCTACCAGCCGCTGGCCCACTCCTACCTGGGCAAGGAGAGGTTCCACGCGCTGTTCGCCAAGGGCACCGCGCAGGGCTTCGGCTCGCCCGACGGGATCAAGACGCTGGAGCTGTACAGCGAGCTCACCCCGTACTGGATGCCCGGGACGACGTCGCTCGGCATCGACGAGGCGGACGTCGCCTTCGCGCAGGGCAAGTCCGCCTTCAACATCGGCGGCACCTTCACCCTGGCGTTCCTCGCGCAGAACGGGATGACCCCCGACAAGGTGCTCGCCTTCCCGATCCCGCCGTCCTCGGAGGGGCTCAACAAGGAGATCGTGATGGCGCCCCTGGCGCTCACCTCCCTCGGCGTCACCGCCACCAGCAAGAACCGGGAGGCGGCGGTCAAGTGGCTGGACTTCGTGACCTCGCCCAAGGGTGCGGGCATCGTCGCCAAGACCTCGCTCGACCTGCCGGCGACCGACCTCGGCACGGAGGCCGAGACCCTGCTCGGTCCCGACCTCGCGTCGCTGCAGAAGTACTTCACCGGCGCCCCGGAGGCCACCTACGAGGCCGGTGACACCACCTTCTTCCCCTCCGACTACGACCAGGTCAAGCCCGGGAACCTGATGGTCAGGCTGACGCCGCTCAAGGAGGTCACCCCGCAGCAGGCCGGGCCGGAGATGGACAAGATCATGGGCTCCATGTGGAAGTCCACGAAGTGAGCACCCTCACCACCGAGGATCGCGCGGGGCGGCTCCCTGAGGAGGCGCCCCGCCGTGACTGCGGCCGGAGCCGGAGCCGGTGGGGGCGGTGGCTGACCGGCTGGGCCTTCGTCCTGCCCGCGGTGGCGCTGTTCCTGCTGATGGGCGTCTACACCATCGGCACCGGCTTCGCGCTGAGCTTCGCCAAGTGGAACGGGTTCACCCCCGAGTGGAAGTGGACCGGTTTCCAGAACTACCTCGACCTGCTGTACGCCGACCCGGCGCTCGCCCCCGAGCTGCGCCGGGCGGCCTGGAACACCTTCCAGGTCATGGTGGCCGTCCCGGCGCTCACGGTGGCCGTCTCGCTCCCGCTCGCGGTCGCGCTGAACTCCGTCAAGCGGCTGCGCGGGGTGCTGCGCTCGGTGTACTTCCTGCCCTACGTCACCACCGGCATCGCGGTCTACTACGCCTGGCGCTACGTGCTGGAGCCCGACGGGGCGATCAACGTCCTGCTGCGGTCCCTCGGTCTGGGCAGCCTGTCGCAGCCGCAGGGCTTCCTCGGCAACCCGGACACCGCGCTTCCCACGCTGATCCTGATCCTGGTCTGGTCGAGCGTTCCCGTCGCGACCCTGCTCTACCTCAGCGGCCTGCAGGCCATCGACCCCAACGTGATCGAGGCGGCCCAGATCGACGGGGCCGCGCCGCGCCAGGTGCTGCGCCGCATCGTCTGGCCGCTGCTGACGCCCCTCACCGCGGCCATCGTGCTGCTCGGCGTGCGGGACGCGCTGCACGGCTTCCAGATCTTTCTGATCATGACGAACGGCGGGCCCGGCGGGCACACCGACGTGCTCGGCCTGCAGGTCTACCGGCTCTCGTTCATGAAGGGCCTCGCCCAGACCCTGGGGATGGCCAGCGCGCTGGGCTGGCTGCTCTTCGCCGGTGCCCTGCTGCTCACCCTGGTCAACGCGCGCCTGCTCAGGAGGATCCGATGATCGGGTCACGCATCGTGAGGACCGTCGCCCGCACCGCCCTGGTGGCGTACGCGCTCATCAGCCTGTACCCGTTCCTGTGGATGCTGTCCGGCGCCTTCAAGACCAGGGAGGAGATCCTGCGGGGCGGCAACCTCATCCCGGCCGACCCCACCCTGGACACCCTGGTGGCCACGTGGAGCCGCCTGCGCTTCTTCGACTACTTCCTCAACAGCCTCCAGGTCACCGCGATGACCGTCGCCGGGGTGCTGGTGGTCTACAGCCTCGCCTCGTACGCCTTCGCGGTGCTGGACTTCCCCGGCAGGAAGGTGCTCTTCTGGTTCTTCGTCTCGCTGTTGTTCGTGCCGGGCATCACGGTGCTGCTCCCCGTGGTGATCCTGGAGAAGAACCTCGGCATCCTGGGCTCGCACCTGGGCCTGGTCCTGCCGTTCGTCAACGGCACCGCCCCGCTGACGGTGCTGCTGCTCACCAACGGCTTCAGCGGGATCCCCCGGGAGCTGCGCGAGGCCGCCCGCGCGGACGGTGCGCGGGAGTTCCGGATCTTCTGGTCGGTCTACCTGCCGCTCGCCCGGCCCACCCTCATCACGGTCGCGGTGCTGACCGCGGTGCCGACCTGGAACGAGTACGTCCTCACGCGGGTGTCCCTCAACGACCCCTCCCTCTACACGCTGCCGCTCGGCCTGGAGACCCTGCTGTCGGGCGACGTGCCGCACTACAACGAGGTCATGGCCGCGTCGCTGATCATCGTCATCCCGGTCATCGCGCTCTTCCTCCTGCTGCAGCGCTACTTCGTCAACGGCCTCGTGGGCGCGGTCAAGGGATGAGGGAGGTGCTCACCGGGCGACGACGAGGATGACGGGGATCACCACCAGCAGCAGGTCGGCCGCGAGGACCAGCGACAGGCTGCGCCTTCGCATCGACGTCTCGTCGGGGAGGTTCTCGTCGGAGATGCCGCGCAGCAGGCCCAGCTTGTCGACGAGGAAGGCGCCGCAGGCGGCGACGCCCAGCAGCGCCCAGGCGGGTCCGTAGAGCCACAGCAGCCCCCAGCCGATCAGTGCCAGCGCCGTCACCGTACCCGCGCAGGCCACCAGCAGCGCGACGCGGGCGCCGTGCCGCACGGCCGGCGGGCGGTCGCCCGCGAGGGCGTCCCCGGTCCGGTCGGGGATCGACCACCACAGCGAGCGCCCGAAGAGCAGCACCGCCAGACCGGCGAACACCAGCCAGACCGGCACCGGGATGTCCGGGCGGATCGCCGAGTACGTCGACACGCAGGGCAGCAGGGCGAAGGTCAGGCCGAAGTAGGCCGGGTTGGCGTAGCCCCTGCTCTTCAACCGGACGGGTTCGAGGTTGTAGAGCAGGTGCAGGACGATCGCCAGCGCCACGCCGATCACCACGGCGGGGCGGGCGAGCCACACCGAGACCGCGGCCGCCAGTCCCAGCGCGAGGGCCATCTCCGCGGCGGCCCACCGGAAGGCGGCGCGCGGGCCGAGCAGTCGCGTCGCGTCGGCGATGTCGCCCTTGCCCTGTGTGCTGGTGTCCGCGCGGACGTCCAGCGCCGCGTTCAGCGGGTTCTGCGAGATGATGCCGAGCAGGTTGGCCAGCAGCGTGACCAGCACGGGAACGGCGAGCAACTGCCCGGGGGAGGTCATCGCGAAGCAGGCGCCCCACAGCACGTGGCAGGCGTACACGGCGGGGAAGGGATATTCGAGCCGGTGGATGCGGAGCGCCGCCCGCCCCCGGGTCATCGGCCGGACCGGCGTGGTCGTCCCGGTCATGCCCGCACCTCGCTCTCACCGGCCGGTGGCGCGGGGCGCGGCCGTCCCGCCCGCATGGGGCAGCCGCCGACCGCCATCCTGAGCGGTCCCGGTCCCATGGCTGGCCCGCGCAGGTGCGGCACGGCGGCTTCGGGATTGAGACAGCGCAGGTCGTGCCGGCGCAGCACCGCCGCGACGACCATCCGCATCTCCAGCATGGCCAGGTTCGCGCCGAGGCAGCGGCGGGTCCCGCCGCCGAAGGGAAGGTACTCCTGGGCGTGCCGGGGGGCGCCCAGGAACCGCCCGGGGTCGAAGCGCCCCGGATCCGGGTAGATCTCGGGGCTGCGGTGGGCGAGGGCGATGCACGGCGTGAGGCGGGTGCCCGCGGGCTCGGGCCGGTCGAGCAGCCGCCAGTCCGAGGTGAGCATCCGGTTGCCGGCGACCGTGGCGGGAGGGGAGATCCGCAGCGCCTCCTGGCAGACCGCGTTCAGCAGGGGCACGGCCTCGGTGGTGGAGCCGTCGTCGGTCGTCGCCTCCAGCTCCGCCAGCACGTCGTGGCGGACGCGCTCGTCGCGGTGCAGCCAGAACAGGGTCCAGGCGATCGCGGACGCGGTCGTCTCGTGGCCCGCGAACAGCAGGGAGATCAGCTGGTCGGAGAGTTCCTCGTCGCCCATCGGGCCGAGGGGTTCCTCCCCCGAGGTCAGCAGGCCGGCGATCGCCGGCGGTTCGCCGGTCCTTTCCGCGGCCTTTCCGCCGGGCTCGCGCCCCTGCCGGGATCCCCCGGACCGGGAGGCCCGCAGGAGGTCGCCGACGATCTCGGCCCTGTCCCGCTGGAAGGTCCGCCACGGCGAGGGCAGGGGGCCGAGGCCGCGCAGGTGCCGGTAGGCCAGGGTGCGGGCCCGTGATCCGAGCGTGTACTCCACCCACTTCGTGAACGGGCCGAGCGTCTCGTCCTCGGCGTGGCCGAGGACGATCCTGCCGATGATCCGGAGGGTCAGCGCGCGGGTCCACTCGGGCAGGGAGAACGTCGTGCCCGGGGCGAGCGAGCCGAGGGCGGCGTCGGTCGCCTCGGCGATGACGCCGCGGTAGGCGGCCAGCCGGTGCCCGCGCAGCGCCGTGCCGACCACCTTGCGGTACGCCGCGTGCCGCTGCCCGTTGGCGAACAGCATGGAGTGCCTCCCGACCAGCGGTCCCAGCGTGTCGCTGCCCTCCAGGACCATCCGCCGCTCGGAGCGGAAGATCTCCCCGACCGCCTCCGGGTTCCATACCAGCAGCTGCCGGTCCGGCGCCGGGCTGAGCTCGACCATGCCGGTGCGGTCCGCGGCGTGGGCGTCCAGGAACGACCGGGTGCGCAGGGCGAAACGGTACTTGTTCAGGCTCACGGTGCCACCTCCGAACCGGCCGGCGAGGCGCCGGGACCGCCGATCCCGGCGGGGCCCGTCGCCGTTCCCCGAAGGGCCGCCGCGGGACTCACCGCCGTTTTCCCGGAAGCCGTTTCCCGGGAAACGGCTTCCCGGGAAACGGGCACGGCGCTCATCGCCACTCCCCGGGAAAGCGGGTGCGGGCCAGGGCCCGCGCGGCCAGCGCCTCGGCCCGCACGACCGCGACGGGGGCGTAGAGGTCCTTGTCGTGCCACAGGGGCGGGTGCTCCCGGTGGTCGCCGTGCCCGGCCAGGAAGGCGTCGCCGCGCAGCACCGCGCGGCTCACCGCGTCATCGTGGCGCGAGGCCCTCAGCAGGGTCTGCATGGCGTACGCCGTCTCCTCGCACGTCCCGGACCACAGCCCCCACGACCCGTCGGGCCGCTGGGTGTCGAGCACCCATCCCACGGCCGCGCGCAGCGCCGGGGCGCACATGGCGTCGCCGTGCCGCGCGAGCGCCGAGACGCAGCACACGGTGGCGTAGAAGGGGGAGGCGTGCCACTTGTCGATCCAGCTGCCGTCGGGGCGTTGCTCCCCGCACAGCCAGTGGGAGATCTTGGTGATCGCCTGCCGGAGGCGGGCCTGTCCCGGTGAGGTGGCGCCGTCGCCCGCCTGGTCCCCGAAGGCCGTCAGGATGTGGGCGTTGGTGCTGGTGGAGGGGGTGCGCTCGCCCGCGAAGCAGCGGAAGTAGGTGTCGCTCTCGTAGGTCCACAGGCATTCGGCGGAGCGCGGGCGGTCGATGAGCCTCAGGGCGTGGAGCACCCCGGCGGTGTCGTCGGAGTCGGGGGGCAGGCCCGCGCCCGCGGGCGCCCCGAGGTCGCCGAGGACGGCCTCCAGGCTGTCGCCCAGCTCGGGCGGCGGCGTCAGGGAGGGGAAGGCCTCGGCCAGCGCCGCGAGCACCCAGGCCCGCTCGAAGACGTCGATCGGCGTCACGCCGGGGACGGGGCCGCCGTGCCTGGCCTGCACGGCGCGCAGGTAGAGGATCGCGGAACGCCGGTCCGAGGCCGGCTCGCCGTCGTCCTTCGGTCCCAGCCAGGCCGCGGTGGCGGCCGGCGAGCACCCCACGGCCCCGCCGACGACCCGCACCTGCGGGGCACGGGCGGCGGCCGGTCCCAGCGCCTCCAGCGAGTGCCAGACCTTCGCGGGCAGCGCCTCGCCCCGCTCGGCGACGTCGCGCAGCAGGTCGAGGGGCGCCGAGCTCCACCCGTCGGGCGTGCCCAGGCGGCCCGATCCCCGCCAGACGTCCAGCCCGGTGAGGGGATGTTCCGCCAGCGCGTCCAGATGCCGGTTGACCTCGCCGACCAGCCAGGGAATGAGGAACTCCGCGCCGATGGTGTCGGGCAGGGCGCTCTCCCCGGCCCCGGGGCCGAGCCGGGCGAACAGCGCGTCCAGGCCGCGCCGCGTGGCGGTCACGACGCCGCCGTCGAGCCGGGCGGGCGGCCCGCCGGGCGGATCCGCGCCCATCACGGTGAGGAGGGCCTCCACCGCGCTGAGGGTGGGGACGAGCACGTACGCGCCGGGCCCTCCCCAGGTTCCGTCCGGGTTCTGGCCCCGGACGAGGAACTCGATCCGCTGCAGGTGGCCCGCCAGCCACGGCGCCGAGGCCACCAGCCGGGCGGTCTCGTAGACCGACGCGGTGACCTGGCCCATCGGATCCATGGCCGTCTCGGCGAGCAGGGCGCGAGGGGCGGCGTCGACGGTGGGCATCGTGCCGGTGGTGCTCATCCGTTCCTCCCGGGGGTGGTGTGCTCAGGGCCGTCGCCCGTCTCGTCCTGTTCGGCCTCCTCGGCCAGGCGCGTCGCCTCCTCCAGGAGCGCCTCCACGATCTGCGACTCGGGGACGGTGGCGACGACGGCGCCGCGTACGAAGATCTGGCCCTTGCCGTTGCCGCTCGCCACGCCGAGGTCGGCCTCGCGGGCCTCTCCGGGGCCGTTGACCACGCAGCCCATGACGGCCACCCGCAGGGGAAGGGGGAAGCCGTCGAAGGCGGCGGCGACCCGTTCGGTGAGCCGGTACACGTCGACCTGGGCGCGGCCGCAGGACGGGCAGGAGACGATCTCCAGCCGCCGGGGCCGCAGGCCGAGGGACTGCAGGATCTGGATCCCCGCCTTGACCTCTTCCACCGGAGGGGCCGACAGGGAGACGCGGACGGTGTCCCCGATGCCCTCGGCGAGCAGGACGCCGAAGGCGACGGCGGACTTGACGGTGCCCTGGAGCGCGGGACCCGCCTCGGTGACGCCGAGGTGCAGCGGGTAGTCGCAGGAAGCGGCCAGCAGCCGGTACGCGGCGACCATCGTGAGCGGGTCGTGGTGCTTGACGGAGATCTTGATGTCGCCGAAACCGTGCTCCTCGAACAGCGAGCACTCCCACAGGGCGGACTCGACGAGCGCCTCGGGGGTGGCCCTGCCGTGTTTGGCCAGCAGCCGCCCGTCGAGCGACCCGGCGTTCACCCCGATCCTGATCGGGACGCCCGCGCCGGAGGCGGCGCGGGCGATCTCACGGACCTTGTCGTCGAACGCCCTGATGTTGCCGGGGTTGACCCGCACCGCGGCGCATCCCGCGTCGATGGCGCTGAAGACGTACTTGGGCTGGAAGTGGATGTCGGCGACCACCGGGATGGTGGACTGCCTGGCGATGGCCGGCAGCGCGTCGGCGTCGTCCTGGGAGGGGACGGCGACGCGGACGATCTGGCAGCCCGCGGCGGTCAGCTCGGCGATCTGCTGGAGCGTCGCGCCGACGTCGGCGGTGACGGTCGTGGTCATCGACTGCACCGACACCGGGGCGTCCCCGCCCACCTCGACGTCGCCCACCCGCAGGCGGCGGGTGGCCCGGCGCGGCGCCAGGACGGCGGGCTCCGCAGAGGCGGGCGCCGGCGGAGCCTCGGCGGGGGCGCCGACGCCGGGCATGCCCACGAGTACGGGAGCGCTCACCGGCGGCCTCCGATCGGCTGTGACCTCCGCTGGGACTTCGGCTTCGACGTGGCCTGTGACGTGGGCTGTGGCACGGCCTGTGGCGTGGCCTGTGACCTCGGCGGTGACTTCGGCCGGGAGGCCGCGCCGCCACCGCCGGCCACCGCGCCCGGCCCGGCGGTGGCGGGGCGGGTGGGGGCGTGGACGGCGCGGAGCACCGAGGCGGTGATGGAGCCGTGGTCCAGGCCGGCGGCGGCCAGCAGGTGGGCGCGGTCGCCGTGCCCGATGAACTCCCTGGGCAGGCCGAGGGCGCGGACCGGCGTGTCCAGGTCGGCGTCGGCGCACGCGGTGGCGACCGCCGCGCCGACGCCACCGGTGCGCAGGCCGTCCTCGACGGTGACCACCAGGCCGTGCGAGGCGGCCAGCTCCACCAGCGCCGGATGGACCGGGTCCACCCACCGCGGATCCACGACCGTGGCGCCGACGCCGTGGTGGCGCAGCTGCGCGGCGGCCGCCACGCACGGGCCCGCCAGCGAGCCGACGGCCACGAGCAGCACGCGGTCGCCGTTCTCCGCCAGCACGTCGACCCCGCCCGCCCCGCCGAGCCGCCGCAGCGCCACGATGTCGGGACCGACGCTGGCCTTCGGATAGCGGATCGCGGTCGGCCCGCCGTCGAAGCCGACGGCCTCGTGGAGCGCCTCGCGCAACCGGGTCGCGTCGCGGGGCGCGGCGATCCGCAGCCCCGGGATCATCCCGAGCAGCACCAGGTCCCACATGCCGTGGTGGCTCGGCCCGTCGGGGCCGGTTATCCCCGCCCGGTCCAGGACCAGCGTGACGGGCAACCGGTGCAGGGCGACGTCCATCAGCGCCTGGTCGAAGGCCCGGTTGCAGAAGGTCGCGTACATCGCCACGACGGGGTGCATGCCGTTCATGGCGAGCCCGGCGGCGCAGGTGACCGCGTGCTGCTCGGCGATGCCGACGTCCACGAAGCGGTCGGGGAACCTGGCCGCGAACGCCGCCAGCCCGGTCGGGCCGGGCATCGCCGCCGTGATCGCGATCACGGCCGGTCGCTCGGCGCCTATCGCGGTGATCTCCTTGGCGAACACCGACGTCCACGAGGGCGGCGTCGCGGCGGTCGCGGCCGGCGGGCGGCCGGTGGCCGGGTCCAGCACCCCGATGCCGTGCATCCGGTCGGCCTCGTCGTCCTCCGCGGGACCGTACCCCTTCCCCTTGACCGTGACCGCGTGCACCACCACGGGACGGCCCAGGGCGCGGGCCCGCAGCAGTGCTCCCTCCAGGGCGTCGATGTCGTGGCCGTCGACGGGGCCGAGGTAGGAGAATCCCAGGGCCTCGAAGACGTTGGTCCCGGCCGGCCGCGTGGCGTCCCGGCCGTCCCCGGCGTCCCGGGTCTCCGCGGTGTTCCCGGTCTCCCGGGTCTCCCCGGGCTCCCCGGCCTCGCGGGGGGCCCGGCGGGGTTCCTCGCCGTCGCCGCGTGACTCCGGGTCCGGCAGGCCGGGGCGGGAGCGGCGCAGTGCGGCGAGGTGGGCGGCGAGCCCGCCGGCGGTCCTGGCGTAGGAGCGGCCGTTGTCGTTGATCACGACGATGACCGGCAGCCCCGGCGCGGCGCCCAGGTTGTTGACCGCCTCGAGCGCGAGCCCCCCGGTCAGCGCGCCGTCCCCGATCACCGCCACCACGTGCCGGTCGGCGCGGCCGCTGAGCCGGACGGCCTTCGCCAGCCCGTCGGCGTAGGACAGGGCGGTCGAGGCGTGCGAGTTCTCGACGACGTCGTGGACCGACTCGGCCCGGCTCGGGTACCCCGACAGGCCCCCAGGTTGGCGCAGCCCGTCGAAGTCGTCCCGGCGGCCGGTGAGGATCTTGTGAACGTAGGCCTGGTGGCCGGTGTCGAACACGATCGCGTCCTGGGGGGAGGCGAAGACCCGGTGCAGCGCGACGCTCAGCTCCACCGCCCCCAGGTTGGAGCCCAGGTGGCCGCCCGTCGCGCTGACCTTGTCCACCAGGAAACGGCGGATCTCACCGGCCAGCGCGGGCAGCCGGGCGGACGGCAGGCGCCGCAGGTCACCGGGATCCCCGATCCGTTCCAGCAGGCCGTCCACGGCCGCCGCGCCACCGGCCGTGCCACCGGGGGCGGCACCGGCCCGCGGGGGCCCGGGGGGGTCGGGGACGGTGACCGTGGCGGCGTGGAAGCCGGTTGCGGCGGTGTCAGCGCTCATGGCGTGCGCACTTCCTTCGGAGCGGCGAAACGGACGGTCTCGATGGTGTGGCGGTGCTCGGCGACCTGGACGGGCCCCAGCTCGCGCAGGAAGTCGACGACCTCCTCCACCAGGTGGTGCGGGGCCGAGGCGCCCGCGCTCACGCCGACGGCGCGGGCGTCGCGGAGCCATTCGGGCCTGATGTCGCCGACGTCGTCGATCAGGTGCGCCGCGACGCCCCGGCGCCGGGCGAGCTCGACCAGCCGCACCGAGTTCGAGGAGTTGGCGGAGCCGATGACGAGTACCAGGTCGGCGCCGGCGGCGACCTCGGAGACCGCCCGCTGCCTGTTGGTCGTGGCGTAGCAGATGTCGTCGCTGCCCGGTCCTGCCAGCGCGGGGAAGCGGGCGCGTAGCGCCTCGACCACCTCGTCGGTCTCGTCGACGGCCAGGGTGGTCTGGGTCAGGTAGGACACCCGGCCGGGGTCCTCGACCTCCAGCGCGGCGGCCTCGGCGGGGGTCTGGACCAGCACGGTCCGCTCCGGCGCCTCGCCCATGGTGCCCTCCACCTCCTCGTGCCCGGCGTGCCCGATCAGCACGACGGTGTCGCCGCGGGCGGCGAAGCGGCGCGCCTCGGCGTGCACCTTGGTGACCAGCGGGCAGGTCGCGTCGATCACCCGCAGCCCCCTGGCGGCGGCCTGCTCCCGTACGGCCGGTGAGACGCCGTGGGCGGAGAACACCACCGTCGCCCCCGGCGGGACCTCGTCGAGTTCCTCGACGAAGACCGCGCCGCGCCGCCGCAGGTCGTCGACCACGTGGACGTTGTGCACGATCTGCTTGCGCACGTAGACGGGGGCGCCGCGGTCGGCCAGCACACGTTCCACGGTCTCGATCGCCCGCTCGACACCCGCGCACAGCGACCGGGGGGAGGCCAGCAGCACCTTTCGCGCCTCCTCGCCGCCGGGCTCGCCCGCCCGTGAGGGCGGGCCCGCGGACAGGTCGCCTGTGGTCCGTGCCGTCATCGAATACCTCCAGCGTGGAGAACCCGGGTCCGAGCCCGGGAGGTGGGCGCGTCAGTGGTCCCGCCGAGTGATCATGTGGGCCAGGAGGCGAAGGTCCTCGGCCGGGCCGGGGGCGGGGGCGGCCTCGCGCAGGCGGTCCAGCGCGGCACCGAGGTTGGCCTCGGCCTCCCGCCGGGCCCAGGCGCGGGCGCCGGCGGCCTCGACCAGGTCGGCGGCGCGGGCCAGGTCGCGCTCGTCCAGTTCGCGGTCGCGGTGGTAGAGCGAGGCCAGCCGCTCGCCCGCGGCGGTGCCCGAGGTGAGGGCGGCGACCACCGGCAGGGACTTCTTGCGGTTGGCCAGGTCGGAGAAGACGGGCTTGCCGGTGACCTGGGGATCTCCCCAGATCCCCAGGAGGTCGTCCGCCAGCTGGAAGGCCAGGCCGAGGTGGCGCCCGAACTGCCCGAACAGCCGGGCGCGGGCGTGATCTGCGCCGCCGGCCAGCGCGCCGAGCTCGCAGGCGCAGCCCAGCAGCGCCCCGGTCTTGCCCATCGCCATCTGAACGCACTGGGAAAGGGTGACGTCGGTCCGCGTCTCGAACGCCAGGTCGGCGCTCTGCCCCGAGCACAGCCGCAGCAGCGAGCCGGTCATCACCCGCAGGCCGGGGCTGGTGGCGAGCAGGTCCAGGGAGAGGGCCAGCAGTACGTCCCCGACCAGGATGGTCTCGCCGGTCCCGAAGACGGTCCACGCGGCCGGCCGGTGCCTTCGGGTGAGGTCGCCGTCCATGATGTCGTCGTGAAGCAGCGAGAAGTCGTGGACCAGCTCCACCGCGACCGCCGCGGGGATCGACACCTCGGAGACCCGCGGGTTCTCGCCGCCGACCGCCCACGCCGACGCGAGCACCAGCGCGGGCCTGACCGACTTGCCGCCGCTGTCGCAGGGGCGGCCGTCGGCGTCCCACCAGCCCACGTGGTAGCCGGCGACGTGGCGGATCTCCTGCGGCAGCCGGTCCACCGCGGCACGGTGGGCCGGCTCGACCAGCTCCCGGGCGGCGGTCAGGACCCGGCCCGCCGATCGCGTGGTGCCGGCGAGGGAGCCGAGCACCGGTGCTGTCGTCACCGCACTTCACCTCTCTTCCGGTTCTCCTTGGTGCCGGGCGGCCGGGAAAGGGGCGTGCCGCCGTGCGCCGGGAAGAAAGCGGTCCGCTTCCCCCACTTCCAGTACGACCGCCGCCGCGATATCCCGGAACCCCCCGGCGCCGGGCGATCGGTTTCATTTGCGGAAGGTGTTTCATGACGACGTCCGTGACGCGATCGCCGCCTTCGTGATAACGGCGAGGATCGCTGATAGGTGAAATTTAAATTTGAAAAAGCGGGGAGGTGAGGAATATCGCCGACGAGTCCGGTGAGAGAAAACGGATGGGCACAGGACACCGACCCAACGTCCGATTACGGGCGTTGCTGACAGAGGCCCGGTGGACCGGGCAGCAGCTGGCCGACGAGGTCAACGGGCTCGGCGCCGAGGCGGGAGTGGCGCTGCGCTACGGGCGGGCGGCGGTCGCCCACTGGCTGGCGGGCATGCGCCCGCGCCCGCCCGTGCCGCATCTGGTGGCCGAGGCGCTGTCGCGCCGTCTCGGACGCCCGCTGGAGATCGCCGCGGTCGGCCTGGCGGACCCGGGCCGGGCCCCCCGCGACGCCCCGAGGACCGCGGGCGAGGACTGGCGGGACGAGGATCCCGTGACCCGGCTGGTGGAGCTGCACACCGGGGTGTGCCTGGGCAGGCGGCGGATGCTGGAGGACTGCGTCTACAGCCTGGCCGCGCTGTCGGTGCCCGGCTGGGCCGACGCCGCCGCGGCGGCGGCCACCGCGGGCTCGGGCCGCAGGCGGGCGCCGGAGGTGGGAACACCGCAGGTGGAGGCGGCGGAGGCGATGGCCCAGGTGTTCTCGCAGACGGACACGGCCTTCGGCGGAGGCCAGGCGCGGCGGGCGCTGTCGGGATACCTCGCCGTGGACGTCGTGCCGTGGCTGCGGGCCCGGATGAGCCCCGGGACGCGCCGTAGGATGCTGTCGATCGCCACCGAGCTGACGTACCTGTGCGGCTTCATGTGCTTCGACGAGCAGCTCCACGGGGTCGCCCAGAGCTACTACCGGGCGGCGCTGAGACTCGCCGCCGAGAACGGCGACGCGGCCGGGTACGCGGTCACCCTGCGGGCACTGTCGGTGCAGGCCCACACCCTGGGGCACCACGGCCAGGCTCTCGACCTGGCCGAGGCGGCCCTGACCAGCGCCCCCGCGGCGATCGAGCCGGGCACCCACGCCTTCCTGCGCGGACAGGCCGCCGTCGCGGCGGCGGCGGAGGGCGGCCGGCGCACCGCCCTCCGCCACCTCCGGGCGGCCGAGCACCACCTCGACCGCGCCGTCGCCACGACGGGCGCCCCCGCCGACACGGTGGGCGCCTACCACCAGGCGTCCCTCGCCCACCAGCACGCCGCGGTGCTGACCGCGCTGGACGACAGGCCCGCCGCCGCCGACGCCCTGGCCGCCTCCATCCGGCACCGGCCGGCCACCGAGCGCCGTGCCCGCGCGCTCACCTCCGCGACCCTGGCCGCGCTGCACCTCGACCAGGGGCACCTGGAACAGGCCGCGCTCACCTGGCACGCCTTCCTCGACGACTATCCCCACCTTCGCAGCGGGCGGACCCGCGCCGCCCTGTCCACGCTCAAGGCGCGGCTGCGCCCCTACCAGCGCAACGCCCTCGCCAGGGCGGTGCTGCAGCGGGCCGTGGCCATCTGAGGGAACCGTCTGACGGGCCGGGCCCGGCCCGCGATGACGAAGGGATATCCGCCGGATCGGCGGCCCTAATCACCCATAAAGTATTGTCATAAAAAATGCGCAGGTGGTGATCGCCTTGATATTTTCGCGCACCGGGTCGTGTATCCATTCGCGGGCAGGGAAACGAGATCTGGCGGGTCTCGAAAACCCGCTCCGAATCCGCCGCCGTGGGCTCGGTTTCCTTGACGATCGGGGACGAGAATATGAACAGGAGTAAGATCCGGGAGCGTTTCGCCTGCCAGGGCGTCGCCGGCGGGGAAGTGGTCGTCGCTCCCGTCTTCGACCACCCCGGCAGGGGATCCGTCGAGTGTCCCGCCGCGCCGGCCCTGGGGGCGGCGCTCACCCGCAGGGGGCTGCGCGTGCGCTACGCGCCGCTGACCGCCCGTCCGGAGACCCGCCCGGCCGTCCGGCGGGACGTCCTTCCGGGCATCCTTCCGGGCATCCTTCCGGGCATCCTTCCGGACATCCTTCCGGACATCCTTCCGGACACTGCCCCGGAGCCCCGTCCGGGCACCCGGCGGGACGGCCCGCGGTACGCGCCGGCGACCGGGCGGGCCGGCGACATCTCCCTCGGCGACGGCCACCTGTTCGCCGTCTCCTGTATCGACCGTCACGGCCGCGTCACCGGGCTCGCGGCCGCCGCCCACCCCGATGACCGTGCCGCGGTGGAGGCGGCTTGTCAGGAGGTACGGCGATGGGGTGACGTCATGCGCAGCCGCCGCGCGCTGCTGGCCGGCACCCGGCCGGTCTGCCCCGGAGCCCGAGGTGCCCTGGAGACCGCGCTGGAGACCGCCCGGGGCGGGGCCGGAGGCGGGCCCGTGTTCGCCTACGGTCCCGTCACCGACGTCCCCCACCACGCGGGGGAACTGGCCCGCGCGGGCGTCGGTACGGTCACCGGCCTCGGCACGCTCCCCGAGCACGCCGTCGTCGTCCTCCCCGCCCACGGTGTGCCGCGGGCCCTGCGGGCCGAGGCCGCGGCCAGGGGGCTGGCCGTCGTCGACGCCACCTGCCCCCTGGTGTCCGCCGCCCACGCCGAGGTGGCGCGGTTCACCGAGCGCGGTGACCTCACCGTCGTGATCGGCAGGCACGGCGACGCCGTCGTCCCGGGCATCCTCGGCCAGGCCCCGCAGACGACCGTTCTGGTGGAGACGGCGGCCGACGTGGCGCGGCTGCGGCCCGCCGACCCCATGGCGGTCTCCTACCTCATCCAGCCCGGCATCCCCGTCGAGCACGCCCGCCCCGTCGTCGCGGCCCTGCGCGCCCGCTTCCCCGGATTGCGCGGCCCCGACCCCGACGACTTCTGCTACCACGCCTCCGACCGGGCGACCGCCGTCGCCGCCGTCGCCGCCGCCGGGGATCTCCTGCTGGTCGCCGCGGGCCCCGGCTGTCCCGACGCCCGTCACGTCATCGGGCTCGCCGGTGACTCCGGCGTCCTTTCGCGGGTCGTCACCGGTGTCGCCGACCTCTGCCCGAGCCTGCTGCGGGAGGCCGGCACCGTCGCCCTCACCGGCGCGAGGTCCGCTCCCCCCGGGCTGGTGGACGAGATCCTCACGGTCCTGTCAGGCCTCGGTCCCCTGAACGTCGTCGACCGCCGGGTCACCAGCGAGGTCGTCACCAGCGAGGTCGTCACCGGCGAGGTCGTCACCGGCGGGGAGCGGGAGCGCGAGATGGCGTGACTCCGGCGTGGGCCGGGCCGGAGGGCGTGGGGCGGGCACGGGGGACCCCTGCCCGGGGCAGGGTGACGCGGGTGCGCGGCCGACCGGCGTCTCGGGCGCGCGAGAGGCCGGCGTCCTCAACGCCACAGGTCGATCACCTGTCCCAGCTCGCGCGCCGTGGCCTTCTGGGCGAGGTGGTGGCCGAGCGCGATGTCGGTGACGGCGAGCCCGCTGTTGTACGCGAAGATCCGCTCGCCGGCGTCGAGCCGTGCCCCGGCGGATCCGGCGAGCACCTCGGGCAGCTCGACGTCCACCGGGCGGAGCCTGCCGCGCGCGTCGGCGAGGTCGGTGCCGGTGACCGCCATCCGGGCGGCGCTGGTGGCGAGCACCCGGTCGGCCCGGTGCAGGGTCGAGGAGGCCAGCCCGTACCCGACCAGCACGCACAGCGCCCCGGGCCGCAGCCAGCGGGCCTCGATCGCCGCGGGGGTCTTGGGCCCGGCGGCGGCGAGCACCACGTCGGCCTCGCCGGCCGCGGCCCGCAGGTCCTCGACGATCTCCACCTCCTCGCCGGGCACGGCCTCCCGCACCGCGCGCAGCCCGTCGGGGTGGGTGCCGTAGACCATGAGCCGTTCCAGGCCGGGCATGGTGGCCATCAGGTAGGGCAGGGCCTGCCGCCCCTGGACGCCCGTACCGATCACCAGGGCGCTGCGGCTGCCGGGGGCGGCGCACTCGCGGGCGATGAGCGCGGACACCGCCGGGGCCCGCATGGTCCCGATCCTGGCGCAGTCCATCAGCGCGACGGGGAGCCCGCTCTCGTCGTCGTACAGCGACAGGGTCGTGTACTGGTGCTCGCGCCGCGGATAGAACCGGTAGGAGGTCTTGAAGGCGACGACCTCGCGAGTGCCGTCGCGCCCCACCAGGGTGTGGCCCACCGAGTGCCCGTCGGGTGGCTTGACCGTCAGCCTGCTCGGATTGACCGACAGCCCGGAGGCCAGGGCCCGGTAAGACTCCTCCACGACCGAGACCACCTCGGAGGGGACGAGCTCGACTCTGGCCAGGTCGCTCCGGGTCAGGATCCTCACGTGGTTCGCCGCCTTCGCGTCACGGTGATCATCAGGGCTGTGCGGTTCCGGAGTCCGGTTCCGACGGTAGACCAGGAAATCTGATTAGGCAAGGGTACCCTAAGTTGGAAATATAACGCGCCGAGATGGCCCCGTGATCTGCGAAGACGCATATAAACGGACATTTCCGACGTTGAAGATACGGGAAAAGCAGGGTAGGCAGGTAATAGGGGATCCGGGTGATCCGGGCGGTCCGAGTAATTTGCGGGCGGAAGGAAAGCGACAAACGGCCCGGCGCAAGGAGCCGGCGGGGAGCCGGTACGAAGACGGCCTCCGGGGAGCGGCACCGAAGGCGCGGGCACGCTGACCGCGGGCGACCGCCAGTCATCTGACCCGCCGCGCCCGGGAAGGGATCCACTCGGCGGCCGGCCGGAAATTCCTCTGGTCAGGATGGCTGTGGATCTTTATAGCGAACTTTCTTGAAATACAGGTGGATGCCGCGTTTTTCAGGGTATTGGAGCCCTCTTGAAGTAGTGGAACTGCGGTTGTCCGACGCGACGGCGGGATGAACATGAGCTCACAACGACTCGATCCTTTAGGCCGGGCCGTTCTGGTCGCCATGGGCAGTGAGGTGCTCCGCTGCGGGCTGTGCACCATGCTCGCGACCGTCGACACGGTGGAGAGAACGTACGAGGCGGGCGACCTCGACCGCGCTCTCGAGCTGCTGCAGTCACAGAGGCCGGACGTCCTGCTGCTCGCCCCGTCCGGCAAGGCGCACGCGACCGAGAAGCTGGCCACGGTCGCGGCCGAGCACGACGCGCACGTCCTGCTGGTCCTGCGCGGCGTGTGCGACGCCTCGCTCGCGGAGGCCGCGGCCCTGCCGGTCGACGGCCTGCTGCTGGAGACGGACCTGACCCACACCTCGCTCAGGAGTGCCCTGGCGGACCTCGGCAGCGGCCTCATGCCGATGCCCGGCCCGCTGGCCCGGCGGCTCCTGTCCCGCATCCGCGACGAGGAGGACCTCGAGGGGACGCCCGGCCCCGACGACGACTCCTGCCCGGAGAGCGACCCCGTCGACTCGCCGCTGAGCTCGCGCGAGCAGCAGGCCCTCGCCCTGATGGCGGAGGGGCTCAGCAACAAGCAGATCGCCCGCCGCCTCGGCATCTCAGAACACGGGGCCAAGCGGCACGTCGCCAACATCCTCGCCAAGCTCAACTGCTCCAACCGGACGCTCGCCACCGCGGTGGCGCTCAACCGGGGGCTGCTCCCCGAACCCGGCCGTTAGACGCCGTCGGACCGGGTCGGGCCCGGCCGCCGGCCCGGCCCGGCCCGGCCCGGCGGCCGGGTTAGACGCCGTCTCAGGCGAGACGCCGGGGGGCGGGCGCGCCGGACAGCCCGCCGAGGCCCCGCAGCGGGGCGCGGGCCTTGAGCAGCATCTCCTCGTACTCCTCGACCGGGTCGGAGTCGAGGACGATCGCCCCGCCCGCGCCGACCGTCAGCCCGCCGGGCCTGGCGACCGCGGTCCGGATCACGATGTTGAGGTCCGCGGTGCCGCTGAGACCGAAGAATCCGATCGTGCCTGAGTAGACGCCGCGCGCGCGGCCCTCGAGCCTGTCGATGATCTCCATCGTGCGCAGTTTGGGCGCGCCGGTCATCGACCCGCCGGGAAAGCAGCTGCGCGCGGCCCGAACGGCGCTCATACCGTCCTGCAGGTGCCCGCGGACGGTGGAGACGAGCTGGTGGACGGTGGCGTAGGACTCCACGGCCATGAAGCGCGGCACGTCGATCGTGCCGACGTCGCAGATCCGGCCGAGGTCGTTGCGGAGCAGATCGACGATCATGAGGTTCTCCGCGCGGGTCTTGCCGGACGACGCGAGCTCCCTCCTCAGCTCGTCGTCGTGGCGCGGCTCGGGATCGCGCGGCGCGGTGCCCTTGATCGGCTTCGACTCCGCGACCCCGTCCCTGCCGACCTTGAGGAAACGCTCGGGGGAGGAGCACAGGACGTGATCCTCCTCCAGCCGCAGATAGGCCGCGTACGGCGCCGGGTTCAGCCGCCGCTGGCGCAGGTAGAGGTCCTCTGCCGACCCGTGGAAGGGGATCTCGACGGTGTTGGTGAGGCAGATCTCGTAACTCTCCCCGGCGCGCAGCAGCCGCAGGCACTCCTCGATGTCGGCCAGGTAGCGCTCGCGGGGCCGTACCAGCCAGGGCTCGGGATCGAACTCCTCCCCCTCCACCTCCGCCACCGGGACGTCACGCCCGAAGACCATCCCCCGGCACGCCGCGGCCGTCTCCTCGACCCAGCGCCTGGCCTGCTTGCGGCTGCCGGAGCCGCCGTCGGTGAGCGCCACCGCCCACGTCTGGCCCGTCTCGTGGTCGATCGCGACGAACCGCGTCGCCGACATCCAGACCGCGTCGGGCATCGACGACAGGTGTTCGGCCCGCGCCCCGCAGTCGCGCTTGAGCTCGTAGCCGAAGTAGCCGACGTAGCCGCCGTCCAGGTCGAAAGGGAGCGCGGGGTCCGGTTCCATCGCGCGGGCGGCCACCCGCTCGTCGAGCAGGTCGAAGATCGGGACATGGATCGCCATGCCCGCACCCGAGGCGTCCTGGATCCGCACGCTGCCCGCGCCGGGCCGGCAGGAGAGCACCTCGCCGTGCGGGCCGCCCGCGTCGCCGAGGAAGGAGAAACGCGCCCCGCCGGGCTCGGCGCGGCTGCTGTCCAGCCAGTAGGCGTACCGCTGGGAACGGAAGAGGCCGGTGAACACCGCCTCGGCGTCGGCGGCGCCGTCGATCCGCTCCGTCTCCAGCGACCACGTGGGGACGTGCGCGACGGGCGGCGCCGTACCGGGCACGGGCCCCGCAGCCAGGGCGAGGTCGCGGAAGTTGCGCAGCAGCGCGGGGCCGTGCTCGGTGGAGATCGACTCGGGATGGAACTGCACACCCCACCACGGCATCGTGCGGTGCCGCAGGCCCATCACGACCGAGTCGCCCGTCCACGCCGTGATCTCCAGCTCGTCGGGTGGCGGGGTGGCCACGCAGAGCGAGTGGTAGCGGACCGCCTGGAAGTCCTGCGGCAGGCCACGGAAGAGGTCCCGCCCGCAGTGCCGGATCCGCTCGACGTGCCCGTGGATCGGCGCGGGCGCCGGCACCACGTCGGCGCCGGACAGCCAGCCCAGCGCCTGGTGTCCCAGGCACACGCCCAGTACGGGCAGGCCGGAGGCGCGGATGAGGTCGAGGGAGACGCCGACGTCCCGCTCCACCTGGGGCCGGCCGGGACCGGGGGAGATGATCAGCGCGTCGAACCGGTGCAGGGGCAGGTCGTGCCAGGCCTCGTCGTCATTGCTCATCACGACCGGTTCCACGCCGTAGGTCTCCGCGACCAGCTGGAACAGGTTGTAGGTGTAGGAGTCGTAGTTGTCGACGAGCAGCGTGCGCACCAGCGATCACCAGTCCCCGTCGCGGACGGCGAAGCGGCGCAGCTTGCCGGTGTGCGTCCGCGGCAGGGCCTGGCACAGCTTCACGCTACGCGGGACCTTGAACGGTGCCAGCCGCCCGCGGGCCAGCTCGATCAGCTCCTTCTCGATCCGCGCCGGATCCTGGCCCGGGGTGGCGGGCACCACGAACGCCCGCAGCTTGCGCGCTCCGCGCTCGTCGGCGATGACGGCGACGGCCACCTCGGCCACGGCCGGGTGCTCCGAGAGGACCTTCTCGACCTCGACCGGCGACATCGTGATGCCGCCGACCATCTCCAGGTCGTCACAGCGGCCGCGGTGGACGTAGGCGCCGCCGGGCAGGCGCTCGACGCGGTCGCCGGTGCGCAGCCACCCGTCCACCAGGGCGTGCGCCGTCTGGTCGGGCTGGTTGAGGTACTCCAGGAGCAGCGACTCGCCCCGTACCCAGAGCTCTCCCTCGGTGGCCGGTTCCCCCCGCTCGTCGCGCACCCGCAGCTCGTAGCCGGGCAGGGCACGGCCGATCGTGCCCGGCTCGTCACGGGCCAGGGTGCTGGAGCAGAAGGCGTGCCCGGCCTCGGTCGAGCCCAGCTGGTCGAGGACGGGGGCACCGAGCAGTTCCCGGGTGCGGGCGCCCAGCGTCTCGTTGAGCGTCTCGCCCGCCGACACGGCGACCCGTACGGAGGAGAAGGCGGCCGGCTCGCACTCGGCGACGAGGTTGGCGTAGGCGGAGGGCACCGCGTACAGCGCGGTGACGCCGTGGCGGGCGACCGCCTCGGCGACCAGCGCCGGGGTCGGCCGGTCCGCGAGCAGGACGGCGGACGAGCCGGAGAACAGCGGGAACACCAGCGCGTTGCCCAGGCCGTAGGCGAAGAACATCTTCGAGACCGACAGGGTCACGTCGTCCCCGCGGATGCCGACCACGCCCTCGCCGGCCGCGCGATGGTAGAGCGCGAGGTCGCCGTGGCGGTGCAGCGCGCCCTTGGGCCGCCCGGTCGTGCCCGAGGTGTACTGCGCGTAGAGGGGCGCCGAGGAGCCGACCTGGGCGACGGGCCCCGGCGGGACCCGGCCGGCCAGGCAGAGCAACTGCTCGCCGGTCAGGTGCGGCACGCCGTCGAAGCGGGGTGCGATCTCCCTGGTGGCGACCACGAGCCTGGCGTCGCAGTCGGCGAGGACGAAGGCGTGGTCGGCCTCCGTCAGCTCGGGGTTGACGGGCACCGCCGTGACGCCGAGCCGGGCGGCGCCGAGGAAGGCCGCGACCCACGCGACGCAGTCCTCGAGCGCGATCATGATGCGCTCGCCCGGCCGCACGCCCAGGTCGACCAGGACCGTCGTGACCCGCGCCGCCAGGTCGTGCACCTCCCCGTGGGTCCAGACGCGGTCGCCCTCGTAGAAGGCGGGCGCCGTGCTCCAGCCGCGGTCTCCGGCGAGGCGGGCGAGCTCGCCGGCGACGTTCCCCGTCCCGGGGGTCCCCGGGTTCTGCGTGCCGGGCGAGGGGGCGGGGACCTGGCCCACACCGGTGATCGGGAGCGCTCCGGCGCCGCCGGTCCTGGGAATCCGTGCTCTCTGAGCCGGGACGCCGGGCGCCACCGGCGCGGAAGGCGCCGTGGTGGTTCCTTGGCGCGTGCCGAAAGAGTCATCGGGCATGCGGTTCACCTCCGTCGGCCGCGTAGGGGGAGATCAGGAAGGCGCCGTTCACGGGGCCGATGGGCCACCAGCCGGAGGCCAGCAGCTCGGCGAGCCCGGACAGCGGATCGTCTTTGCCGTCGTCTTCGTCTTCGTCGTGGCCTGGGCCGCCGCCGTTCGCGGCGGGGGCGCCGCCGGGGTCCGCGAGCGCGTCCGCGACGACCGTGCCGATCAGCCACAGCAGGGCGCCGGACACGGCGCGCGCGTCGGGGTCGGTCTGGTCGGCGGGGTCGAGGCGGGGCGTCGCGACGAGCATGGCCACATGCTCGGCCGTGTCCAGCTGCTGCTCGCGGCCGGCCGCCACGAGCCGCTCGCGGGCCGCGCCGCGCCGCCGGTCGAGCGCCTCCAGCCAGCCGGGGTCGACCCGGTCCATCGCCGCGGCCGCGACGGCCGGGTCGCGCACGACGGTGAGAGAGGAACCCGGGGCGCGCCGCCGAGCCGGGGCCCGGCCGGCGGCGCAGATGCCGCGCAGGAGACGCTCCACCCGGTCGCCGCCGGGCCCCAGCTCGGCGGCCAGCCCCTCGGGCGGTTCGGTCAGCTCGAAGTGCCGTACCATCGCACATCCACTTCCGGGTAGTCGAGACCGAGGTCGGACTCGAAGAGCTCCCGCGTGCGCCGGACGAACTCCGCGCGGCACTCGTCGTTGGTCATCCGCTTGATGGCCAGGCGGCGGAACACCTCGTTGTTCTTCGAGTCGCTGCGGCCGAAGAACGGCATCGTCATCGCGAGCAGCTCGTGCCCGGCCCGCCGCACCTCGTCGCGCTGGGCGGGGTCGGCCACCAGCCGGCGCGCGCTCGTCGCGCCGAACCCCACGTGGAAGCGCTCCTCGGGCATCAACGACCGGCAGAGCTTGCGCAGGGGCAGGTAGGAGCAGTCGCAGAGGTCCTCCATCAGCACGACCTCGGCGAGGTCGACGATCGCCTTGGTCATCACGTATTCGGTCCAGCTCCGCACCTCGTACTCGAATATCGAGAGAGGGCTCCTGGCGTTCGCGTCCTCAAGGCCGAGTTCGGCGGCGAGCTTGTTGAATTTTAAATGGTGGCCGTATTCCTCCATTGCCATTCTGCAGGCCAGCCACTTATCACGTGGAGTGGGCGCGAGCGCGATGGAGGGTTCGTCGAAGACGGCCGCCCCGACGGCCTCGTTGCGGACGTGGCTGTTGAGGATTTTGCCCACCGCCGTGACGTACTCGTCTCCGAGCACGCGGGCCTCCTCCGGCCCCGCTACCACACGGTCCGGCGAAACCTCCAGTGTGCTGGCCACTTGCGGTCTCCTCTCCCATGGACCCTGCCGACGCTAGGTCGGGCCACAGGGGGCGGCAAGTAGCCGATCGGGCACCTCGAAATAGGTGCCTGAATATTTTCCTGAACGTCCGGACGGGCAATTGGTGAGCGCCTTCGCTGTGTCTTCGCAGGAGCACGGCCACCCTGATGGGCAGTTAGGTAAGGCATGCTTAATCGCTATCCGGCTACATCGTCGAGCATTTCGCCGGCGGAAGGCGATTTTGTGAATTGCCGCATTTCATGGCCCGTGACAACGTGAATCGCTATGTGGGACATGTCGATTCGCGGCCGCATCCGCCGCCCCGAGCCGCTGGAGAGCACCGTGGCCGAGGTCACGGGGCAGGAGTGCCGCGCGTTCCAGACGCCCTTCGACGGCGGCCTGCTGCTGCTGGTCGAGACCTCCGGGGAGCTCCCGGAGAACGGGCCGGCCGAGCTCGTCCGGCGGATGCGCGCCGCCGTGATCCGGGAGCACGGGCTGGTGGCCGACGTCGTCGCGCTCGTGGCCCCCGGCGAGCTGCGGCGGCTCGGTGACGACCGGCTCGCGGTCCTCAACGGGTACCGCCGCGGCGAACTCGACGTGCGCCACAGCCACTCCCTGTCTCCGGGTCCGGCCTCCCCGTCGCCGGACCCGGCCTCGTCCTCACCTTCATCCTCGGCGGACGCCGCGGACGCCGTGGGCACCGTGGACATGTCCGGCGGGGTCGCGCGGCCCGCCGAGCCGCTGACGTACGAGGCGGTCCGGCAGGCCGCCGCGACCGTGCTCGGCCTGGACGCGTCCCGGCTGAACGGCGGGGACGACCTGATCCGCCACGGCCTCGACTCCATGCGGGTCATGCAGCTGGCCAACGAGTGGCGGCGCGGCGGTGTGGAGGTCAAGTTCGCCGACCTGTTCGAGGCTCCCACGCTCGACGACTGGTGGGAGCTGCTCTCCGCCGGCCAGGACACGGCCGGCGCGACGGCGGCCGGGCCTCGGGCGCCGGAGGTGGACGAGAGCGCGCCCTTCGCGCTCACCCCCGTCCAGCACGCCTACTGGATCGGCCGGCAGGACCGGCAGGTGCTCGGCGGCGTCGGCTGCCACTTCTACGCCGAGTTCGACGGCGCGGGCGTCGACGCGGAGGCCCTCGAAGGCGCCGTGCGCGCCCTGTTCGAGCGGCACGCGCTGCTGCGCGCCAGGTTCCTCGACGACGGCACCCAGCAGATCCTGGACCGCAGCCCCTGGCCTGGCCTCGTGGTGCACGACCTGCGCCTGGACGACGGCGGACGTCTCGACGAGCTGCGCGAGACCTTCTCGCACCGGCGCCTGGAGGTCGAGCGCGGTGAGGTGTTCGACATCCGGCTCTCGCTGTTGCCCGGGGGCGCCCACCGGCTGCACGTCAACTTCGACCTGCTCGTGGCCGACGTGCGCAGCATCCAGATCATCCTGGAGGACCTGGCCGTGCTCTACTCCGGGCGGGGCGAGTCGCTGCCGCCCCTGCGGTACGGCTTCCCCACCTACCTCGCCGAGCACGAGCTGCGCGGACGCGAGGCGCGCGAGAAGGACCGTGCCTACTGGAGGGAGCGGCTCGCCGACCTGCCCGAGGGGCCCCAGCTCCCGCTCGCGGTCGAGCCCGAGCGCGTCGAGCGGCCTCGCGTCGTCCGCCGCGGCCACTGGCTGCCGCCCGAGGGGCGCGACCTGCTCGCCGACCACGCCCGCACGCGCGGGGTGACCCTGCCCATGGTGCTGGCGGCGGCCTTCGCCGAGGTCATCGGTGCCTGGAGCGCCCAGCCGCGCTTCCTGCTCAACCTCCCGCTGTTCGACCGGCAGACGCTCCACCCCGACGTGCCCCTGATGGTCGCCGACTTCACGAACCTGATCCTCCTCGATGTCGACCTGACGCGGGAGGAGACCTTCCAGGACCGGGTCACGGCCCTGCAGAGCCGCTTCATCGCCGACGTCGCCCACTCGGCCTACTCGGGCGTCGAGGTCCTCCGTGACCTCAACCGGGGCCGCCGCGGCGGGCAGGTCACGGCCCCGGTGGTGCTCACCAGCGCCGCCGGGATGGGCGACCTCGTGGGCCAGGACGTCCAGCGGAGCCTCGGGAGGCTCGGCTGGATGCTCTCCCAGACGCCGCAGGTGTGGCTGGACCACCAGGTGGTCGAGGTGGACGGAGGGCTGCTGTTCAACTGGGACGCGGTCGACGAGCTCTTCCCCGCCGGGATGCTGGACGCGATGTCCGGTGCCTTCGCCGGCCTGCTCGACTGGCTCGCCGAGGGCGACTGGGACCGCCCGCTCCCCGCGCTCACCCCCTCCGGCCAGTCGCTGGTGCGGGCGGGGGTGAACGCGACGGCGGGTGCGGTGCCGGAGGGGTTGCTGCATTCGGGGTTCTTCGGGTGGGCGGCTCGGGAGCCGGGTCGTACGGCGGTGGTGTGGGACGGTGGTGAGCTTTCCTACGGGGAGCTGGCGGGGCGGGCGCTGGGGGTGGCCGGGTGGTTGCGCGGGCACGGCGTCACGCCGGGCGACGCGGTCGCCGTCTCCCTGCCCAAGGGCCCGGACCAGGCCGTGGCCGTGCTCGGCGTGCTGGCCGCCGGGGGCGTGTACGTCCCGGTGGGGGTGGACCAGCCGGAGACCCGCAAGGAGCGGATCTGCCGCCGGGCCGGGGTGCGGCTGGTGCTGACCGGCGACGACTCGTCCGCCGGTGTGGAGGCCGGTTCGGAGGGTGGTGTCGAGCGGGTTCGTGTGGGGGTGGCGGTGGGTGCGGTGCC
>NZ_JBPXMC010000046.1:0-49284 GCF_051918885.1 Streptosporangium sp. OZ121
GGACAGGGCGAGCTTGGCTGTCACCGCGCCGCAACCCGAACAGGTCTTACTGGAGGGATACCACCGGTCGGCGACGACGAGCCTGCCGCCGTTCCATGCGGTTTTGCAGGACAGTTGCCGCCGCACCTCGGCCATGGCGACGTCGGAGACGGCGCGGGCCAGGCGACGGTTACGGACCATCCCGGAGATGGCGAGGTCTTCGACCACCACCGTGCCCCAGGTGGCCGCCAGGCGGGTGGTGAGCTGGTGGAGGCCGTCGCGCCGCTGGTTGGCCACCCGGGCGTGTGCCGTGCCCAGCGCGGCCTTGGTCTTGGCCCAGCGGGCGGAGGCCTCGCGCCTGCTACCGTCCGGGGCGCGGGGGCCGACGCGGCGGGCGAGCTGCTTGTTCAACCGGCGCAGCCGCCTGAGCGCCGAGCGGTGATGCCTGGGGTTGGCGACGACCTCGCCGCTGGACAGCACCGCGAGGTCTTTAACCCCCAGGTCGACGCCGACGACGGCGTCCGGCCGGGCCGGGGCGCGGTCGGGGCGGTCGAGCTCGCAGGTGAACGCGACGAACCACCGCCCTCCCTCGCATCGGACGGTGGCCGACAGGATCCGCCCCGTGCCGCGCTCCAGGTGGCGGGCGAGTTTCCGGGTGGATTCGTGGGTGCGGATGGTGCCCAGGCGGGGCAGCGTCACGTGGCGGCGGTCGGCCTCCACCCGGATCGCGCCGGTGGTCAACCGGCACGAAGGGGTGGTGCGGTGCTTGGACCTGAACCGGGGAAACCCCATCTTCTTGCCCGCCCGCGTGCCGTTGCGGGAGGCCGCCCAGTTCTTCAACGCCCGCGCCAGGTTGTCCAGGCCGCTGGTGTAGGCCTCTTTGGAGTGCTCGGCCCACCACGGCGCGATGTCGCCCTTGGCGGTGTTCCACGCCCGGCGCAGGCCGTACAGCGACCACGCCACCTCGGTCAGGTGTTCATCGGGCACCCCGTAGGACTGCTCGGCCGCACGCTGGTCCATCGCGGCCTTGACGTGGGCCAGGCCCCAGTTGAAGGCGAATCGCGCCGCGCCGCAGTGGGAGGCGAGCAGGCGCGCCTGCTCGGGGGTGGGGTCCAGGGCGTAGCGGTAGGCCTGGTGGACCCGCATCAACCCTCCCTCTCACGCTACGTCGCCGACCGTCAACGTACCGTAGGAGCCATGATCAATGACTCCCCGATCGGCAAGAGACGCCCGCCTCGGGAGCGCAGGAAGCCGCAGAAGGAGCCGGTAGCCTTGCCAGCGGTGTCAGTAGCTGTGGCGGTGGCGTCGAGTTGGATCTCGTAGCCGCCCGCGACCGCCGAGGTGGGGCGGTGGAGGTGGGCACGCCGAGGAAGACGCCTCCACAGAAGAGACGCAGGCCTGCCCCACGGTGGTCGCGCCGTGCCAGGCGACGGGATCGACGTCTGCGACCAGGCTCAGCCGTCCGACCTTACGAGCGGGCACAGGCAAAATGCCTTCCCGATACCACCGGTAAGCGGTGATCGGATGGACACCCCTGCGCCTTAACCCACTCCTTCAAGCTCACTCACACATCCTGATACACGCTCCACCACCAACCGCTTCCAACCCCCAGCCGTAGCCCGGGGCCGGCCGTCGGCGCCGAAAGTGATCACGACTCGGCCTGCCCCCGCGCCCGGATCGGCACCGACCGGCCTCGCGTACGCCGGTGGCGAACCCACCGGCGTACGCGAGGGGCCGCCGCCACGATCATCTAGGCTGCACGGTCGTGGAGTATTTCGTATACGGTCGTGACCGCCCCGGCGCCTTCGAGCTCAAGATGAGCCTGAGCGAGGAGCACTGGTCCTTCATGGACGGGTACGGGGAGACGCTGGTCGCCCGCGGCCCCACGTTGACCGGCGACGGCGACGAGGCCGTGTCGACGGGCAGCCTGCACATCGTCGACCTTCCGGACGCGGACGCCGCCCGCACGTTCGCCTACGCGGAGCCCTACCACCGCGGCGGCGTCTTCGAGTCGGTGCTGCTGTGCCGCTTTCGCAACGCCCTGGGCCGCACCATGTGGGACTTCACCGAGGCCGTCGCCGGCTACGGCCGGTTCCTGGTGATCACCATGGGCGGGTCCGGCCCCGTGCCGGCCCCGTCGAGGCACATGATCGTGTGCGGCGAGCTGCTCGCCCTCGACGGCGAGGCGCGGATCGGCCGGGCGGCCGCGGTGGAGGCGCCGGACCGCGAAGCCGCCGCGGCACTGCTGCCGGCCGGCGGCGGCCGCACGGAGGTCCATCCCTGGCGCTTCGGCGGCAGACCCGCCCAGCGCTCGCCCGGCCGGTGAGACGGCACGCCGCCGCGACGGCACGGCGGCGCCGCGGCTCACCCGATTCGCGGCGAAGCGGGGCTCGGGGCCGCCGGGGTCCCTGGGGTCGCGCACGGCGACCAGGAAGGACCGGGCGCTCAGATCCGTTCGGTGTGGCCCAGGCGGTGGCTGATGTCCAGGGCTCCGGCGATCATGACCGGCGCCAGCTCGTGCAGCCGCTCCTCGCTGAAGCGGTAGGCCGGGCCGGACGCGCTGACCGCGGCGACGATCTCGCCGTCATGGGAGCGGATGGGGGCCGCGACGGCGTTCAGGCCGATCTCGTACTCCTCGACGGTGACGGCGTAGCCACGCTCGCGTACCTGGAGAAGCTGCGCCTCCAGCGCGGCGGCCGAGGTGATCGTGTGCGGGGTGTACGGCTTCAGGCCGCCCGCCGCGACCAGCCGGGCCCGGTGCAGGTCGTCGAGGTGGGCCAGCAGGACCTTGCCGCTGGAGGTGGCGTGCAGCGGGGTGAGCTCCCCGACCCAGTTGTGCGTGGTGACCGCCGCAGGGCCGCGTACCTGGTCCAGGTTGACCGCGTAGTGGGAGCGCAGCACGGCGATGTTGACGGTCTCGCCGATCTCCTCGGCGAGACGGCGGCAGACGGGGCGGCTCTGCTGGGTGAGGTCGAGCCGGGAGGCCACCCCGCCCGCGAGTCGGATGATCCCGAAACTGAGGCGGTACTTGCCCCGCTCCTCGGCCTGCTCGACCAGGCCGCGTGACTCCAGCGCGCCCAGCAGCCGGAACGCCGTCGACTTGTGCACCGATATCTCCTGGGCTATCTCGCTCACCCCGGCCTCGCGGCGCTCGGCGAGGATCTCCAGGATGGTGATGGCCCGGTCGACGGACTGGACTCCGCCACTGCTGTCGGCGGTACGGCCGCCGAGGGGATCGTTGCCCATAGCGGGACTGTAGGCGCTGGGGGGCAGCGAATGCCACCGGAGGAACAATCGCCGTTGCGAATGGTGCAGCTTATTGCGCTATTCGCTACAATTTTGGCCATTACCTCCTGCTGAACGAGGCGAGGCAGACATGTACGACTTCGTCATCGTCGGGGGCGGCTCGGCGGGAAGCGCCCTCGCGAACCGGCTGTCCGCCGATCCCGCCAACCGGGTGCTGGTGCTGGAGGCGGGCCGCCCGGACTATCCGTGGGACGTCTTCATCCACATGCCCGCCGCGCTGCCCTTCCCCATCGGGAGCCGCTTCTACGACTGGAAGTACGAGTCCGAGCCCGAGCCGCACATGAACGGCCGCCGGATCTACCACGCCAGGGGCAAGGTGCTGGGCGGCTCCAGCAGCATCAACGGGATGATCTTCCAGCGCGGCAACCCGATGGACTACGAGCGCTGGGGCGCCGACGAGGGCATGAAGACCTGGGACTTCGCCCACTGCCTGCCGTACTTCAAGCGCATGGAGAACTGCCTGGCCGCCGACCCCGCCGATTCCTGGCGCGGGCGGGGCGGCCCCCTGGTGCTGGAGCGCGGGCCGGTGCGCAACCCGCTGTTCGGCGCCTTCTTCGAGGCGGTGCAGCAGGCCGGATACCCGCTGACCGACGACGTCAACGGCTACCGCCAGGAGGGCTTCGCCCGCTTCGACCGCAACATCAGCAGGGGTCGCCGCCTGTCGGCCGCCCGCGCCTACCTGCACCCGGTCATGAACCGCCCCAACCTGGAGGTCAGGACGCGGGCGCACGTCACCGGCATCCTCTTCGAGGGCAGGCGCGCCGTCGGCGTCGAGTACGACGGCCGGACGGTCCACGCGGGCGAGGTGATCCTGTGCGGCGGCGCGATCAACACCCCGCAGCTGCTGCAGCTCTCCGGGGTGGGCAACGCCGCCGAGCTGGACGCCCTCGGCGTCGACGTCGTGCACGACCTGCCGGGCGTCGGCGAGAACCTTCAGGACCACCTGGAGGTCTACATCCAGTACGGCTGCAAGCTGCCGGTGTCGATGCAGCCCGCGATGAAGTGGCGCAACCGGCCGCTGATCGGCGCGCGGTGGCTGTTCCTGCGCAGCGGCCCCGGCGCGACCAACCACTTCGAGGCGGGCGGCTTCGCCCGGAGCAACGACGACGTCGACTACCCCAACCTGATGTTCCACTTCCTGCCCATCGCGGTTCGCTACGACGGCTCCGCGCCGGCGGGCGGGCACGGCTACCAGGTTCACATCGGGCCGATGTACTCCGACTCGCGCGGCTCGGTGAAGATCACGAGCACCGACCCCCGGGTCCACCCGGCGCTGCGCTTCAACTACCTGTCCACCGACCAGGACCGGCGCGAGTGGGTGGAGGCCGTCCGGATCGCCCGCGACATCCTGAACCAGCCCGCGATGGACGCGTTCAACGCGGGGGAGCTGTCACCGGGCCCCGGCGTCGAGACCGACGAGGAGATCCTCGACTGGGTGGCCAGGGACGGCGAGACCGCGCTGCACCCCTCGTGCACCGCCAGGATGGGCGTCGACGCCATGTCCGTGGTCGACCCGCTGTCGATGCGGGTCCACGGTCTCGAGGGGCTGCGCGTGGTGGACGCCTCGGTGATGCCGTACGTGACCAACGGCAACATCTACGCGCCGGTCATGATGGTGGCGGAGAAGGCGGCCGACCTCATCCTGGGCAACACCCCGCTCGCCGCCGAGCACGCGGACTTCTACCGGCACCGCGACGGCACGGCTCAACGGCCCTGACACTCACCGTCACTGTTGCCGCGCAGCTGTTCCAGGACGGCCAGGGGCGGCTCTCCCGTCCACTCCGTCCGTACGGGCGGAGTCTCTCCCCGTGGGACGGCCGGACACGTTGCCGGGCCGAGGGCCTCTCAGTCAGAGGGGCGCAGGGCGTCGGTGTAGGCGGTCAGGGCCTCGTGGCGACGCTGGAGCTCGGCGATGTCCCGGGCGAGGCGGGTGCGGTGGGAGTCCAGCATGTCGGTGTAGCGGGTGCAGCCGGAAGGTTCCGGCCCGTTCTCGGCACAGGGCAGGAAGTCGCGAATCGTGTCGGTGGGAAGGCCCGCGGCGAGTAACTCGCGGATGCGCCCGACCCGCTCGACGGACTCGGGGCGGTAGCGGCGGTAGTCGTTGCCGTCCCGCTCGGGATGCAGGAGGCCCTGCTCCTCGTAGTAGCGCAGCAAGCGAGTGCTCACACCGGTCAGCCGGGACAGTTCGCCGATCCACATCGCATTCCCTCCAGGAAGGACTTGACCTTCACACCGATGTGAAGCCTCAACCTCATACGCATGAAACGGATTCCTGATCTCGTCACCACCGTCGTCGGCTCCGGCCCCGGCATCCTGCTCGCACACGGCGCGAGCGGCAGCGTCGCGGACAACTACGGGGCGTTGATACCGGTCCTGGCCGAGGGCCACACCGTCGTCGGCTCCGACTACCCGGGGTCGGGCGCCACCCCTCGGGCGGCCGCGGGCCTCACCTTGGACGAGCTGACCGACGCGGTGGTGTCCCGCGCAGTCGACGCCGGGGTGGAGACCTTCACCGTGATCGGCTTCTCCCTGGGCACCACCGTCGCCGTGCGGGCCGCGGCCCGTCACCCGGAACGGGTGCGGGGGCTCGTGCTGACGGCGGGCTTCGCCAAGGCCGACAACCAGATCGACCTCTCCCTGGGGCTCTGGGAGTACTTGCTGAACCGCGGCGACGCCGAGGGGTTCGCCAGGATGCGTACGGTGAACGGTTTCAGCGTCGAGTTCCTCAACGGGCTGCCAGAGGAGCAGCTCGCCGAGTTGCTGGAGCCGGGCCCGGCCGGACCGCCGCTCGGGGTGGTGGAGCAGGCGGCCCTGGGCCGGTCCGCCGACACCCGGGAGGACCTGGCCGGGATCACGGTGCCGACACTGGTCATCGCGGCGACCCGCGACATCCTGGTCGACCCGGCCAACTCCCGCTACCTGGCGGACCACATCCCCGGGGCGCGATACGCCGAGGTGGACGCGGGGCACGTGGTGATGGCCGAACGGCCCGCCGAGTGGCAGGAGATGATCGAGAGGTTCCTGGCCGAGCACGGGCTCTGAGGAAGCAGTCGGTGAGGTCGCCGAGCACGCCGTCGGTGGGATCCGCGCTTGGTGGCCACCACTTCGGGGAGGTGGTGCCGGGGCGCCCTGGCCGACCAGGACGCCGAAGGACACCAGCAGGCGCAGGGCATCGACCCCGCGCTGATGGCGGCCCTGCTGCGCTCGCCCAGGCGGCAGCGGGAGGTGGTGGCGCTGCGAGTCTTCCTCGACCTGGACACCGAGGCCACCGCCAAAACCCTCGGCATCGCTCCGGGCACCGTAACCGCACGGTCCCCCGGGCCCCGGCGTAGAGCAGGACGGTGAATCCACAGCACGCGGGCGGTTTCGGTGGTGGGTGTACTCGACTACTGTCCGTGCCTCTCTGGGGCGGAGGCAAGATGCGGGGGCAGGTGGTAGGCGAACTGGGCTTCACCGTTGCCGAAGGAGAAGTTCTCCGCCGATGCCTCGACCAAGGTCACGAAGATGTCTTGGGGGCGGATGCCGGGAGTCTCGGCGAGGAGCTCGGCGATGCGAGCGAAGAGTGCGGTTTTGAGTTGACGGCTGCGCCCGGTGGCGAGTGTGATCTGGATCATGACGATCCCGTCAGTGCGGTCAATGCCGAGAAAAGAGGGATCGTAGACGAGTTCGCCGCTGCTGTGTTCGGTGAGGATCTGAAACTTGTCGTCAGCAGGGATATTGAGGGTCTCGACCATGGCCTGGTGTACGCGGTCGCCCACTTGGCGGGCACGGCCGTGCCGGCTGCGATACAGCGAGATCTGGACGAACGGCATGGCCTGCTCCTGATCGTGCTCAGGTTGGGTAAGTGGTTACGGCGGTTTGTTTTCAAACTGTCATGACCGAGGGGAAACACGGTGTCCGCTCCCGCCGGGTGGGCGAAAGCGGACACAGGGCAGGCATCGCGGGGTGCGATGGTCAGCCGAGCGGGCGGGCGTTCCAGACGTAGGCGGAGATCTTCTGCCCGCCGGCGACACCCGCGACGGTGTCGAAGCGGTAGTGGACGCCGTTATAGACGCGGCTGATGGCGTTCTCGGCCGCGGCGGAGCTGAAGGAGACGACGTTCCGGGTGACGCCGCTGGCGTTCGGGTCGTCGGTGGTGCCCTTGTAGGGCATGGTGTCGGTGCCGAACCAGTTCTTCATGATGCCGGCCCAGGTCGCGCCGAAGGTGGAGTGGCCGGACTGGTAGGCCGCGAACGGCGGCGAGAAGTTGACGCCGTTGGCGTTGGAGGACAGGGGCAGCCAGTTCGGGTCGCCGACGGTCTTGTCGTTGTAGTCGTTGTCGGCGAGGGTCACCGCGCTCTGCGGGCGCCAGAGGTCGAAGTTGGTGTTCCACTTGGAGTCCCAGGCGACGATCGCGGCGTCGGCGAGGGCGACGGACAGCACTCCGAAGAGCTTGGCGGTGTAGAAGGAGCTTGCCTTCGGCTTGTAGGTCTTCAGCACGACCAGCGTGTGGTCGTACTGCTGGCCGGTGGGCTTGTAGGTGCCGTCCAGGTCGTTGGCCCAGAACCGGGCGATCTGGGTCTGGTCCGCGGTACGGACGGTGGAGTTCGCGGCGCCCAGGGCCTTGACCTCATTCAGGTTCTCGGCGTAGATGTCGCTGGGCAGCAGGGTCTCAGGGGTCTCCAGGCCACCCGGCTTGGCGGGGCGGAACTGGTCGGAGGAGGCGATCACCCAGGGCTTGACCTTGCCCCAGTTGGGGGCGCCGGGGGCGACGCCCGGAGTGGTCGGACGCCAGTGGCCGGGGGCCAGGTTCGGGACGTAGGGGGTGGTGTCGGCCGAGCCGTCGTTGGCGCGGTGGGCGATCAGTGCCCTGGCGATGCGCGTGCCCTGGACCTTGCCGAGCTCACGGTCGCCGGCACTGGCCGAGCTGGGCAGGGCGAGGGCCGCGGCGAGGTCGTCGTCGAGGTTGACGGTGGGGAAGGCGGCCTTGAGGGCGTTGTAGGCGGCGTAGTCGATCGCCGAGTCGAGGGCGCCGAAGCGACGGAACAGTTCGCGGGAGCGGCTGAGGTACGGCTTGCCGACCGGATAGATGGAGTTGACGGTGTCGTAGACGGCGATGTTCATGAGGGCGCCGGCGCGGGTGATCGGGCCCACGATGCCGCCCGCCTCCCGGGTGGCCTGGAGCATGGCGCGCTCCCAGAACAGGACGTGGTCGGGGCCCGCCTTCTTCGCCACCTCGGTGGGAACCGACTCCACCGGGTTGATCGTGTGGTAGCCGGGCGGTTCGGTCGGGTAGTCCGCGGCGAGAGCCGCCTGGCCGGGGATGGCGGCGGTGAGGGCGGCGAGGAGGATCGTCGCTGTCAGGGCTTTCCTGCCGTTGAGGCGGGAGGGGGAGGAGCTGGGCATGCCGGGTCCTTTCCGGAGCCGGAAGAGGGGCCACGCGCCGGTCGGCGGGTGTGGGCGGGGACGATCGCCGGGCTGTGCCTCGGGTGTCGTCCCGCAACCGAAGTTAGTTGTCCGGGGGGGTGGGTGACGGTCGCCTCCTCGATGCGAGAAATCGGCATTCTTGATGAGGTGCCGAGGAGTGCGGGCATGCCGAAAGGGGCCCCGCGCGGTCGGCGCGGGGCCCCTGGGTGGCGTCGTCTCAGCGTGCTGCGGCGCGCAACCTCGTGTTCTCCGCCTCGAGGTCGGCGATTCGCCGTTCGAGGTGGACGAGGTGAAGGTGGAGTGGCTGTGCCATGGCCTCCACCTCCTGCAGGCTGTAGCGGGGAGTGATGTGCTGGGGGCAGTTCCAGTCGTAGGCCTCGACGGTGATGAGGATGACCCGCTCCACGACGCCCCGGTAGTCGGCCGGCTTGACGACGCTCAGGAGGTCGGGGGCCGGGTCTTCCTCGGAGGCGGCGGTGCCCAGGATCTTCAGCCGGCTTCGGTTGGGATAGTCCATGAGCAGCAGTGCCACCCGGTCGTTGCCGTGGAGGTTGCCGGTGGTGATGTACTGCCGGTTGCCGCGGAAGTCGGCGAAGGCGAGGGTGGCGCCGTCCAAAACGTGAAGGAAGCCCGGCGGGCCGCCGCGGTGCTGCACGTAGGGCCAGCCGCTCTCGCCGGTGCTGGCGAGGTAGAAGCTGTCTCGGGAGGCGATGAAGTCGGCCTCCTGGTAGGTGAGCCGGTCGGCCTCGGAGGGTCCTTGTTCGGTTCGCGCGTACGCGGTGCGGCTGCCGTGCCGCACCTGTCGGGCGCGTACCGGCGGAGTGAACGCGAGCTGGGCGTAGCGGCTGGTCACTGTAACCCTCCTGGCTGGACGGCGAGGTCGGCGTTGTTCACCACCAGTAGGTGGGGTAGCGCGCTGTCACCCCGGTGCGTCCGGCGAGGAGGCCGACGACCACGAGGACGAGGGTCGCGGCGGCCAGGATCGGCAGGAACGGCACCGGGGACGACTGCTGGACGACCACGATCACCGCGGTGGCGGCGGCGGGTGAGTGCGGCGTCCGGGCGAGCGTCATGACACCGAGGGCCAGGCCGCCGGCGACGGCCGCGGCCCAGAGGGAGTGACCGAACAGGGCCAGGACGGTGAATCCGGTGAGCGCGGACAGCAGCTGGCCGCCGATCACGCTGCGTGGTTGCGCCAGTGGCAGGGCGGGCGCGCCGAAGACCAGGGCGGCACTGGCGGCCAGCGGGGGGATCAGCCAGGCCTGGTCCAGCAGGGCACCGAATGCGACGAGGGCGAGCAGGGCCAGGACGGCCCCCAGGGTGGCGACGGTGGTGACGGCCATCTTGGGCCGGGCGGGTGCCCGGCTCGCGAGCTTGTGCCTCGCGGCCGCCGTGACGGTCTGGTCGGACATCGGCTTTCCTTGTCGAGGCGAGGGCGATGAGGCGGAGAAGTGCCCGCGAGCACCCTGCCGAGACGGCAGCGGTGCTCGCGGGCGGGCGGTCTGGCCGGTACGGGGGGAAACCGGCCGACCCGGCCCGGAGAAAAGCCGTCCGGTCCGTGGAACGCGACGGTTGACCTTTCCGGCGTCGCGGGGCTCAGCTGTTGTGGCTGACCAGCGGCCAGTCGATGGCGACGTCGGTGGCCTTGTTGAAGTAGTTGGTGAAGATGTTGAGCGCGACGTTGGCGATCACCTCGGCGATCTCGGCGTCGTCCAGACCGGCCGCCGCGGCGGCCTTCAGGTCGGCGTCGTCGAGGCTGCCGCGGGTGCGGACCAGGGTGGTGGCGAGCTTGAGGGCCGCGGTGGTCTTGGGGTCGGCGGACCTGGCATGGCGCGCGTCCTGCGCCTCGGCCGTGTTCAGGCCCGCCAGGTTGGTGGCGATGTAGGTGTGCGCCGACAGGCAGTAGTCGCAGGAGTTCTCCTGGGCGACGGCGAGCGCGATGCCCTCACGAACGCCCGCCGGCAGGACGCCCGCGCCGAGCGCCCCCGAGAACTCCAGGTAGGCCTTCAGGACGGCCGGGCTGTTGGCCATCACCTTGGTCATGTTCGGAGTGACGCCGAGTGCCTTCTGGACCGCGGCGAGCAAGTCCGCGGCAGGGCCCTTGGCGGTCTCGGGGTCGATGATCGGCAGGTGGGACATACGGTCCTCCGGGGAGTTGGCAACCGCCTGAATATAACGGTTGGTCGGCCTTCTATTCGTTAGAAGCATGACACACCTTTCTCATGCCTGCAAGGCAGGCGTACCATTAGAAGATGAGAGTGGAAAGGCTTGAGGGCGGGGGCGCCCCGATGTTGGGCGAGCCGCTGCCGATCGAATTGGCGAACGCGAGCTATGCCGTGCGCGGCACCCTCGTGGACGGATTGCAGCGGGTGGAGCATGTGGCCGCCTGGTTCCGGGACCAGCGGGATCGGTTCGCCGTGCCGTTCGACGACCGCGATCTGCTGTCGGTGACCGCCGAGGACCTGGCGGCCACCCGTGCGCTCAGGGACGCCGTCCGCACCCTGATCAAGGCGGCCGTCCAGCGTGCCGAGATGCCGCCAGGGACCACGGGGGCCGTGGGGGTCGCGGAGACCGCGGCGGCCGTCGAGGTGATCAACCGGCAGGTGCGGGTGGTGCCGCGCTGGCGTGAGCTGTCGTGGGGCGAGGGGCCGCAGGCGCTGGCGCGCAGCTCGGCCGACCTGATGGCCACGGCGCGCGCGGAGATCGCCCAGCAGGCCGTCGATCTGCTCGGTGGTTCGGACATCGCCCTGTTGAAGGCCTGTCACGCTCCAGGGTGCGTGCTGTACTTCCTGAAGGACCACCCTCGCCGGGAATGGTGCTCGGCGGCGTGCGGGAACCGTGCGCGGGCCGCACGGCACTACAAAAACGTCAAGCAGACCCGTTGACGCCGTCCGCAGGGTGGGAGCGCACGGTTCCCGCCCCGCCAGGGCCGAGCCGTCCACCTCCGGTGGGCCGCGCTCAGCGCACCGACCGGACCTCTTGCCCGGCCGCCGGCACGCTGTGGTCCGGGTCGACGGCAAGGGGCGGGGCGGGCGTGCCGCCCGAGGCGACGGCGCGCGGTCCCAGCCTGGCCGCGACCGCGAGACAGGCCGACACCAGCACGATGTTCTTGATGATGTACTGCCCCTCCAGCGTGGGCACCAGCAACGTGCCGTGCTCCCAGACCGCGTCGGGCGCGATGACGAGCGTGGCGAAGACGCCGCTCATGTGGACGAAGAACACCGCGAGCGTCGTCCGCAGCAGCAGGCCCGTGATCAGGCCAAGGCCGATGGCGACCTCCATGACGGCCAGCAACGGCAGGCTGACCTCGGCGGGGACCAGCCCGAAGGAAAGCACCCCCATGCACCGGGCGGCGATGTCCTCGGCCGGACTGGCGCCCGGGATGAATTTCAGGGCGCCGAACCACACGAAGACCACCCCCACGCTGATCCGCAGGGCGGTGTCGCTGAAGGGGCGGTAGCGCGCCGCGAGGGCCGCGGCGCCGGACGTCGCGCGCTGGTGGGCATGTTCCATGGCAGAGCTCATGTGACCCGTCCTTCGGTCGTTCCGGGGCCAGCCGGAGACAGGGGCGACCGCACGTTCGACGGCGTGCGGCCCGGGGGAGGCGCGGAAAGGTCCGCGGTGCGGCAGGAAAGACGGGACGCACGAGGGAAAGGCCGCCACATGGTGAGGACGGAGGCCGGCCCGGGATGCGCCACGTGCCCTTGCGCACCCCGGACGTTAGCCGCGTGTCGTGGCCCGCGGCGTCCGCGTCTTCGATATCTGAGATCGGGGTGGCCGATCTGTGCGCGCGGCGCCGGCGTCGTCGGCCGGATCCGACGGTGCCGCTTGGCGCCCGGTCTCCGACGGGTCTCGACGACGCCTCTGGCGCGTCCGGGCCAGATTCACCGCGAGCCGGCCCGCGCCGCCCCTTCGAGGATCGCAAGACGGCGCCTGCCCCATGGGCGTCCGCCGTCGCCTTCCGGGGGACGGCCTTGCCGCATGGCGAACACGCGACGACGCGATGAACTCTTCTTCTCCGCCGGGAAGCCCCAAGGAGGGGTGACCCCCATGGCGAACCGTGCAACCCGGTTCGGAAACGCGGTAGTTCGGCCTGTTCGCACCCCTGAGGCTGAGCGCGCGCTCAGCGTCGCACCCCCGCGATCGCCTCAAACGGTGAAGTTGGCCTCCTGTTTCCGGAAAGGTAATTTCCGGGCGGGGGGTGTCACGGATCGTGACCGTGCGCGGGGTGAGGGGCACCGGATGGTCGTCGTCGCCTCCGGCGAGCCCTCTTCGACCCTGCCCGCCCTCCACGCGCCGAGGAAACCGGGGCGGCGAGAGTTTCCCAGAGGCCGTCCATCGACCGGCCGACGCCGTGACAAGCCTCTTCACTACTAAGGGCCTCGAAGATCGGGCCGCCGCCAGGGGGAGCCGTCGCGGCCGTCTCACATCCGGCCGGGCGCGGCGCCGGCCTCGCGGACGAAAACGGGTCACCAAAAAAGTGATCTTGATGCGTGACTCTCGGTCGACCATTACTCGCGAGGGCGCCCCCTGGGAGCCTATTGCCAAAAGGGTCACCTCGTGCAAACATTCCTAACGGTAGAGAGTCATTACAAGCATTACAAAGAGCTATCAGGTGGCCTTTTGCTACGGGGAGCCATGAACCTGACCCTGTACCAACTCAAAACATTCTGGGACGTCGCCAAAACAGGAAGTCTCACCAGAAGCGCAAAAAACCTTGGATATTCGCAGTCGAGCGTCACCACGCACATACGTGCCATCGAAAACCGGGTGGGCGCACCGTTGTTCTATCGGCTCCCGCACGGGGTGCGGCTCACCACGGCTGGAGAGACTTTCCGGGTTTATGTCGGGAAAATATTCTCAGTCATGGATGAGATGTCTACGGCGATGAGGTCCAGCGGGGAGGCCACCGGCCGGGTCGTGGTCGGCTCCACGGTCTTGCTGATGGAGTACGAGATGAGCGAACTCGTCCGGGAATGCCGTTACCGCTATCCCGGCGTGCAGGTCTCGCCCAAGGTCATGGCCGCGGCCGAGATAGAGAACGCCGTCGCCGCGGGCGACATCGACATCGGCCTCACGCTCACCACCGATCCGGCCGACGAGGTCCCCCGCATTCCCGGTATCAGCCGCCAGTCGCTGTTCAGGGTGCCGCTGGTGCCGGTCGGCCTCTCCTTTTCCCCCTCCTCCCCGGCGTCCCTCCTTCCAGAGCGGCCCGGTCCGTGTGTCGAGCGGGTGCTCGTCGTCGATCCCGACTGCGCCGCCCAGGAGGTGTTGCTGCGCCATCTCAAGATCGAGTACGGCATCGACCCCCCGATCATGGAGACCGGCTCCACCCGCAGCGCGCTCTCCCTGGCCGGGGCCGGGCTGGGAGTCGCCATGGTTCCCGAGACGGCCATCGACGCCGACCTGACCCGAGACGGCCTGACCGTGCTGGAGGATCTGCCGCGCACCGACACCTACGTCCAGGCCCTCTGGGCGGGCAGCACGTGGCTGTCACCCGCGGTCTCCGCCTTCTTGGAATTGGTCCGCAAGGCGCGCGGCACCGTGGCCCAGACCCGTACCGGCGTGCGGACCCTGCAGGCCGAGGCAAGCCTGTCGTAAAAGGCCCACGACTCTTTCGTATCAGCGCTCCATCCGGTCGGCACAGACGATGTGCCGGCCGTCGCTTTTTCCCGGCCCGGCGACCCTGCTGGTCACACCGGGATTTCAAAAACGCCGATGCCTGATATCAACTCCTTGCGAAAACCTGCACCGGAGGCGCTCGTAGAGTATTGAGCGCGGTTTACGCGGCCACGACGCGAAAACCAATTCGACGCGAGGAGAAGAACATGAACGGTGTTCATTACATCCAGAACGTATTCCGTAGTGGTTTCGAGCTTGACACCCTGGAATGGGTACCGTGGACCGAGCCCGGCCGCATCGGCGTCGAGCACCACGTCCTGTGGGCCCCGGACGCCGAGCAGGGGGAGGACTCGGTCGGCCTGCTCCTGCGTTTCCCGCCCGGCGCCCACGGTGACTACCACGAGCACCTCGGTTTCGAGCTCATGCTCGTCCTCGACGGCTCGCTTGACCACAGCGACGGCAGCAGCTACGGCAAAGGCGACCTTGTCGTCGAGGCGCCTGGCACACAGCACCAGATGTCCAGCAGCAAGGGTTGCACCGTCTTGGCCATCCGTACCCGGCCGGCCGCAGCCCGCACCCCCGATCGGCCCATCCGCCCGGTCGGCGCCGCCGCCGGCGCCTGAACTCAAGGCAGCGTTCCCGCGTTCCCGCCGTTTCGTTCCATCGAGCACGTGAGGCCCTGTCATGCACCCACCTGCCATCCCCGCGCCGACGCTGGCCCCTCATACCGGGCGGGTCCGGCGCATCCTGGTGTCGAGTGTCTCCTCCGACTCCCACACCTGGAATCTGGTGTTCCTTCAGCTTCTTCTGGAGGAGACCGGTGCACAGGTCGCCAACCTGGGCGCCTGTGTACCGGACGACCTCCTGCTCGCCGAGTGCCGGCGCCTGCACCCGGACCTCGTCGTCATCAGCAGCGTCAACGGCCACGGCCACCTGGACGGCCGCCGTCTCATCGCCCGGCTGCGGGCCGAGCCCGATCTGGCTGATCTGCCCGTCGTCATCGGCGGCAAGCTCGGAACTCAGGGCGCGGCCAATACGGCCCTGGGGCCGGGCCTGCTCGCCGCCGGCTTCAACGCCGTCTTCGAGGGGTCCGGCGGCGTGGAGGAGTTCCAGCGGTACCTGGCGGCCCCCACACAGGCCCTCGCATCCAGCAACGCCGCATCGTGACCGCTCATCACACTCCCCGTCTCGGGCGCTTCGCCGCTGCGGTGGCCGAGGCCCGTGCCGCCGGTGAGCTCCTCGTCCAGCCACGCATGGGCTTTTCCACACTTACCGAGATGGCCGCCGGCCTGAATGCGGTCGGTCGTGCCCAGGCCCGCACCGTCGGCACCATCACCCTCGACAGTTACACCCGGGTGGGAGACCACGACTCTGCCCGGCGCGCACTGGTCGAAGGCGCCGAGCTCAACGGCTTCCCGATCGTCGCCCACGGCGGTGCCGCCACTCGCGCCATGATCGTCGGCGCCGGAGCAGAAGGCCTGCCCATCCAGGTGCGTCACGGCACCCCGTTGCCGCTCGGCGTCGTCGAGGCCCTGATCGACGCGGGACTGGACGCGACCGAGGGAGGTCCGGTCTCATACTGCCTGCCCTATAGCCGTACTCCTTTGAATGAGGCCGTCCGCGCCTGGGCACACAGCTGTGAAGTCCTCGCCGAGAACGTCCCCGGTGCTCACCTGGAGAGCTTCGGCGGCTGCATGCTCGGCCAGCTGTGCCCGCCCTCGCTGCTGGTGGCGCTCTCGGTGCTGGAGGGATTGTTCTTCCGCCAGCACGGCCTGCACAGCATCTCGCTCAGTTACGCCCAGCAGACCGACTTCACCCAGGATGTGTACGCCATCCGAGCCCTGCGTCGGCTCGCAGCCGAGCACCTGGGCGACACCGACTGGCACGTCGTGCTCTACACCTACATGGGCGTCTTCCCACGCACGCCTCACGGCGCCCTGGAACTGCTGCGCCGCAGCGCCCGACTGGCCGCGCATACCGGCACCGAACGGCTCATCGTCAAGACACCCGCCGAGGCCCACCGCATCCCCACTATCGGAGACAACGTCCAAGCCCTCGAAGAAGCCTGGGCCACCGCGCGCACCACCCCCCGCCCCGCCGTCCCCGCCGACGACGAGGACGGCGACCCAGAACTCGGCCTGGCCGTCCATCAGGAGGCCCGCGTATTGGTCGAGGCTGTGCTCAACCTGCACCCGAACCTGGACCGGGCCCTGCGCGAGGCCTTCCGGCTGGGCATTCTCGACGTCCCGTACTGCCTGCACGCCGACAACGCCCAACGCGCCCGTAGCTACCTCGACGCCGAAGGCCGGCTGCGCTGGCTCACCGTTGGCCGCATGCCACTGCCTGTTGTGCAACGGGCCGGCGCGGCACCGCTGAGAGCGGACGACCTGCTCGGCATGCTCTCTCACCTCCAGCGCACCTTCGACCGCCAGGCGCTCACCGGGCACCACCGCCAGGCCGCCCGCCGACTCACCGCGCCCGGCACGACCTGACCGGCCGCCGCTGCCGCCACGACCAGCCCAGCCTTGGTAAACGAGGGAAACTATCGTGACCAGAGACGCTTATCGAGCGCGTCCGCTCAGTATCGCCATCATCGGTACCGGCCCCCGAGGCCTCTCCGTCCTGGAACGCCTCATCTACCGCCTACGCCGCCTCGATCTTTCCGATCGGGTGGTACGCGTCTATGCGATCGACGCCGTCGAGGTCGGAGCCGGGCGTATCTGGCGCACCGACCAACCCGACTGGTTCACCATGAACACCGTCGTCGGTCAGGTCACCATGTACTCCGGTGAACCAGATGACGGCCCGGCCCGGCCCGGCGCCGGGCCCTCGCTCGGACAATGGATCGCTGAACAGGCCCGCGCCCATGGCCAGCAACCACTCGGCTCCGACGACTATGCCTCCCGGCAGCGCTACGGTCAGTACCTGCGCTCCGTCTTCGACACCATCCGACAGCACCTGCCGACCGGCACTGAACTGCTGCCCATCCACGACCGGGTCACCGCGCTCACTCCCCGGCCCGAGGGCGGCTACCATCTCGAACTCGAGCACGGCCAGAGCCATCTGACGGTGGACAAGGCCGTCCTGGCCACCGGCCACCCCACCAATGCCCCCACCGCGTTCGAGCGGGAGCTGCTCGACTTCACCGCGCGCCACCCGCACCTGCACTACCTGCCGGCCGACTCCGCCGCCGAAATGGACCTGTCCACCACCAGCGTCCCGCCTGGAACCGCCGTCGGCATTCTCGGCATGGGCTTGTCCTTTTACGACGTGATGCTCAGCCTCACCATTGGCCGTGGTGGAACGTTCACCACGGCCGACGGCTCACTGGTCTACCATCCGAGCGGTGCCGAGCCTCATCTCATCGCCGCCTCCCGTAGCGGTCTGCCCATTCCCGCGCGCGGCCGCAACCAGAAAAGCCCCCAGTACAGCCACTTGGCCCGCTTCCTCACCCGCGAGGCCCTGGCCGCCGCCCGCGGCCGCCGATACCTCCTGACCGGCAGCCCCAGACTGGACTTCGACGAGGACGTGCTCCCGCTACTGCTGCGCGAAGTCGAGCACGTCTACTACACAACACATGTGCGCAACCGCTCCGGCGAGGCTGCCGCCGAGACCTTCGCCCGCGGTCATCTCGCTGCGGCGGGCGACCCGCGGGCCGTCCACAAGCTGCTCGCCGACACCGGCCTGACCGATGTGGACCCACTCGATATCTTCGCCCTCGCCCGCCCTTTCGCCCACCGCCACTACCCCACTCCTGCCGCCTTCCGCGCCGAGCTGCTCCAGCACATCCGACACGACCTCGACCAAGCGGAACTCGGCAACCACGACGGCCCGCTCAAGACCGCTCTCGACGTTCTGCGCGACATCCGCAACATAGTCCGCGAGGCGGTCGACTACGGCGGTCTGCTGCCAGACTCCCACCGCCAGGCCTTTCTCACACGTTTCCTGCCCGTCAACGCACTGCTGTCGGCCGGGCCGCCCCGGGATCGGGTACGCCAGATGCTCGCACTGATCGAAGCCGGACTGGTCGAGGTCGTCGGCCCCGACGCCCGTTTCACCCTCGACGAGAAAGCCGCCCACATCCACGTCCACTCGCCGCAGGTCGACGGCTCCGGACGCCACCTCCACACCCTCATTGACGCCCGCATCCCCACCCCGCACCTCGCCAGCGACACCTCCCCGCTCATCCGCCAACTCGTCGCCGACGGCATCGTCAGCGAGTATGTCGTCGAGGACCTGGCCTGCAGCCAACGCCGTGACACCGGAGGGATGGCGGTCACACCCGCCCCGTTCTACGTCGTCAACCACGCCGGCAAGGTGCTCACCGACCTCTACGCCATCGGCATCCCCACCGAGCACACCCGCTGGTTCACCCAGGTCGGCAGCAGCAGGCCCGGCGTCAACACCCTCTTCTACCGAGACGCCGACGCGATCGCCGAAGACCTGCTCACCACCCCAGCACCACATCCGGTCGCCGTTTCCTCGCCACGGACTGCCGTGGCCCTGGCCAGCCGCACGGACCAACGGTGAGCCGCGCCCTGTCGCCGGCCGGACAGGAGTTTCGCAAGGCCCGCGATTTCCTGCTGGCCCAGCGTGACGACCCTGAGGGCGCCTACCGGCAATTCCGCTGGCCCCGGCCGATGTACTTCAACTGGGCTTTGGACTGGTTCGACCCGATGGCGAGGGGAAACCACTGCACCGCCTTGCAGATCACCGGCAACGGTGAGAACCACATCGTGACGTTCGACCAGCTGGCCCGCCGCTCCGATCAGCTCGCCGGCTGGCTGAGCGCCCACGGCGTGCAGCGCGGCGAGGCGATCTTGCTTCTGCTCGACAACCGCGTCGAACTATGGGAAAGCATGCTGGCGGCTATCAAGATCGGCGCGGTCATCGTGCCTACCTACACCACCGCCACCGTCGACGACCTCGCCGACCGGATCAGCCGTGCGGACATCCGTCATGTCATCGCCGACAGCCGCCTCACTGCCCGGGTCGCCGCCGTGCAGGGGGGAGCAGTGACCAAAATCGCCGTCGGACCGCCAGCCCCGGGCTGGCTGGAGTATCACGACTCCCATCGCCACGCCCCAGCCTTCCACCCGCATGGCCGTACCCGCGGCGACGACACGCTCTTCTTCTACTTCACCTCCGGCACCACCTCCCAGCCGAAGATCGTCCGCCACACCCACCTCAGCTATCCAGTCGGCCACCTGTCCGGCATGTACTGGAACGGCCTGCGCCCCGGCGACCTCCACCTCAACATCTCGGCCCCGGGCTGGGCCAAACACGCCTGGAGCTCATTCTTCGTGCCCTGGAACGCCGAGGCGACCATCCTGGCCCTGGCCCCCGGTGCCGACACCCCACCAGACATCCTCGACACCCTGTACCGACACCCTGTCACGGCTTTTTGTGCTCCGCCGACCGTCTGGCGTTCACTCGTCGCCCACGGGCTGCCCGAGCCTCCCGCCCACCTGCGGGAGGCGACCAGCGCCGGCGAACCGCTCGACTCGGCCACCTTCCACGCCGTACGGCACGCCTGGGGCCTGGAGATCCGCGACGGCTACGGCCAGACCGAGACCACCGCCCAGATCGGCAACCCCCCGGGCAGGCTGGTCACCCCCGGCCGGATGGGGCTGCCGTTGCCTGGTTACCGTCTTGCCGTCCTCGACCCGGATACCCGGGAGCCTGTTTCGGACGGGACCGTGGGGGAGCTCTGCATCGATCTCTCAGACCAGCCTGCCGGTGTCATGGCCAGCTACCAGGGGGATAAGGCCCGCACCGACGCGGCCTTCATCAGCGGTCACTACTGGACCGGTGACCTGGTGACCCGTTCTGCCGATGGTTACCTGACCTACGTCGGCCGCGTGGATGACATGTTCAAGTCCTTCGACCACCGCATCTCACCGCTGGAGCTGGAACACGCACTGCGTTCCCACCCGGCTGTGGCCGACGTCGCCGTCGTCCCGGTGCCGCATCCCATCGGTCAATGGGTACCACACGCGTTCTTGGTGCCGGCTACCGGATGGCGAGCTGAGGAGGCCACCACCCGGGCCGTTCTCGCCGCGGCCCATGCCCGCCTTCCGGTCGAAAAGCACATCCATTCCGTGACCTTCACCGACAGCCTGCCTAAAACACTCTCCGGCAAGATTCGCCGAGCTGAACTACGTAACACGGCGACCTGTTGACCTGGGGTACCGCCAAGAAACCGGAAACAGCCGCTTACCTCCTGCCGGAGGGGTGGGCCGGCCGGTGTAACGGCTCGAGCTGCTTGGCCTGCAGGTCGGTCACGTACCTCCTCCCGAGTCGGTGGACGGCGATCGTGCCGCGCGGCGGAGGTGAAGTCGAGGTGGCCGGGTTCGCCGCAGGCGTGCGGCGAACCCGGCCACCGGGGACCACTCTTGGGCATCAGCACGGTGTCGATGATGTAGACGGTGTCCAGCGTCTCCTTCGGAATCTTGGCGAAGGCGTCGTTGGTCGGGGCGAAAACGGTGACGCCCCGGTCACAGGGCGGCGGGCAGGCCGAAGGCCGGGAACATCGACGGTTGTTCGAAGGCGGTGATATCGGTCAGCCGGCCGTGCTCGACGTGGAGGACGGTGAGGACGAACGGACGGAACGCCTCGTCGCCGGGCCGGCGCAGGTAGCCGGCCGCGCCGGGCCGGCCGTTGGCGGTGATCGGCAGCAGCCGCCAGTCGCCGAGGGCGTTCATGCCGGCCCGCAAGGCGCGGGCGGTCTGCTCGCGGCCCGTCCACTGCCCGATCGCCGGGGAGATGGACAGCCGGACGTCCTCGTGCAGCACCGCGATCAACGCCTCCGGGTCGGCCTGTTCGTGGGCGGCGATGTAGCGCTGGAGCAACCTGCTCTGGTCCGCGTCGGGTTCGGCGGCCGGGGCCCAGTCCAGTCGGCCGCCGGGCCAGTGCCGGTGCAGCGTGGCGTGGGCGCGCTGCAGGGCGCTGTTGACCGCGGGCACGGTCGTCTCGATGAGGGCGGCGACCTCGCCGGCGGGCCAGGTCAGCACGTCGCGCAGGATCAGCACCGCTCGCTGCCGCGGCGGCAGCACCTGGATCGCCGCCAGGAACGCCAGCGACATCGTCTCCCTGCTCACCGCCGTCGCCTCCGGGCCTGGCTGGTCGGCGGCCGGCTCGTCCAGCAGGGCGTCCGGATAGGGCTGCAGCCATGGCATGGTCGCGACGGACGGTTCGGTGCCCGACGGCGCCCCGGTCGCCCGGCGGGCGTCGCGGCGCAGCGTGTCCAGACAGGCGTTGGTCGCGATCCGGTACAGCCAGGTACGCGCGCTAGACCGGCCCTGGAAGCTCCCGCGCGAGCGCCAGGCCCGCAGGAACACCTCCTGGACATGGTCCTCGGCCTCGTCGAACGAGCCGAGCATCCGGTAGCAGTACACGTGCAACTCGCGCCGGTGGCGGCGGGTGAGATCGTCGAAGTCCGGCTCGTCGCCGCTCACTGTGCTCCTCCTGTCCGGGGCCCGGGCCAGGCCCATTCTGGCGCGGCCGGATGTGCGGGTGCTCGCGTGTTCGCGTGCCGGGGGCCGGGGGAGTGGCGGGCCGGCGAGCGACCGATGAGTTTCGCCGGTCCGCACGTCTGTACGGATGAACGGCCTCACGGAGGACGACTGTACGGATGAACGGCCTCCGGATGACGACGCGACGACGGAAGGGAGCAAGACGATGACGCTTGTGGAGGCGAACATCTCGATGTCGCTGGACGGCTTCGTCACCGGCCCGAACCTCGACCGGTACCCCGGACTGGGCGAGGGGGGCGACATCCTCCACGCCTGGATCGAGGAGGACCGGAGCATGGACTTCGCCATCGGGGAGGAACGCCAGATCGCCGGGGCGGTCATCACCAGCCGGAAGGTCTACGACGAGACCGGGGGCTGGGACGCCGAGGACGGGTTCTACCGGTTGCCGGTGTTCGTGGTCACCCACCGCCCGCACGACGTGGTCGTGAAGGGCGAGACCACGTTCACGTTCGTCACCGGGGGCGTCAAACACGCCGTCGAGCAGGCGATCGCGGTCGCCGGGGACAGGCGGGTGCACATCATGGGCGGAGCCGGCATCATCCGGCAGGCGCTGGCGGCCGGGCTGGTCGACGAACTGTTCCTGCACGTCGCCCCGGTGATCCTGAACGGCGGGACCCGGCTGTTCGATCACCTCGGCGGTCCGATCCGGCTGGAGCGGGCCGAGGTGATCGAGTCCCGCCACGCCACTCACCTGCGGTACCGGGTCCTGAACTAGCGCGCCGGCCGAGCCCGGGTCCGCCGGTGCGGGTGACGCCGCGGCGAGATCATGACGTGCCGCGGCGGCTTCAAGGGGCGCCCGGGAGGTGCGACGGGGCGCGGCGGCGTCAGGGAACGCCCGGGAGGCGGGCCTCGTGCGTGACCCGCTTAAAGTTGTGTCATGAGCAACGAGCTGGAGAGAGATGGCGCTGCGGTGCAGTCCGTCGACCGCGCGCTGTCCGTCCTGCGGCTGCTCGCCCGGCACGGCGACCTGGGCGTCAGCGAGATCGCCGCGGAGCTGGGGGTCCACCGCTCCACGGCGTTCCGCCTCGTCATGACGCTGGAGCTGCACGAGCTCGTCGAGCAGACCGTCGACCGGGGAAAGTACCGCCTGGGGGTGGGGATCGTCCGGCTCGCGGGCGCCGCGACCGTCAGGCTCGACGTCGTCCGCGAGAGCCGCGCCACCGGCGAGCGGCTCGCGGCGGCGGTCGGCGAGACCGTCAACGTGGCCATCCTCGATCGCGACGAGGCCCTGTACGTCGACCAGATGGCGGGCCCCTCGGCCCTGCAGGCCTACAACTGGGCGGGACGGCGGGTGGCGCTGCACGCGACGTCCAACGGCAAGGTGCTGCTGGCCCACGCCCCGAGGGAGCGGTTCGAGCGGCTGTCCGCCGGGCCGCTGCGCCCGTTCACCGACCTGACCGTCACCGACGCCGGGCTGCTGCGCGAGGAGCTCGACGCCGTCAGGAGGCGCGGGTACGCCACCGCCGCCGACGAACTGGAGATCGGCCTGACCGCGGTGGCGGCGCCGATCTTCAACGTCGAGGGCGCGGTCGTCGCCTCGATGAGCGTGTCCGGGCCGACCTTCCGGCTGCCGTCCGAGCGACTCCCCGGGGTGGCCGAGCAGGTGATGGCCGCCGCGAGTGAGGTCTCCTCACGATTGGGCTGGCACGGTAATGAAGACCGCAAAGCCTTGACTGCATGAACAAAAAGGGTCGATTCTGTTCCTCGTTAAGCATTCTGATGCGTCATACGCAACGGATCATGCGGTGACCGGAAGGACGGCCGCTCGTGTCAGATCTCTACCTCGGTGGCACCTGGAGGGATCCCGTCGCGGGCGGCCACCGTGAGATCCGTTCACCGGCCGACGGCGGTCTGGTGGCGACCGTGTCGGAGGCCACCCGGGCCGACACCGAGATCGCGATCGCCGAGGCCCGCGCGGCCTTCGACGAGGGCACCTGGGCGTCCACCCCCGAACGCGAGCGCGGCGCGCTGCTGCTGAGAGTGGCCGACCTGCTCGAACGAGACGTCAAGAACGTGGCCAGGGCCGAGTCGCTCGACACCGGCAAGCGGCTCGCCGAGAGCGAGTACGACGTCGCCGACGTGGTGGCCTGCCTGCGCTACTTCGGCGGCATCGCCGGGACCGACGCGGGCCGCGTGATCGACACCGGCCGCGACGACGCGATCAGCCGCGTCGTCCACGAACCGGTCGGGGTCTGCGGCCTCATCACCCCGTGGAACTACCCGCTGCTGCAGGCCTCCTGGAAGGTCGCCCCCGCGCTGGTCGCGGGGAACACCTTCGTCCTCAAGCCCAGCGAGCTCACCCCGTCCACCGCGATCCTGTTCATGCGCCTGCTGGAGGAGGCCGGGCTGCCCCCGGGCGTCGGCAACCTCGTCCTCGGGGCGGGCGCCGAGGTCGGCGCCCCGCTGGCCGAGCACCCCGACGTGGACATGGTGTCGTTCACCGGCGGCCTGGCGACCGGCCGTACGATCATGGCGTCGGCGGCGGCCACGGTGAAGAGAGTCGCGCTGGAACTCGGCGGCAAGAACCCCAACATCGTCTTCGCCGACGCCGACGTCGAGACCGCCCTCGACTTCGCCCTCACCGCCGTCTTCCTCCACTCCGGGCAGGTCTGCTCGGCCGGCGCCCGCCTGCTGGTCGAGGACTCCCTGCACGACACCTTCGTCGACGAGCTCGTACGCCGCGCCGCCCGCATCCGCCTCGGCGGCCCCTTCGACCCCGAGGCCGAGACCGGCCCGCTCATCTCCGCCGCGCACCTGGCCAGGGTCGAGGCGTACGTCGCGTCCGGCGTCGCGGAGGGCGCGGTGCTGCGGTGCGGCGGGGAGAGACTCCCCGGCTCGGGCCACTTCTACCCGCCGACCGTCCTCGACGAGTGCCACCGGGGCATGCGGGTGGTCCGCGAGGAGTCCTTCGGCCCCGTCCTCACCGTCGAGCGCTTCGGCGACGAGGACGAGGCGGTCCGCCTCGGCAACGACACCGACTACGGCCTGGCCGGGGCGGTGTGGACGCAGGACGCGGGGAAGGCCCAGCGGGTCGCCGGGCGGCTCAGGCACGGCACCGTCTGGATCAACGACTACCACCCCTACGTCCCGCAGGCGGAGTGGGGCGGTTTCAAGCAGTCGGGCATCGGCCGCGAGCTGGGCCCGGCCGGCCTGGCCGAGTACCGGGAGACCAAGCACGTGTGGCAGAACGTCCGCCCCCGCCCGCAGCGGTGGTTCCGCAGCTGACGGACGACCCCCCCGTCCCCAGACGACCCGTGAGGTGGTCATGACCATGACATCACCGACCCAGCAGGCGCGGCCCGGAGCCGCCGCGCGGAACGAGGACCGGGCCGTCCTTGACGTGCGAGGTCTCTGGAAGGTCTTCGGCCCGCGTCCCGACCGGGTCGTCGGGACCCCGCTCGCGGAACTCTCGCGGAGCGAGCTGAGGGCGAGAACGGGCTGCGTGACCGCCGTCCGCGACGTCTCCTTCACCGTGCGGTCCCAGGAGGTCTTCGTCGTCATGGGCCTGTCCGGCTCCGGCAAGTCCACCCTCGTACGCTGCCTGACGCGGCTCGTCGAGCCGACGGCCGGAGAGGTCCTGTTCGACGGCGAGGACATCCGCAAGGCGGGCGACAGGCGGCTGCGCGAGCTGCGCCGGCACCGCTTCGCCATGGTCTTCCAGAACTTCGGGCTGCTGCCGCACCGGCGGGTCCTGGACAACGTGGCCTACGGGCTGGAGATCCGCGGCATGAGGAAGGAGGCCCGCTACGAGCGGGCCGGGGAGATGGTCGAGCTCGTCGGCCTCTCCGGTTCGGAGAACTCCTACCCCGACCAGCTGTCCGGCGGCATGCAGCAGCGCGTCGGGCTGGCCAGGGCCCTCGCGGTGGACCCCGACGTGCTCTTCTTCGACGAGCCCTTCTCCGCGCTCGACCCGCTGATCAGGCGGGACATGCAGAACGAGGTCATCCGCCTGCACCGCGAGGTCGGCAAGACGATGATCTTCATCACGCACGACCTGAGCGAGGCGCTCAAGCTCGGCGACCGCATCCTCATCATGCGCGACGGCGAGCTCGTCCAGATGGGCACGCCGGACGAGGTCGTCGGGGCGCCGGTGGACGACTACGTGCGCGAGTTCGTCAGCGACGTGCCCCGCGCGAACGTGCTCACCACCCGCTGGATCATGCGCCCGCCCCGGCCCGACGAACCGCTGGACGGTCCCGAGGTCGGGCCGGACGTCGTCGTCCGTGACGTCGTGCACACGGTCATGCGCGCGACGCGCCCGGTCAAGGTCGTCGAGGGCGGCGAGCTGCTGGGGGTCGTCACCGCGGAGGAGGTCCTGGGCGTGCTCGCCGAACCGTCCCCGGGCGGGGTCTCGGCCAGGCCCGCCGAACGGCCAGCGGCCGCTGAGCCGTCTCCTGACGGGACCTCGGACAGGCCCGCCGAGCGGTCTCCGGACGCGACCCCCGGTGAGCCGTCTTCGGACGCGACCTCGGGTAAATCCACTGAGCGGTCTTCGGACGCGACTCCCGGTGAACCGGACGGGCCCGGTGAACCCGGCACGGCCGGGTCCAAGGAGCAGGGGTGATGGCCACCCAGGCCACCCCGGCCGGCGGCCTGCGGCGCCTGCCCGCCTGGCCCCGCCGCTACCTGCTCGCCACCGTCGTGGCGGCGTGGGTGCTGATCTGGGTGTTCGTCCAGGGCCGCGACACCTTCCAGCTCGGCGGCGCGGAACTGACCCCGCTGCACGTGAGCATCAACGAGGCCAGTGAGGTCATCGACAACAGCAGGAACGAGAACCCGTTCTTCCTGTACTTCGTCAACTACATCCGGCTCTTCCTCGACGAGTCCGTCACGTTCGTCCAGGCGCTGATCAGCCAGCCGTCCTTCGGGCGGCCGCTGCCGGTCGTCGGCTGGCTGGGCGTGGTCGCCGTCGCCACGGCGGCCGCGCTGCTGTGGGGCAACCTTCGGGTCGCCCTGCTGACCGCGGCCGGCTTCGCCTCCTTCGGCCTGCTGGGCCTGTGGCAGGAGAGCATGGACACCCTCGCCCTCACCCTGGCCGCCGTCGTGCTCTCGCTGCTGATCGGCATCCCGCTCGGCGTCTGGGCCGGGGTGAACGACCGGTTCAACCGTCTGGTCACCCCGCTGCTCGACTTCATGCAGACGATGCCGACGTTCGTCTACCTCGCGCCGCTCACCCTTTTCTTCCTCATCGGCCCCGCGAGCGCCACCGTGGCGACCGTCATCTACGCCGTCCCGCCCGCGATCCGCATCACCGCGCACGGCATCCGCGAGGTGCGGCCCGCGATCCTGGAGGCGAGCACCTCCCTCGGCTCGACCGCCTGGCAGTCGCTGCGGAAGGTACGGCTCCCGCTGGCCAAGCGGACCATCGTCGTCGGCGTCAACCAGACCATCATGGCCGCGCTGTGCATGGTCACCATCGCCGCGCTGATCGACGCCCCCGGCCTGGGCAAGACCGTCGTCAAGGCGCTGGAGACCCTCGACGTCGGCAGCGCCTTCAACGCGGGCCTGGCCATCGTCGTGATGGCCATCGTGCTCGACCGGGTCACCTCCGCCGCCGGGCGCCGCGTCGAGGCCCGGCACCGGGCCGGACGCTCGCGCGGACCCGGCCGCCGCCGCGCGGAGATCGGCGCGGTCCTCGCGGTCACCGGCGTGCTGGTCTACCTCTCCCACGTCTACGTGTGGGCCGCGGAGTTCCCGAGCGAGGCGAACCTGGGGCGCTACGTCCGCCAGGGGGTCGACGCGGCCACCCTGTGGACGCAGGACAACCTCGCGGTCTACACCGGCGCGTTCAGGAACGCCGTCTCCTACGGCCTGCTCAACCCGTTCGAGGCGCTGCTCACCGGCTCGCCGTGGTGGCTGGTCGGCGCCGTGCTCGTCGCGTTCGCCGCGATCCTGGCGAACGTCAGGATCGTGCTCGTCACCGCGGTCTGCGTCGCCCTGCTCGTCGCGCTCGGCCTGTGGCAGGACAGCATGGTGACGCTGGCCTCGACGCTGGTGGCCACCGTCCTGGTGATGATCCTCGGGGTGGTGCTCGGCGTCTGGATGGGGCGCAGCGACCGCGTCGACCAGCTGGTGCGGCCCGTTCTCGACGCCGGGCAGACCATGCCGCCGTTCGTCTACCTGGTGCCGATCCTCGGGCTGTTCGGCGCCACCCGGATCACCGCGATCATCGCCGCGGTCGTCTACGCGGCCCCGGTGGCGGTCAAGCTCACCGCGGACGGCATCCGCGGCGTGGCGCCGAGCGCGGTGGAGGCCGCCACGGCCGCGGGTTCCAGCACCTGGCAGCTCATCACCAAGGTGCAGCTGCCGATGGCGCGCAGCGCGCTCACCCTCGCGGCGAGCCAGGGGCTCATCTACGTGCTCGCCATGGTCGTCGTCGGCGGCCTGGTCGGCGCGGGCGCGCTCGGCTACGACGTGGTGGCCGGCTTCTCCCAGCTGCAGCTGCGGGGCAAGGGGCTCGCCGCGGGCGTGGCGATCGTCGTACTCGGGATCATGCTGGAGCGCATCACCCGGACGGCGGCGCGGCGGGCCGACGCCGAGACGCACGGCGCCCATTGAGAAGCATCGAGAAGCGGGGCGAGGCAGGGCGGGACCAAGAGAGAACACCGGAGAACGAGAGAGAACCGGGCGTGGCCGGACACCCGCCGGGCGGAACCGAACAGGGCACACGAACCCAATACAGGAGGACCTGGTGACAGTTTCGAGGATCGGGCGACCGCGGGCGGTGGCGCTCCTGGTCGCGACCGGCCTCCTCGTCTCCGCGTGCGGCGGGGCGAAGGTCGGCGAGAGCGACGGCGGGGCCGCCCCGGCGGCCTCCGGCGCGGACGGGAAGAAGGCCTGCGGCGCGGTCAACATCGCCATCAACCCGTGGGTCGGGTACGAGGCGACCGCGGCGGTCATCGCCCACGTGGCCGAGAAGGACCTCGGCTGCTCGGTCACGAAGAAGGATCTCAAGGAGGAGGTCGCCTGGCAGGGCTTCGCCACCGGCGAGGTCGACGCCATCGTGGAGAACTGGGCCCACGACGACCTGAAGAAGAAGTACATCGAGGACCAGAAGGTCGCCGTCTCGGCGGGCCCGACGGGCAACAAGGGCGTCATCGGCTGGTACGTGCCGCCGTGGATGGCCGAGAAGTACCCCGACATCACCGACTGGAAGAACCTCAACAAGTACGCCGACCTGTTCAAGACCTCCGAGTCGGGAGGCAAGGGGCAGCTGCTCGACGGCGACCCGTCCTTCGTGACCAACGACGCGGCCCTGGTGAAGAACCTGAAGCTGGACTATAAGGTCGTCTACGCGGGCAGCGAGGCGGCGCTCATCACCGGCTTCAGGCAGGCGGAGAAGCAGAAGACCCCGATGCTCGGCTACTTCTACGAGCCGCAGTGGTTCCTGTCGGAGGTCAAGCTCGTCAAGGTCAAGCTGCCCGAGTACACCGAGGGCTGCGACGCCGACGCCGAGAAGGTGGCCTGCGACTACCCGCTCTACGACCTCGACAAGATCGTGAGCAAGAAGTTCGCCGACTCCGGCAGCCCGGCGTACGACCTGGTCAAGAACTTCACCTGGACGAACGAGGACCAGAACCTCGTGGCCAAGTACATTTCCGAGGACAAGATGACGGCCGAGGAGGCCGCGGAGAAGTGGGTCGGCGACAACCCCGACAAGGTGAAGGCCTGGCTTCCCACCTCCTGAGCGCCCACCCGGGAGTCAAGGGGGCGTGAGGTGCCCCCGTAGCCCGGCGAGGGTGCCACCCGAAAGGGAGGCACCCTCGCTTCGGTTCTGGGTGACCGACCGGGTGACCACGGTGCCCGTCATGTGGGGAGCCGGTCCGTCGCCTCCGTCTCCCGTGACAGGGCGACGCGTTTCGTCCGGTAATCCAGCTGTAGATGATGACGGCAGCCGCGGTCCTGCCAGTGGTCGCACATCCCTGTCGCCACCTGACACGGCAAACGCGAAGATCAGGCACTGACAAACCGAGTCGTCTGTCGCGACGTGCCATGGCATCGTATGTGACGTGAGCGCAGACCCCCGTCGGTTCTCCGATCGCGGCGACCCCGGACAGTACCTGCGTACGACCCGGGTCTTGGTGCGCTGCCCGCGCTGTGCGGATTGCGCTGTGGTCGGTAGCGGTCGTGTGACCTGCCTGTCCTGTGGATACGCCAAAGGGGTGCGTGGAGACGGCTGGTCGGGCCGGATCGCGGTTCATGTCGGCGGACGATGTGGCGGCTGCGGTCGTGACGTCCACCGCCGCAGCTCACGTTCAAGTGGCCCGCCACCGTCGTCGATGCCGGTGAGATGTCCTGGCTGCCGGACGGTGACCAGCCTTCCCTCGCGCTGGTGGCCCGAGAGCCGGTCGGACGCGACCTGCTACGCCGGACTCGATCTGTGGCTGCAGACGCCGTGCGGAAATCACGTGCTGTGGGCCTATGACGCCGAGCATCTGGATTTTCTGGAGCGATATGTCCGCGCATTCATCCGTGAGCGGGAGCCCAACCGCAACGCAAGCCTGGCCAGCCGGCTCCCGGCATGGGTGAAGAACGCCAAGAACCGTGACCTGGTTCTCGCCCGCTGTGCCACTCTCCGTGCCCGCCTGCCCAAGGAATCCCGCCACCCGTTGGACGCCCGTCAACGCCGGGTCACCGACGGCGACCTCATGTGCTGAACCATCACCGTCCACGACGAGCGCGGCCACAAATGCTGATCATGTCTCTTGAGCGGATTGTCACCGACAACGGCGCGCTGGAATGGCAGGAGGGGTCCGACCCCCGGCTACGAAGCATTCGGCATGGCGAGATGACGCTCGGTGAGAACGCGAGCGGCTGGGATCTGGATAGGGGATCCCTGGTAGTTTTGAACTTCATCCCGTCTGGGTCAAAGACATGATCAGATATGACTTCTGTTTGCCCGGATCTTCGCTGATTTTCTTCTTCGTCTGTGAATCCAGAGGGTCGCCGTATGCATCGTAGCTCTCGAGCGAGTCTATTCTGAGGACGGTGTGCTCCCACTTGGCCGACTCCATCCGGATGGAACGGTAGCCACCTTCGGTGGCTTTCCATCCACGATTTTGCAGGTGACCGCGTGCCCTGGCCCGCGCCTCGTCGAAATTCGAGGATCCGACGTCCATCAGCAAGAAATCATCGACATGGGTGGTGCCGTCATAGTAAAACTCTTGTTTGGTGTGCGCCAGTACCTTGCCGATATCGCGCACCTCGCTGACAGCAGCCGGATCGACCTCGAATGTCTCGAAATACAATTGTGTTACGCAAACGTAGAGCATGGTCAATCCGCCCAGGATGGCGAGCACGGGTTTGATCGCCGCGATAACGCGCTGCGGGCGAGTGGAACGGGTGGGATGCATCGCGGGAGACCTCCGGCGTCTGAGGTGGTCTGTCTCGTGGTCGACGGTCGTGTGGACCAACGGTGTTTCGGGCCCACCATGGTGTCACCGAAGTGGTCAAGCCCGTGATGATCGCTCACGGTTCTCCATCAAGAATCCGATTTCGGCCGCTCCACCGGCCCCAACCGCTTCGCGCTTCATGCGGGAACCGGCCGCCCCTGCCGGAGGCGGAACCGCCATGGTCGTTGGGCGGAGGCGGCGCCGCTTTCCCGGGCGCACCGTGCCGATCGACCTCGAACCCGCGTCGGCCCTGCTCGGTTTCACCGCGCGGCACATCCACCCGGTCTCCGCCGAGGACTGATCACCCGCCGTTTTTACCCTCCGTCCCCGGTGAAGGACCGTCGGTCCGTCCTTGACAGCGTTATCGACGGGAGGACAATCTGTTGCGGGAAGCGCACTTCGTTTCGGACTGCGCAACGACGGAGGTGGGTATGGCGGGCCGGCGCGTCGTCGTCATCGGAGCCGGGGTCGTCGGGGCGGCCCTCGCCGACGAGCTCTCGGCCAGGGGCTGGGACGACATCACCGTCGTCGACCAGGGGACCGTGCCCGCCGCCGGGGGGTCGTCCTCCCACGCGCCGGGGCTGGTGTTCCAGACCAACCCGTCCAAGACCATGACGGAGCTGGCCCGCTACACGGTCGAGAAGCTCGTCGACCTCGACTGCTTCCTCCAGGTGGGCGGGCTGGAGGTGGCCACCACGCCCGAGCGGCTCGCCGAGCTGCACCGCCGCCACGGCTGGGCGACCTCCTGGGGGGTCGAGGCGCGCCTGCTCACCCCCGAGGAGTGCGTGGAGCGTCACTCCCTGCTCGACGGGGACAGGGTCCTCGGCGGGTTGTTCGTCCCCACCGACGGTCTGGCGAAGGCCGTGCGCGCCGTCGAGGTCCAGCTGGCGCGCGCCCGGGAACGGGGCGTCCGCGTCCTCGACCGGCACGAGGTGCTGGACATCCGCGTCGAGGACGACCGGGTCGCGGCCGTCGTCACCGACCGGGGCGAGATCCCCGCCGACCTCGTGGTCTGCTGCGCCGGGATCTGGGGCCCCAAGGTCGCGGGCATGGTCGGCATGGCACTGCCGCTCACGCCTCTCGCCCACCAGCTCGCCTGGACCGGCCCGGTTCCCGCGCTCGCCGGGCAGGCCGAGGAGGCCGTCCGGCCGATCCTGCGCCACCAGGACGCCGACCTGTACTACCGGGAGCGGTTCGAGCGGCTCGGCATCGGCTACTACGGCCACCGCCCGATGCCGATCACCGCCGAGGAGATCCTCCCGATCGCCGACGCCGAAGTCATGCCCTCGGTGCTGCCGTTCACCGACGACGACTTCGCCCCCGCCTGGACCGAGACGAAGGCGCTGCTGCCCGCCACCGGGGAGGCCGAGCTCGAAGCGGGGATCAACGGCCTGTTCTCCTTCACCACCGACAACATGCCGCTGCTCGGGCAGTCGCGCGACGTGCGGGGCTTCTGGGTGGCCGAGGCCGTGTGGGTCACCCACTCGGCGGGGGTGGGCCGCGCCATGGCCGAGTGGCTGGCCGACGGCCACTGCTCGTCCTTCGACCTGCACGAGTGCGACGTCAACCGGTTCGAGGCCCACCAGCTGGCCCCCGAGTACGTCCGCACCCGCGACTGCCAGAACTTCGTCGAGGTCTACGACGTCATCCACCCGCTCCAGCCGGCCGAGAACCTGCGCCGGCTGCGCACCAGCCCCTTCCACGCCCGCCAGCGCGAGCTGGACGCGTACTTCCTGGAGGCCACCGGCTGGGAGCGCCCCCAGTGGTACGGCGCCAACGCGCCCCTGCTCGACGGCCGCGACATCCCCCGTCCCAACGACTGGGCCGCCCGCCACTGGTCGCCGATCGTCGGCGCCGAGGCCCAGGCCTCGCGCGAGACCGTGGCCCTGTACGACATGAGCGCGCTCAAGCGGATCGAGGTCGCGGGCCGCGGGGCCGCCGCCTTCCTCCAGCGGGTCTCCACCGGAGACGTCGACAAGTCCGTCGGCTCGGTGACGTACTGCCTGCTGCTCGACCACGACGGCGGCATCCGCAGCGACATCACCGTGGCCCGGCTGGGCCGCGACCTGTTCCAGGTCGGTGCCAACGGCAACCTCGACCTCGACTGGCTGCACCGCCACCTGCCCGCCGACGGGTCGGTCACCGTCACCGACATCACGCCGGGAACCTGCTGCGTCGGCGTCTGGGGCCCCCGGGCCCGCGAGGTCGTGGCCCCGCTCGCCGGACCCGCCTTCGGGCCCGGCGGCTTCCGCTACTTCCGCGGCGCCCGCGCGTACGTCGGCACCGTGCCCGTCACCGCGCTGCGGCTCTCCTACATCGGGGAGCTGGGCTGGGAGCTCTACACGACGGCCGACATGGGCGCGAAGCTGTGGGACACCCTCTGGGAGGCGGGCCAGGAGCACGGGATCATCGCGGGGGGCCGCGGCGCCTTCAACAGCCTGCGGCTGGAGAAGGGCTACCGCTCCTTCGGCACCGACATGACCTACGAGCACGACCCGTACGAGGCCGGGCTCGGTTTCGCCGTGCGCAAGGCGGACAGGGGCGACTTCATCGGCCGCGCGGCCCTGGCCGAGCGCGGCGCGGCCCCCCGGCGCAGGCTGACCTGCCTCACCGTCGACGACCCCGCCGCCGTGGTCATGGGCAAGGAGCCGGTGTACGACGGCGCGTCCTGCGCCGGATACGTCACCAGCGCCGCCTACGGCTACACGATAGGCAAGGGCATCGCCTACGCCTGGCTGCCCGCCGCGCTGTCCGTGCCGGGGAGGGAACTGCACATCGGCTACTTCGACCGGCGGGTGGCCGCCGTCGTCGCCGAGGAGCCGCTGTACGACCCGGCGATGGAGCGCCTGCGTGGCTAGCGGACCGGCGGGACGGAAGGACACGCCGACGCGCCCCGTGACTCCCGCGGATCCGGAGTCCGTGGCGTCGGCGTCCATGACGGGACCCGCGACGCCGGAGCCCGCCGGCGGGATCGAGAGGGGACGACGATGAGCACCGAGGAGTTGCCCGAACACCCCGACCGGCTGTGGAGCAGCCCCGAGCCGAAGGCCTCCTACGACGTGGTGATCGTCGGCGGCGGAGGCCACGGTCTGGCCACCGCCTACTACCTGGCCAAGAACCACGGGATCACCAACGTGGCCGTGCTGGAGAAGGGCTGGCTGGCGGGCGGCAACATGGCCCGCAACACCACCATCATCCGGTCCAACTACCTCCTGGACGAGAGCGCGGGCATCTACGAGCACTCGCTCAAGCTGTGGGAGGGGCTGGAGGAGGACCTCGGCTACCCGATCCTGTTCAGCCGGCGCGGCGTGCTCAACCTCGCGCACAGCCCGCAGGACGTCAGGGAGAGCGTCCGCCGGGTCAACGCCAACCGTCTCAACGGCGTCGACGCCGAATGGCTCGGCCCCGAGGAGGTGAAAGAGGTCTGCCCGATCGTCGACGTCTCGCCCGACGCCCGCTACCCGGTCCTCGGCGCCACCTACCAGCCGCGCGCGGGGATCGCCAAGCACGACTACGTGGCCTGGGGGTTCGCCCGCGCCGCCTCGGCGATGGGCGTCGACCTGATCGAGCACTGCGAGGTCACCGGCATCGACGTCGTGGACGGGCGGGTGGAGGCCGTACGCACCACCAGGGGCCGCATCGCCGCGGGCAGGGTCGCGATGTGCGCGGCCGGGCACTCCTCGGTCGTCGGCCGGATGGCGGGGGTGGAGCTGCCGGTGCAGAGCCATCCGCTGCAGGCCCTGGTCTCGGAGCTGCTGGAGCCCGTACACCCCACGGTGGTCATGTCCAACGCGGTGCACGTCTACGTCAGCCAGGCCCACAAGGGCGAGCTGGTCATGGGGGCGGGCATCGACGCGTACAACTCCTACCGGCAGCGCGGCGCGTTCCACATCATCGAGCGGCAGATGGCGGCGGCGCTGGAGCTGTTCCCCGTCTTCGCGCGTGCCCACGTGCTGCGTACCTGGGGCGGGGTGGTCGACGTCACCCCCGACGCCTCGCCCGTCGTCGGGCTCACCCCCGTCGACCGTCTCTACGTCAACTGCGGCTGGGGGACCGGCGGCTTCAAGGCCACCCCGGGCGTCGGGTGGTGCTACGCGCACACGATCGCCCACGGCGAGCCGCATCCTCTCAACGCCGCCTTCACCCTCGAACGATTCACCACCGGCGCGCTCGTGGACGAGCACGGCGCCGCCGCGGTGGCCCACTGAAGGAGCCCGACCGATGCTGCTGATCCCCTGTCCGTGGTGCGGTCCACGGGACGAGGCCGAGTTCCACCACGGCGGGCAGGCCCACGTCGCCTACCCCGGCGACCCCGCCGCGCTCTCCGACGAGGAGTGGGCCCGGTACCTGTTCTTCCGCGACAACCCGAAGGGGCCGTTCGCCGAGCGCTGGCAGCACGCGGCCGGATGCCGCCGCTGGTTCAACGCGGTCCGCGACACCGCGACCAACGAGTTCCACGCCGTGTACCGCGTGGGCGAGCCGGGGCCGGTGGTCGCGTGAACCGCCGGACGGCCGGCGCGGCGGCTGACCCGCCGCTCCCGGCCGGCGTGAACGTGCGCGCCACTGGCGGCGTGGTTCGCCCGGCCACCGGTGACGTGAACGTCCACGCCACGCGCGGCGCGAGTCGCCCGGTCACCCGCGGCGCGGATGTTCCGGCCGGTGGCGAGAGCGTGGTGCGCCGGTGAGCGGGCAGCCGTTCCGCCGGGCGGGCCGTCGCGGGGAGGTACTGCCGTTCCGGTTCGACGGCCGCGACTACGAGGGGTACCGGGGCGACACGCTCGCCGCCGCGCTGCTCGCCAACGGCGTCCGCACGGTCGCGACGAGCGTCACGCTGGGCCGCCCCCGAGGGATCTTCGCCGCCTGGACCGAGGAGCCCAACGCCGTCGTCCAGATCGAGCACCCCTTCCCCGAGCCGATGCTCCAGGCCACCGTCGTCGAGCTGTACGCGGGGCTGGTGGCCACCGGCCTGCCGGGCAGGGGCAGGCTCGCCGCCGAACCCGACCCGGCGCGCTACGACGGCGTGTACGCGCACTGCGACGTCCTGGTGGTCGGCGCGGGCCCGGCGGGCCTGGCGGCGGCGAGCGCGGCGGCCGGGTCGGGCGCCCGGGTGATCCTCGCCGACGACCGGCCCTCGCCCGGCGGCAGCCTGCCCGACACCGGTGAGAGCGTCGACGGCGTCCCGGGCACGGCGTGGGCCGCCACCGCGCTGGCCGCGCTGGAGAGTCACCCGGAGACGCGGGTGCTCACCCGTACCAGCGTGTTCGGCTACTACGACGACAACTACCTGGTCGCCGTGGAGCGCAGGGGAGAGAACGCCTCCTCCCGCGAGCGTGTCTGGCGCATCCGGGCCCGCCGCGTCGTCCTCGCCACGGGCGCGCACGAGCGCTCGATCGCCTTCGCGGGCAACGACCTGCCGGGCGTCATGCTCGCCGGCTCGGCACGCGCGTACGTGAACCGGTACGGGGTCCTGCCCGGCCGCCGCGCGGTGGTGTTCACCACCGGGGACGGCGCCTACGCCGCGGCCCGCGACCTGACCGCCGCGGGCGTCGAGATAGCCGCCGTCGTGGACACGCGTGCCTCCGGCGATCCGGGACGGAACGGCCTGGGCGGCCTGGACGGTGCGGGTGGCCTGGGTGACGCCGAGGTGCTCACCGGTCACTTCGTCACCCGCGCGAACGGCGAGCACGGCGTCACCTCCGTGACCGTCTCGGAGAGACCCGTCGCGGGCGGCAGGCCTTCCGGATCGGCCGCTTCCGGATCGGCCGCTTCCGGGGCGGCGCGTTCCGGGGTGATCGGTTCCGGGTCGGCCGCTTCCGGGGCGGTTCCTTCCGGCGGGCGTGAGATCGAGGCCGACCTGCTGCTCGTCTCGGGCGGCTGGAACCCCGCCGTCCACCTGTTCAGCCAGGCCGGGGGGACGCTCCGCTACGACGAGGCGCTCGGTTCCTTCGTCCCCGGGAGCATCCGCCAGGCCGTCGAGGTCGCCGGGGCCGCCCGAGGGCTCCGCACCCTGGCCGCCTGCCTGGAGGACGGCGCCGCCGCCGGGACGCGGGCCGCCGGGGCGGCCGGTCTCCGAACCCCTTCCACCTCCGGCGCGTCCGTCAGGGAAGCGGGGGAGGCCCCGCGGCCGGGGGAGACGTCACCGGGCGCGGAGACTCCGCGAGCAGGGAGGGCGTCCCCGGACACGGAGATCCCGCAGGCCGGGGGAGCGCGGGAGCCGGGGGCGGTCTCGCCCGGCGGAGAGCCTTCCGGGACCACCCCCGCCGAGCATGTGTGGCTCGTTCCCGCCGACGACTACCGAACCCACTTCGTCGACCTGCAGCGCGACGTCACCGTCGCCGACGTGATGCGCGCCACCGGGGCCGGGCTCCGCTCGGTCGAGCACGTCAAGCGCTACACCACCGCCGGGACCGGGCACGACCAGGGCAAGACCTCCGGCGTGCTCACCAGCGGTGTCGTCGCCCACGCCCTCGGCGTGGACGTCTCCGAACTCGGCACCACCACCTTCCGCGCCCCCTACCTGCCGGTCTCCTTCGCCACCCTCGCCGGGCGCGACAGGGGGGCGCTGCACGACCCCGTCCGGGTCACCGCGCTGCACGAGTGGCACGTGGCGTACGGAGCGCCGTTCGAGAACGTCGGCCAGTGGAAGCGGCCCTGGTACTACCCCCGCGAGGGCGAGGACATGGAGGCCGCCGTCCTGCGCGAGTGCCGGGCCGTGCGGGAGGCCGCCGGGGCCATGGACGCCTCCACACTCGGCAAGATCGACATCCAGGGGCCGGACGCCGCGGAGCTGCTCGACCGGCTCTACACCAACATGATGAGCACCCTGAAGGTCGGCTCGATCCGCTACGGCGTGATGTGCCGCCCCGACGGCATGGTCTTCGACGACGGCACGGTGATCCGCCTGGCCGAGGACCGTTTCCTGGCGACCACCACCACCGGCAACGCCGCCGCCGTCCTCGACTGGATGGAGGAGTGGCTGCAGACCGAGTGGCCCTCGCTGCGGGTCTACTGCACCTCGGTCACCGAGCAGTGGGCGACGGTCGCGCTCGCCGGGCCGCGCTCCCGCGAGGTGCTGGCCGGGCTCGCCCCCGGCCTGGCCGTGGACAACGCGAGCTTCCCGTTCATGACGTGGCGCGACACCCGGGTGGCGGGCCTCGACGCGCGGGTGTGCCGGATCAGCTTCTCCGGCGAGCTGGCGTACGAGATCAACGTCAGTTCATGGGACGGGCTCGCCCTGTGGGAGGCCGTCCAGGCCACCGGCGCGGTCACCCCGTACGGGACCGAGACCATGCACGTGCTGCGGGCCGAGAAGGGCTACCCCATCGTGGGCCAGGACACCGACGGCACGGTCACCCCCGCCGACCTCGGCATGGAGTGGGTGGTGTCCAAGAAGAAGGCCGACTTCGTCGGGAGGCGTTCCTTCGCCCGCGCCGACACCGCCAGGCCCGACCGCAAGCACCTGGTCGGCCTGCTGCCGCTCGACCCGGACGTCCTGCTGCCCGAGGGCTCCCACCTGGTGGCCGCCGACCGGCTGCCCGAGCCGCCGGTCCCCATGCTCGGCCACGTCACCTCCAGCTACCGCAGCGCCGCGCTCGGCAGGACCTTCGCCCTCGCCCTCGTCAGCGGCGGGCGCGAACGCGTCGGCGAGCGGTTGTACGTACCCGTCGGAGGGGAACAGCTGCCCGTCACCGTCACCCACCACGTCCTCTACGACCCCGAGGGAGCGCGCCGCGACGGTCCACCGGCCGGGACGCGACCGGGCGTGCCGTACGGAACGGAGCCGCCCGCGACGGAGCTCTCCGGGACGGCGGAACCCTCCGGAACGAAACCGCTGGGAACGAAACCGCGGGGAACGGAGCCGCGGGGAACGGAGCCGTCCGGGCGGTCGAGCCCGGCGGCCCGGCTGGAGCCGGTGTCGAGTCCGGGCCTCCGCATCGAGGAACTGCCCTTCCTCACCCAGATCGACCTGCGGGTGGAGCCCGGGAGCGACACCGCGGCCGACATCGCCCTCGCCCTCGGCGTCCCGCTCCCCACCGAACCCGGCACCTTCGCGAGCACCGGCACCGATGTGTCACCGTCCGGTACGGCCGCGAACGACACCCGGGTGCTGTGGCTCGGCCCCGACGAGTGGCTGGTCGTCGGGCCCGCGGGCGGCACCGGCCTGGAGGCCCGCCTGCGAGCCGCCGCCGGAACCGGTCACGCCGCCGTCACCGACGTCTCCGCCCAGCGCACCGTACTGCTCGTGACCGGCCCGAGGGCGCGCGACCTGCTCTCCCACGGCTGCGCCCTCGACCTGCACCCCCGCGCGTTCGGCCCCGGCCGCTGCGCCCAGACCGTGCTCGCCCGCGCCCAGGTCGTCCTCGCCGCCCGCGAGAACGGCGGGTTCCACGTCTTCGTACGCCCGTCCTTCGCGGACTACCTCGTGGCCTGGCTCCTCGACGCGGCGGGGGAGTACCTGGGCGGTTGAGGTGATCGCCGGGGGCCTGGGCGGACACGGCGGAAGGGCCGGTCCCGGCGTGCGCCGGGACCGGCCCTCGAACGTGCGAAAGACCTACCGGCCGGCCACGGGGGCGGGCTTGGTCTCCGGGGCGGAGGCCGCGGGAGCGTCGGGAGCCGGCTTGCGCACCGACGGCACGACGGTCGCGGAGACGATCGCGATCACCACGGAGAGCGCGGTGGAGAGCCAGAACGCCGTCTGGATCCCACCGATGGAGATCCCCTGCCCGGACCCGGCGGCCAGCGACGCCACCGCCACCGCGATACCGAGGCACAGCCCGACCCCGAGCTGGCGGTTCGAGTTATAGAGGCCCGACGCCAGGCCCATCTGGGCACCGGCCACACCGGACGTGGCCGCCACCGCGGTGCTGATCATCATGACCGTCACACCGACGCCGATCAGGATGCCGCCGGGCAGCACGTTCAGCAGGTACGAGCCGTCTGCGGGCGCGAGGGCCAGCACCAGTGAACCGGCCACCAGGAACAGGGCGCCGACGGTCAGCACCGGACGAGCCCCGATCCGTGCGGTCGTCTTCGCCACCGGCAGCGACGCCAGCACGACCACGAGGGCCTGGGGGAAGAACGCGAGGCCGGTGAGGATGGCCGAGAAGCCCAGGATCTGCTGCATGTAGAGCGTGATGAAGAACGTCGAGATGGACATGACACCACCCGACAGGAACGCGACCAGGTTGCCGCCCGTCACCCCGCGGTTACGGAAGATCGAGAGCGGCACCAGCGGCGCGGACACGCGGGTCTGCACGAACAGGAACACGGCCAGCAGCACGAGACCGGCGATCAGCGGGGTCAGCACACCGGCGGTGCCCCAGCCCTCGTCGGACGCGATCGTCAGTGCGTAGGCGATCGAGCACATGCTCGCGGTCACCAGGATGGCACCGGGCACGTCGATGCGCGCGGACCTGGTCCGCACACTGTCGTCGTCGAGGCGGATCGCGGCGCGCACGACCATCGCGATACCGACCGGGACGTTGATGAACATGACGGCCCGCCAGCCGAAGATCTCGGTCAGCACGCCGCCGGCGAGCACGCCGCCGGCGAAGCCCACCGAGGACACGGCGCCGAACACGCCCATGGCCTTGGCCCGCGCCTCTCCCTCGGGGAAGCCCGCGCCGATCATCGCCAGCACGGCAGGGGCCACCGCCGCGGCCGAGAAGCCCTGCAGGGCACGGGCGATGATCAGCACGATGGAGCTGGTCGCGAAGCCACCCACCAGGGACGCGATCGTGAAGATCGCCAGGCCCCACACGAACATGCGCTTGCGGCCGATGATGTCGCCCACGCGTCCACCCAGCAGCAGGAAGCCGCCGTAGAACAGCGCGTACGCTCCGACGACCCACGGCAGGGCGCCGGCGGTGAAGGACAGGTCGGTCTTGATCCACGGCAGAGCGACGTTCACGATCGCGAAATCGAGTGTCAGCATGAACTGGGCGAGGCACAACAGAAGCAGTGGTGGTGGCTTCTTGACCTGAGAGTCCATGGTTTTTTCTCCTGTCTCCTGGTGCGGCTTAAGTCATTCTCAGCATTGATTCCGGGCCGAATGAATTCGTGACCGACGACGGCCTGGGCGGCTGGTTCGAGCGCCACGGCCTCGACGGCCATCCGCGGACCACGGGCGAATACGCGCGTCCACCGGCGGGCGAAGCACGGCCAGGGCTGACAATTTTCGCTCCCCTCGACGCCGACATAATTGTTCCTGATGTAAATCAATTATGTGGTCGTGGCCAAGGGGCAGCCAGAGCATCAATCATCAAAAGGGCGTGCATCTTTCACGCCGGTCAAGATGAATAATTCAGCAATCGGACGTAGCGGCAGGAACCGCTTGGCGGGCGGGCGGGCGGGTGGCGCGCCGCCTCAGGCGGCTCCGGCGAACCGCGGCCCGATCACATCGCGCGGCCTCCGCGCGATCGGCCATGGAGGCCGTGGAGGCCATGGAGGCCGTGGCGGCCACGGCGGTCCGCAAGGCACGGGGCGGCCACGGCGGCCATAACGGTCCGCAAGGCTCGGGGCGGCCTGACGGTTACGGGGTGCCGCGCCGGCCCGGGGCGGTCACAGCGGGGCGCCGCCGAACCCGATCTCGTTCCCGTCGGGGTCGCGGTAGGTGACCTTGCGCACGCCGTTGGAGAAGGTCTCCCGCTTCGCGGGGTCGAGCCCTTGCTCGGCGATCTGCGCGACGAGCGCGTCGAGGTCGTCGACGAAGACCGTGTGCATTGCGTGGCCGGCGTGCTCGGGCAGCTGCTCGATGAACACGGACCGATGTTCCGCGAGCTCCCACACGGCCTCGGTGTCGCTCGCGACGAACGTCGGCGGGGAGCCCGGCAGCCGTTCGTACCACTTCAAGGCCATCGTGTATTCGGTGACCGGGATTCCCGCGTACAGGTCGAGGGCCATACCGTGATCATATGGACTTCGTCCGGTTCCCGCGGCCCCGCGGATCCGGACGCGCCCGCCTCGCCGCGCGCGCTCGGCTCGGCTGACGCCGCGACCACCGTAGACGCCCGCGCCCCTGGCCCGGCGGTTCCTCCGGCCGGCCGCAAGCCGTCGGCCCGGGCCGGCGGGTGACCTCTTGGGGCGGGGGTCCGCCGGGGCGATCACCCGTTCAGGGACGTGGCGGGGCGGGGGTTCGCCGGGGCGATCACCTGTTCAGGGAAGCGTGACGAACTTCTTGAGGAAGGACCGGGCCTGGGGGGTGTCCAGGCGATAGTCGTAGTTGGTCATCCTGCACGCGTCGTCGTCTCCGCTGATGGTCGTGGCCACGAGCAGGTCCGAGGTGGGTCCGCCCAGGAAGTTCGGACCGCCCGAGTCGCCGAAGCAGGTGCTGCCGTCGCCCTTGGAGGAGAGCGACAGTTTGAGCCACCTGCGGGTGAGGTCCTCGAAGGAGATGGACGCCTGGTGGCGGGTGTCGGTGTAGGTCAGCCGCACCTTGTGCTTCCCCCTGGCGGAGACGTGCTTCCCCTTGGCCGAGGCCTTGGTCGAGACCATGGCACCGTACCCGACCGGGGTGAACCGCGTTATTTTCAGGGCGTTGGCGGCTTCGAGGCGGTCGAGCAGACCTTCGGTGGGCAGTCTGGCGGGCTTGATGCCCGGGACGGCCGTGTCGAAGACGACAACGGCCATGTCATGAAGATCGGACTTGTCCTTGTAGCGCGAGTCGATGACGTAGCGGCCGGTGTAGATCTTGTCCCCGTGCCGGTAGCGGCTGGAGAAGGAGACCCGGGCGGTCTTCTGCCCCTTTTCCGCGCAGTGGGCGGCGGTGAGGAAGACGGTGGGCGAGATGAGGGTGCCGGTGCAGTAGGACCATGTGCCGTCATCGTTTGGCTTGTCGCCGATGACGGCTCCCACCTGCGGGTGAGCGGTCAGGTCGGGTGATCCGTTCGTGATGGCCCAGGCGGGGGAGGCGGGGAACGCGGTGGTAGCGGCGAGGGCGAGGGGAATCATGACAAAGGGGATGAAACGCACGCAGGAACTGTAACCGCCCAAGGGTTACATTTGATACAGGGCTCGGAAAGATCTACGGATCCGATGTGCTGAACGGCAAGCCGGCCGCGATCATCGGCTTCCCGATCACATTCCCCCGGGGCGGGTGACCGCGCGTGAGCGGGTCCGCTCACGCCGTGCCCGGCTCGATCGTGCGGATCATCGGTGCGGAACTGCCCGCCGCGACGACGTTCGCCGGAAGATCGCGGGTGGCCACCGCTCCGGCGCCCACGACGGTGTTCTCCACGATCGTGACCCCGGCCAAGACGACCGCCGCCGGGTCTTCGGGGTGCGCCGCGCCGCCACGGCGAGTCCGCCGGCCACCGGTGTCGTGCGGAGAAACCGTCAGCAGGTCTCGCGCCGGATGCCGGCCCCTGCTCTCCTGGGTTCGCGCCGCGCGAGGCGCCGCCGAGGAGGCTCTCAGGGTGACGCCGTCCGGCTGACCGGGGTCATCTGCCGGGGGTCGATTCGTTCGCCGCAGCAGGGGCAGGTCAGGGCCGGGGCGATGATCTCGCCGCAGCTCCGGTGGCGCAGGGGGAGCGGCGGGCCGTCCTCGCCCGCCATCCAGCGGTCGCCCCAGCCGGCGATCGAGATGATCACCGGATAGAGGTCGAGGCCCTTGGCGGTCAGCCGGTACTCGTGCCGGAGTGGCCGCTCGCTGTAGGGGCGCCGCTCGAGGATCCCGTGCTCGACCAGGGTGCCCAGCCGGTCGGCCAGCAGGTGCCGGGAGACTCCGAGGTCGTTCTGGAATTCCTCGAAGCGCCGCACGCCCAGGAAGGCGTCGCGCAGCACGAGCATGGTCCAGCGGTCACCGATCACCGACAGGGTGCGGGCGACCGAGCAGTCGACGTCCCCGATGTCCTTCCAGCGCATGCCATGAGTTTATTTAGTTCTTTTCTGGAACTGACTAAGTTCCAAAAAAGAACTCACAGAGCATCAAGGGGATCGATCATGGGCGAGTGGCGGCCGAGCGCCTGCATCCTGTGCGAATGCAACTGCGGGGTCGAGATCCTGGTCGGCCGGTCCGGGGCGTTCGACAAGATCCGTGGAGAGGGCAACCACCTGGGCGGGACCTATGCCACGGCGACGATGGCCGATCGCCCGTGACCGCGGGCACAAGGTCGGCGAGGGGCCGGTCAGCCCGGTCGCCGGAGCGAAGATCATCAGGGGGCTGGTGCCCTGCAACGTGATAGCCGAGGAGATTCTCACCGACCACCCGGCCCGCTACCGGGCGATGCTCGTGGAGAGCGCGAACCCGGCACACTCCCTGGCCGACTCGGTGGCCATGCGTTCCGCACTGGAGGCCCTGGACCTGCTGGTCGTCATCGACGTCGCGATGACCGAGACCGCGCGGCTCGCCGACTACGTGCTCCCGGCGCCGACCCAGTTCGAGAAGTGGGAGGCGACGTTCTTCACCTTCGATTTCCCGCGCAACATCTTCCATCTCCGCCGGCCGGTCGTGGACCCGCCGGACGGGCCGCTGCCCGAGCCGGAGATCCACGCGCGGCTGGTGGAGGCCTCGGGCGCGCTGCCCCCGGAGGTCGTCGAGCCGCTGAGGGAAGCGGCCGCCCAGGGCCGTGCGGCGTTCGCCGAGGCGTTCCTGAACGTGCTCGGCTCGCGACCGCAGCTCGCCCGGCTGGCTCCGGTACTGCTCTACCGGACGCTCGGGCCGACATTGCCCGACGGTGCCGCGGCCGCGGCCGTGCTGCGGGGCGCGGCGCACGGCTTCGTCCAGGAGAACCCCGCGGGAGTGAAGCGGGCAGGCCACGGCGAGGGCGTGGAGGCCGGTGAGCGGCTCTTCGACGCGATCATCTCCAGCCCGCACGGTCTGGTCACCACCGACGACGTGCAGGAGGAGACCTGGCGGCGCCTGAAGGGCCGGCGCGTCCAGCTCCACATCCCCGAACTCCTCGCCGAGGTGGCCGGACTCGCCGACCGGCCCGAACCGGCCGGCGACGGGGAATGGCCGTTCGTGCTGTCGGCCGGCGAACGGCGTGCCTTCACCGCCAACACGATCATCCGGGACCCGGACTGGCGCAGACGCGACATGGGCGGGGCGCTGCGGATCGGGATCTCCGACGCCGAACGCCTGGGAGTGACCACCGGCGACCGGGCGATGCTGACCACCCCGCGCGGCAGCGCCGAGGTCGTCGTGGAACTGACCGACCGGATGCGCCCCGGGCACATCTCGCTGCCCAACGGGTTCGGGGTCGACCATCTGGATCCCGAAGCCGGCCGGGTCGTCACCGGGGTCGCGCCCAACGAGCTCACCTCGAGCCAGGACCGCGACGCCTACGCGGGAACGCCCTGGCACAAGCACGTACCCGCACGGCTCGTGGCGCTCGCCGGGTCCCGGTGAGGTCGCTCGCCGGGACCCGACGGGCGACGTGGGCCGCACCCTGCGGGACGGCCGCCGGCTGAAGGTCCTGGAAGAGGCCGGACAGCCGAGCCGGGCCCGCGTGCCCGAACGCCTGGACGCGGGCCCGCACGCCGGCGGTCCAGGTCCGACGGCCCCGCTCAGGGGCGCGTGCCGGCCAGCAGCCAGACGGTGGAGACGAGCAGGCGGGCGGCGGCCACCAGGGTGGCCGGCTCGACGCGGTCGGGGGTCTCGGCGGGGGTCTGGTAGCCGGGCATGCCCATGCCGATGCCGATCGCGGCCAGTCCCGCCGCGGCGTAGCGGCGATTGTCCGAGGCCATCGCTCCGGCACGCAAGGCCGTCCCGGTGCGGCGCCCGGCCTGGTCCAGGGCTGCCAGCAGGGCATGGGCCGGGCCGCCCGCCTCGACCGCGGCCGCCTGGTGCAGCTGCGCGGCCCCGTCCAGGTTGACGACCTGGGTGCCCGGCGCCACAGCGGGGGCGTGGTGAGCCGAACCCCAGGCGCCGACCTCCTCGGCGTCCAGGAAGGACACCCTCAGATCCACCGGCACGGTCAAGGTGGCGGTGAGAACGCGGGCGGCCTCCAGGACCGCGGCCACCCCGGAGGCGTTGTCGGCCGCGGCGGGCAGGCGGCGGTCCGGGTCGTCGCCCACTCCGTCGAAGTGCGCCGTCAGCAGCACCTGCGGCCCGCCCGCCGCCCCTTCCCCCGATCCCTCGTACGGCACGCCCGGCCCGATCGGCAGGTGGCCGTGAACGTTGACGCCGCCGGCGCCGACCGCGCGAAGCGGTGCCGACGCGGTCACGGTCACCTCCCCGGCGGCGAGGGCGTCGGCCAGCCGCCGGTGCAGGTCGGCGCGTACTCCGAGGACCGCCACCGATCGCCGGGCGGGCCCGGCGATCATTTTGGGCATCCATCCCTCGTCGTCGGTGTTTCGCGCCGTCAGCACGCCGAGGGCGCCGTCGGCTTCGGCGCGCCGGCAGATCCGCGCCCATTCGCCGGCCGGAGCCAGCACCCAGTGCCCGCCGAGATCGGCCGTGCCCGTGTCCGCCAGCGGCGCCGAGCGCGGATCGGGCAGTTCGGCCGAGGCCGGGTGCTCGGCGAAATCGCGGCGATGCTCCAATCGCAGGGTCGACCGGCCGGTGCTCCACCGCAACACCGGTGTGCGATACAGCTCTCGCACCTCGGCGACGTCGAACGGGTCATGCCGGACATCGGCGCCCAGCGCGCGCAACCGGCCGGCGAGCCAGGTGGCGGCGGCGCGGCCGCCGGGGGTGCCCACCCGGCGGCCCGCGTAACGGTCGGCGGCCAGCTCCGCGACGCAGTCGAGCATCCGCCGCGCGCTCACCTGCTCCAGGGCGGACGCCAGGCCGGGGACCTCGGCCGCCGCTGATGGCACGGGCGAGGAGACGGGGGCCGGGGAGCTCATCCGCAGCACCCGCCGGAGGCGTCACCGGCAGCGGCGGCGGCCGGAGTGGCCGGTGCCTGGCCGCAGCACCCGGTCTGGGCGGCCTGCCCGGCCTCGGCCGTACCTCCGCAACACGACACGGCCACGGAGACGGCGTCGTCGGACGCGGCGGGAGCGGGGCCTCCGCAGCATCCTCCGGCCGCGGGCGGGGTGAAGGCTTCCCGCAGGTCCCCGATGAATCCGCCGGTGCTCTCACTTGCCATGGTCATTGAGATTCCTTTCGGATCGGTGGCGCACGTTCTCGCGCCGCACCGACCTTCGGATTTGACGGATATCTAAGTAGGCTCAGCGTTCCATCTTGATTAGATCGCTGTCAAGTTAGAGAAGCATCTAATCAGAACGGCGAGGCGTGCTCGCCGCTCGGGTCAAGCGTGCCGCTCGGCCCCGCCCGGCTGGTCCTGGGCGTCGAGGATGACGAAATCGGCCTTCGCCCGGCGCGGGTGGTTGCCCGCCGCCGACCAGGCCTGCCCGCCGCCGGGCACCGGCATGTCGATCCGCCGCGGCGAAGGCGACAGTGCGGTCGCCTCCGTCGGGCTCACATGTTCGCGGGCTCGGTGAGCGGGGTGAACGGCGCGCCCAGCCGGGCCACCGCCGAGGGGACGATCCGGTAGTGGACCCAGGTGCCGCGCCGCTCACTGTCGATCAGCCCGGCCGTCCGCAGGATCTTGAGGTGGTGGGAGATGGTGGGGGTGCTCAGGTCGAAGGCGGGGGTCAGGTCGCACACGCACGCCCCGCCGCCCGCGTGGGAGCCGATCATCGACAGCAGGCGCAGCCGAACGGGGTCGGCGACCGCCTTGAGCGCCGTCGCGAGTTCGGCCGCGTCGGCCGGTGAGATGGGTTCGCAAGCGATCGGGGCACAACACCGGGTGGCGGTCATGCGACGACCCCTTGATTCGACATTTGTCTAAATCATGTGCGGTGGTAGGCGACCAGCGCGAGCGCGGCGACGGCGCAGGCCACCGCCACCGCCGCCATCACCCACGTGTAGCCGGCCGCCTGGGCCAGCGCGACCGCGCCCAGCGGGGCCAGCGCCTTGTCGGCGACGGAGAAGGCGGCGACGCGGCCCGACAGCGAGGCGTAGGCGCTCGTGCCGTAGCGCCGCAGGAGCAGGTGCGGCAGGGTGATGGAGGCGATGCCGAAGCCGAGCCCGAACCCCAGCACGCAGCCGACGGCGCCCGGCACCGTGCGCCCGGCCAGCGGGAGCAGCGCGGCGGCGACACCCTGCAGGGTGAAGATCGCGGCGGCGATGAGATCGGCGGGCAGGCGGCGTTGCAGGCCGGCGGTGAGCAGGCGGCCGGTCACCGACAGCACCCCCAGCAGCCCGGCCAGCGTGGCGGCCAGGACGGGTGAGTGACCCAGATGGATGAGGTAGGTGATGAGCAGGACGGACATCACCGCCGCCGCGCCGCCGTTGGCGGTGAAGGCGATCACCAGCAGCCAGAACGGCCGTCGGCGGGTGGCGGCCCTGACGATTTCGGCCCGCTCCCGGGTCGTGACCGGCCGGTGCCCGGTGCGGGCGGGGCGGCGCACGACGAGCGCGTGCAACGGGATCGCCGCCGCCGCGTAGATCACGGCCAGGATCACCAGGGCGGTGCGCCAGCCGTAGGAGTCCACCAGCAGCCCGGTCAGCGGCAGGAAGACGGTGGAGGCGAACCCGGCGACGACGGTGAGCGCGAGCAGGGCGTTGGCCCGGCCGTGGCCGGGACCGTCGAACCAGCTGACGATGACGGCGAAGGCGCTTTCGTACAGCACCATCGCGCACGCGATGCCGATCGCGGCGAAGACCGCGTACAGCTGGGGCAGGTTCTCGACCCGTGACCAGGCCAGGACGGCGAGCGCGCCGATGACCGACCCCGTGGTCATCAGGCCCCGGCCGCCGTGGGCGTCCAGCAGGCGGCCGACCAGCGGGGCGCACAGCGCGGCGATCAGGATCGAGCCGGTCAGCGCGGCGGTGATCTGGGTGCCGGTGGCGTGCAGGTCGGCCGCCATGGGGGTGAGGAAGACGGAGAAGGCGTAGTAGAGCACGCCGTAGCCGATGGTCTGCGTCACGGCCAGGGCGGCGACGACGCGCCGGCCGTGACGTGCCGGTGCGTCGTCGCCGCCGGCCGACGGCCGGTGTTCGGCCTCAGCAGCCGTCAACGTCACCGCCGCCGACGGTGGCCAGCGGGAGCGGGGTGGCGAGCAGGCCGCCACCGATGCCGGTGGCCAGGCCGACC
>NZ_JBPXMC010000047.1:0-49164 GCF_051918885.1 Streptosporangium sp. OZ121
CCTGGGGCATCGGCACCTGGTGGGCCACCACCCCCCTGGTGCGCCGCTACCCCGTCCTCCGATAACCACCCCCACCCCCAGCACAAGGCCCGCCCCCGGTACGGGGAGCGGGCCTTTCCACGTCCCGGACACGGGATCTCCCGGCGTCTCGCCCGGCACCGCACCGCTTCGCGGTCGCTCACGAGCAGGACGCGGGCCACTTCCCGGCGCCGGCTCCCGTCGGGACCGTCATCCTCACGGGCCTTTTCGGTTGCTCGGGCGAAATCAGCCGGAGGGCTTGCCGAACCAGCGGGAGAGGTGGTCGTCCAGGTCCTGCTGATCGTCGCCGATCCAGGCGACGTGGCCGTCGGGGCGTAGCAGGACGCACGGAACATCCAGCACCGCGGTGGGATCCGCGAGGTGGTCGACCCGGTCGGACCAGCCGCCGGCGGTCAGGCGTTCTGTGCGGTCCAGCAGCAGGCCGCGGCCGCGATGCAGCAGACCGTAGAGGTGGCCCTGTCTCACGTCGATGTCGCGCAGGCGGCGGCCCAGCAGGTCGGGGCCTTCGCCGAAGTCGTAGCGGATGCCGATCGCGGTGATCTTCTCGATCAGATGGCGGTTCACCTCGTCGAAGTCCATCAGTTCGGTGAGCAGCCTGCGCACGGCCTGCGGGCCCGGTTCGGCGGACAGCAGCTGCACCTGGGCGCGGGTGTTGTCCAGCACGTCCTCGGCGACCGGATGACGTTCGGCCTGGTAGGTGTCCAGCAGGGTCTCCGGCGCCCAGCCGCGGATCTGCGCGGCCAGTTTCCAGCCGAGGTTGAACGCGTCCTGAACGCCCAGGTTGAGGCCCTGTCCGCCGATGGGTGGATGGATGTGCGCCGCGTCGCCGGCCAGCAGCACCCGCCCGACGCGATAACGTTCGGCCAGCCGGGTGGCATCCCCGAAGCGGGACAACCAGCGCGGGGAGTGCACGCCGAAATCGGTTCCGGCGATGGTGCGCAACCGCTGTTTGAAATCCTCGAGGGTGGGCGGTTCCGCGCGGTCGCTGACTCCCGCGGCGGGGACCACGACGCTGTAGACCTCTTCGCCGAAGGGCCGGAGCCAGAATGGCCGATGGGTCTTGCCGATCTCGGCCACCTTGGCGGCGACCTCCTCCCGCGGTACGCCCACTTTCATCTCGCCCATGAGCGTGTCGGTCCGTGAGGGTTCGCCGGGGAAGCCGACGCCGAGCAGTTTGCGCACCGTACTGCGCGCGCCGTCACAGCCGACGAGGTAGCGCGAACGCAGCCGTTCCCCGCCGGACAGCTCGACGGTCACGCCCTCGTCGTCCTGCTCGAAACCGGCGACCGCGCGATCGCGCAGGACCTGCGCGCCCAGTTCGATCGCATGTTCTTCGAGAAGACGTTCGATGACCGGCTGCGGAATGCCCAGCAGATAGGCGTGCGCGGAATCCAGGCCCTCGGGTGCGGGTTTGGGGATGGCGGCGAAGAAACCGCCGGCCGGACGCTGTCTTCCGTGCTGGAGAACGCGGTCCAGCAGTCCGCGCATCGCCATCAGCTCGAGACTGCGAACATGCAGACCGACTATGCGGACGAACGACTTGGGCTCGGTCTCCTTTTCCACAACGAGTACCCGCACGTCGTGCAGCCGCAGCTCGGCGGCCAGCATCGCACCGGTCGGCCCGCACCCGGCAATGATCACGTCGAACGTGAGGGGCGCGCGGTCGGCGCCGGAGGCCGGCGACCGGAGTCCGGGGACGTCGCCCGCGGTGAAGTCGCGCTCGACCGTACCGTTCGACGACGGCTCGGCGGTGAACTGCGGAGAGTGCATAGGTGTTGCCTTTCGGGAGTGCCTTGTTGGCGAGGCGCTCCCGGCGACACCTACGTCGATCGCCCGATCGTGACGGGAAGGGGGAGCACCCACATCGATACAGCGTTCATGGGTCTCACCTCCTCAGGCGGTGTCACGGTCGACTGCAAGTTACAAGCCCGGGCATCACACCGTCCAATCCTTTTCCCGCCACGTGATCGCGACTCCGTACGGGCCCGTGCGGTTGCCGGGTGAATCCGGCGTGGCGGCCCGGCCGGTCCCGGCCTCGGCCCGGGACCGGAACCGGGGCTTGCGGCGCTGGTCTTGTCGCCGCTGACCATTCTGGCGCGGTGGCGTCGGAGCGGTGGGGCTGATCCGCCGGAGGGCCTGGCGAGCCCGGGGGGCCTCAGTGACGTGGGTCCGGGCCCTCGGTGAGGCCCCAGGTCTCCGCGAGTCGGCCGTTGTCGATGCGGAAGATTTCGATGAGCACGGGCCGGACGTCGCTGCCTGGGGTCGCCATCCCCTCGACGGATGAGCGGACGGCGACCTTGTCGCCGTCGATCAGGATGTCGTCGGCGACAACGCGCATGGCCGGGAACCGGGCAACGACCTGGTTCCAGGCGTCCCTGCCCGCTTCGAACCCGGTGGCGCCAAGCGGGTGGTTGAGGAAGCCGGGGGTGAACAGGTCGGCGGCCTGGTCGAACCGCCGGGCGTTGAAGCATTCCTGCATCCGCAGCACCAGGGCGCTGGCTTCCTCGCGTGTGGTCATTGAAGGGGCCTCCTCGTGTTCGGCGGGGCCTGATCATGGTGAAATGACGCGAACTCATAAGCGGGGCTTTGCCCCGTTTATGAGAGGCAGCATACGGGGCGACGCCCCGGTTAAGCTAGGGGTGAGATGTCCAGCCGAACGCCTGAAGGAACTCCAGCCGAGCCGCCGACGGCTCCCGTGAACGACCGGGGGCTGCGGGCCGACGCGCGCCGCAATCGTGAGCGGGTGCTGCGGACCGCGCAGCAGTTGTTCGCCTCGCGAGGCCTCGGCATCTCGCTCGACGAGATCGCCCGCCGCGCGGGTGTCGGTCCAGGCACCGTCCACCGGCACTTCCCCACCAAGGAAGCGCTCTACCTCGCCGTCGCGATCGACCAGATCAGGCAGCTGGTCATCGAGGGGGAAACGCTCACCGGCACCGACGATCCAGCCGCCCTGTTCACGCTGCTGTCGCGGATGATGGCCTCGGGCGCCGAGAACGCGGCGGTGAAGAGCGCGCTCACGGCCGCCGAGTTCGACCTTCGCAACGCCGCTCCGGACGCCGCCGCCGACCTCACGCACCAGGTCGCACGCTTGCTCGATCGCGCCCATCGCGCCGGGGTCGTACGCCACGACGTGACAGTCGACGAGGTGATGGCGATCGTCGCCGGCGCCTTCGCCGCGATCCGGCACGCCGAAGCGGACACCAGCCGCGAACGCTCCGCGCACATCGCCCAGATCATCCTCGACGGGCTGCGGCCCCAGCCCCGATAGCACAAGGGCAATGGCCCCTGCCCTCGGCCCAGGGCGGTCACATCTCGAAGACCAGGCGGGCCAGGACACCGCTGCCGAGGACCTCGTCGAAGGAGGCGTTGATCTCGTCGAGCTTGCGGGTCTCGTAGATCACTTTGGTCCGGCCGGCGGCGTGCAGCCGGAAGACCTCCGCCAGGTCTGCGCGGGTGCCGACGATGGAGCCGATCACGCTGATGCCCTTCAGGACGGTCTCGAAGATCGGCAGGCTCATCGTGTTGTCCCTGGGCAGGGAGACCAGCACCAGGCGGCCACCGCGCCGCAGCGAGGCATGGGCCTGCTCCAGAACGCGAGGGCTGGCGGCCAGCACGATCGCCACGTCGGCCCCGCCCAGTGCCTTGATCGCGGCGACCGGGTCGGTGGTGGCGGCGTTGACGGTGTGGGTGGCGCCGAGCCGCCGGGCCAGGCGGAGCTTGTCGTCGGTGATGTCGACGGCGACGGTCTCGGCTCCGAAGATCTGCGCGTACTGCTGGGCCAGGTGGCCCAGGCCGCCGATGCCGAAGATCGCGGCGCGCTCGGCCGGGCGCAGGCCCGAGACCTTGACGGCCTTGTAGGTGGTCACGCCCGCGCAGGTCAGCGGGGCGGCCTCGGCGGGGGAGACGCCGTCGGGGACCGGTACGACGTAGGCGGCGTGGGCGACGGCGTACTCGGCGTGGCCGCCGTCGACGGTGTAACCGGTGTTCTGCTGGGACTCGCACAGGGTCTCGCGGCCGCTGACGCAGTACTCGCAGGTTCCGCAGGCGTAACCCAGCCACGGGATGGCCACGCGCTCGCCGACGGTCCGGCCGGTCACGGCAGAGCCGGTCTTCTCGATGACGCCGACGCCCTCGTGCCCCGGTGTGAAGGGCGGCGCCGGTTTGACCGGCCAGTCGCCGCGGGCGGCGTGGATGTCGGTGTGGCACAGGCCGCTGGCCTCGATGCGGACCAGGACCTGGTGGGCCGCGGGCTCGGGGACGGGAATCTCCCGAATCTCCAGGGGCCTGTCGAACGCGGTGACGACGGCGGCGCGCATGTTCATGGTCTTGCCTTCCCTTCGTTTTCACCTCCGAGTCTTCCGCGGGGGGGCCGGGCGGGGCAGAGCCGAAGGTCCTGGACGGCACGGTCGTCGGTCACGGCCGTGCGGGAGGCCACCGGGCTCGGGTCTCACGGTGCGTCGACGTCCTCGCCGCAGGCCTCCACGCCGGGTCTTTCGTCCTCGCCGCGGAAGCCGTCCGCCCCTTCACCCGCGAACCGACGGGCGAAATCCTGAAGGCAACCGGCGGAAGGTGGGGATCGCCCCCGATCCCACCTTCCGCGGAGCGTCAATGGAGAAGGGGACGATCCCGATGCGTGCGCTCGTGGTCTTCGAATCGATGTTCGGCAACACCCAGGCGATCGCCGAGGCCGTCGCCGACGGTCTGGCCACCCAGATGGAGGTGGACCTGGTCGAGGTCGGCGACGCCCCGGCGTCCGTTCCCGGCGACGTGGACCTCCTCGTCGTCGGCGGGCCCACCCACGCTCTCGGCATGAGCAGGCCCAGCACCAGGCAGTCGGCCGCCGAGCAGGCCGAGCAGGCCGCCACCGAGCTGGTGTCCAAGGGGCAAGGGCTGCGCGAATGGCTCGCCGACCTCGGCGACCACTCCCGGGCCCTGTCGGCCGCGGCGTTCGACACGCGGATCAAGAACCCCTGGATTCCGGGATCGGCCCGGCGCGGCTTCGAGAAAAACCTGCGCGGGCACGGCTTCGCGATCCTGACCGGCTCACGGAGCTTCTACGTCTCCGGTACCCCCGGTCCGCTCCTGGAGGGGGAGACCGGGCGAGCCCGCGAGTGGGGGATGGCGCTGGCCTCGGCACGACAGGCCGGTGCTCACCGGATCACGTAGGAGCCGGCCCGGCGCCATGCCCGCGAGAGGGGTGTGCCGTCCGGGCGCCGGGGGAATCCGCGCGGACCCACAGGTCGCCCGACCGGTCCTCGCGGCCGTGCGCCAGGACACCCGCGCGCCCGCCCCGCGCCTGCCGGGCACTCGCGGGGACCGGCCCTCGGACGGCACGGGACACCCTCGCCGACGGGGCGTCAGCTGACGAGCAGCATGGCGGTGTACATGTAGACGGTGATGGAGACCAGGTCCTGGATCACCGTGGCCAGCGGTCCGGAGCCGAAGGCGGGGTCGCGGCCGAGACGGTTCAGTGACCACGGCAGGGCCATGGCCAGCGCCGAGGCCACCGAGCAGGCGGCGAACAGGGCGATGGCCGCGGTCAGCGCCACCTGGACATCGCCGTACAGCAGCGCGAAGGGCAGGAAGGCCAGCGCCATGACGGCGCCGATGATGAGGCCGGTGACGCTCTCCCCGCGGGCGAGGCGGCGGATGGAAACGCCCACCGACAGGCCGCGCACCACGATCGCCTCGGTCTGGGTGCCCACCGCGTCGGCCATGTAGACCACGCCGGGCAGGAAGAAGGTCAGGGCGACGTTGGCGGCCAGGTGTTCTTCGAAGGAGCCCACGATGCCCGCGGAGGCCATCGCCCCGGCCAGGCCAAGCAGCAGCCAGGGCATGCGATGGGCGAATCGCCTGCCGATGGACTCCTCGGCCGCGGTCCGGGCGGTGGCCGACCCTTTCAGGTAGCCGCCGAGCCGGGCCATGTCCTCGTCGTGTTCCTGGAGCAGGACGCGCAGCATCCGGCGGCGGGGGACCAGGCCGGTGAACCGGCCGGACAGGTCGACGACCGCCAGGCCGCTCTCGCCGTGCTGGACGGCGTGCCAGGCGGCGACCTCCTGATCGGTGCCGGGCGCCGCGACGGGCGGGTCACGGTCGTCCAGCTCGGCCAGGGCGGCGCCGGGGTCGGCGGCGAGCAGCCGCTCGATGCTCACCAGCCCGTGCAGGCGGCCGTCGTCGTCGCGAACCACGATGTCGGAGGCGCTGTCGAAGCGCGCGCCGAACATCCGCTTCCAGGCCTCGCCGGCGGTCGTCGCGGGGCCGAACACCGGTACCGCGGTGACGGTGTGCTCGCCCGCCGTACCGGTGAACTCGTCTGTCGTGCCGATGGCCGGGGAAGTCGTCACGGTGTGGTCTCTCCTTGGACAGGCGCTTCCCCGCGGGAGGCGCGGACGAAAACGGCTCATCCGGCCAGCACACCACCTGGCGACGACCGTTCTCACGGCCGAAGGTCCTGAACGCCGCGCCGATGGACCCGAACCCTTCGACGGGTGAACCGGGCATGCGACCGGCCTCCGGATGTAAAAGGATCACCGGTGCCGTCACGGCGGCCGGGGTGGTGGTCCGTGACCCGCCTCCGGCGAGCCCGGCGAGCCCGCATGGTTTCCGGGGAGACGTTGGTCCTTACGGCGGGTGACGTTCGGCCGGTGCCGAATCTCTCCCGCGGGTGTGCGATGGAGGTGAAGGCGCGAAGGCTCTTCGAGAGGAGGCGGCCATGACCGGACTGATCGTCGTCGGTACCGACGGATCCGCACCCGCGACGGCGGCGGTGGAATGGGCGGCCGAGGACGCCACGCGCAGCGGTGCGGCGTTGAGGATCGTGTATGTGCGCGAGCCGTGGAACACCCTCATCCTCCTCTCCGGGATCGGGGAGGAGAAGGACTCGACCGAGTACGGTCACCGCGTGCTGGCCACGGCCGCGCAACGGGCCCGGGACCGCACGTCCGACATCAAGATCACCACTGCTCTGGCGACGGGAGCGGTGGTCGAACGGCTGAAGAGTGAATCCGAGCGGGCCGACGCGCTCGTGATCGGCAGCAGGGGCATCGGCGGGTTCGCCGGGCTGGTGCTCGGGTCGGTCGGGCTCGGTCTGGCGGGCCACGCGGCCGGCCCCCTTGTCGTCGTCCGCGCGCCGGTCCGGACCGCGCACGGCGTGATCGTCGCGGGGTTCGACGGGTCGGAGCATTCGCAGGCCGCGCTGGAGTACGCCTTCGCCCGGGCCCGGCAGCGCGGATCGCGGCTGCGGGCGGTCTGCGCCTGGCAGATGCCGATGCTCTCGCCATACGCCCTGGGCTACAGCCCGGTGCTGGAAGGCGTTTTCGCGGACAAGGCCGAGACCGCCCGGCGGCTGCTGGCGCCCTATCGGGAGAAGTATCCGGACGTCGCGGTGGAGGAGTCGATCGTCTGCGATCATCCGGTCCGCGTACTGTCCGACGCCTCGCGCCAGGCGGACCTGGTCGTGGTCGGCTCACGGGGGCTGGGCGGGTTCGGCTCGGCCGTGCTCGGCTCGGTCAGCCACGGCGTTCTGCACCGTGCGCACTGCCCTGTCGCCATCGTCCGGCCGCGCTCGGACGAGCGATGAACACCGAGCAGTATATGTCCCGCCAATATCGGACGTTATTAATCTACAACGTAAAGGCGACCGATTGGTTAAAAACGGACAAAAAGAACAAAAAGGACTAAAGGCAGCCCCAAAAACAAGGCCGACCCGTGCTGTCCGGCATGCGCAATACGAAAATCCCTGCCGTGGCGCGCTTTTCCTGTGGCACGGCAATCGATGTCACCGCGGTCCTGTGCCGGAAGGCTCAGTTGCCGCGGGGGGGCGAGGCGCGATGGACGGCGACGGGCGCCTGGGCGTGGTGGAGCAGGGCGCGTACGGTCGAGGTGAGGAACAGTTTCCGGCCGGGGGTGCCCACGATGACCAGTTCGGCGGTCGCGGAGGCGTCGATGAGTGCTTTGGCCGGATGTTCGTGGACGACGTGCTCGATGAGGGTCACGTCGGGGAATCTCTCTCGCCAGCCGCCGAGCGACTCGGCCAGCAGCCGGGCCTCTTCGTTGCCGACGTCTTCGACGTCGTAGACGAGTGGTTGCATGTCGCCGGGTGCTCTGGTGGTGGGGTGGGTCCAGGCGTGCACCGCTCGTAGCGGGCGCCGGCGTAGGGTCGCCTCGTTGAAGGCGAATTCCAGGAGGGGGTCCTGGCCGGTATGTCCGGTGACGCCGACGGCGATCTCGGTGTCCTGGGTGGTGGGTAGTTGATTGACGATCACTACCGGGCGTGGGGATCGGGTGGCCAGGTCGTGGCTGACCGAGCCCAGGAGGAGCCCGGTGAACCCGCCCAGGCCTCGGCGGCCGACGACGATCAGTTGTGCGGTCTCGGCCGCGGTGGCGATCGCCTCGGCGGCGCTTCCGTCGAGGATCTCGGTGGTGATCTTCAGGGTGGGGGCGTCGGAGTGGGCCTGTTCGACGGCTTGGTGGAGGAGTTCCTTGCAGGCGGCTTCCTCGGTGGGTCCCCAGTGGGCGGGCTGGGGGACGAGGGGGACGTCGTAGGCCCAGCGGAGGGCGGCGTGTACGACGTGCAGTGGCGCCTTTCTCAGTGTGGCCTCCTGGGCTGCCCAGGTTACGGCCTGTAGTGAGGACGTCGAGCCGTCGACGCCGACGACGATGGGCTGTGTCATGGTCATCCCCTTCGGTTCGTTGCCCGGGGCCGGTGTTGTGGGGTCGGTGGATGGATTTGCGACTGGATGGGGTCATCCGCTCGTGTCTTTCGCGGCCCTGTTTCTCTCATCTTTCGTGGCGCTGCCGTCTGCCGGGTAGGGGCGAAGGTCCCGTGGGTGTCGTCGGGTGTCGTTTCGTTGCCCGGGCGGGTGGGGCGGCTGGTGGGAAATCATGGTGTGTTCCCTGTTTGTGCAGGTCGGCGCTGTGATGAAAGGGGGCGGAAGGTCCCATGCTGTTGGGACTTTCCGCCCTGCTCTTCGTGGTTCGTCCTGGCGAGCATGGAGGGGGAGGTGAGGGTGATGACCGGTGTCCGTGAGGTCGTCGTTGGTTATGACGGTTCTGACTTCTCCATGCAGGCCCTGGAGTGGGCGATGGACGAGGCTGAGCTGGGGGGGTTGCCGCTGAGGGTGGCTCACGCGTGGCGGTGGCCGTACGGGGAGGCCGGCGAGGAGGCCAAACTTCATCTGCGTAAGGCGGCCGAGCATGTGCTGTACCACGGGGCCGACTGTGCTCGCGCGTGCAGCACCCTGGCTGATGTCGCCACGGATCTGTATGAGGGGGCGGCTGCTGAGCGGCTGGTGGCGCTGTCGGAGCGTGCGTTGTTGATCGTGGTGGGTTCTCGGGGCATGGGTGCCTTGGCCAGGACTGTTCTGGGGTCGGTCGCCGGGTATGTGGCGGCGCATGCGCGTTGTCCGGTGATCGTGGTGCGTGGGCCCGGTCCGATTCCCGTGCCGAGGGAGCGCGGTGCGGTGGTTCTGGGGATGAGTGGCGACACCTCTGACGGGGTGATCGAGTTTGCTTTCCGTGAGGCTCGTATCAGGCGGCTGAAGCTGACGGCGGTGCATGCCGGGCGTTTGCAGCCGTTGGCGCACGAGGTGCGGATCGCGATGAACGCGGTGGAGGACGGCATGCTCGAGCGTCTGGGGCCGTGGCGGGTCGCCTACCCCGGTGTGGCTGTTCGTGCGTGTTTCGCCGCCGCGTCCGCGAAGGATCTGCTGGTGGACGCGTCCAGGGAGGCGAGCCTGATGGTGGTCGGCGGGGCACGTGAGCACGGCAGGCTCGGCTCGACCTGCAGGTGGGTTCTTCAGCACGGCTTGTGTCCCGTCGCGGTCGTTCCGGCGGGCTGGGAGAGTCCGCTGCGTGGCGCGCCCATGTCGTCGGACAGCGATGCCTCCGGTGACGCGCGGGTCTTCAAAGGCTGACCGGGGTTGGCCGGGGTGGGGCTGAGGGGAGGTGGGCCATGACGCTTCAGGTGAAGGATGTCATGGGTGCGGTGGCCATCGCGGTTCGTCCGGAGGCGGCGTTCTCGGAGCTGGTGGAGACCATGCGTCGTTTCAAGGTGGGTGCGGTCGCCGTGGTCGACGGTGAGGGACGTCCTATCGGGGTGGTGTCGGAGGATGACCTGTTGTTGAAGGAGGTCGATGTCTCGCGTGGCGGGGCGGTCCTCGCGGGTCACCGGCGATGCCGGGAGCGTGAGAAGGCCGCTGGGATGACCGCGCGGGATGTCATGAGCAGTCCTGCGTTGACGGTCATCGGGCAGACCGCGGTGCGGGAGGCGGCCCGTTTGATGCACGTCAACCGGATCAAGCAGCTGCCGGTGGTCGATGTCGCCAGTGGGAAGATCGTCGGCACTGTGCATCAGGCCGACCTGCTGAAGGTCTTTTCCCGGCGGGCCTGTGACGTTCTGGCGGATGTGGCGGCGGCCGTCGCGCGTTTGGGCCTGGATCCGGGAGTGCTGACGATCACGGTTGAGGCGGGGGTGGTTCGTGTCGGGGGAAGGCTCGCCAGGCGTTCGCAGGTCGCTGAGATCGTCGAGGCCGGGCGCGGGGTGGACGGGGTCGTCGATCTGGACGTCGATGCCACCTATGACGAGGACGATGTGCGGGGGGGTTGGTAGGGCGGGATGTTCTTGGTGTGGTCGCCTGGGTGTTGTGGGCGGGGCTCTTGACGTGGGTGCCGGCGAGGAGGTCGGTGAGCGTTGTTCCGGTCGTCTCGTTGGGATTTTGGTGGGGTGGGGTGGGGTGGGGCGGTTCGGTGAGGTCGTGGGTTGAGGTCTTCAGCGTTTTGTCGGGGCCGGGTCGTCGTCGACGTCCCATTCGAGGTTGTTGATCACGTCGACGACTCCGTTCACTCGCTGGGTTATCCGTGTTGCGAGGTGGGTGTCGGCGCGCCGGTGCATGTGGCCGCTCAGGGTGACGATGCCGTGTGTGACGGTGGCGGTGGCGGTGTTGGGTTCGGCCCACAGGGAGTGTCTGAGGATGTTCTCGTCGACCTCGTGTGCGATGTCGGGGTCGCTGCGGACGAAGACCTTCAGCAGGTCGTGGCGGCTGACGATGCCTTGGAGGAGTCCGTCGGCGTTTACGACCGGTAGTCTTTTGACTCCGTGTTCGATCATGAGGCGTGTGGCGGACACGATGGAGGCGTGGGGCTGGATCGTGATCGCGGGGGCGGTCATGAGTTCGGCGGCGGTGTCGCCGCGGGCCTTGGCGCGGCCGTCGCCGCCTTTGCGGCTGAGGCGGTGGCGCAGTCGGGTGCGTAGGGGCGGCCGGTAGTTTTCGCGGTAGTAGCGTTCCTTGAACTCTTCCTTGTGGAGCAGGTCGGCTTCGGAGATGATGCCGATGACGCGTCTTTCGCCGTCGATGACGGGGAGCGCGCTCACCTGATGGGTGATGAGTGACTCGGCGACCTCCTTGAACGGGGCGGTGTCGTTGATCGACGTCACTTGTGTGGTCATGAGGTCCTTTACCTTCGCGTGCATCGCCGGTCTCCTTCGGGTTGCGGATCCGCGGTGGTGGGGTGCGTCCGTGTGGTCGTTCTTGTGTGGATCGGGTCGCGTTGGGGATGTGGTGGCTCGCCTGCTTTCCTTTGGGTTCTCAGATGTCCATTTCACTGTCGCGGGGGCTGGTCGGGCAGGGGTCGCAGGTCCTTGGTGTGGGGGTCTTTCGGCCACTGCGCGGGAGGGTTCCGAGCCGGTGGCCTCTTCGGTGTGGGTTATCCGGTGGGGGAGTGTCTCGCTGGTCAGCGGCTTGCCATCGTGGGGTAAACGATGGTTGGCCGGGTGGGTGTCGGCTTCTTGGCGGGGCGGGCGTCCGTATGCCCCGGTGCGAGACTTGGGGTATGGCGAAGATCGAGCCGGGTGCGTTGATCGCGCATATGCGCCTGGATGAGCTCTTGGCGGAGTTGCAGGTGCGGTTGGAGGCGGTGCTGGCGACCCGGGACCGGGTGTACGCGCTGTTGAACGCGGTGGTCGCGGTGGGTGGCGATCTGGATCTGGAGACGGTGTTGCGCCGGATCGTGGAGGCGGCCACCGCGTTGGTGGATGCCACCTATGGGGCTTTGGGGGTGGCCGGGGAGCAGAGCACGCTGGTGCAGTTCGTCCCGGTGGGGTTGAGCGAGGAGGAGATCGCCAGGATCGAGCATTGGCCTCATGGGCTGGGCTTGCTGGGTTTGTTGATCAAGGAGCCGCAGACGCTGCGGCTGGCCCACATCTCCGACCATCCGGCGTCCTACGGCTTCCCGCCCGGTCACCCGCCGATGGGGTCGTTCCTGGGGGTGCCGGTCCGGGTGCGTGAGGAGGTGTTCGGCAATCTCTATCTGACGGAGAAGCGCGGGGGAGGGGAGTTCGACGCCGAGGACGAGGCGATGGTGACGGCGCTGGCGAGTGCGGCCGGGGTGGCCATCGAGAACGCGCGGTTGTACGAGGAGACGCGGCGCAGGGAGATGTGGCTGCAGGCGTCGGCGGAGGTCACCACGAGCCTGCTGTCGGGTGTGGAGCCGCACGAGGTGCTCGTGCTGATCGCGCGGCGGGCGCGGGAGATGGTCGGGGCCGATGTCGTGGCGGTTTTGCTGCCGGATGAGGGTGGGCGGGTTCTGCGGGTGTTGATCGCTGATGGGGAGGGCTGTGATCAGGTGGCGCGGGCCGAGGCGTTGATCGCCGATTCTCTGGCCGGTCGTGCTTTCACCAGTGGTGAGCCGCTCATGGTCACTGATCCGTGTGAGGCGGAGGTGTCGATCGTGATCGCCGGGTATGTCTCGCTCGGGCCGGTGGCGGAGGTGCCGATCGGCGCGTCGGGGGGTGTGCGGGGGGTGTTGTCGTTGGGGAAGCGTTCGGGGCGTATTCCGTTCAACCGGGATGAATTGCGTACTTTGCACTCTTTTGCCGGGCAGGCCGCGATCGCTCTGGAACTGGCCGAGAGCCGGATGGACACCGAGCGGCTGAGCTTGCTGGAGGATCGCGACCGGATCGCCAAGGACCTGCACGACGTGGTGATCCAGCGGTTGTTCGCGGTGGCCATGACGCTGATGAGCACGGTGCGGTTGATAGAACGGCCGGAGGTCTCGTCGCGGGTGCGGAACTCCATCGATGAGCTGGACGGCACGATCCGGCAGATCCGCTGCACCGTTTTCGCCTTGCAGGCTTCCCCGCAGGAGGAGGACCTCGGTTTGCGCGCGCGGATCGTGGACCTGGTGCAGGGGGCGCGCGGTCATCTGGGTTTCATGCCGGGTCTGGACATGGGGGGCCGGCTGGACAGCGAGGTGCCGCCGCGGACGGCCGAGCATCTGCTGGCCGCGTTGCGTGAGGCGTTGTCCAACGTGGTGCGTCATGCCGAAGCTTCGAAGGTCGACGTATCGGTGGATGCCGGCCGGGGTCGGCTCGTGTTGACCGTGGTCGACAACGGTGTCGGGCTGCCCGCCGAGGGCGGGGGCAGCGGGCTGCGTAATCTTCGGGAGCGGGCCGAGCGGCTCGGTGGGTCCTTCGCCGTCGGCTGCCGGTCAGAGGGCGGTACCCGCCTGGTGTGGAGCGTTCCCCTTCGTGGCGAGGGCAGGTCGGCTCGGCTGTCCGCGGACCGTCGCCGATCTGGTCGCTGACCTCCAGGTGTCGGTGAGCCACCTGTTCGCGATCTTCGGGTCCTTCACGGCCCATCTCGCCGTTCGCCCGGCGGAATGTCACGGCGAGCCGCGTTCACCCGGTCCGCTGACGCGACTTTCCGTTCGCGTGCTCGGCATCCCTCGTTCCCCGGTGGGGGGTGTTGTCCCGGTCCCAGGTGAGTTCGTCGATCACGTCGACGACTCCGTTGATCTGCCGGGTCATCCACAGCGTGATCCGCGTGTCCGCGCGCAGGGTCATCCGCCCGCTCAGGGTCACCACGCCGTCCTTGACCGTGACCTGGACACGGGAGGTGTCCATCCACAGCGATCGCGTCAAGACCTCCACGCGGACCTCGTGTTCGATCTCACGGTCGGAGCGGATGAACACCTTCAGCAGGTCGCAGCGGCTGACGATGCCCGCCAGGTGGCCGTGCTCGTCGACCACCGGGAGCCGTTTGACGGCTTTGTCGTGCATCAGGCGGCCGGCGGCCGCCACGGAGGCGTCCTTTGAGATCGTGACCGCGGGGGTGCTCATCAGGGTCCGGGCCACCTCGCCCCCGGTCCTGTCCGCGCGCGGCTTTGGTGGTGGCGTGGCGGGCGAGGGGGGGTGCTCGCCGGGGAACCGCTCCCAGCGCTCCTGCCTGCGCAGCAGGTCGGCCTCGGAGACGACACCCACCACGTGGCCGTCGTCATCCACCACCGGCAGGGCGCTCAGCGCGTGGGTGAGAAGCGTCTCGGCGATGTCCTTGAAGCAGGTGTTCTCCCCCGTTGAGATCACCTGACAGGTCATCACCTCCTTGACGGTGACATGGTGCATCTCTACCTCCGGACCCGCGGTGACAATTGGTCCATAGGGGCAGGATCAGTCATGTGCACGGCATTCTGTAGGGTCCAAGTGCTCTCCGGGCGGGGACTGTCGGCTCTAAAAGACGCGAGAGACGCGGTCGAACCGATCAACGGTTGCGCCTTCTTCCCTTCAGCCGTAGTTCGGCCAGATCGGTGACGACGAGATCGGCTCCAGCGGCCCGCAGGGCCTGCCCCCGATCGTGCCGGTCGACCCCGATGACAAGTTTGAACCGGCCTCGCCTGCCCGCCCGCACGCCGGCCAGGGAGTCCTCCACGACGGCTGCCCGGCCCGGGCTCACGCCCAGCCGCCGGGCCGCGTGCAGGAACAGCGCCGGATCGGGTTTGCCCGCCAGTTTCAGCCGGGCGGCGGCCACGCCGTCGACCCGGACGTCGAACAGGCCGGTGGCGTTGGCCGCTTCGAGCACTCTCGCGCAGTTGCGGCTCGCCGAGACGGCCGCCGTGAGCACTTCGCGGCACCGTAGTTCGCGAACCAGATCAAGGGTGGAGGGGAAGGGGGTCACGCCGTGTGCGCTGATCTCAGCCCGGAAGGACGCGTCCTTCGCGGCGGCGAGGCCCGCCGCCGTGTCCGGATCGACCGTGATGTTTCGGGAGCGAAGAAAGTCGTTCACCCCGTCCAGCCGGGATTTGCCGTCGACGTGGCGCAGGTAGTCATCGCCGGCGTCGAAGGGCGGGAATCGCTCACCCGATCGTCTGGCGTACTCATCCAGAAAGGCGTCGAACACCTGTTTCCACGCGGCGGCGTGCACCCTGGCCGTATCGGTGATGACCCCGTCGGTGTCGAAGATCACCGCGGTGATCTCCTCGAGGTCCACCACCGCGGGAGCTGTCATGGAGCGGCCCCTTCCCGCGGGGTACGGCGCCGCCCGGCCCTGCCGTCAGGGCCGGGCGGCGCCGGAGACCGGTGACCTTCGCCGCAAGAGCGCGTGAGCCGTAAGGGGACGGCCGAAGGTGGGCGATCTTCGAGTGGCCGCCCCGGCGTGGCTCACCGGCCGTGCCGGATGCGGCGGCCGGTGATCTCGGCAGGAGTGATCTTGACGTAGAGCTCGCGGTCGCCACCGGCCCAGGGCTGGACGCTCAGGGCCATCACGGCCGCCTGCTCCTCGGCGGTGGAGACGTGGTGGACGCCGCCGCGGATGAGCACGCTCCAGCCCTCGCGGTTGGCGTCGTCGATGCGATCGACCTCGAAGGCGATTTTGAACTCGACTCCCTCCACCCCGGTGCTGAGGTTGGCGTCGAACGGGCCGCCGAAGGCGGTGCGGAAGATCACGCAGCCCTCGTGGAGGACGTAGTTGACCGGCAAGATCGTCGGGCCGCCGAGGTCGTCGAAGGCCAGCCGGCCGACCCCGCCGGGGGAGATGAGCCGCAGACACTCCTGGGTGTCCAGGCTCTCCAGCTCGGGATGAAGGGCGGCTCGCCCCCGACCGGGCGGTTGGTCGATGGTCGCTCCGAGGAGTTCGGCGGTGCTGGTGTCCAGAGCGGCGGCCAGGCGCTCGATGGTCTCGACGGCGGGTGCGGCCGCCCTCTGCTCCACGTAGGCGAGGTAGGAGGGGGTGATTCCCGCCCGGTTTGCCAGCTCTTCCCGGTCCAGGCCGAGGCTTTCGCGCCGTCTGGTGATCCGGCGGCCGAGGTCACCGGCAGCGGCGAGGCGTTCAGCCATGGGATTCTCCCCTCAGAAGATGGACATCGTCGGCGGAGGCCGACTTCGTGCGGAGTGCGGCGGGGCCGCGTCGGATACGGCGCCGGGCTCTGGTGGGCCGGCCTCTGGCGACGTCTTCTCACTGGGAACGCTACGGCCGGGGGAACGGCAGGCGACAGGGCCGAAAGTCCTGTTCGTCGCGGCAGGGGGACCTTGCCGGTTCGGGCACCCGGCCGGGGCGGGCACCGCACCGGCTCACCGCGCCGCTCATCGTGGCCGTCGGGTGCTCGTCCCCCGCGGCGGGCGCGTTCGGGGCCGGGGCGCCGGGCCGTCAACGCAGCTGACGGCGCAGGGGGGAGGGGGCGGGCGGGGCCGGGGCCAGCCGGATGCGCAGGTCCACCGCGACGGCGCCGCCGGGGCCGGCGATGATCGGGTTCAGGTCCAGTTCGGCGATCTGGGGAAGGTCGTCCACGAGTTTCGCCACGCGGACGAGGTGATCCCTCACCGCGGCGGTGTCGGCCACCGGGCGGCCCCTGTATCCGAACAGCAGGGGTGCGCAGTGCAGTTCCTGGATCATCTCCGTGGCGTCCTGGCCGGTCAGCGGAGGGCTGCGAAAGGCTCGGTCGGTGAGCAGTTCGGCGCTCACACCTCCCATGCCGACCATGACCAGGGGGCCGAAGGAGGGGTGGCGGATCGCGCCGACGATGATCTCCACACCGTCGGGGGCCATCGGCTGGACGGTCGCGCCGGTCATCTCCGGTCCGATCATGTCCTTCATCGCACGGTAGGCGCCGCGGACCTCCTTCGAGGTGCGGAGCCCGAGCCGGACGCCGCCGACATCGCTCTTGTGCACCGGTCCGGTCGCCTTCAGCGCGACGGGGAACCCGAGACGGGCGGCGGCCCGGGCGGCCTCGTCAGCGCTGTCCGCGGTGGCGAACTCCGCCACCGCGACGCCGTAGCAGGCGAGAAGCCGAGCCGCCGTCACAGGGTCGAGCCAGCGGCCCGCAGGATGCCGCGACAGGTCTTCTTCGACGAGTTCGTGCGCCGCCCGGATGTCGGTCCCCGCAGGGGGGACGAAGGGCTGGGCCGGACGTGAGCGCCACCGCGCGTAGCCGGCGGCGCGGCTCACCGCCTGCACGGCCTGCTCGGGAAAGGCGTAGGCCGGCACCGAGCCGATCGTCTCGTCATGGCCGACCACGCAGGCGACCACGGTCTTGTCCGCCGAGCCCGCCACCCGTGCGATCGCCTCGCGGGTCCGCTGGAGCCCGGAACCGAACGGCGGGGTGTAGACGATCAGGACCGCGTCGACCACCGGGTCCTCCAGCGCGGTCAAGGCGGCGAACTCCAGCTCCTCGGCCTGCCCGTCGGCCGTCAGATCGACCGGGTTGGCCACGGCGGCGGACGCCCGCAGCCGCGAGCGCATCCGCCGCTGGGTGGCGGGCGACAGTTCGGGGACGACCAGGCCGTGGCGCTCGCAGGCGTCGGCGGCCAGCGCCTGCGGCCCGCCGGAGTTACCGACGATCGCCATCCGGCCCCCGGCGGGCAACGGCTGGGTGGCCAGGAGCCGCGCGGTGTCCAGCAGCTCTTGCATGCCGTCGACGCGGATGACCCCGGCGGCGCGCAGCAGGGTCTCGACGGCGATGTCCGGGGTCGCGGCGGCGGCGGTGTGCGAGCGCACGGCCCGATCGCCCGAGGTGCTGCGGCCGCTCTTGATCGCGACGATCGGCTTGTGCCGTCCCACGCGGCGGGCGATCCTGCCGAACTTGCGCGGGTTGCCGAAGGACTCCAGGTACAGGGCGATGACCTCGGTACGCGGGTCGTCCTCCCAGTACTCCAGCAGGTCGTTGCCGCTGACGTCGGCCTTGTTGCCGACCGAGACGAAGGAGGAGATCCCGATCCGGAGTTCGGTGGCGCGGGCGACGAGCCCGGCGGCCACCGCCCCGGACTGCGACATCAGCGCCATGGCGCCCGGAGGCGGGGGATGGGGCAGGAAACTGGCGTTGAGCGCGGCGCCGGTGTTGACGATCCCGAGGCAGTTGGGGCCGATCAGCCGCATCCCGCCGCTACGGCAGACGCGCAGCAGTTCGGCCTGGCGTGCCGCTCCGCGCGGGCCGGTCTCGGCGAAGCCGGCGCTGACCACGACGAGGCCGGCCACGCCGTGGCCGGCGCACTCGCGTGCGACGTCCAGGACGGCGCTCGCCGGAGTGGCCACGACGACCAGGTCGACCGGCTCGCCGATCGACGACAGGTCCGGGTAGGCGGTGACGCCGAGGATCTGGGCCGCCTTCGGGTTCACCGGGTAGACCGGTCCGGGAAAGGCGCCGTCGAGCAGGTTGCCCAGCAGCCGGTGCCCCACCCGGTCCGGCTCGCGGCTCGCACCCACGACGGCGACCGACCGGGGCGACAGCACCCGCGCCAGCGAGGCGCGCTCGGCCTCGTGGTCGCGCCGCTCGATCGCGGCCGTCAGCGTGTCGGTGGGGCGCAGGTCGATCCGGACGCGCACCTCGTCGCCGGCGAACTCGCGGGTCGCCGCCAGGCCGAGGTCGGCGAGGACTTTCAGCATCGCCCCGTTGCCGGTGAGCACGTCGGCCACCAGCTCGCTCACGCCGCGGGCCGCGGCGTCGAGCGCCAGATGTTCCAGCAGGAGGGTGCCCAGGCCGCGCCCGTGTACGCGGTCGTCGATGAGGACGGAGACGTCGGCGCTGTGGCGGTCCTCATCGGGGATGTACTCCGCGACCGCGACGAGCTTGTCGGCGAGGAGGGCGACCTGGGCGTGCCCGCGGTGGTCGGGGCCGGTCAACCGGTCCATGTACCGGTGAGCCGTGGCGCGCCCGGCGGTGAAGAACCGCAGATAGGCCGATCTCGCGGAGGTGCGGTCCACCAGGTCGTGCAGGGCCGCCCGGTCCGTGCCGCGCAGCGGCCGGACATGGGCGATCTCTCCGTTTCGCAGCAGCGCGTCACATTCGTCGAAGCTCGCCATGAGGCCAGCCTCTCCCGGCGCCCGGGGCCGCGTCAGGGGTCCTTCGGCCCCATCGCCCGGCTGAAGGTCACGGCCGGGGCCCGGTGACGGGTCCGGGCCGGATACCGGCCAGGTGTCCTTCGTCCGCGGCCTTCTCAGCCGGGTTCCATCTGAGGACGCCGGAACCGCCAGGGAATGTCGGCCGAGGGAGCGCAGATCGCCGTCAGGGCCCGATCGAGGGCCTGTCGCGCGGTCGCGCCGGTGTCGATCTCGGTCGCGGCGGGCCAGGGCGCCGTTCTCGCCGCCATGGTCGCGGCGATCGCCTGATCGGCGTCGGACACCCCGCCGGTTCGGCGGGCGAGCCGTTCGGCGGTGAGCTGTGGCGGAGCGGTGCAGCGCAGGGCCACGAGGTCGCTGAAGGTGCGCTGGGCCAGCTGCTCTGCCGCCGCGCGGTGCTCGGCGTCGATCCAGGAGGCGTCGAGGATGACCGGCTCGCCGTGCTGGAGCAGCTTCTCGGCTCGAGACAGCAACTCGTCATAGGTGCGCTCGGTGCGCTCCCGATCGTAGAGGCCCTCGCCGAAAGGTGCCGCCGCCGGCTGGTGGGGCGCGATGCCGGCGAGTTCCTTGCGGACGCGGTCGCTGTTCAGCCGCGTGTATCCGAGGCGGTCGGCGATGGCGGCGGCCAGGGTCGACTTGCCGGTTCCAGGAGTTCCGCCGACGAGAACCAAAGTGATCATGCCCGCTCGCAGGTGACGGAGCGTGAGCTCGGCGAACTGCCGGGCCTGCCCGGCCGAGCCGGGGCCTTCCTGCCGCTGCCGCAGGCAGGCGACCTTGGCGCGGACGAAGGCCCGGTAGGCGACGTAGTGATGCCAGAGCGAGGGCGGAGCGGGGTCGGCGGTGAACTCGGTGTAGCGGTGCAGGAACACCTCGGCCAGGCGAGGCGCCCCGAGCCGCTCCAGGTCCATGGCCAAGAAGGCCACGTCGTCAAGGCCGTCGAGAAAGCGGAGCCGTTCGTCGAACTCCAGGCAGTCCAGGATTCGCGGCCCGTCGTCCAGGCAGAAGATGTCTTCCGCGAGCAGGTCGCCGTGGCCGTCGACGATGCGGCCCTCCTCGACGCGGGCGGCGAACAGGGGGTCGCGGCCTCGGAGGAAACGCAGCGCGAGCCGTTCGATCTCCGTGACGACCTCGGGCTCGAGAACCGCGTCGGGAAGCGCGCGAACCTGGTCGAAGCTCGCGCTCCAGCGGGACTGCAGTGCCGGTCTTCCTCCCTGCTGGTCGATCCGTGGGCTGTGAGGGGACCGCGCGTGCATGCCGGCGATCATCCGTGCGATCCTCAGCACGGGCTCCTCTACCGGTTGTCCCAGGCGGATCATGACGGCGAGGCGGCGTTCCTCCGGCATGCGCCGCATCACGACGAGATGCTCGCAGACCTCTCCGTCCGGGCCCAGCACGTCGGCGACCCCCTCGTACACATCCGGGGCCAGCCGCCGGTTGAGCTCCACCTCCCGGTGGCAGGCGGCTCGCCGGGCCTCACGGGTGGTGAAGTCCACGAAGCCGAGATCCACCGGCTTCTTGAGCTTGAAGACACGATCTCCCAGCAGGAGCACGACGGCGATGTGCGTCTCCTTGATCTGCGCCCACGGTCCCATCGGCAATGCCTCCACGCTCAATCCGCCGGCCGGATGACCGAAGCCCCGGCCGAACGGCCGGATCCGCCCTCGATGTGATCGCGGGCGGATGGGCGGGCTCCCCATGCCTCAGTCCTTCCCCTGGTCACGGTCCGTGACTCCACTGCCGACGACTGCCGGAGACTGCCGGCGATCGACCCGATGGCACGGCGGACGACACAGCGGACGACAGGCGGACGACACGGCGCCGGTGAGCGGGTGCGCCCGTTGCCCGCCTGGCTCGCCTCCTGCACAGCAGCCTTTATGTCCTGATTTTTGGGTCTTTCGGCCCTGTATCACCACTGCCCTGTGGCTGAAAACTGGCAGGTGGGGTAGCAGACTCGTCACAGGTTGCGAGGTGGACGAGATGTTCGTTGATCGCCATGATGCGGGAACGCGGCTGGCCGAGCGGCTGCGCGGGTTCGCCGGCGCCGAGAACGTGGTCGTCGTGGGGCTGCCCAGGGGCGGCGTTCCGGTGGCGTTCGAGGTGGCCAGGGCCCTTGGCGCGCCGCTGGATGTGATCATCGTTCGCAAGCTCGGGGTGCCGTTCCAGCCCGAGGTCGGGTTCGGCGCCCTCGGGGAGGGCGGGGTGCGCGTGATCGATCGCGACATCGTGTGGCGCGCGAATCTCACCCAGGAAGAGATGACCATGGTGGAGGAGCTGGAGCGGGCCGAACTCCTGCGCCGTGGGCGCCGCCTGCGCGGGGACCGTGCCCCGGTGGATCTGGCGGGCCGCACGGTGATCGTGGTCGATGACGGCATCGCCACCGGCGGGACGGCTCGTGCCGCCTGCCAGGTGGCCCGTGCGCGTGGTGCCTCACGGGTGGTGCTGGCGGTTCCGGTGGGAGCACCGGAGACGATCGAGAGCCTGCGCAAGGTCGCCGACGAGGTGGTCTGCCTGCGGACGCCGGAGTTCTTCTACGCGATCGGTGCCTGGTACCGCGATTTCTCCCAGACCACCGATGATCAAGTGGTCGAGCTGCTGCGCCGGGCCGGAGCCTCGGGGGACGAGCGCGAGGAGAACGCGCGGGAAGCCGATCCGCCCGAGCTCGACGGGGAGGTTCGGATGGAGGCCGGAGGGGTCCGGCTGCCCGGCCGGCTCGTCGTTCCGCAGAACGCCGCAGGGGTGGTGGTGTTCGTGCACGGCAGCGGCAGCAGCCGGCACAGCCCGCGCAACCGGTATGTGGCCTCGACGCTCAACCGCGCGGGCCTGGCGACGCTGTTGTTCGACCTGCTCACCCCGGAGGAGGAGTTCGACCGGGGCAACGTGTTCGACATCGGGTTGCTGGCCGGCAGGCTTGTCCAGGTGACGGGCTGGCTGGGGGATCGGCCCGAGGTGGCGGGCATCCCGGTCGGCTATTTCGGGGCCAGCACCGGAGCCGCGGCCGCGCTGTGGGCGGCGGCGGAACCGGGCTGCGAGGTCGCCGCCGTGGTCTCCCGGGGTGGGCGGCCCGATCTGGCCGGGCCGCGACTTCCCGCGGTGCGGGCGGCGACCCTCCTGATCGTGGGAGGCCGCGACGAGGCGGTGATCGACCTCAACAGAGCGGCGCAGAAGCTGTTGCGTTGCGAGAACCTGCTCCAGATCGTCCCCGATGCCACACATCTGTTCGAAGAGCCGGGAACACTCGAGACCGTCGCGGCTCTCGCGCGCGACTGGTTCGCCGACCACTTCGAGCCGTCGATGAACTGAGGACCTCCGGGCCCCCTCGCCGGAGCCCTCGAAGCCGATCCCCCCTCGTGCGGGCGGGAGGTGAACACCTCGCCGTCGCCAGGTGGCGCGGGCGATCAGGCTCCGCCCCAGATGACCGACATGGGCACGATGTCATCCTCTCGCCAGGTGACCTCGTCGATCACGCTGACCACCCCGTCGAGGTTCCGCGTCATCTGCGCGAGGGTGATGGCCCGACTGCGTTCGTCCACGCGCCCGCGGAGCCGCACGACGCCGTCTCGAACCTCGATCTCGACGGCGCCGGGATCCGTCCCCAGGGCGCGGGCGACGATGTCATCACGGATGCGACGCTTGATCTCGTCGTCGCCGCGGACGAACACCTTGATCAGGTCCCGGCGGCTGACGATACCGGCCAGCTCGCCGTCGGCGCGCACGACCGGCAGCCGCCCGATCCCGTGCCGGTCCATCATCCGGGCGGCGAGCACCACGGGGGAGTCGGCGGTGACGACGATGGCGGGGCGGCTCATCAGCTCCCCCGCGGTCTCGCCTTCGGCCTTTTTCCGAATGCCGCTCTCGCCGTTCACACGGTGACGGAGCCACGCGCGAAGCGACGACCGGTAGCGTTCGCAGTGGTAGCGCTGTTTGAACTCCTCCTTGCGCAGCAGGTCGGCCTCGGAGACGACGCCGAGCACGTGGGCGGCGCCGTCCGTCACCGGCACCCCGCCGATGCCCGCGGTGATGAGGGTCTCGGCGACCTCGTGGAACGAGGCGGTCTCCCTCACCGTCACGACGTTGGTCGTCATAACATCCTGAACGGTCATTTTCATGACAAACCCCCACATAACTCTAAATTCTGACGTTATGGGGAGTTCGGGAGCCGCGAGCAGAGCCGAAGGTCCTTCACGGCGTGGCCGGATGGCCCGATCTGGCGGTGCGACACCTCACCTGGCGAAACCCGGCGAAGTGCTCCGGTGCCCATCGGCGGTGAGTCCTGAGGAAACGGGACGAAAGTCCCCTCCACCGGGGGCGCAAGGCTCTGCCGCGGCGGCGGGCGGCGCGTGAACCTGGAGGCGGCCCCCGCCGGCACGGGGCTGGCGGCCCGACGCCCCGCTCGGCGGGCGCCCGCGTCCTCGGACTCTCCGTCCTCGGGCTTTTCGCCCGCCGGAGCCGGGGAACTCGCCGTGGCCGTCGTGGCGACGGTGAGGCGAGGCCGCCCCGGCAGGTCTCGCCGGAAGACGACGTGGGGGCTGATGGACGACTCGGAGCGCCGATGGCGTGAGCGCACGTTCGAAGCGGTGGTGTTCGACTGGCGTGCCACCGGGGTGCCGCACGGGGCTCGCGCCGCACCGATCCGCCGCCGCGTGACGATGCTGTGCGCCGCCGGGGCCGATGTCGCCGTGATGAGCGACGAAGATCTTGACACGGTCGACGGGCGGTTACGCGCCCGTCCGGGCGGTCCCGGCCGCCTGTGGTTGTGCGTGAGCGGCGGCCGGGAACTGTACAGGGTCGGTGAAGACGGTCCTCAGCCGAGACGGCGGCGGTTCGGCCACACCGGCCACACCGATCACACCGGCCACACCGGGCGGGCCAGGACGGTGCCGGCCGGTGAACCCGACGCCATGCGGGTGATTTTCGCCTCTCTGGCCGAGCGGGGAATCGGCGCGGGACTGGTGCTGGTCGTGGGCGATCGTTTCCGGCCGGCCGGCGGGGGAGGTCCCGGCGACGCGAAGGCCTCGGTCTTGGAGGCCGTGGGGGCGCGTCGGGCGACGGTGGTGTCGGTCGCGCCGGACTGCGATGATATTCCCCCGGGGGTGTCGCACCTGGGCGGCGGGCCGGCCACGCTGCTCCACCTGCTCGACCGGCAGGTGCGGCGCAGACGGCACCGGCGGGTTCCGGCGATGGACGACGATCCGGCATGGACGATCCGCGAGACGGGCACCGATCCTTCGCGGCACCGGGTGACCGAGACGCTGTTCACCCTCGGCGCCGGGGGTTTCGCCACCCGCGGGTCGGTGGAGGAGCCCACCTACGGGTCGGTCCCGCTGGTGCTCGCCGCCGGGATCTACACCGGTACCGGCTCCGAGCAGCACCTGCTGCCGGGCCCTCAGTGGACCGGGCTCGTCCTGCGGCCGCCTCCCGAGGAGGATCTGCGCGTGCTCGATCTGCGCACCGGCGTGCTGGTCCGGGAGGAGATCGGCCACGCCCCTCCCGTACGGACACTGCGGCTGGCGTGCGTGAACCGGCCGGGGGTGGTGGCGATGCGTGCCGAGGCGGGCATCGGGCGGCTGCGGGCGGGATCCCCCCTGCGACCGCCCCCGGACGGCGAGGTCACCGAGGGCCGGCTCGACGGCCAGGGCTGGTCGCGTGTCACCGCCGGTCACGCGGGCACGGCCGCCGTGGCGGCGCAGCGCATGGGCCGCGACGGGGAGGTACGCACCCTGGAGCGGATCGTCGCCTACACGGCCGACCCCGCCCGCCGGCCGGTGCCGCGCGATGCCGTCGCGGCGCTGGAGGCGGCCGGAGAGCTCGGCTTCGACCGGCTGCTCGCCGAACAGCGGGCGGCGTGGGCCGCGCGCTGGGAGGCCGTGGACGTCCGCATCCCCGATGATCCCGAAGCGCAGCTCGCCGTACGGTTCGCGCTGTTTCACCTCTGGGGCAGTGCCGGATGTGGTGAGGAGGTGGCCGTCGGCGCGCGAGGGCTGTCAGGTGAGGCCTACGCCGGTCATGTCTTCTGGGACGCCGACGTGTTCGTCCTGCCGGCCCTGGTGAGCATGCATCCCGCCGCGGCCAGGGCCATGGTCGTCTACCGGCTCCGCCGCCTGGCGGCGGCGCGAGCCCGCGCCGCCGCCCTGGGCTTTTCCGGCGCGCGTTTCCCCTGGGAGTCCGCGGCCACGGGCGAGGAGGTGACCCCCGCCCGCGGGCATCTGGGCGGCGAGGCCGTCGCCATCCTCACCGGGTCGATGGAGGAGCACATCACCGCCGACGTCGCCTGGGCCGCCGTCCACTACGCGCGCTGGAGCGGCGACGGCGGATTCCTGACCGGGCCCGCACGCCCTCTCCTGATCGAGACCGCCCGCTACTGGGCGTCGCGCTGTCAGGTGGACGACGACGGACGGGCCCACATCGGTGAGGTGATCGGGCCGGACGAGTACCACGAGGCGGTGACGGACAACGCGTTCACCAACGTGATGGCCCGGTGGAACCTGCGGCGGGCGGCCGAGCTCGTCGCCTCCGGCGGAGAGGAGGGCCGCCGGTGGCGCGTGCTCGCGGACCGCCTGGTGGACGGCTACGACCCCGTCTCGGGCAGGTACGAGCAGTTCGCCGGGTACTTCGGGCTTGAGCCGCTGACGATGGCGCGGGTCGCCGTCCCGCCGGTGGCCGCCGACCTGCTGCTCGGCCGTGACCGGCTGGCCGCCACACAGATCATCAAACAGCCCGATGTCCTCATGCTCCACCACCTGGTCCCCGAGGAGGTCGAGGCGGGCTCGCTGGAGGCCAACCTCGACTTCTACGGCCCCCGTACCGCTCACGGCTCGTCGCTCTCACCGGCGATCACCGCCTGTTCGCTGGCCCGCGCGGGCCGCCCGGACGAGGCGCTGAGCCTGCTGCGCACCGCGCTGGCCCTGGATCTGGACGATCTGACCGGGACCACCGCCACCGGCCTGCACCTGGCCACGTTCGGGGGCGTGTGGCAGGCGCTGCTCACCGGCTTCGCGGGAGCGCGGGTGCGCGGCGGGATCCTGTGCCTCGACCCCCGGCTTCCCACGGCGTGGGGAAGCCTCGGCGTGCGGTTTCGCTGCCTGGGCCGCCGGGTGCGGCTGGACATCACCCGAAAGGCGGTCGAGGTGCGAACCGATGGAGCGCTGCGGCTACGGCTGGGCGCCGGCGACCCGCAGGACGTGGCCGGCTCCGCCCGCCTGCCGCGAAGCCGATGAGGCGCCGATGACGCACGGAGAGACGACGCGCGGAGGGGAGCGGGCATGAAAGACGTGCTGGCCGTTGTCGGCGACGCGGGCGCGGCCACCGCCGTGACCGGCGTCGCCCGGGCGATGGCGGAGGTTCTGCGCACGGGTGTTCGAGAAATTCACCTCGCCGTCGGCTCCCGGGCGCAAGACGCCACCACGACGGTGCTTCGCGAGCTGGAGCGCACGAGCACGGTTCTCGGCGTCCTCGCCGGTGACGCCTCATCTCCGGTCACGTCCTGGTGGATCGTGCGCCGCTCCACCAAACCGGTCGTCCTGCTGCCTTCCTCACCGGCGGAGCCTGCGGCTTCCGGCCACGTCATCTCCCGGGTGCTCCTGCCGCTGGACGGCTCCTTCGAGGCCGCGGCCGCCGTCACCGAGACCGCGGAGCTGTTCACCCGTACCGGCGTCGATCTGGTGGTCCTGCACGTCTTCGACGAGGCGACCGTTCCCCGCTTCTGGGACCAGGCCGCACACGCCCGGCAGGCGTGGGAGCAGGAGTTCCTGGCCCGTCACTGCGCGTACCCCGGGGTGCGCATGGAGCTTCGCAGCGGAGTGGCGGGAGAGCAGGTGGTGAACGTGGCGGCGGCGGAGCGGGTGGACCTCATCGCGCTGGGATGGTCCCAGCACCTCGACGAGGGAAGAGCGCGAACCGTGCGCGAAACCGTGGCCGGCGCCCGCGTCCCGGTCATGCTGATCCCGGTGGCGCGGCATGAGGGGGCCTCACCATGAGGTGGGGCCGCTGACCTGGGCGATGTCCTCGGAGCCGACGGCGAGCAACCTGCCGGCCAGGTCGGCCAGCGCGCGGGCGGCCGCGAGCTCGTCGCCGATCTCGGGCACCTGCGGGTCGGCCGGGTTGCGGCACGCGTGGCCGGCCCCGGCCAGGTAGGTGCGGTCCCCGGTGGACAGCACCGCCCGGGCGGAGGTGGTGTCGCCGTCCTCGGTGATGTGGATCTGTACGGTCCATCGCTTGGCGTGCATGGAAGACCCCCTCCGATCGCATGAGCGTTCACCATCCACACTGGTCAGGGGCTTTGTCCCCGAACAGGGCAGAAAGCCCCGAGATCGGAGGACCTCCGTACCGGCCGTCAGGCCCGGAGGTCCGCAGGGCCGAAGGTCCCGCCCTCCCGCGACGATCTCCTCTACGCCGGTGAACCTTCCGGTTGGAAGCATTGAGGCATGTCGACCACCTCTCGCGCACGGTCGGGGCTGACGAGCGCGCAGGCGGCACGGCGTCTCGCCGGCGAGGGGCCGAACACGCTTCCCGAGGGCAGGCGGACGCCGGCCGGTGTGCTGCTGATCCGCGAGATGGTCCACTTCTTCGCGTTGCTGCTGTGGGCCGCGGCGGGACTGGCCCTCCTGGCGGGCATGCCCCAGCTGGCACTGGCCATCGCGGTGGTGGTGGTGTTGAACGGCGCGTTCGCGTTCGTCCAGGAATACCGGGCCGACAAGGCGGGCCGGCGGCTGCGGGAGCTGATACCGGCCGATGCCAAGGTCGTCCGGGACGGGCGCCGCACGGTGGTGAACGCCGCGGATCTGGTCACGGGCGACCTCGTGCTGCTGGAGGCGGGCGACCGGATCTCCGCTGATCTGGAGCTTGCCGAGACGCACGAGCTGGCGGTCAACGAGTCGATGCTGACCGGGGAGAGCGTGCCGCGCCGGCCTCGCGAGAAGGCCACCGTCTTCGCGGGGACCTTCGTCGTCGAGGGGGAGGCGGCCGCCGTCGTGACGGCCACCGGGCCACGCACCCGGCTGGCCGCCGTGGCCGCGCTCACCCGAAGCGCGACCCGGCCGCCGAGTTCCCTGGCCCGCCGGCTCGGGCGGGTCGTCAAAGTGATCGCCGTCATCGCGCTGGGCGTCGGCGTGCTGTTCTTCGGCCTGTCCCTGCTACTGGGAATGGCGCCTTCGGCGGGCTTCTTGTTCGCCATCGGGGTCACGGTCGCCCTCGTTCCCGAAGGGCTGCTGCCCACCGTCACCCTGTCGCTGGCACGGGCGGCGCAGCAGATGGCCGGGCAAAAGGCTCTGGTGCGCCACCTGGAGGCCGTGGAGACCCTCGGCGCGACCACCTTCATCTGCACGGACAAGACCGGAACCCTCACCCGCAACGAGATGACCGTCGTACAGGTGTGGACTCCCCGCGGCGCGCTCGATCTGGCCGATCCGGCGTCCGCCGCCGAGATCATGCGCTCGGCCGTGCTCAGCTCGACCGGGCGGCTGGTGCGCGCGAACGGGCGGTGGAAGCCGGTGGGAGACCCGATGGAGGTGGCCCTGCACGCGCTGGCCCTGCGTGCCGGGTCGAGCGAGGACGGGACGATCACCAGGCGCCTGCCGTTCGACCCCGTCCGCCGCCGCTCCTCGGTGATCGTCGACGGCGTGCTCCACCTCAAGGGCGCCCCGGACGCGGTCCTGCCGCTGTGCGCGGCGGCGCCGGGGGCCGAACAGGCACTGGAGGACATGAGCCGGCGCGGGCTTCGCGTCCTGGCCGTCGCCCGCCGCGCCGCCCCGGTGGTTTCCGCCACGCAGACCACCGCGCAGACCGCCACGGACGTCGAGCGGGACCTGACGCTGCTCGGACTGGTGGGCCTGGAGGATCCGCCTCGCGAGGACGTCGCGGAGGCGATCGGGAGGTGCCGCCTGGCCGGGATCAAACTCGCCATGATCACCGGCGACCATCCCGGCACCGCGCGCGCGATCGCCGAGAAGGTCGGCCTGCTCGGGCCGGAGGAACTCGTCATCACCGGCGCCGAGCTGCCCGGGGACGACGAGGCCCTCGGGGCGCTGCTCGATCACGACGGGGCCGTGATCGCCAGGGTCACGCCGGAGGACAAGCTGCGCGTGGCCCGCGCGCTGCGCGGGCGCGGGCACGTGGTGGCGATGACCGGAGACGGGGTCAACGACGGGCCCGCGCTGCGCGAGGCCGACATCGGGGTGGCCATGGGAGCCTCGGGCACCGACGTCGCCCGCGAGGCCGCCGACCTGGTCCTGCTGGACGACCACTTCGCCACCATCGTCACGGCGGTGGAGCTGGGCCGGGCCACCTACGCCAACATCCGCCGCTTCCTCACCTACCACCTGACCGACAACGTCGCCGAGCTCACCCCGTTCGCCGTCTGGGCGCTGTCCGGCGGCACGATCCCGCTCGCGCTCACCGTGCTGCAGGTGCTCGCCCTGGACATCGGCACCGATCTTTTGCCCGCCCTCGCTCTGGGCGCCGAACCGTCCAACCCGCGGATCATGCGCGGCCCCGCGCGGACGGGCTCGCTGGTGGACCGCCGCCTGATCCGCCGGGTGTTCGGGGTCCTGGGACCCGCGGAGGCCGCCGTGGAGATGGCGGGCTTCGTCGCCGTGCTGATGCTGGGCGGTTGGACGCTGGGAGCCGAGCCGTCACCGGCTCTGCTCGCCGCGGCCTCCGGCACGGCTTTCGCCGCCGTGGTCCTCGGCCAGCTCGCCAACGCCTTCGCCTGCCGCAGCGAGACCCGGCCGATGGGGCGCCGGTGGTGGGCGGGCAACCCCCTGCTGCTCTGGGCGGTCGCGGTCGAGGCCGTGCTGCTGGTGGTCTTCCTCGGCGTGCCGCCGCTGTCGGGCCTCCTCGGCGGATCGTTCCCCCCGCCCGCGGGCTGGGCGCTGGCGGCGCTGGCCGTTCCCGCCGTCGTGGGGGCCGACGCCCTGCACAAGGCGATTCAAGGCAGGAAACGGGGCCGCACGGGGCACCGGCCTGCCCGGCCGGCCCGAGGCGCGGCGGCCCCTTCGCCGCCCGGGCAGGCCGAGAGGTGAAACACCTCACCAAAGGTCGAGAAAGGGTAGTCAAGGACTAAAAGTCCCTCCCGGGTGGATCCCCGGAACCCGATGGGGTGGAGGGAGCGGGTCCATGATGAAGGTATGGGTCCGGCCGGCCGTTTCGACGCCTTCCGCGCGCTGGCCAACCGGCGTGGACGTCCCGGTGCCCGGCTGACGGAGGCCCTGGCCAGGGCCTCCGCCGGATCGCCGGACGGCCCGCAGGCGTGGGCACCCGAGGAGGCGAGGCGGCTCGGGCTGCCGGCGGCCGCCGGGCTGGGACCGGCCACCTTCTACGCCGACCTCGCCGCCCGGCACGGTCGCCGCCACGTGCGGGTCTGCACCGCCGCGGCCTGCTTCGCCGCCCGCGCCGGCTGCCACCTGGCCGAGGTCGAGAACGCGCTCGGTGCCGCCGCCGACAGCGCCGACCCCGATCCGCGGGTGTCGCTGCAGACGGTCCGCTGCCTGGGCTACTGCTACGCGGGCCCGGCCTGTCTCGACGGCGACACCCCCTGCACCGGCCCGGACCTCGCCGGCCAGCTCTCCGGCCGCCGACCGCCACGGGCCCCATCGATCCCGGCCGCCGACGCCACCGGTGATCCGGTGGTGCTCGCCGGCGTCGTCGCCGGGGAGGCCGCCTGGCAGGTGTGGCCGCGAACGGTGGGGGTGCGCACCCCGGAGCAGATCCAGGCCGAGGTGGCGGCCTCCGGGCTGCGAGGGCGCGGAGGAGCCGGATTCCCGGTGGCCGCCAAGTGGGCGGCCACCGGCGGCTCACCCGACACCGTGGTGGTCGCCAACGGCGACGAGGGCGACCCCGGATCCTACGCCGACCGGCTGCTGATGGAGGCCGACCCGGCGCGGGTACTGGAGGGACTGGCCCTGGCCTGCCTGGCCTGCCATGCCCGCCGCGCCGTGGTGCTGGTGCGCTCGGAGTACCCGCGGGCGCTGGCCCGGATGCGGGCCGCGGTACGGAAGGCCTACCAGGACGGGCACCTGGGACGCCGGATCCACGGCAGCGACCTGGAGCTCGACGTCGAGGTGGCCGAGGGCGCCGGCTCCTACGTGGCCGGCGAGGAGACCGCCCTGATCACCGGGCTGGAGGGAGGACGCGGGTGCGCCCGGTCGCGGCCGCCCTACCCGACGCGGCAGGGCCTGTGGGACGCCCCCACCGTGGTCAACAACGTCGAGACGCTGGCCGCCCTCCCCTGGATCGTGCGGCGGGGCGGCGACGCGTACGCCCGTCGCGGCACGCGGGCCGAGACCGGCACGAAGCTGGTCTGCCTGTCCGAGCGGTTCGCCAGGCCCGGCTGCTACGAGGTCGAACTCGGCACCTCGGTGCTCGGCATCGTCACCGAACTGGGCGGTGGCCTGCGCGAGGGGGCGCGGCTGGGCGTTTTGCAGGTGGGCGGGCCGCTGGGCGGCTTCCTGGCCCCCGATCGGCTGGACGTGCCGCTGACCGACGCCGATCTGACGAGCCGCGGCGCGGCGCTCGGACACGCCGGCCTCGTCGCCTTCGACCGGCGCGTGGAACCTCGGGAGGTGCTGCGGCACGTGTGGGAGTTCGCCGCCGCCGAGAGCTGCGGGGCCTGCTCGCCGTGCCGGGTCGGCTCCCGCCGCGGCCTGGAGATCACCGCCTCCGGTACGCCCCCCGGCGAGGAGTACGCGCGGCTGCTGCGGGTGATGGGCCAGGCCAGCCTGTGCGCCTTCGGGCGGCGGGTCCCCGCCGCCGTGCGCAGCCTCGCCCGCGCCTACGGGGACCGGCTGAAGGGGTGGGACCCGTGAGAGTCACCGTCGACGGCATCACCGTCCGGCCGGCCCAGGGCGCCTCGCTGCTCGCCGCGGTGCGCCTGGCCGGAGCCGAGCTGCCCACGCTGTGCCATGACGACCGGCTGACCCCGGAGGGCTCCTGCCGCACCTGCCTGGTGAGATCGGGCGGGAACGTGGTGGCCGCGTGCGTGACCCCGGCCGTCGACGGCACGGTGGTCGAGGTCGCCGGCGACGCGTTGCGGGCGCTGCGCCGCGAGGCCGTGGAGGTGATCGTCGCGGCTCTGCCGCCCTACGCGCTGGACGGCGGTGTGGACGACCGCGAGCTGGCCCGGGTCTGCCACGCGATGGGGATCGCGCCGCAGGCCGCCCAGGGGCGCGGTGGCCGGGGCCGCGACGACAGCCACCCCTACGTCCACCTGGACCGGGATCTGTGCATCGCCTGCGGCCGGTGCGTGCGCATGTGCGCCGAGGTCCAGGGCACGTTCGCCCTCACCCTGGTCGGCCGGGGCGCCGACACGGTGGTCGCCCCCGGCACGGGCGGGCCGTGGGCGCAGTCCGACTGCGTCGCCTGCGGCGGCTGCGTCGACACCTGCCCCACCGGGGCGCTCACCGAGCCCGGACTGCCGCTCGGCGGCGGGACGGCGGCCCCGGCACGGACGGTGACACGGACGGTGACCACGTGCGGCTACTGCGGCGTCGGCTGTTCTTTGGAGGTACTCACCCGTGAGGGCCAGGTCGCGGCCGTCCTGCCGGACCACGAAGGCCCGGTCAACCGCGGGCACGCCTGCGTCAAGGGCCGCTTCGCCCACGGCTTCCTGCGTTCCCCCGAACGCCTCACCCGGCCGCTGCTGCGCCGCGACGGCCGCCTGGAGCCGGTGACCTGGCAGGAGGCCCTGGAGCACGTCGCCCGCGGCCTGCGGGCCGCCGTCGCCGCCGGCGGCCCCGACGCGGTGGCGGTGATCTCCTCGGCGAGGGCCACCAACGAGGAGAACTATCTGATCCAGAAGTTCATGCGGGTCGCGGTCGGCACCAACAACATCGACAACTGCTCCCGGCTCTGCCACGCCCCCTCGGCCGCCGGGCTGACCGCCTCGTTCGGCCTGTCCGGCGGCACCGACACCTTCGACGACGTCGAGACGGCCGACTGCCTGCTGCTGGTGGGAGCCAACCCGATCGAGGCCCACCCGGTGATCGGCGCACGGCTGCTGCAGAAAGTCCTGCGCGGGGCGCGGCTCGTCGTCGCCGACCCCAGGGCCGTCGGGCTGGCCCGCTACGCCGACGTGCACCTGCGGCCCCGCCCCGGAACCAATGTCGCCCTGTTTCACGGGCTGGCGCACACGCTCTGGGCCGAAGGCCTGGCCGACGAGGAGTTCCTGCGCCGCCGCGCCGGAGGCCTGCCCGAGCTCCTCGCGCTGCTCGCCGACTACCCGCCGGACCGGGTGAGCGCCCTGACCGGCGTCCCCGCCGAGGACCTGGTCGCCGCGGCCCGGCTCTACGGGCGGGCCGAGCGACCGGCGATCATCTACGGGCTGGGGGTCACCGAGCACCTGCACGGCACCGACGGAGTGCGCACCCTGGCCAATCTGGCGATCCTGCGCGGTGCGGTCGGCACGGCGCGCGGCTTCGGGGTGAACCCGCTGCGCGGCCAGAACAACGTCCAGGGCGCCTCCGACATGGGCGCGCTGCCCGACGTCCTGCCCGGGTACGGCAAGGTGACCGACCCGCTCGCCCGGTCCAGGGCCGAGGACGTGTGGGGGGCGCCGGTGCCCGGCCGGCCCGGCATGCGCATCCCGGAGATGTTCGCGGCCGCCCGCGCGGGAGCGCTTGGGGCACTGTGGATCGTGGGGGAGGACGTGTGCGCCACCGACCCGGACGCCACCCGGGTGGCCGAGGCGCTGGAGGCCTGCCCGCTCGTCGTCTGCCAGGAGCTGTTTCTGTCCCAGACCGCCCGCCGCGCCGACGTCGTGCTGCCGGCCGCGTCCTGGCTGGAGAAGGACGGCACCTTCGTCAACTTCGACCGCCGCTTCCAACGGGTGCGTCCCGCCCTGGCCCCGCCGGGAGAGGCCATGACCGACTTCGCGGTCGTGCACGCCCTGGCCTCGGCGCTGGGGGTGGATCTGGGCTGCCGGACGCCGGCCGAGGCGCTGGCCGAATGCGGCCGGGTGACGCCCCTGTTCGCGGGGCTGTCCCACGAACGTCTGGACCGGGAGGGCGCCATCGCGTGGCCGTGCCCCGATCCCCGCGGTCCCGGGGAGGCCAGACTCCACCGGGAGCGGTTCGCCACCCCCGACGGGCGGGCGCACCTGGCCGCCTGCCCCTATCTCCCGCCGGGGGAGAACCCCGACGACCACTACCCGGTGATCCTGGTGACCGGACGGCGCTGGGCCCACTACAACTCCGGCGGGATGACCCGCCGCACGGGCAACATCCTGCTGGATGACACCGACCGGCTCGACCTGCACCCCGCCGACGCCGCCCGGTACGGTCTTCGCGACGGCCACCCGGTCACGGTGGAGAGCCGCCACGGCCGCGCCACGCTGACCGCCAGTCTGAGCGACGACCTGGTGCCCGGACAGGTCTTCTGCGCCTTCCACTTCCCCTCCAGCGGGGTCAACACCCTGACCTCCGATCACGCGGACACCGTGACGTCGTGCCCGGAGTACAAGGTGACCGCGGTGCGGCTGATCCCCGGGCCCGCCGCCGCGGCGCGACGGGGTGAATGACCTTCGCGCGCCGCCCGGATCACCCGCGGGCCCGTCCCGGGCCGGCCGGTCGGCGGGTGCGGTCCCGTGCCGAAGGGCAGAAGGTCCTACGAGGAGGGGACCTTCCGCCCTGCTGATGAAGCTCGGCATCGCCGAACGATGGAACAGAGGTGAGGACCATGACGAGACAACGCGGGATCGTCGCCGGCTATGACGGTTCGGACTTCTCCCTGCGGGCCCTGGAATGGGCGACGGAGGAGGCGGAGTGCCGCAGGCTCCCGCTCACCGTCACCTACGCGTGGCGGTGGCCGTACGGCGAGGCCGACGGCGAGGCCAGGCTCCATCTGAGCAAGGCGGCCGAGCACGTGCTGCTCCACGGTGCCAAATGCGCCCACGCGCACTCCGCGATCGTCGAGGTGGTGACCGACCTTCACGAGGGCTCGGCCGCGCAGCGGCTCGTCGAGCTGTCCGCCGACGCGGAACTGCTCGTGGTCGGCGCCCATGACCAGGGGGTGACCGCCCGGTTCATGATCGGCTCTGTCGCGGCGTTCGTGGCGGCCCGCGCCCGATCTCCGGTGATCATCGTGCGTGAAGCGGGCCGGGTGCCCGTACTGCCGCGACCGGGGCCCGTCGTCGTGGGTGTCAAGGACGCCACGGCCGACGCGGTGCTGGATTTCGCGTTCCAGGAGGCGGCCCTGCGGCGTCTGCCCCTGTGGGTGGTGCACGCCGGTCATCCGCGCCCGCTGGCATGGGGCATCGCCATGGCCCACGTGCCCGATCTCGAAGACTCGGCCCGGGCCTGCCGCGAGCGGGTGGAGGAGCGTCTCACGCCGTGGCGGCAGAAGTACGCGGACGTCCACCTCGAGGTGCGTTCGGCCACGACCGCGCCCAGGGAGGCTCTGCTGGCCTCGTCGGCCGAGGCCGGCCTCGTCGTGGTCGGCAGGGGCCGTACGGCGGCTCGCACCGGCCACCTCGGAGCGATCCCCGGATCCCTGGTCAGGCACGCGTCCTGCCCCGTGGCCGTCGTGCCGTCCTGCGAGGAGCACGGCTCCTCGCCCACGCCGCCCACCGGGTAGGCGAGGGCACCAGGAGGGCACCAGGAAGGGCGTCAGGAAGACACCGCGCGGTTGGCACGAGGTCCACGGTGGATGTGCCGCCGATTTGCCCGTTTATACCCCCCTGGGTATGGTGAAGCCATGGAACTGAAAGAGTCGATGCTCGGCGACGCCGTCACCCGCCTGCGGCGGGCTCAGGGTCAGCTCGGTGGCGTGATCGCGATGATCGAGGCGGGGGAGGACTGCGAGAAGGTCCTGACCCAGCTCGCCGCCGTCTCCAAGGCGCTGGACCGGGCCGGCTTCAAAATCGTGGCCACCGGGATGCGCTACTGCGAGGCCGCAGAAAGCCGCGGTGAGCAGGCTCCCATGGACAGAGGCCAGCTGGAGAAGCTGTTCATGGCGCTGGCCTGATCCTCCTCCCGGCCTGATCCCTCTCCTGGCCGGACCCGATCGGCTTCGGGTACGACCATGTCGCACGGATACCCCCCCGGGTATTCGGAAAGCAGGGAGTCCGTCCCCACCGTCGGGCCGCCGCCTGACGGCCGGATCCTGCCGGGAGAGGGGAAGCCGGTCGGACTGTTCCTTTTTTTGCCCCCCGGATACCCCCCGGGGTATAAGAACCCGAAAGGCGCACCTCATGGAAATCATCTCCTTCCGCACACCCGGACTGGGCGACCAGTCCTATCTGCTCACCCACGAAGGCAAGGGCGTGCTGGTCGACCCCCAACGCGACATCGACCGCTTCCTGGCCGCCGCGGCCGAACGCGACGTGGATCTGCGCTTCGTGCTGGAGACCCACCTGCACAACGACTACGTCTCCGGCGGCCGACAGGCCGCTCACCGCACCGGTGCCGAGCTCGTGCTTCCCGCGGCGGCGGCGGCCGCCTACCCGCACACGCCCGCCTTCCACCTGGAGGACATCCCCGGCGAGCACGGCCTGTCCCTGCGCCCCATCCACACCCCCGGGCACACTCCGGAGCACACCTCCTACCTGGTACTGATCGACGGCGAGCCGATGGCGGTCTTCTCCGGCGGCAGCCTGCTGGTCTCCTCCGCCGGCCGCCCGGACCTGCTCGGGCCCGAACGGGCACGCACCCTGGCCCGCCACCAGTACGGCTCGCTGCACCGCCTGGCCGATCTGCCGGGCAACGTCCGGCTGCTGCCCACCCACGGCGAAGGTTCCTTCTGCACCACCACCGGCGCGGGCCGCCACACCTCCACCATCGCCGAGGAGAACACCGGCAACCCGCTGCTGGCCATCGCCGACCGCGAGAGCTTCGCCGACCACCTGCTGGCCGACCCCATGCCGATTCCCGCCTTCTACCGGTACATGGGTCCCGCCAACACCCTCGGCGTGCCGCCCATGCCCGCGACCGACGTGCCGGTGCTCACCCTGGAGCAGGTACCCGACCGGGCCCGCCTGCTGGACATCCGGCCCCGGGCCGTTCAGGCCGCCGGCCTGCTGCCCGGCTCGGTGGGCATCGAGCTCGACACCGACTTCGGCAGCTGGGCCGGCTGGCTGCTGCCCTACCAGACCCCGCTTGTCCTGGTCGCCGCCCCCGGCCAGGACACCCGCGAGGCGGTCACCCAGCTCGCGCGGATCGGTATCGACACCGTGCTCGGCGTCGTCACCGACCTCGGCCAGGCGGCCACCTCGAGCTTCGAGCTGCTGGAGCTGCCCGCCTTCGCCGCCCGGCTGACCGCGCCCGGCGCGCAGTTGCTGGACGTTCGGATGCCCGGCGAGCAGCGAGCCACGCCGCTGCCCGGGGCCATCGAGCGTTTCCTGCCCGACCTGGTGTCCGACGGTGTCCCCGCCGAGCTGGACCCGCGACGACCGGTCCTGCTCGCCTGCGGCTCCGGCAGGCGAGCCTCCATCGCGGCCGGCCTGCTGCTTCAGTCCGGCTACCAGCCGGTCGTGCTGACCGGCGCCGGCGTGGCCGACCTGCGTGAACAGCTCGCAGCCACCTGACCGCCCCTTGACCCGCCATTCCTCCTGAAACGACAAGGATCCCAAACGAATGACCTCCACCCCCTCCATGGACGTGTCCGCCGCCCGCGCGCTCATCGCGGCCAACCCCGACGTGCTCGTGGTCGACGTGCGCACCCCGGGCGAGTACGCCACCTGCCACATTCCCGGTGCGATCAACCTGCCGCTCGACCAGGTCGACGCCCACCTGAACCGGATCGTCGCCGACGCCGGCGGCCGGTTGCTCCTGGTATGTCAGGCCGGTGGACGCGCGACCCAGGCCTGCGCCAAGCTCGCCGGCGCCGGACTGAGCGGCTCCACGGTCCTGACCGGCGGCATGAACGCCTGGAAAGCGGCCGACGGCCCCACCTCCGGCGCCGATGACGACGGCACGTCGCGCTGGGGCCTGGAGCGGCAGGTGCGCCTGGTCGCCGGTGGCATCGTCGCCTCCTCGGTGCTGGCCAGCGTCTGGTGGCCGCCGGCCCGCTACCTGGCCGGGTTGATCGGTGCCGGGCTGACCTTCGCCGCCGTCACCGACACCTGCGCCATGGGCATGGCCCTGGCCAGGCTGCCCTACAACCGAGGACCGCGCTTCGACGCCGAGGTCACGCTGCGACGGCTACGAGGCGGGCCCCCGGCCGAGCAGGCGGCCTCATGACCGCCACCCTGGCGCTCACCGCGGCGGCGGCCGCCGCGGTGGGCGTGGCCCTCGGCCTGTTCGGCGGGGGAGGCTCCATCCTCATGGTGCCCATGCTCATGTACATCGCCGGAGTACCGGGCAAGAGCGCGATCGCCATGTCCCTGCTGGTGGTCGCGGTCACCAGCGTCACCGCACTCATCTCCCACGCCCGCGCGGGCCAGGTGCGCTGGCGCACCGGACTGATCTTCGGCGCGGCCGGCATGGCCGGCGCCTACGGTGGAGGCCTGATCGGGCCGCATCTGCCCGAGCAACTGCTGCTCGGCGCGTTCGCGGTGATGATGGTGACCACCGCGATCGCCATGATCCGCGGGCGTCAGGCCTTCGACGGGGAAACGCGGGAGCATCTGCCCCTCAGCAAGATCATCCTGGACGGGGTGATCGTCGGCGTCGTCACCGGCCTGGTCGGCGCGGGCGGGGGCTTCCTCGTGGTGCCCGCGCTCGTACTGCTCGGCGGCATGCCGATGGCCGCCGCCGTCGGCACCTCCCTGCTGGTCATCGGCATGAAGTCACTGGCCGGGCTGGCCGGCTACCTGAGCACGGTCAGCATCGACTGGCATCTGGCGGCCGTGGTCACCGTCGCCGCCGCGGTGGGCGGGCTGCTCGGTGGCCGACGCGCCGAGCAGGTCAGCCCCGATCGGCTACGCAAGGCGTTCGGCTGGTTCGTCCTGGTGATGGGCGCGTTCGTGATGGCCCAGCAGATCATCGCACTGGCCTGAGCCGGCGGATCGCCGCGTCGACAGCCGCGACGGGGGTCGGAAGTCCCTGACGGACGGGTCTTTGGGCCGCTGTGGAAAGCGCCGCCGGCCGGTGGAATGGAGGAGAGGCCAAGGAGGCCAAGGAGGTCGGTATGGCAGCGCATGTGGTGGTGGGTGTGGACGGTTCGTCTCCCGCGGACAGTGCGGTCGAATGGGCTGTTGACGACGCGGTGCGGCGCGGGTGCGCCTTGAAGATCGTTCATGTGTGCGAGCCGTGGCCCGGTGACATCCCGCTCCAGACCCCGCCGGGCTTTCGTGACTCTGTCACCGAGTACGGCCAGGAGGTGCTGGAGCGTGCGACCGCGCTGGCGCGGGAGCGCGCGCCGCGACTGGAGGTGGAGACCCTGCTGGAGGCGGGCCGGGTGAGCGAGGTCCTGCGGCGCGAGGCCGAGGACGCCGAGCAGGTCGTGCTGGGCAGCCGCGGGCTGGGCGGGTTCACCGGGTTGCTGCTCGGATCGGTCTCCCTGACCCTGGCCGGGCACGTGGCCACCCCGGTGGTGGTCGTCAGGGGCGCACCGGAGCGGACCTACGACCGGGTCGTGGTGGGCTTCGACGGCTCCGACCATTCGGCGGTGGCGCTGGAGTACGCCTTCGAGGAGGCCGCCCGGCGCGGCGCCGGGCTGCGGGCGATCCACACCTGGCAGATGCCCGTCGTGGGACCGGGCGCCATGGTCTACACCCCCCTGGTCGAGGACATCCTCGCCGCCGAGCGGCAGGTGTGTGCCGGCACGCTCACCCCGTGGCGGGAGAAGTACCCGCGGGTCGAGGTCGAGCAGACGCTGGTCTGCGGGCATCCGGTCGGTGTCCTTTGCGAGGCCTCGGCCGCCGCGGACCTGGTCGTCGTCGGCTCCCGGGGGCTGGGCAGGTTCGGCTCGGCGGTGCTGGGCTCGGTCGGCCACGGCGTCCTGCATCACGCCCGCTGTCCCGTCGCGGTGGTCCGGGCCCGGGGGGAGGCGTGATGGACATCGGCGCCCTCACCGTGGCGCAGGTGATGAGCCGTACCCTGGTCGCCGTCGATCTTGAGGAGTCCCCGCTGCTGGCGTGGGAGATCATGCGTCGTGCGGGGGTCCATCACCTGCCGGTCCTCGACGGGCACGGCTGCCTGCGCGGGATCTTGACCCGTGAGGACCTCACCGCCCACTGGTCCGGCGGCCCGGTCGAGCAGTCGCAGGTACGGGTTCGCGCGCTGCTGGCCGACCGCCGCCGCCCGCACACCACGCCCGGCACGCCCCTGGCCGACGCGGTGGCCGCGATGCTCGACGCCGGCGTCGACGCGATCGGGGTCATCGGGGAGGATCACCGGCTGGCCGGGATGATGACCGCCACCGACGTGCTGCGGGCCGTGGCCGGCCGCATCACCGAACACCGGGAACCACCCGAGCTGATGACGGGAATGTTCCGCCTGGTCCCGGTCCTGCCCTCCCACGTTCCCGCGGGATGAGGCAGAGACCCTGCCCTTGACATGACATCACGGTCATACCTGGAGGGTGTTCCCATGAGGCGAGAGGTCATCGTCGCGTTCGACGGGTCGCCACACAGCCGTGGCGCGGTCGAATGGGCGGCGCTGGAGTGCGGGGCGCGATGGGCGAAGCTGACCGTCTGCCATGTCTGGGACGGTCCGCACGCCGAACGCGAGGCGGCGATCACCGAGCAGCGGCGCCGGCACGCGGGCCGCGTCCTGTCCGAAGGGGTGCAACTGGCCGAGCGGCTGCTGCCGGGCCGGGACGTGGGCTCGATCCTGGCCCGGGGAGCCCCCGGGTCGGAGCTGGTCGCGCTGAGCCGGACGGCGAAGACCCTGGTGATCGGATCCCGGGGTCTCGGCGGGCTCACCGGGCTGCTGCTCGGCTCGGTGAGCGCTCATGTCGCCGCCCACGCGTTCTGCCCCGTGCTGGTCATCCCGCCGCACGTCACCCCGCAGGTGTCATACCTCTCAGCCGACCGCAGGACCCCGAAGCTCAGGTCGTGCCCGGGCCCGGACTTCGGGCTCGGTGAGCCGAGGCACGCGCCGAGCGAGTAGGCGACCAGCTCGCCGCCCGGGCCCGGACCGGTCAAGACGACCCCGAACGTGCCGGTGCGGGCCGCCGCGCTCATCGGCGGGCCCAAGGTCCTGATCGAAACAGACCTCCGTCCCTGGGCCGAGGCTGCTACCCGAAGGAGGCTTGGACGGTGAGACGTTGGGGCACCATCGCCTTCCTCGCGGTGACCACGTGCGGGCTGCTGGCCGGAGGCGCACTTCACCTGGCCGGCGCGGGTACCGTCGCCGATCTTCTGTGGGCGGCGGTCACCGGCGTCGCCCTGGTGCCCGCCGCCGGATGGGTGATCTCGGCGCTGCGAAGCGGCCGGCTGGGCGTGGACGCCATCGCCGTACTCGCCCTGGCGGGGGCACTCGCCGTAGGGGAGTATCTCGCCGGCGCCCTGATCGGCGTGATGCTGGCCACCGGCCGGGCACTGGAGGACCACGCCCTGCGCCGGGCCCGCCGGGACCTGACCGCCCTGTACGAACATGCGCCGCGCTCGGCCCGGCGTTACCGGGACGGGACACCCGCCCTGGTACGGGTCGAACAGGTGCGGCCCGGCGACCTGCTGCTGGTTCCCCATGGCGAGACGGTCCCCGTCGACGGGGTGATCGCGGAAGAACCGGCGCTGCTGGACGAGTCGGCCCTGACGGGAGAGTCGATCCCGGTGAAGCGCGCCAGGGGGGAAAGCGCGCGCAGCGGTGTCGTGAACGCCGGCTCCGCCTTCGATCTGCGGGCCACCCGCACCGCGGCCGAGAGCACCTACGCCGCAGTGGTGCGCCTGGCACGGCAGGCGGAAACGGACAGCGCCCCCGTCGTGCGGCTCGCCGACCGGTTCGCCGCCTGGTTCCTGCCCGTCACCCTCCTGCTGGCGGGGGCCGCCTGGCTGCTGTCGGGCCAGCCGGTACGGGCCGTCGCCGTACTGGTCGTGGCCACCCCCTGCCCGCTGCTGCTCGCCGCACCCGCGGCCATCGCCTCCGGGCTGTCGCGTACGGCACGGCACGGCGTGGTGGTCAAGGGCGGGGGAGCGCTGGAAAGGCTGGGGCAGGCCCGCACGCTGATCATGGACAAGACCGGAACGCTGACCGCCGGACGCCCCCGGGTCGTCGACGTCGTGGCCGCACCCGGCGCCCGCGCCGACGACGTGCTGCGCTGGGCCGCCGCTGTGGATCAGATCTCCTCCCACGTCCTCGCCGCCGCGATCGTCGAGACCGCCCGCGCCCACCGGGCCGAGCTGCCGCAGCCGGCCGAGGTCCTGGAGAGGCCCGGCATCGGCACCGCGGGGGTGGTGCAGGGCCACCGGATAGAGGTCGGCAAGGCGACGACCTCCTCCTCGGACTCCTCCTCGGAGTGGGAACGGGCTCAGCGGGCGCGGGCCGCGCTGGACGGCGCCATGACCGTCTGGGTGACCGTGGACGGCGAGACCGCGGGCGTGATCCTGCTCCGCGACGCCGTACGGGCGGATGCGGCACGGACCCTGCGGCGGCTGCGCACCGCCGGGATCGAGCGGGTGATCATGCTCACCGGGGACCGGGCCGAGGTCGCCGAGAGCGTGGGCACGGTGCTCGGCGTCGACCAGGTGCTGGCCGAGCAGAGTCCCGAGGCCAAGGTGCGGGTGGTACGGCAGGAGACGGCCAGGGCGGTGAGCGTGATGGTGGGCGACGGGATCAACGACGCCCCGGCCCTGGCCGCCGCCGACGTCGGGGTCGCCATGGGCGCCCACGGCTCGGCCGCCTCCACCCAGGCGGCCGACGTGGTGCTCACCACCGATCGCCTGGATCGGCTCGCCGACGCCATGGACGTCGCCCGCCGCTCCCGCCGCATCGCCGTGCAGAGCGCGAGCGCGGGGATGGCCCTCTCGCTGCTGGCCATGATCGTGGCGGCGGCCGGAGCGTTGCCGCCGGCGGCCGGCGCCCTGCTGCAGGAGGCCATCGACGTGACGGTGATCCTCAACGCGCTGCGGGCCCTGCGTCCCGCCCGGGGAACCCGCACGGTGGTCGACGCCACCACCGAGTCCCTGCTGCGCCGCTTCCAGATGGAGCACTCCTCCTTGCGGCCGCCCCTGGAACTGATCCGGGAGACCGCCGACGAGCTGGCCGGCAATCCCACGGCGCAGGCCCTCGGCCGCCTGAGGGAGGTTCACGCCTTCCTCACCGAACGCCTGCTCCCGCACGAACGGGCCGAGGAACAGCGGCTCTACCCGGCGATGGGACGCGTTCTCGGCGGCCCCGAGGTCACGATGACCATGAGCCGGGCACACGCGGAGATCGAACGGCTCGTACGCCGGCTGGGGCGCCATCTGGCTCTCGCCGAGGACGGCGGAGTGCACCCGGAGCAGCTCGACGACCTGTGCGCCTGCCTCTACGGCCTGCACGCGGTCCTCCTGCTGCATTTCGATCAGGAGGAGGAGGCCTACTTCTCCCTGGCCTCCTTGTGATCACCGGTTCGCGGGCGGGGCAGAGGCCGTCCCGCCCGGAACGAGACAGACCATAAGTCCTTCTGATCAGGGGACTTTCGCCGCTGACGCTTTCCGGGCCGCTTTGCGATGGTTGCAGGGAGGAGGTGCGTCATGAAGGTCAGGGAAATCATGGGCGCCGTGGCGATCGCGGTGCGGCCGGAGGCGACGTTCACCGAGATGGTCGACGCCATGCGGCGCTTCAAGGTCGGCGCGCTCACCGTCATCGACGCCGACGATCACCCGATCGGGGTGGTCGCCGACGATGATCTCCTGCTCAAGGAGATCGATTCCGGCGCGAGCACCGCCGGCGTCTTCGACAGTCGCAAAAGACGCCAGGAGCATCGCAAAGCCGCGGGTGCTACGGCCAGGCAGGTCATGACCACCCCTGCGATCACCATCACGAAGGACGCCACCGTCCGGGACGCGGCGCGGCTGATGCACCGGCACCGGATCAAGCAGCTGCCGGTGATCGACGCGGTCACCGGGCGCCTCACCGGCACCGTCCACCAGAGCGATCTGCTCAAGATCTTCGTCCGTCCGGCCGAGGAGATCGAACGCGAGGTCACCAAGATCTGTGAGCGGCTCGCCGTCGATCCGGAGACGATGGTCGTCGGCGTCGAGGCGGGAGTGCTCACGCTGAGAGGCCGCATCGCCTTCCGGTCACAGATCGCGCCCCTGGTCGCGGCGGCGCGCGAGATCGACGGCGTCCTCGACGTCGAGAACGCCCTCACCTGCCGATCCGATGACCTGGCCCCCGTTCCGCCGTTCCTGTGACAGAGGTGAGATCGTGAACGCCCGTACAACCGAGGAGATCACCTCGGTGCTCCGCACGGCGGTCCAGGCCGCCACGTGGGCGCCGTCGGTGCACAACACCCAGCCCTGGTCCTTCGGCGTCGACGGCGACGAGATCGCGCTGCGTGCCGACAGCGACAGGAAGCTGCGCGCCGGCGATCCCAGCGGCCGGGAGCTGCTGATCAGCTGCGGTGCGGCCCTGACGAACGTGCGGCTCGCGTTGCGCGTGCTCGGTCACGAGCCGCGGGTGCGCGTGCTGCCCGACCCCGACCGGCCGGCCCTGCTGGCCACGGTACGGCCGGGAGCGGCCGTGGCCGCCGATGAGAACACCCGGCTGCTGCACGCCGAGATCGAGCGCCGCCGCACCCACCGGGCCGGCTTCACGGAGCTGCCCGTCCCGGAACCTCTCATCGAGGCGCTGGTGGCCGAGGCGGGCGGGGAGGGGGCGCGGCTGACGCCGGTCCGCTCCGAGCCGGCGATCCGGGTGCTTTCCGCGATCACCTGCGCCGCCCAGGACGTGCAGTCCCAGGACCGGCCGCTGTCGCTGGAGGTGATCGGCTGGGCGCGTCCGCCGGGCAGCCCTCGCAAGGACGGCGTGCCGGCCGAGGCCTATCCGCGCGCCCCCCGGCAGACCCACCCGCACTTCGCCCAGCGCGACTACGCCCACGGCCGCCCCTGGGGCAGCGACGCCGACCAGTCCTTCTCCGCCTCCACCGGCGTCGTGGCGGTCCTGACCACCGAGGGCGACACCCGCCAGGACTGGATCGCGGCCGGCCAGGCACTGCAACGGGTCCTGCTGCACGCCTCCGCCTACGGTCTCAGCGCGGCCTTCCACACCCAGGCGCTGGAGATGTTCCACCTGCGGGAGTTCCTGCGCCAGGAGCTGTGCTCGCAGGAGTACCCCCAGATGATCATGCGGTTGGGCATCACCTTCGACGACAGCCGGGGCGTCCGCCGTCCGGTCACCGAGGTGCTGGAGGAACGCTGACCGACCCGGCCGGCAGCCCCGGGGACGGGGACGCGGTGCGGCGGGCGGCTACGGGGCGCCGGTGGTGGACGGGGCCGCCGGGCCGCCGGCGCCGAGTGCGCGATCGCTGTCCGCGGGACCGCCGGTACCGCGCGTGCTGCGCAGGCTCCACACGATCGACACCGTGATCGTTGCCACGATCACGCCCAACGTCACCGGGATGGGCAGTTTCCCGATCGGGGTCTCGGACAGGATGAGCTTGACGCCGGCGAAGGCCAGCAGCACGGCGAGGCCGTAGTGCAGGTGCACGAAGCGGCGCAGCAGCCCGGCCAGGCAGAAGTACAGGCTGCGCAGGCCCAGGATGGCGAAGGCGTTGGCGGCCCAGACGATGAACGTGCTGGTGGTGATGGCCAGGATCGCGGCGACGGAGTCGATGGCGAAGATCAGGTCGGTGGTCTCGACGGCGATCAGGACGACGAGCAGCAGGGTGGCGACGCGTTTGCCGTTGACGCGGGTGAAGAACCTGTCGCCGTGGTAGGTCGCGTCGGTGGGGATGACCCGCCGGACCAGGCGCACCACGGGGTTGCGGTCCGGTGGGCTCTGCTCGTCGTGGCGGAAGGCCATCTTGTAGCCGGTGTAGATCAGGAACGCGCCGAAGACGTACGCGGTCCAGAAGAACGTCTCGAGCAGTTCGGCGCCGACGAAGATGAACACCAGCCGGAACATCAGCGCCCCGATCACGCCCCAGAACAGCACCTTGTGCTGCACCGCCGCCGGTACGGCGAAATAGGAGAAGATCAGCGCGAAGACGAAGACGTTGTCGATCGACAGCGCCTTCTCGATCAGATACCCGGCGTAGTAGGTGCCGGCCACGTCGCCGCCCTGCCACGCCCACAGGATCACACCGAACAGCAGTCCTGCGGCGATCCAGATACCGGACCAGACGGCGGCCTCACGGAAGCCGATGACGTGATTGTCGCGGTGCAGGAACAGATCGGCCGCGAGCATCGCGGCGATCGCCAGCATCAGCACCGCCCAGACCCACCATGACACAGACAACGGGAAGACCTCTCGACCGGCCGGCCTCCGCGCGGAGGCCGGCGCTGCCGGACGAAGGTCTCCCCGGGCCACCGCACCGGTGGCTGCGCCGCCGAGACCCGGATCTGCCGGGTCCGTGCTGACGGCGGCGCGTCGAACGTCGGGTACTCCCCCTCAAACTACGATAAACTATTCACGAAGTGTCGTTCGTATGTCAAGGGCTGGGACGCGAAAATCACGATGCTGCTTTCGTGTCTTCGCGTGCGTACATTGAGGGGTGACATGCCCCCCGGCCAGACCGTACGGATGGTGATCATGTGTCTCCGGCAGCCCGGGCCAGATCGGCTCACGAGGTGAAGGAGTGGACGTTCCTGACCAACCACGCCCACGTGCTGCTGGCCATCGCCAGAGAGCCGACCGCCCGGCTGCGTGACGTCGCCGAAGCCGTCGGCATCACCGAACGCGCCGCGCAGGCCATCGTCGCCGACCTCGAAGCCGCCGGATACCTGCACCGTGAACGCGTCGGGCGGCGCAACGAGTACACCATCAACCCGGCCGGGCGTTTCCGTCATCCCGCGGAGGCCGATCGGCGCATCGGCGACCTGCTCGCCCTGTTCACCGATTCCCGACTCACCGGGCAATGACCGGACGTCACGAGTGGCATCATGCCGGTCTCGCCGGACCGGCGAACTCGCCCAGGACGTCCTCCCCGAGGAAGGTGTTCACCGCTTCCACGTACCGGCGGGGTCTCGACATGTGAATCACGTGATTGGCTTTGATCTTCCTGTATCGACTGTGCGGTACGAGCCGCCTGATCCGGGCCGCGTCCTCGTCGTCCATCGCGCCGATCAGGCCGCGGCCCGGCACGCGCCGCCAGTCACCGTGCAGCACCAGCAGCGGGCACGACACGTGAGTGAGCGCGTCGGCGTGGTCGAGTCCCTTGTAGAACCGGCCGTCGACGAAGGCCCGCGCGAAGTCCACGTCGTACATGGACAGGCATTTGAGCAGCAGACGGAGCTTGAGAGGGAAGTAGGGGATGTCCACCGGCCGGCCGGGATGGCGAGTCTGGAACGCCTGGACGCGGCGGGACAGAAAGGAGACGAACCAGTCCGGGACGCGCTTCTCCCGGGTTTCCGAGACCGGGAGCGTCAGGCCGCGGAAGTAGTCGGCGAGATCGCGGTGGTGGGGGTCGCCGAGGGTGTCGACGAGGTGTTTCAGCCCGCCGTACACGAAGCGGTCGTGGTCACGGAAGCGGGGCATCTCCGCGGAGAACACCGGGGCGTCCTCCAGGATCGCCGCGGCGACCTGATCGGGGAGGTTGGCCGCGCACCACAGGGCGAGGAGCCCGCCGGAGGAATTGCCGGCGACGACGGCAGGGGATCGCACGACCTCGGAGAGGAAGGCCGTCATGTCCGCGCCGAGGTGTTCCCAGGAGTACTCGCCCGGGGTCCAGCTCGACGTGCCGTGCCCGCGCACGTCGACCGCGTAGACCCGCAGCCGCCGTGACAGCGGCACCAGTACCCGCTGGTAGCTCTCCCAGGTCCCCATCTGCGCCGGCAGCAGGACCAGCGGAGGTCCGTTGTCCGGGCCCACCACGTAATTGAGCCGCACGGCCCCGGTGTCGAACCGGTGTTGCCGGAAACCGGCGTCGCGGACGGCCTTGATGCCGATCGTTTCGGGTAAGCCCTCATAGGGGTTGCGGTACGGATACGTGCTCATGAGGGTCCTTCTTCCGTGCGGTAGGGGCCGGGGCCCGGTGCGCGGTCTTCCGAGAGGTCCGACGACACGAGCTCGATGAGCTCGCTCAGGGCGCCGGCCAGCGCCGCCCGGCCCTGCGCGCTCATGCGTCCCAAGACGGCCGCGAACCTCTCCGCCGACCGCTGGTCCGTCGTCGTCAGCATCCGTTCCGCCTCGTCGGTGAGCTTCAGCCGGATCCGCCGGTGATCGTCGGGATCGCTCACCCGGTACAGAAGCCCGGCGCGGACCATCCGGTTCACCAGGGCGGACGTGGCCGCGAGCCGCCGTCCGAGGGTTTCGGCCAGCTCTGAGACCGTGCAGCCGTCTCGGCGGCGGACGGCGAACAGCACGCGCAGCTGCGGCAGCGTGAGGTCGAGGTCCAGCCACGCGTCCGAACGCTGCAGGGTCAGCATCCGCAGCCGGGACGCCAGGTGCTCGACGTCGCGACCTCCACCCGATGTACTTGCCATGATGTGAATAATCTACATCATGTTGACCATCGGGCCTCATTGCCTGATCCGTGACCTCAAGGCCCTTCCTGCTCCACGGGGGGAGTAGACGATCTCCGCGGAGGGCCGGCCGCGGTGCCGTCGGGTGTCGGACTTTCCCGCATGACGGAGACGGGAAAGGAGTCGCGTGCCCTTTCTTCCGGCCGGTGCGGACTCCTTCCGTCGTTCCACTCATCTCGTACGCGGCGTGACAGGGCCGAAGGTCCCGCGGGGGAGGGACGTTCGAGATCGTGACGCGGTTCGTACGGCACTGTGGCCGGGCTCGGGGAAGCGGTGTGATGAGGGTGTCACAAGAACCGCTGAGCTCCACGGAGCACCAGGGATAGGGAAAGGGGAGCCGTCATGGCCACCACTCACGGATACGACGTTCACACCGGGCCGGTTACGGGCGCCGTCCCCGCTCAGGCCACACCCGCTCCGGTCGTCCCCGCTCGGATCGTTCCCGCTCAGACCACCCCCGCTCCGGTCGTGGACGCCGCCCCCGCACAGGTCGTCAAGCGGCCGGTCGACTACGTCTGGGCGGTCGCTCGGATCAGCCTGGGCTGGGTC
>NZ_JBPXMC010000048.1:0-47914 GCF_051918885.1 Streptosporangium sp. OZ121
GGTGGCCACGGCGAGGCTCATCGCGAGCGCGCCTGCAAGGGCAGAACGCCGGACAATGCTGAGCATGATGATCCTTTTCTGGAGAACTCGGCCACTCTAGCCTCGTCTCCCATATGCGCAACGTGGTTCGGAAAATGGTGAAGCGTTTGCGGGGGTTTCTCGCAGCGTGCGGCGGACGAAGCGCTGTAGATCTGGCCGAAATGCCCCGGCACTCGGGCCTGGCTTCCTTCCGTGGCCACGCCGATTCCCCTGGTGGACGTGGCTCGGCCTCAGGGTTCGCGGGCGCAGAGGCACGCGTCCAGGCCGCCGCCTATGAGCGCCGCGCGCTCGGGATCGGCTCGCACTGGCCCTTCGACCAATGGGGGCGTTTTCTGCCCGAGCACACCACCGCGGTCAGCCTGCTGGATCGGCTCTTGCACCACAGCATCGTCGTGGTCACCGAAGGCGAGTCCTTCCGGATGCGACAAGCCCGAACCCGAGGCCCAGGACGACTCACCAAGAAGTAGTCAACTACGAAGAGGTGGGGACTTTTTCCTGGCCACCAGCGGCGACACGCACTTGGCCGTTGACACCCTGTCTGAGTGTCAAGTACCGAATTGGAACGTCCCGCGCAGGACGGTGCCTCGCCCGCTCCAGTAGCTCTCGTAATCGGCCCGGTAGGTGACGTCTTCGAAGGCGGTGAGTACCTCACAGGTGGCGCCCGGGTGCCGGATGTTGTCATCTCTGATGACAATGGGCCTTCCGATCACACCCGGGCGGGTCAGGGTCACCTCCACCCAGGCGGTCCCTGTGGTGTCATCCGCCCGGACGCACAACTCATTGGTGGGGTCGGCGTAGCGGACGATCCCGTCTCCGACATCCCGTTGAAAGCTCGCCGCCAAGGCTGGTTGCGCGAGGATGACGCTCGCCACCGTGGCAGCGACGCCGACGGTGACCGTTTTGAGCGGGTTCATCGTTCCTCCTTCTCTCGGACAGAGATCAGCCCTCCGAAGCGCCTGGTATTAGGAGGTGAAATATGGCCTCTAGTAAGGATTCGTCATGCTCGAATCTCTCTGACGCGAGCGATCCTCTGGCCGGGGTTCACTGGAGTGATCGTTGCACGCGTCGGTAGCACCGTGGAATATGCGCGGAATACGCCTGGTTACCCGGCTTTGCTTGGCTGAACGGGTACAGCGTCCTCACCTGATGACGCTGCGGACCTTGGAGGCTCCTTGTCGAGCAGCCCGCCTTCGGCGGTCGCGCCGGTCACGACCTGGAGGCTTGCCAGATGCTCCGGTGCATCCGCCAGGCGCAGCAGATAGTTGATGTGGCGGGCCGGTGCGACCGTCTCATGCGCCAGAGGAAGTGGGCGCGATCATCGGCAGGTGATCGATGGAATCTTGTAGCGTCTGCGGACCGGTGCGCCCTGGCAGACCTGTTACGAGCGATTCGAACGCCGGGAAGAGGACCTGGGCCGACCCGGCACCGCGCCGGTGACCTTTGAGGGTGACCGCCGACCGTCTGATGGCGGTCATCCACGGCGACGGGTCGCCGAGGCCCGGCTGCCCTTCACCCGAGCCGGGAGTCCAGCGTTCTCACGCCATTCTCGTGCGAGATCCCGCGGAACAGCTCACGGGCCTCCTCCCAGACGGCCCTGGCCGTGCGGTGGTCGCCGGCGCCGTCGTGGGCGTCGCCGAGGGCGCGGAGCGTCCGCGCCAGGTAGGGGATCGAGCCGCGGGTTCGCCACACCCGGACCGAGCGTTCGAGGGTGGCGATGGCGGCGGGCAGATCTCCTTCGGCCAGGTCCAACTGCCCGAGAACGCTGAGCGCGTCGGCGAGATAATGGCCGAAGTTGCCGTCCTCGCTGTGGGCCAGCGTCAGTTCGGCGGTCGCCCTGGCCCGCTCGTCCCCGACCGCGGCGAACAGCTTCGAGAGGTAGAGCAGCGAGAACGTCTCCAGATAGCGGTAGTGCAACCGCCGTGCCATCTCCAAGGAGCTCTCCAGCAGTTCCTGGCCGCCCGTGATGTCACCGCAGAACGATTTCGCCGCGCCGAGGAACTGGGTGATCGTCGTGGTGTAGTGAGCGTTGCCGAGCGCCTCGGCGACCTTCGTCGCCTGCTCCAGGACCGTGAGCGCCCCTTGAGGGTCGTCCTCGCCATGGATGATCGCCATCACGTGATAGGCCCGCGCCTGGCCGCCGAGGTAGTCCGCGTCGGCGGCCGTCCGCAGAGCGCGCTCCGCCAGGGCGAGCGCTTGTGCACCACCGTTCCCGTCGGCCGTCATGCTCCAGGCCAGGGTCGCCAAGGCGTCGGACATTCCGGCCGGATCGTCCAGCATGGTGAACAGGTCGAGGAGCTGCGAAGCGCCGGCCCGCATCCGTGTCATCGCCGGTCCGGGGCCCGCCGGTGAGTTCCAGGTGGTGACCTCCAGGAGGCCGCGCATCAGCACGGCCTCGCCGCGCTTGTCGCCGGTCTCACGGCAGAGGGCGAGCGCCTGCTCGTGCATGCGCTGCCAGCCGTCATACAGGCCGCGCACGTTGAGGTACGTCTCGGTGGATCCCGCGAGGTCCCATGCGAGTTGGGTCAGGCGCGCCTCGCACGCCTGGGCGACCCCCGCCATCAGCGCGGCGTGCTCCGCGCCGAACCAGGCCATCGGGTCGGCCAGCAGCGGGCCGGAAACCGCCGCAGGCAGCCGCCAGCGCGGCGCACAGCCGTGCATGAGTGCGTAGCAGGGGCCCTGGACGTGCTCCGCCGCGACCTCCGCCAGCGCCAGCCACGCACCCAGGGCCCGTTCGAGCGCGGCCTGGCGCTCGGATCCGGAATCCTCGCGCTGCGCCCGCTCACGCGCGTACAACCGGATCAGGTCGTGGAACCGATACCTGAGCCTGCCCGTCTCGTCCGTCCCGGTGAGGTTCAGCAGATGAGCGTCGATCAGGGTTTCTATCTCGTGCTCCGCCTGCCGTACCGGCACGTCCAGGAGGGCCGCCACCGCCCAGGGGGCGAAATCGGGCGCGTCGAGCAGTCCAGCTAACCGGAAGGCCCGCTGCGCACCCGCGGGAAGCGTCCGGTAACTCATCTCGAATCCCGCGCGGATGTCGAGGTCGCCCGCCACAAGTTCGTCCAGCCGGTGCCGTTCCTCCCCGAGGACGCCGGCGAGGTGGGACAGACTCCACTGCCTTCTGCCGAGGAGCCTGGCCGCCGAGATGCGGACCGCCAGCGGGACCCGGCCGCACAGCCGGGTGATCTCCAGAGCCGCGTCCGGGTCGTCCTGGACGCGTTCGTCGCCGACGATCCTTCTCAGCAGGTCCATGGCCTGGGCCGACGGCAGGACGTCGAGTTCCAGCAGGCTCGTGCCCTCGAGACCGACCAGCCGGACACGTCCGGTGAGGAGCACGGCCGTGCCGGGGGCCCCGGGCAGGAGCGGCCGCACCTGCTCCTCTCCGGCGACGTTGTCGAGCAGGATGAGAATTCTGCGTCCGGCCAGGCAGCTCCGGTAGAACGCCACGCGTTCTTCCAGGGATTCGGGTATGCCGGTGGCGCTGATGCCCAGTGCGAACAGGAACCGGCTGAGCACGTCCTCCGGGCGGGCAGGGTCGGCGGAGGCACCGCGCAGGTCCGCGTAGAGCTGGCCGTCGGGAAAGCGATCCGCGATCCGGTGCGCGACGTGCACGGCGAGCGTGGTCTTGCCCAGGCCCCCCAGACCCGCGATGCTGGCCATGGCGACGGTGCCCGGCCGCGGCTTGGTGAGGACCTCGGTGAGTTCTGCCACCTCGCCGTCCCTGCCCGTGAAATCCGCGATGTCCGGCGGCAACTCGGCGGGGGTGGGGGCCGCTTGAGGTTCAGGCGTCGGGGCCGTGGCAGGGACGGGACGGTCGGCGGACAGGGCACGCATGTGCTCGCTCGGCTCGCTGCCCGGTTCATCCGACAGGCGCGCAGCAGTGTCACGGTGAGCCGGCCTGTACGGGCCCGGCCCCACAGGGGAGCCCGTGATCGTCGCCGTGATGCGAGGAACGAGGTCGAGTGAGGGGTCCTGAGTGAGGATTCTCTGATGCATGTCGTGCAGCTCTTCGGCCGGGTCCAGACCGGTCTCCTCGATCAGGGTCTTGCGGGCACGCGTGTATTCGGCGAGCGCGTCCGCCCGCCGGCCACAGCGGTACAGCGCCAGCATCAGCTGCGCGCGCAGCCGCTCCCGCAGCGGGTACTCGTTGGTGAGCGCGGTCAGCTCGCCCAACAGTCCGGCGTGGCGTCCCAGCCTCAGATCCACGGCGATCCGCGACTGCAGGACCGACAGGCGGACCTCGTCCAGCCGCGCGGCCTCCGCGGCCAGCATCGGGACATCGGTCATGCCGACGAACGCGGGCCCGCGCCAGAGACTCAGCGCCTCGTGCAGGCGGTGGGTCGCTTCCTCCGGTTCACCGGCAGCCTCCACCGCCTGCCCTGAGCCGGCCAGGTTCTCGAACCTCGCCGCATCCAGCTCGTCCCGGACCGCCGGCACCAGATAGCCGGAGCCGTGCCGCACGACGCGAGCCGGGTCGCCCAGGTGCCGCCGGAGCCGGTGGACGTAGGTCTGCATGTTCTTGGTGGCGCTCTTCGGAGGGGTGTTCCCCCACAGCGCCACAGCCAGCTGATCTTCCGAAACAGGATTACCCGCTTGGCACAGCAGAACCGCCAACAGCACCCGCGCCTTGGGCGTGCCGAGATCGAGCTGCTCACCCTCTCGCCACACCGTCAGCGGACCTAGTATCCCGAACTTCATCGCTCCCCCTTGACTGGACGCACTGTAAACCTGGACGGCCTGTTCCGGTGATCCGCTGGGTGACGAAACGATTGCGAACTCTTCTTGCCCGGGCCGAACCCCAGGACATGACCAGCCGGCTGCCGAACCGTATTACGGCCTCGTTCCACCAGGTCTGCCACGTAGGCGGCCTGAGCAGAGCGGGAGGTGCACCAGGGACATGCGGCTCTTGATACGGCTGGTTCCCGTCGGAGACGCCACGCCGGCGATCGTCCTGACCGGAGAGCTCGGCCTCACAACCCGGCCGGTCCTGGCCACTTTCCTTGATTCGATCGCCGTGCTGGACACCAGCGCTTCCACCGACCACTGCCCCGCGGTCCTGCCGCCGCGTGAGTCAGGTCACCACGACCGTTTTGGGCTATCCCCGTATCGGGGGCCGTCGCGAGTTGAAGCGGGCGACGGAGGATTACTGGGCCGGGCGGGTCGATGCCGCCGGTCTGGGGGAGACGGCCGCCGGTCTGCGCGAGCGGGTGTGGCGGGAGCTGTCGGGGCTGTGAAGGTGAAGCCGAACACCGCCTTCGGGATCGCGTGATGACGGTTGGCGGATTCCTATCCGTCAGGCTTACCGATAGTGGGCGGACTGGGCATCCTCCCTCAAACGCCGCGCCACGCGTCCAGCCGCCTTGTCGAGTTCTCCTTCGATCTGCTCCGAGCTTGCGGCGGACACCCTGGGCGCCAGGTATGGCAGTGCCAGCACGCGTTGCGTGCGCAGGTACGTCGGCGGATGGGTCGTGTCGACCCCCGTCTTCTCGACGCGGGCAAACTCGCGGTGTCGTTCGAGCTCGGTTTCGGCAACGGCGTCCACATGGGACCGGAGAGCCGCCCACAGGTTCCCGGTTTCGACGGCCACCGCGCTGGACGCGAGGAAGCTGCCGACCGAGCGCGTCCGGGTGATCAAGACGTCCAGAAGCGAAGCGGCGGCCGCGGAGCCGGCCACCTGGGCCTGCATCTCGTCAGCACGGTATTCGGCGTGTTGAGAAGAGCGGTTCAGCAGGAATTCCAGCAGGAAGATCAAGACGCGGACGGGAACGCCCAGGATCGCGAGGAGGCACCCGGTGATGAGAGCGGACACGCCGTCACCGGGTTGCCAGCCGAAGCCGGTGACGATGCGGAGCTCGTGGAGCGAGTACAGGGCACTGCCGACGACGAGGCCGTGTCTGGCGTCGCCATTCCTGGAGTGGGCCATTTCGTGGGCCAGGAGGGCGACGCGTTCCTGCGGGGTGAGGATCAGCCAGAGTGGGTAGCCGATCTCCACCAGACGGCTGCGTCGCCAGCCATAGGTACGGAATGAGGCGTTGACCGCACCGCTGATGGCGATCAGGTCTGCTCGGGGGGCCCGCAGGTCCTCGCCGATGCGGTCAACGAGGGCGTACAGGTGGGGAGCATCTGAGTGGGTGTCTGAGAGGTGATCGTTGAGCCGTCTTGCCAGGTGGGTAGGGGTGGGACATGACACGAGATCGGTTTTTACCCCTCTGATCTGACCGATGAGCAGTGGGCGCTGATCGAGCCGCTGCTTCCCGTCCCGCACTGGGATGGCCGCCCGGACAAGCACCCACGGCGAGAGGTAGTGGACGCGATCATGTACGTGGTGCGCACCGGTTGTGCCTGGCGGCAACTGCCGGCCGACTTTCCGCCCTGGCAGACCGTCTACTGGCACTTCGTACGCTGGGAAGACCAGGGGGTAACTCAGCAGATCATGGATGTGCTGCGTCGGCGGGTCCGCAGGAGCGTCGGCCGCAAGACCGAGCCATCGGCCGCGGTGCTGGACTCCCAAAGCGTCAAAGGGGCCGACACCGTCGGCCGAGACAGCCGCGGCTACGACGCGAACAAGAAGATCAACGGCCGCAAACGGTTCGTGGCCACCGACACCCTCGGGCTGCTGCTGGCGGTGATGGTGCGTCCGGCCAGTGTGCAGGACCGCGCCGGCGCCACCACGATGCTGCTGGGGCTATATCTGACCGGTCGCTGCCGGGTCGTGTTCGCTGATCAGGGCTTTGCCGGGCGGCTCGTGCTCTGGGCACGTGAGGTGCTGGGCATCATCGTACACATCGTCGGTAAATCCCCTTCTCAGCACGGCTTTCAGGTACACCCCAGGCGGTGGGTGGTGGAACGGGCACTGGCCTGGCTGATGGCATATCGGCGGTTGGCCCGTGATTATGAACGTCGGCCGCCGACCAGTGAGGCGATGATCCGCTGGGCCGGGATCAATACCCTCCTACGGCGCATCACCCGAGGCCACCCCGCTCAGCGGCCCGGACCCCGCCCCCTTCAACGGGTTCACTGAACTTCACGAACACTGCTCAGCCGCCTTCTCACCTCAGCTCGGCTGCCGACGCAGCCCATGAAATCGGAGGACCGTCTCACGCTGTTGCTCGATGGAACCGATCTCGCAGGGCTGAGCCGGTGCGAACAGGTCGACTTCCTCAAATGCATCGCCTGGTGGTCTGGGCGCCAAGACGTATCCGAGGCGACCGTTGGTGAACTGTCGGAGTTGGCCTGATGGCCAGACGTCCGATCGTGCTCCCTGGCAGCAGAGGTTGAGCCCTTCGGCTTCCAGCCGGCGGCGGAGCTCGAGGAGACAATCCAGCAGATCTTCGCCCTCCACCTCCAGCAGGAGACCGCAGCGCGTGAGGACGAGCCGAGCCGGCACAGCGTCATAGAGCGTGAGGGTCGACGCTGCGATCCTGCCCTCCTGGTCGACAACGTCTAGTTGAAGGATTTCGTTAGGCGATGTCTGCATAGACGATCAGCTTAGGGCTGGCGCCGTCGACTGCCTGGGCGTGCTGTTGCGTCGTCCTCTGTCTCATGTTCTGGCATAGAACGACCTCGTGATCACCTCTCAAACACTCACTGAGCGGGTGAGGGGTATGGCCGAGGCAGGGAAGGGGGCAGGGCGGGGACGCAGCAGCCAGGCGAGGTCCAGGGCCACAAGGCCGAACAGGATGCCGGTTATCGTCAGACGAGTGACCAGGTATGCGCCGGTGACCAGGAAGGCCGGTGCCAGAAGGTGGACGACCGAGGCAAGGATGTAGCCGCTGGTCCGGGACACGCGACCGGCCGCTCGGCGCGACTGGACGGGAGCCGAAGGAAAGGGCGGGAAAGGTCCCGGAGGTCGCGGCGGTTCCTGGAATGCGCTCGGTGTTTCGGCCGGTAGATCGGTGGACACGACGAACAAAATGTCAGAACCCGAGAATGGCGGCAAGACGCCGAAAGTGGCCGGTCATGCGGCCGAGCCTGGATCACCTCTCCGGATCCGGTGCAGAAGAGTGAACGCGACTTCCGGATGACTGGACCGCATCCTTGCGAAGTCACTCCATGGTTCATGGGGGAGGAGAGCCCGCGTCCGTGGAACGGGCAGGTTCCCTCCAGCCGGCCGGGGGCAGCTGGGGGAGGCCGCCTCTGGCATATGCTCGTTGCGCGGTAGCTGTCGGGGGCGGGGCTGGACGCGGTGCCGTCCAACACCTTCTCCCTGTATGACCACGTGCTGGACACCACCGTCATGGTGGGCGCGGTGCCCGAGCGGTTCGCCGGGGCGGCCGATCCGTACTTCGCGATGGCCCGGGGCGCCGAGGGGGTGGCGCCGCTGGAGATGACCAAGTGGTTTGACACCAACTACCACTAGTTCAACCGCAAAGGCAACTATTTGCGGGGGAGCGGTCGGCGTAGCGGCTCATTGAGCGATCGATGCTCTGAGCTGCCAGAACGTCTGGGCAACGGGCCAGATAGGTCCTTGAGCTACATGATCGAGATCGCGTTAGCGGGTCGACCCGCGAGGATTTTCATTACTTGGTCAAGGCAGTCCGCCTGCGGCGGCCTGCGCGCGTCGGGCGGTCGCTGGCCGCGCTGCGGCTCTCCGGCCGGTCGCGGCCAGCGCCGCCCACGCGCATGACCACCGCTACGAAGGACCCGAGACGGTGAAGCTCAACGACGAAAGGGACATCAACTCGGGTATCGCATTCTCAGCTCGTCCATTGCGAGGTCCCAGAAGGACTTGTAACGGTTGGCGCCAGCCAGCCATGGCGCGAGATACCAGGCTTCCCATTCACCTTCAGGAGTTTGGACGTGGGGGTTGAGGAGAACGACTCCATCGTCCCAATACCCGGCCAGAAGGGTGTCGGATACATACTCCCCTCTCGTGTCGCCGGAGACTTGCTCGTGTCCATAGACGAAGTAGAGCTCGTCGGGCACGCTCCATGAGTTCTCGGGCTTGGGTTCTGACCAGCTCTCGGCGACCGAGGGGTCGACGTCACGGAGCCAGCCGACTTCTTCGATACGCAACAGGCAGCAGTCATCGTCGCTGCCCCACCCGTTGGCGAACAGGAGAAACTGCCGGTAACTCTGCGGCAGCTCCACACCCAGCCGCTCTTCAAGCTCGCGGACCTCTGCTTCGGTAGCCGGAGGGCACAGATCGCCGAGTGGACTGACGGCCGGGTGATCAGAACCCTCAGTCACTAGATGCTTTGCAGGAAAGCGTTCAGACCATGCGTACTGGGCACTCATTGTGAAAAAGATATCCCGTTCTGCATCCTCAGGGCGTCAGCGCTCCGCGTCGCTGTCCGGCGCGGCGCGCCCGCCCGCGCCGCACGGACATCGGGACCGGGCATGCAGCCTGGAGGCCGGTCCCGTCCCGCGCCCGCCCGGCGCGGACGGCCGGGCCCCGCCGCCCGCCGCACCAGCCCGCCCGCCGTACCGAACACCGCGCCGACCGTGAACGCACTGCCGCCCGCTTCGACCACCGGCCCAACCGCTACGCGGCCCCTACGGGGTCCTTCGGATTGCGCCGGCCGCTCCGCTCGTGTTCATCAGGAACGCTCGAATGGGGGAGTAACACCTCTGCCGTCCCGCTTCCGATGCGCGGGCCTGGCGGCCCTGTGCTTCGGGTCGGGTTGCCACCGAATGACATGGTGACCAACAGCAAGAGGGACCTATCCCCGCCGCCGTCAGATGTCCCTGGCCTGCCGTAGCCGGTCCAACGTGTCGTTGACCAGGTGACCGAGGTTTCCCAGTTCGTGCGCCATCCGGTGACGTTCGTTGTCCTCCCAAGCCCTGATGGCCGCATCAAGGGTGCCGAACCTATGGGCAGTGATGATGATCTCTTGGCCGTTGACTCGCTTCGTGGCCGCATCGCCCAGGATGACCCAGCCGTACACGGTCACGTCCCCCGAGCGGCCAGGATCAGGTCGACCACCTTTTCCGGATGTTCCTGCCTGACTGTCTGAAGGTCGGCACCGTTGCGGATGGACACCAGGTAGCAGCCCGAGCGCGGACCCATGGTCACCGTGGCTTCGCACCAACCCTGCGGACCTTTCACGGTCAGCTCCGGCGGGTGTCGCTCCATCCACGATCGGAGCGGAGGCTGGTCGGGCCAGGCCACCGCGCTGTTGGCGAACAGCCCCAGGCTGATCGTGTGATGACGGTGAGCACGGATTCCCCGCTCGATGAGAAGTCGTTGCACGACGGCCAGAGCCCTGTCGTGGCTCTCCACCGTCGCCTCGTCAACGACAGGCGGGACGGCTCTACAGTTGTCCATGGGTCGCACCTCTCTGTGCGATCAAGGAACCCGTACGGCGTGACCGCGCCTGCGGGTTCCGCTTTTTCACGGTCCTCCCATGACAGCGCCCCACCAGCACGCGGAGATAGGGCGGGACAGGGGAGACCAGGGGAGAGAAGAGGAGTAAGAGGCTCAGCGGAAGGGGAATAGGGGAGACTGAGGGAGAGACGCAGACCCCTATCTCCAGAGGTAACGCGATGCGCGACGTTCCAGCTTGGGCGCGACGGCTACGCGCCGAACGGCGTAACCGGCTGTGGACTCAGCGGGAAATGGCCCGAGCGTTGACCGATCTGGCCGACGAACGCACGCGTAGCCGTATGCCGGGACGGGATTCCGTCACCCGCATGATCAAAGACTGGGAAGCGGGTAGGCATAAGCCGAGGGATCCATACCGGCTGCTTTACTGCCGAGCTTTCGACCTGGACGAGAATGAACTGTTCAGCGTGGAAAGCACGTCACGCACCGAGTCGGAGGATGATGTGCTACGCAGAGAATTTCTCGGTGCGTCCGTGGCGACTGTAAGCATTGCCGCTATTCCCGTACCGTTTGAGAGTCTTCCTCAGGGGCGACGCGTCAATGATGAGCTTGTCGTTTCGCTTCGCAAGCGCATTGCGCGGCTACGTCGAATCGACGACTATCTAGGTGGCGCCGAAACCTATCCTCTCTATGCTGCCGAGCTTGAGAGAACGAGCACACTCGTCAACGAGGCCAGTTATACACAGAAGACGGGAAGAGCGCTTCTAAGCGTGGTCAGCGAGCAAGCACAACAGGCGGGATGGGCTGCCTTCGACGCGGGATGGGCCAAGAAAGCGAGGCAGCTTTTCAAGAAAAGCCTGTCGGCCGCCACTGATGCCGGGGACACCGCCCTTCTTGCCAACTCGCTGGCGTTCCTGGCCTATCAGAAAGTGAGCTACGGCTCTCCGGGGATTCAGGAAGCGGATGCTTCGTGCCGGGTAGCGGAGCGAGGGACTCCCCCTGCGGTCAGGGCACTCCTGCTGGAGCGGGCGGCATGGGCTTACGCGTCTGAAGGGCAGAGATACCAGGTTGAGGTCGAAAGAGCCCTTGAAGAGGCCGGTAGGGCCCTTGAAGAGAGCAGTGGTGAGCCGAATCCAGATTGGGCACTCTGGGTTGACCGGCTCGAACTTCAGATCATGACGGGACGGTGCTGGGTCGCGCTGAATCAGCCCGTTAAGGCTATTGCCGTTCTTGAGGATGCCCTCTCGAAGTACGAGGACACCCGCGCCCGAGACAAGTCTCTCTATACGACTTGGCTTTCGGAAGCGTATCTAGACGCCGGGGAGATCGAACGCGCATCCGCCGCCCTGAGTCAGTCGCTGAGCCTCTCCATGGATGTCGCGTCAATTCGTCCACGCCAGCGCGTCAGTGCCGTTCTTGAGCGACTTGAGGATCACAGATCGCTGCCATCCGTCGCCGAACTTTTCGACCGCATGGCTACGCCGTCGTCTTGCTCAGCCATTCCAAGTACGGAGCCGACCCACCGTCAATCGATGTGAAGGTCACTTCAGGGTTGTTCCACGGGTGCTCGGATAGCAAATGCGCCTCCAAGTCCGGGTAGCGCTCCGCAGTCGTCCTCAGGAAGATCTGCCACTCTTCCCCTTCTCCCATTTTTCCCTCATGCCAGAAAACAGATTGCGCAGGCCCGAAGACTTGGCCCGATGCCGCCAATTTCGCGCGGACGGCAGATCTGAGGAGATTCATCGCCGCATCACGGCTGTCCACTGTGGTCGAAACCTGAAGGTAGTCAGTCATGCGGCCAAGCCTAGATCACTTCCCCAGATCCGGTACAGAAGAGTGAAGGGGGCTTCAGGACGACTGAAACACATCCCCATGAAGTCACCCCATTTCAGGATGAGTTTGTTCTTTGGTGATCTCGCGGGCAGTGGCGATGCGTTGCCGAAGTCAGTTGAGCCCAGAAGGGTTCGCCGTGCCGGTGGCCGCTTCCGGATAGCACCTCTCAGACGGGGTGATGCCGGTCTTCGGCAGGATCGGGCAGACCCAGAAGGCTACCTCTACTGCTGGCCTGCCGCTGGCCGGCTCGGTCTGGAGACAGGGGCGGGTTATGCTCGTGGTGCGGTTGGTTCTTCCGGTGTCGTGTTGGTGTCGGGAGTCGTAAGAGGGAACCCGGTGTGATTCCGGGACTGCCCCGCAGCGGTGAGTGGGAACGAACGCCGTCATCGGCACTGGACGCTTGTGCGTCTGGGAAGCGACGGTCAGTAGGAATTGTGTGTGGTGCCCGCGAGTCCGAAGACCTGCCAGTCGCCCGTGCGCCGTCCGGTGTGCGGTGATCCGTGGCCTCGTGGGAGGGCCTGGGATGCGTCTTTCCCGGATGGGTCCTGCGCGTGGCCGTGGGTCGGCATGGCATGAGCCGAGGGAAGGACGCCATGAGTCAGGTCACCACGACCGTTTTGGGTTACCCCCGTATCGGGGGCCGTCGCGAGTTGAAGCGGGCGACGGAGGATTACTGGGCCGGGCGCACAGATGCCGCCGGGTTGCAGGAGACGGCCGCCGGGTTGCGCGAGCGGGTGTGGCGGGAGCTGTCGGGGGCGGGGCTGGATGCGGTGCCGTCCAACACCTTCTCCCTGTATGACCACGTGCTGGACGCGATCGCGCTGGTGGGCGCGGTGCCCGAGCGGTTCTCCGGGGTCGCGGATCCGTACTTCGCGATGGCCCGGGGTGCCGAGGGGGTGGCGCCGCTGGAGATGACCAAGTGGTTCGACACCAACTACCACTAGTTCAACCGCAAAGGCAACTATTTGCGGGGGAGCGGTCGGCGTAGCGGCTCATTGAGCGATCGATGCTCTGAGCTGCCAGAACGTCTGGGCAACGGGCCAGATAGGTCCTTGAGCTACATGATCGAGATCGCGTTAGCGGGTCGACCCGCGAGGATTTTCATTACTTGGTCAAGGCGTCGGCGTAAACGCCGCCGCACCTACGCAGTCCTCTCTGTGCGAGCTGCGGCTTTTAGGTTGATCTCACGCAGGCTTTTACCTGCACTAAGCCTGACCAGATAATTATTCTAGACGGGCGGCTATCCGGGATCCACCATGGTTTACGCTTTTTATCAGTACATGCCTCTAGCGGGGACTCAGCTCTGGGGTGAGCGCGACGAACCCTGCAAACCAAAGAGCTAGGGGAAAGGTTGTTATTCCAATGGGGAGCTCCAGATTTGATCTCTGGTCCTAAACTTTCTGCTTTTATATGAAGGAGGCAGATAGAAAGATCTCAGGAGGCTGGTTTTTGAGGCTCTGTTGGCGGGGTCTCCGAAGCCGACACCTGTGATGCTTCCAACGTTACATCAGGGTATGCGCTTTTGAGGGTGGCAACTTCGGCATTTATCTGAGTCCTGAACTTTTCAATATCCATTACGCGTCGAGCAACGCGAACCGTTTGGTAGCTGTATCGAAATAGGAGGGTTGCTAGTGGTATATACATAACAGCATCAAGCAGGTTTAGTGCATTTACCCATGGGTCGGTTATTAGGCCAATGGTCGTTATCGTATTAATGCCTAGCATGGCGTTAATAATAAAGGATAATATAAAGCCAGGAATGCCGATAAGTAGCCATATCGCATTTAATACTAAGATGCGATAGCCGATAAAGGCGATGAATTTGAGTGGGTCTTTTTTGTACTCCTCCGCTTCCTTGAGGTCCTTCTCAAGAATCCCGCGCCTGATGTTCGACTGGATGGAGCTGCGCCTTGCGCGCCACCGCTGAATCTTGACTGTGATAAAAGGAGAAAGTATGGATATTGGTATCGACACAAGGGCGCCGAGCAGAAAGAAGGTAAAGTCATTCATTTTCGATACCTCACGGATTCAACCTAGGCGGGGTGAGTCGCCATACGTGCGAGCGCCATCTGGCAGGCAGCTCCTCGTTGTCATGGGCTCCAATGGGCACCCAACGTCAGCGAAAAGTCAACATTGCTCTAGTGTGTGATCGTTGTGGATGGTGCTCGGCGTTACAGGATCTGCAACGGTTCATGCTGAACTGGTCTTTCTAGGCCATGACGACCGCCTACTTTGGTTCCGGTCATTCGTGGCTAAGGCGATCGACGCCGAAGCCCTCCTCCGTTAGGTTTCGGCGCCAAGTAACCACGGATGAGGTGACAGCAGTGCTGACAGCAACGTCCTCACAGGTCAACACATCCGTGCCGCCACGTATATGCACGTGACCACGGCGTTTATCATCCGAGCTAGGTGATTGCTCCGCCTGAAAAGCGGACGGTCGTGCTGCTATGAGGCTGATGAGGAGGCCGCAGGTTCACCTGCATCATTAGGGCGTCAGCGCTCCTCGCCGCAGTCCGGCGCGGCACGCCCGCCCGCGCCGCCCGGACATCGGGACCGGGCATGCGGCCTGGAGGCCGGTCCCGTCCCGCGCCCGCCCGGCGCGGACGGCCGGACCCCGCCGCCCGCCGCACCAGCCCGCCCGCCGTACCGAACGCCGCGCCGACCGTGGACGCACTGCCGCCCGCTCCGACCACCGGCCCAACCGCTACGCGGCCCCTCCGGGGTCCTTCGGATTGCGCCGGCCGCTCCGCTCGTGTTCATCAGGAACGCCCGAATGTGGGAGTAACATCTCTGCCGCCCCGCTTCCGATGCTCGGGCCTGGCGGCCCTGTGCTTCGGGTCGGGTTGCCACCGGATGACATGGCTACCAACAGTGAGAGTGACCTACTCCGGCCGCCTCCTTCAGGTATCCCTGGCCTGTCGTAGCCGGTCCAACGCGTCGTTGACCAGACGGCCTAGGTTTCCCAGTTCGTGCGCCATCCGGTGACGTTCGTTGTCCTCCCAAGCCCTGATGGCCGCCCCGAGGTTGCCCGACCTACCGGCAGTGATGATGACCTCTTGGCCGTTGACGCGCTTCGTAGCCGCATCGCCCAGGATGACCCAGCCGTACACGCTCACGTCCCCCGAGCGGCCAGGATCAGGTCGACCACCTTTTCCGGCTGTTCCTGCCCGACAGCCTGAAGGTCGGGACCGTTGCGGATGGACACCAGGTAGCAGCCCGAGCGCGGTCCTACGGTCACCGTGATATCGCGCCAGCCTTGGGGGCCGATCACCGCGAGTTCGGGCGGGTGCCGTTTCATCCATGTCCGGGAGTCAGGTCGGTTCGGCCAGGTGGGAAGGTCTACATGGTTGCCGTAGAGCCCGAGGCTGATCGTGTTGTGGCGGTGGGCACGAATGCCATGTTCGGTGAGAAGTCGTTGCACGACGGCCAGAGCCCTGTCCTGGCTTTCCGCTGTAGCGTCGGTGATCACCTCGCCGCACTCGTCGCCACGCTGGTTTTCGCTCTGCCCCTCTGTTTCGCTTTGCGTCACTCTCATAACACCCGCCTTTCCTCTCACAGGTGCGCGCTCTTTGGGGCCCTCATGGTTCCGACCCGTTTCTGAGAGCACCAGCAAGGGCATCGCTTACAGCGATAGGAGTGCTAGGGGAAAGATCGCTCACAGCGATACGCTCGTTCGGTGGATGTGCGAACTTTCCCAGAGGCCCTTAAAGCGATCATGGAGCAGCAAGGGTGGACCCAGACCGATCTCGCCCGTGAGCTAGGTGTTTCCCAGGCATGGGTCTCCGAGGTATCCCGAGGCCAGAAGGACACCGGCATGGCCAAGGCCATCAACCTACTGGCGCGCGTAGGCTGGGAAATACGCATATCGCCCAAAGTGGAGGAGTCCGTGGAACGTAGGGAATTTCTGGCAGCAGCCGCATCCGTTATCTTTGTTCCCTCTACTGGCGCGAACCCCTACCAAGACGCCAATTATGTGAATACGTTGGCCACGTCACTTGCTCGCAGTCGGTATGAGCTTGGTGGAATTCCGCTCATGTCGCGTGCGTCAAGCCACATGCAGCACATCGATCGGATATTGAAAGACGTCAGCGAGCGGCCTCTGCAAAAAGCGGTTTCCGAGCTTATGTATCAGGTCACCCTCGTTCTGTACGACGCGGGGAAGCTTGCCCAGGCTGACCGGACCGGCGGCATCGCGCTAGACCTCGCGCTTCGAGCCCAGGACTTCAAGAGCCAGGCCCGCGCGTACGACAGCCTGAGCCGGGTCAGTCTCTACCGAGGTGATCATGCCCGAGGGGTCACCTACGCTCAGCGAGGGCTACAGGTCCCGGACATCACCAGCAGCCAGCAGGCATCTTTGAGCATGAGGCTTGGGCGTTCCCTGGCGCTCATACCGGAGCAGAAAGCAGCATCCCGGGACGCGCTTGATCGTGCGCTCAATGTCGGAGGGCTTTCTCCCTTCGGAGAGGCCGCCTTGGCGGGTGACGTCGGCATAGGACTGAGCCACCTTCGCGAGTACGGGGAAGCCGGAACACTGCTGAATGAAGCGGCCAGCACGATCGGGCAATGGTCGCCGCTTTTCCGGGCGCAATATCTGGGACGGCAGATACAAACGGCACTCAGGGCTTCTGATCCGTCTTTCGCGGCTGATCGGATGAACGAACTGGCGCGAGCGCTCCCGTTCGTCGCTTCGGCGCGAGTCAACAAACGGGTTCATGAAATACTCCGAGCGTCCCTCAAATGGAACGCGACCCCGGAGATACGACAGGCGCGCGAACACCTGCAATCCATGATTTCCCCTGAAGCGCCACCGCCCGCCGCGTGACAACGGGCCTCATGGTGCCGCCCGTTCTTTGGCGATCCTGCGGGCAGTGACGATGCGTTGCCGGGCCAGCTCCGCCCAGAAGGGTTCGCCGTGTCGGTGGCCGCTTCCGGCGTAGCGCCACTCGGACAGGGTGAGCGTGGTCTCTTCGGCAGGGTCGGGCAGGCCGAGGAGCATCCGGGCTTGCGCGGCGCGGTAGTCGGCACGGGTCCGGCGTAGCTCGCCGAGGGTGGTGGAGTAGTAGCGGCTCTTGGTGGAGAAGTGGCCCCGGTACCCAAGCATGTGCGACCAATGCCGCAGTGGGAGCAGCCGGTATTGAGACAGGCGGTTCAGAGTGAAGCAGGTCAGGATCATGCGCCGGGCGTGTTCGGTCACGTCCAGTCGGGCGATGTCCCGAGCGTCACGGATGCGTCGGTCCACCGTCCCCGCGGATTCCGCTCCCTTGGTCGCGTACTTGGCCACGTAGGAGGCCACCCGCTGGTCACTCACGCCGTCGAGGTCGGTGGAGAGGTAGACCGGTCGCACGTCGAGTTGGTCACCCCAGCGCAGCAGGACCGGAGGAGGAGCGTCCGGCGACTGTTTCGAGGCCGGGACGACGACCTGTGCGGCGGCCTGCCGGATCGCGGTGTCCAGCAGTGGAACGGTTGCCCACTCCGGGGGAGGGGAGGCTGGACCGTTCGGGCCGTCGAGGCGGATCACCGCGTGGAAGTGGACCAGGCCGCGCGCTTGGTACTCGGCGACCTTGGCATACGACAGGCGCAGCACCTCACGCAGGTGAGCACGAGACACGCCGAGCTGCCGAGCCAGGACAGCCGGGAGTGCCTGGGTGAAGCGGCGCCACAGCTCTCCCGCGTGAGCGTTCCACAGGACCGCGCCCTGGTAGTCATAACAGTCCACGCAGAGCGGTTGCCCCACTTGTGGGTCCTCGCGGTCGTGACGTCTACCGCAGCCCTCGTATCGGCCATGAGGGCAGATAGGGGAGTCGCGCCGGGGACGGCATGGCAGGGTCTTGCCGTCCTTGCCCGTACGGTGAGCATGGACTGAGCCGAAGGACGGAGCGGTGAAGGTGGCGAACACGCGAGGATGGCCGCCCACGTCTTCGGGGACGCCCTTGCCGCCGCGCAGGCCGGAGATGATGAGGTGGTAGGTGTCGTCCTTGTAGACCGCCGAGCAGGCTGCGCACCGCGACGCGCGACGGTTGCCGCAGGCGGTGAGTAGGAACCCGGTGGGTTCGTCGGCCGTCCGGTAGACGTCGAGGATCTCACCGGTCGCGCCGTCGAAGGTCAGACGTTCACCGTGCAGGCGGACCGGTTGGGCACAGCCGCCCGTGGCGTAGACCATGCGTTGCCACCGGGCGAAGTCGGGCATGGCCGCGCGTTGCAGTGCGGCCAGGATGTCAGGGGCGAAGGAGGGGGCCGGGTTCACGCGGCACCCCTCCCGGCTTCGAGGGACGGGGGTTCGGCACGGGTCGGCCCGTCGGCCAGCTCGATGCCGTGGATGGCGGCGATACGTCGCCATTTCTCGGGTGACCACCGAGGCGACTCGGCGATCTTGCGCTTGGACCACTCCCGTACAAGCGCGGCGTGCGGTACCAGTTCGGGAGGTACCAAAGGACTCCTTTCTCTCTGCGGAGTTCCCACGCCATTTCGGGAAAAGACAGGTGCCATCGGCAGGCATGCGGAAAAGACATGACTGCGCAGGAACGGCACTCGTCAGCGAGATTGATGGAGTGTTGAGGTCGCGCGACGGTGAACCAGTGAGCGCTGCCTGTACTGCTGGCCTACCGCTGGCCGGGTCCCCCCAGCGGAACGGCTCTCGTCTTCGTGGTGCCCGGTGGCGTACTGCGCTCGAATGTGTCGCGTCTGGTCTCTCGCTGCTTCCCGAAAGGCGGGGGAAATTATCTATTGTTATTTTGCCACGGTGGACGGGAAATTATGCGTGCGGGAATTTCCGCCGGGACGTCTTCCGAGCCGTCCCCTGTCGTCCGGTGGCGTCCGGCTGCGTCCAGTGACGTCCGGCTGCGTACGGCTGCATCTGATCGTCAGGGGCAACAAGTAAGGGAGCTGTCACCTGTCGGTCAGGTGCTCAGCTCCCTTGGGGGCGAGGACGTCCCAGGACGTCTTACTCCATCCACACCGGTTCGAGGAGGTCGGGATTGAAGGTGGCCCGTCCCTTGCCCGCCGGGTGCACGATCACCGCGTGGAGCATCTCCCGGACATGCGCCCTCTTTCGCGACAGCGGTAGCCCGCCCTCCGCTTCCGGGAGGTACCAGCGCCGCCGGATCTCCTTGATGTCGGTGACCATGCTCGCCCGCTGGCGTTCCGCCCGTCCCGTGATCTTGTTCTTCTCCGCCCGCAACCGGGCGATGTCGCCTTCCAGGTCGGCGGCGGTGCGGAAGTAGAGGTTGTTGGAGATCTTCCGCCCCCGCCACTGCCGGGTCAGTTCCTCCAGTTGCTCCTCTACGTCGGCGAGTTCTTCTTCCCGGGTCCACAGTGGAGCGTCGTCCACGTCCGTGTACTGGGCGAGTTCCATCTGACCGAGCACGAGTTCCGAGATGGCGAAGTCGACCAGGTCCCCGCGCCGCGCGACTCCGCCGCAGCCGCCCACGTCCTGGCCGGGGCAGAAGTAGATGTGTCGCTTGCCGTCCTTCGTCTTCTTGGTCCTCAGCGGCACGTTGCATACGCCCCCGCCCTCGACGGGACGACCGCAGCGCAACACGCCGGTTAGCAGGTAGCGGTGCTCCCGGTAGTCCAGGGGGAGGGGAGCGCCCACGGCGCCGCCCCGCTTGACGGTGTGCCCCTTGCGGCTGTCGAGGATGTCTCGCACGGCCAGCCACTCCGCAGGGGTGAGGATCGGTTGCCATTCCCCGGTGATCGGGTCGCCGCTCGCGTCGCGGACCAGTTCGCCGCGCAGCTCCCGGTAGCCGCACATGCGCGGCTTGGCCAGTGCCGAGCTGAGCGTGCGCGTTTGCCAGTCGTTGCCCCGAGGGGTCTTGACCCCCCGCCGCTTCCAGTCCATGACGATGGCGTAGAGCGACGTGCCCCCGGCGAAGTCGCGGGCGGCCTGCCGCAGCAAAGCCGCTTCCGGCTCTTCCACCGTGATCCGGTCGTCCTTCCAGCCGAACGGACGAGGACCGCCGACCGCCTTGCCCTGGAGTGCCCGCGCCTGATGGGAACTGCGCATCCGGCGTTGCATCTTGCGGACCTCCATCTTGGAGATGACCGCGCCGAACAGGCCCATGCTCTCCACGTCCTCGCTGTAGAGGTCCTTGGACTGCTTGGCGTCGGCGAAGACCCGCCCGTCCCGGTAGGTGATCGCTTCGACGAACCGTTCGTAGTCGCCGGGACGACGGGCCAGCCGGTCCTCAGCGATGATCACGACGCCCCGGACCTCTCTGCCGTCCGGCAGCTTCCCGCCCTTGAGGACCTTGAGCATCGCTTCGAAGTCGTCGCGGTAGACGTCGGCCTTGGCCGCTGACTTGTCGTTGTCGGTGAACTCGTGCACCACGGTCCAGCCGTGACGTGTGGCCGTCTGGCGGTTGACCCGGTGCTGGTCCTGCACACCGTGTTCGTCGCCGCGAAGGTCGGCCGAGATGCGAGCGTAGGACACGACGGGGACCAGGTCCGTTCCCTCTGGCAGCGTGGTCGTCTTCGGCACGAGCACCTCCGATTTAATAGGGCCTCTGTGCATGTTCTACCACTACCTGGTTCCGGAGCTGGGCCCCGGCACCCGGTTCCGGCTCGACTGGAGCAAGCCGCTGGGCGAGCACGCCGAGGCGCGGCGGCTGAGCGTCGAGACCCGGCCGGTGCTGGTCGGGCCGCTGTCGTTCCTGCTGCTGGCCAAGTCCACCGAGCCCGGCTTCGCACCGCTGCGGCTGCTGGACGGCCTGCTGGAGGCCTACGCCGAGCTGCTGGAACGGATGGCCGCGGCGGGGGTGGCCGAGGTGCAGCTGGACGAGCCGGTGCTCGCCGCCGACCGTACGGAGGAGGAACTGGCCGCGCTGCGCCGGGTCTACGCGCGGCTGGGCGAGCTCAGCAGCCGCCCCCGGCTGCTGGTGGCCACCTACTTCGGCGAGATCGGGCCCGCGCTGGAGATCCTGGCCCGCAGCCGGGTCGAGGCCGTCGGCCTGGACTTCGTCTCGGCGCCCGGCAACCTGGAGGCGCTGGCCGCCGCCGGCGGGCTGCCCGGCAAGACCCTCGTCGCCGGGGTCGTCGACGGCCGCAACATCTGGCGTACCGACACCGCGAAGGCGCTGGCGACCTGCGCCGCGCTGCTCGGCCTTAGCGACCGGCTGGTGGTGGGCACATCCTGCTCGCTGCTGCACGTCCCGCTCGACCTGGACGCCGAGACCTCGCTGGACCCGCGGCTGCGTGAGCGGCTGGCCTTCGCCAGGCAGAAGGTCGACGAGGTCGTACGGATCGGCAGGGCGCTGAACGGCGAGGAGGTCGTCGTGGGGGAGAGGACCGTCGAGCGGTTCCTCAACCCCCGGGTGCGAGCCAGGCTGGACGCACTGGGCGAGGGCAGCCCGCGCGCCCCGCACGCCGAGCGGCTCGCCGTGCAGAACGCCGACCTGGGCCTGCCGCCGCTGGCCACCACCACCATCGGCTCCTTCCCGCAGACCGGCGAGGTGCGTCAGGCCCGCGCCGCCATGCGCTCGGGCGACATCGACAGGGCCGGGTACGAGCGCAGGATGGAGGCCGAGATCGACCGCGTCATCGCGCTGCAGGAGGACATCGGCCTGGACGTGCTGGTGCACGGCGAGCCCGAGCGCAACGACATGGTCCAGTATTTCGCCGAGATGCTGGAGGGCTACGCCGCTACCGAGCATGGCTGGGTGCAGTCGTACGGCAGCCGCTACGTCCGCCCGCCGATCCTGTTCGGCGACGTCTCCCGTCCCGAGCCGATGACGGTGCGCTGGGCCTCCTACGCGCAGTCGCGGACGAAGAAGCCGGTCAAGGGCATGCTTACCGGCCCGGTGACCATGCTGGCCTGGTCCTTCGTCCGCGACGACCAGCCGCTGGGCGAGACCGCCATGCAGGTGGCACTGGCGCTGCGCGACGAGACCCGCGATCTCGAGGCGGCGGGTATCAGGATCATCCAGGTCGACGAGCCCGCGCTGCGCGAGCTGCTGCCGCTGCGGCAGGCCGACCGCGAGGACTACCTGAAGTGGGCGGTCGCCGCGTTCCGGCTGGCCACCAACGGGGTGGCCGACAGCACGCAGATCCACACCCACATGTGCTACTCGGAGTTCGGGGAGATCATCGGCGCGATCGGCGACCTGGACGCCGACGTGACCAGCGTCGAGGCGGCCCGCTCCCGGATGGAGCTCCTGGACGACCTGCGCGCCTTCGGCTACGCGCGCGGCATCGGGCCCGGCGTGTGGGACATCCACTCGCCCAGGGTGCCCTCGGCCGGGGAGATCGAGGCCGCCCTGCGTACGGCCGCGGCCTCGGTGGATCCGGCCCTGCTCTGGGTCAACCCCGACTGCGGCCTGAAGACCCGCGGCTATCCGGAGACGGAGGCCAGCCTCAGGAACATGGTCGAGGCTGCCCTGCGCGTCCGCGCGGAAGCGGTCTAGAGCCTGTTCAGAGGCTCGATCATGTGGCTGGGATGAGGAGCTTCAGCCACATGATCGAGCCTCGGAGACAGGGGCCGGCCTCGTGGCTTGCCGGAGCCCTGCTTCGCGGCGTCGCCAGGCGGGCCGGTGCGGAAGATCGTTGATCGAGCGCCTCTACGTTCGGCCGAGGTCGTGCATGCCGGAACGGCTGACTCCTGGCGAGCGTGCGGACCTCGCTCTGGCGGCCGGGGACCGATGTCCAGCCCTTGCGCGAAAAACGCCGATGAAGGAGCTTGATTCATTAACCTTTCGTCCATGGATATACCGGGCGTGGACTTGACCGTGCCGAGCGCGGCACGCATATACGACTACCTGCTGGGCGGCAAGGACCACTTCGCCTCGGATCGCGAAGCCGCCGATATGGTGCTCCAGTCCGTGCCGAACGCGCGCGAGAACGCCAGGGCCAACCGTGCCTTCCTGAGCCGGGCCGTGCGCATCCTCGTCGACGCGGGCGTCCGCCAGTTCCTCGACATCGGCGCCGGGTTGCCGACGCAGGAGAACGTTCATCAGGTGGCCCAGCGCGCGGCGCCGAGCTCACGGGTGGTCTACGTCGACAACGATCCCGTGGTGCTCGTCCATGCCCGCGCGCTGCTCGCCGACAACCCCGGCACGGTGGTCGTCCCGGCCGACATCCGCGACCCGGCCGCCCTGCTGCGGCACCCCACGGTCCATGACTACCTGGACTTCACCCAGCCGGTGGGAGTGTTACTGCTGGCCGTCCTGCACTTCATCCCCGATGACGAGGAGGTGGCCGGCATCGTCGCCGAGATCCGTCGCCCGCTGGTGTCCGGCAGCTACGTGGCCGTTTCCCACGGCCACCCCGGCGAGCTGACCGGAGACCTGGCGAAGAAGGGCCAGGAGCTGTACGGCCACACCCGTCAGGGAGCCGTCGTCGGCCGCACCCGCGCGGACATGGCCGCGTGGCTCGAGGGCTTGGAGCTCCTGGCTCCGGGCATCGTCCCCGTCCAGGGCTGGCGCCCCGAGGACGACTTCGACCCCATCCCCGACCTCGCGAAACCCGGCGTCTTCGGCATGGTCGCGAGAGTTCCGTAGGGGGCGCCCCTTCGGGAGACGTTCACCGGGTCCCGATGGTGATCCGTTCCAGGTTCACGAAACGGCCGGGGGAGACCTTCCCGCCGCGCGAGCACACCCACCTGCCGGCCGCCCGAGTCGGCGCCGTCCACACGGTCTGCGCCGAGCTCGGGCGCACCTCCTTCGCAGACGATGATCGCCGGGGCCGCTGCCCGTGGGCAGCCCGGCCTTTCTCGGGGTGGTGACCGGCAAGGTCCACCTGCCGGTCGACCGGCGATGTCGTCCGCTGTCCTTCGTCCTGACCGTGGGGCAAGGACCGTGGGGCAAGGACCGTGGGGCAAGGACCGTGGGGCAAGGACCGTGGGGCAACGGGGACAGCGCGCGGTTTCGCGCCGTCCTGGCTCGTAGCAAGGTCCGGCCGCCCGCGTACCCGTCCTGCCGCGGCGGCCGCCGACAGGCCTGCTCCCTCCCGTTCCTCCGGCGACAACCACGGCTATCTGGCCGGCGCCACATCAGGGCCGTCATCCCCGAAAAGAGCGACCGGGCGGCCAACCGTGAGAACCGCCGCTCCCGGGGCCCGGCCGAAGGGGTCGTCGCGCCTGACAGGCCACCGAATCTTTCCTGACTCGAATATTTACTGTTAGGAAACTTTCTTTTATATTCGAGTCACCCCCCAGCGAAGGAGCAGGACATGCGCAGAACGGTCACCTTCCTCGCGATGGCGATCATCGCCGTCGCCTCGACCGTGTTCATCGCGTCACCGGCCAACGCGCACGGCTACATCTCGTCGCCGCCGAGCCGTCAGGCCATGTGCGCCCAGGGCCGGGTCACCGGCTGCGGCGACATCATCTACGAGCCCCAGAGCGTGGAAGGTCCCAAGGGCCTGAAGAACTGCCACGGCAACGTCGCCCGGTTCTCACAGCTCAGCAACGAGAGCAAGGGCTGGCCGGCGACGAGCGTGGGCAACTCGGTCACCTTCAACTGGGTGCTGACCGCCCGCCACGCCACCAGCACGTGGGAGTACTTCATCGGCAACACCCGGATCGCGGTGTTCAACGACGGCGGCAGGCAGCCCGGCGCCACCGTCTCGCACAACGTGAACCTGGGTGGCAGGACCGGCCGTCTGAAGGTCCTCGCCGTCTGGAACATCGCCGACACCGCCAACGCCTTCTACTCCTGCGTCGACCTGCAGCGCTGATCCGCGATCCGCGATCCGATCTGGCCGGACATAGCAGGACATGGATGGATCCGTGAGGTCCAACCAGGTCTGACAGGTCCGGCCAGGTCCGATGGCAGGGGTCTGGCCCGTTGGACCCGAACCGTTCCCGCGCCCCGTGGCCCGGCGGCGTCCCCCGCCGTCTCCGGCCCCGGTGGGTGCGGGGGCGGTTTCGTCGTTCCGGCACCTTTCCTGGCGTCCCCTCCTCGGATGATTCGAAAGAGGTCACCAAGGGCGACCGCGGTGTCACGGAAAAGGATCTCCCTTGAATGGGAGCCGGAATGGCGGGCGCGACGTCGTGGACATAGCAGCTCAAAGTGTGCAACACGGCTTTTCGTATGCGCTTTAATTGCCGAAACCTCGGTGATTCAACTCGACGGCAATGGGGAACAGATATCGTGCGTCCAGGGTTCCCGGCGCCCGTCGGGGCAGGGGTCGGCACTGTAGGGGTGGGCGGTGACTCGTCGCACAAAAAGAATCACCGATGTCGCCACGGCGATTCTGGTGGTTTTGGGAATCCTGGTCGGACTTCCGGTGCGAATGGTCGAAGAATATCTTCCGGACACGGTCGTCGAGCACCGGATCGAATGGGTCGTGATTTTCGGATTAACCGCCTCCCTCGCCGTCCTGCTGACATGGCTGACGCCGAAACTGAGGGAGTCACGCACGCGCGGCGGGCTCTTCCTGGTGCCGGACAGGCAGCCGGGCTGGATCAGGAGAACCGAGCTGGACGAGGTGGTCTCCACCCTGACGATGAGGGGCTCGGGCACGGTCGGGCTGACCACCGGTCTCGCCGGGGCGGGCGGGTTCGGCAAGACCTCTCTGGCCGTGGAGGCGTGTCACAGCGACGAGGTGCGTAAACGGTTCGGCGGCGGCGTCATATGGGTCACCGTGGGCCGTGACCGCGCCGGTGCCGACATCGCGGCGCTCGCCAACGACGTCACGGAGGCCGTGCTGGGCGTCCGGCCGGAGTTCTCCAGCCCCGAGCAGGCCGGTCACCGGATGGCCGAGGCCCTGGCGGAGCGGGGCCGCGTGCTGCTGGTGGTCGACGACGTGTGGAGCCTCAGGCAACTGCGCCCGTTCCTGGCCGCGGCCGCGCGGTCCCGGGTGCTGGTGACGACCAGGCTGCCCCGGGCACTGCCCCCGAAGGCGATCGCGATGATCGTCGACGAGATGGCGCCGCGGGTGGCCGTCCAGGTGCTGAGCCGGGGGCTGCCGCCGATGAACCCCGGGGTCGTCAGCGACCTGGTCGGCCTGACGGGGAGATGGCCGCTGCTACTGTCCCTCGTCAACGCGCGGCTGCGCGACGAGCACGGCGCGGGAACGAATGCCGACGTCGCCGCGCGCCGGGCGGCCGAGCGGCTGGGCCGGACCGTGCCGCCCGTTTTGGACGTCACCGCCGCCTCCCAGCGGGAGACCGCGGTGCTCGCCACCGTCGAGCACAGCCTCGAGGCCCTCGGCGCGTTCGACCGCGCCCGTTTCCTGGAACTGGGCGTCTTCCCCGAGGACGCCGAGATACCGGTCAGCGTCGTCGAGCTTCTCTGGCGGGGCACCGCGGGACTCACGTCCAAGCAGGCGGAGCGGCTCTGCGGAAGGCTCCAGGACCTCTCGCTGGTCAGCAGACGTCACGCGAGGGGAAAGACGCCGTCGATCACGATCCACGACGTCGTCCGTTCCGCCGTCCGCTCGGAGGGCGGCCTGGGAAAGGAGCGCGTCGAGGCCGCGAACCGCGACCTCCTCGACGAGGCCAGGAACCTGATACCCGACGACGACCTCACGGCGGACGCCGAATGGTGGAGGCTGCCCCAGACCATGCCCTACCTCTGGGACCACCTGCCGTTCCATCTCTCCGAGGCGAGGAGATACCGGGAGCTGGAGTCGCTCCTGCACGACGTGCGGTGGTTCGTCGCCCGGGTACGCGCGTTCGGGGTGGCCGCGGCGGAGGCGGACCTGGCCCTGTCGACCTCCCGCTCCGTCGCCGGGGTCCGCCGGTTGATCGACCGCAGCGCCCACCTGCTGACCCCCTTCGAGTCGGACGCCGTCTCCACGGCGAACCTGCTGGCCCGCCTCTACGCGTTCCCGCCGATGCGGGCGTCGGTCGAGCGTTACAGCCAGGAGAACAAGACCACCTTCCTGAGAGCCCGCTGGCCGCTGCCCGACGACGGCGCCACCTGCCTCCTGCGGACCCTGACCTCGGCGACGAGACGGCTCAACCAGGTGTCGATCACACCGGACGGGTCGCGGTTCGTCGTGCACGCCCGCGACGGCGGCGCGCAGATCTGGAAGGTCGACGGCACCACCCGGACGACGCTGGCCACCCACGGCAGGCCGGTGCACGAGGTCGTCGTCGCGCCGGACGGTTCGTGGCTGGTGACCCGCTCCGGGAGCAGGAGGGTGCAGATATGGGGGATCGGCGGCACCGAGCGGGCCGTCCTGCGCACCGGCGTGGGAAAGCTCGCCGCGATGGTGGCGGCGTCCGACGGGTCGTGGCTGGCGACCCTCTCCGCGAGCGGGAAGGGCCGCCTCTGGAATCCCGACGGGAGCAGGCGGGCCACCCTGCGAAGCGGGACGGGAAAGCTCGCCGGGCTGGTGGCCGCGCCGGACGGGTCGTGGCTGGCGACCCGCTCCGCGAGGGGAGGGGTCGCTCTCTGGAGTCCCGGCGGGAAGAGACGGCTGGTCCTCAGGAGCCGGGTCCGGGTGAGAACCAAGCCGCGACGCCTGAAAGACGTCCTGAGGATGCGCGGCTGGAACCAGGAGGACGAGAAGGTCTCCGGCCGGAACAGGCCGATCGGCAAGGTCTCCGAAATAGCCGTCTCACCTGACGGTTCGTGGCTGGCGACCCTCTCCGGAGACGGGAGCGTGCGTCTGTGGGGAGTCGACGGCGTCGAGCGGGCCGTCCTGACGGGACACACCGGGGCAGGATCGGGCATGCGAATCTCTCCCGACGGTTCGTGGCTGGCCACCTGGGCGTCCACCGGCCCGGTGCGGTTGTGGGAGGCCGACGGCAGGCAGCGGGCCGTCCTGACGGGTCATGCGGGGGTGGTTCGTCAGGTGGTGATCGCGCCGGACGGCGGCTGGCTGGCGGTGCTCTCCGGTGATCGGAGTGTGCGGTTGTGGGAGGCCGACGGCGTCGAGCGGGCCGCTCTGACGGGTCATGCGGGGGTGGTTCGTCAGGTGGTGATCGCGCCGGACGGCGGCTGGCTGGCGGTGCTCTCCGGTGATCGGAGTGTGCGGTTGTGGGAGGCCGACGGCGTCGAGCGGGCCGCTCTGACGGGTCATGCGGGGGTGGTTCGTCAGGTGGTGATCGCGCCGGACAGCAGCTGGCTGGCCGCCTGCTCCGACGAGGGGACGATCCGGATCTGGCAGTCGGAGCGCACCGCGCGGCAGAGCCGCAGGGGCCGGACCGGGACGGTGCGCCAGGTGACGATCTCCCCCGAGGGGAGCTGGATCGCCACGCACTCCGGTGACGGGTCGGTGAAACTCTGGAATGAGGACAGGATAGAAGGGGCGACCCTCACCGTTCCCCTGGAGAACAGCCACTACGGCGCGGTCTCGCCGGACAAGACGTGGCTGGCCGTATGGTCGGCCGACCACGTCGTCCGGATACGCGGCGCCGGTGGCCGCAGGCGGGCCATCCCGACGGGGCACGCGGGACGCCTGCGCGGAGTGGCGATCGCCCCCGACAGCACCTGGCTGGCCACCTGGTCGGCCGACCGGACCGTACGGCTGTGGGGCGCGGGCGGCAGCAGGAGGGCGGTGCTGGCCGGTCACACCGGGCCGGTGCGCGAGGTGGTGATCGCTCCCGACAGCACCTGGCTGGCCACCTGCTCCGAAGACGGCACCGCCCGCGTGTGGTGGGCCGACGGCACCGAGCGCGCCGTCCTGGTCGCGAACGTCAGGGCGACGGCCCACCTCCTCATCTCCCCGGACGGCGGCTGGCTCGCCACCCTGTCCATCTACGGGAAGATCCAGCTCTGGAAACCGGACGGCCGCAGGTACGCCACCCTGAGGAACAGGGTGGAGGACATCGGCGAGATCACCGTGGCGCCGAACGGCAGATGGTTCGCCATCTTCTCCGCCAACGGGACGGCCGGTCTGTGGGGAGCCGACGGAAAGGCACGGGCCTCGCTCAAGGGCTGCCCGGGTCCGGCCCGGGGGGTGACGATCGCCCCCGACGGCACCTGGCTGGCCGCCTGCTTCGACGACGGCGGCGCCCGTGTCTGGTCGGCGGGCGGCACGGAACGGGCGAGGCTGTCCGGCGGCGAGGGAAGGATCCGCGGCGTGGCGATCTCCCCGGACAGCAACCTGCTCGCCACCTGCTCCGACGACGGCACCATCCGGGTGTGGGACAGGTACGGCGAGTCGTCCGCCGCCGGAGCCCGGGTCGAGGCGGGCCTCAACTGCCTGGCCTGGTTCCCCAGCGGCTTCGCCCTGGCCGCGGGCGGCGACCAGGGCCTGTACGGGTTCGACCTCTACCCTCCGCCCGAATAGCGCCCGGACAGCGCTCGCGGTGAGCCGGCGCGACCGGCGCGGTCGTCACCGCGGCTTTCGCGCGGCGGGTTTCCGCGTTAGGCCTCGCGGCGGCGCGGGCTCACCGCGAGCGCGGCCAGCGCGGCCACGGCCGCGAGAACGGCGGACGCGAGCACCCCCTCGGCGGCGACCGGCGCGATCCGGGTGTCACCGATAGTCCTCCGGGGCGACGGCGCCGCTCTGGCGCTGGGTCGCGCCGAAGTAGCCGCCCCAGTCCGGCCGGGAGCCGTCGACGTCGGTGAAGCCGTACTCCTTGGCCAGCTGCCAGGTCGACAGCGAACGCCCGCTCCAGCGGCTCACCTCCGGGTCGGCGGCGAGCGCGGCCACCGCGCGGCCGAGGTAGGCGGGTGTCTCCGACATCGCGAAGTAGGGATCTTTCGCGATGCCGTCGCGCCAGGTGGTCTCGGTGACGCCGAAATGGTCGAGCATCGCCTCCGACCGGAGGAAGCCGGGCGTGAGCGCGAGGGCGGTGACGCCGTGCGGCCGCAGGTCACCCGCCTGCGCCAGGGCCGCCCGGATGACACCCGCCTTGGCCAGGTCGTAGAAGAAGGTGCCCCGGTAGTCCTGGTCGGCGGTGCCGTCGGTGACCTCCACGACCAGGCCGCGGCGGCGGGCCACCATCAGCGGCAGCGCGTGCCAGCTGGTGATGATGTGCGTGTGCACCGCCTGCCGCTGCAGCAGCAGGCCGTCCTCGAGAGGCTGCTCCCACAACGGCTTGTCCCACACCGTCATCGGGTCACCGCCCCAGACGTTGTTGACCAGGATGTCGAGCCTGCCGTCCTGCTCGCGGTCGATCCGCGCCACCAGCTCGCGGACCTGGGCGACGTCCAGATGGTCGGTGGGGACGGCGATGCCGTGGCCGCCGGCGGCGGTCACCAGGTCGGCGGTCTCCTCGATGGTCTCGGGACGGTTCATCGGCGATCTCGCCGCCGCCGTGCTGCGGCCCGTGACGTAGACGGTCGCGCCGGCCGCGCCGAGCTGGACGGCCGTTCCGCGGCCTCCGCCACGGGTGGCTCCGCTCACGAGGGCGACCTGCCCGGTCAACGGTTTGTTCTTCACCCGTTCTTCTGTCACCGGTCCTCCTTGTCGCGCCGGTAGGGGTCGAGCAGCGTGCTCAGGTCCCGGCGGAGCGCCTCGGCCAGCGGCTCCGACCTGGTCATCGCCCAGGTGAGCTGGGTGCCGTTGCGGATGGAGTCGACGGCGGCGGCGAGCGCGTCCACGTCGGTGCCCGTGGCCACGTGCCCGCTCGCCACCGCCGACCGCAGGCAGGCGGCGAGCTCGGCGCGGACCGCCGCGTCGTGCTCGCACAGCAGCTCGCGGAACTCGGGGTCGGCCAGCTCCAGGTGAAGGAACGCCAGGTGGTTGGCGAACTCCTCCGGTTCGGTGTCGGGTCCGGCGCTGCGCACCACCGCGCGGATCACCCCCTCCACCGGATCGGCGGCGGACTCGAACGCGGCCCGCATCGGCTGGACGAACGTCTTCTCCGCCAGGCCCCACCGGACGAATCCGAGCAGCAGGTCGCGCTTGCTGCCGTACCGCCCGACGAGCACGCCCGTCGACACTCCGGCCTCCCGGGCGACGTCGGCCAGTGTCAACCGGCCCGGTCCCACCCGCCCGACCGCCGCGGCGAGCGCGACCATGATGCGCTGCTCGCTGATCGTGCGCGGCCGTCCCGCCATGACCCCTCCCATTAAATAATGAACCTTCATTATTTATAGCGCACGGCGATGACCCCTCCGATCGAAGAGCCAGGAACATGCGTACCCCCGCCAGGGGAGATCAGGCGGGAAGCGGCTCACGCAGCCGTTGAGGAGCTCTTCGCGCGAGACCTTTCCGGCCGCGGGGCGCCGCCCCGTCGAGGCGCCCCGCGGTGGAGGTCCTCAGGAGACGACGAGCTCCGCGGCGAGGGCGGCGGCCCGTTCGGTGGTGAGCCGCCCGTCGGCGACCACGACGGTGATCGCGCGGGCCAGCCGGTCGGGGACGGTCAGCGGCGCGTCCCAGGCCAGGGCCGGTCCGACGCCCGGGTACTCGGCGACGCGGACGAACCACGGGTCGAGCCCGAGGGTCTGCACGAACAGCAGGCTCCAGTCGTCGGAGATGAGCGCGAGCCAGGGCGAGAGGCCGCCGTGCACCGCCCGCTCGCCGGAGGCGCCGTCGGCGAAGACGTCCAGCCCGGGGGAGTCCTTGGGCGCGCGCCAGAAGAACCCGCCGTAGCCGGCGCCGGTCCGGCCCTTGCAGGCCGAGCTCTGGATCGACAGCGGCTCGCCGGTCCGGTTGTGCAGGGTGAAGGCGACGTCCAGCGCCCAGGCGCCGGGCAGGGCGCGGGCGGTGAGGGTCCGCTCCTCGGCGGCCAGGACGGCGCCGTCCGGCCCGACCCAGTCGAGACGCTCGGCGAAGCCGCCGTCCACGGGGCGCAGCGAGCGCCGTCGCTGCCGCCCGTGGTTGGGCAGGATCCTCGGGCCGGTGCCGGGTACGTAGGTGGAGCCGCCCCAGAAGTTGACCCCGTTGACATCCGAGATGGCCACGCTCGCCCCGAAGTGGTGCACGTGGTCCGCGGGCTGGGTCTCGGTCACGAGCGTCCCGCCGAGGGTCCGGACCGGATGCAGGTGGGGCCGCGGCGCGTCCGTCGGCTTGAGGTCGCCCCGCCGGGTGTAGGTCGCGACCTCCCGCGAACCGACGCGCAGCGACGGTTCGGGCCAGGTGCTCGGCCGGGAGGCGAGGCTGCCGGGGAAACCGAGCTCCGACAGGGTCTTCAGCTCGGCCGCCGCGCGCACGGCCAGGCCGTCGATGCCCGGCAGCACCAGCCGGGACGGCTCCGTGCGGGAGCCGTCGACGGGCAGCGGGTCGGGCGCGCGCCGGATCTCGTCGAGCAGCCGGGTGAAGCCGCCGGTCCGCTCCAGCGGCACCAGCAGTTCCTCGCCCTCCCTGATGTGCGCCAGGAGATTGCCGAGGAGGTCGACCCGGTCGAAGCCGGTGCGGACGCCGTCCACCTCGATCTCGTCGAGGGTGTAGAAGAGCAGTGCGGAGCGTGTCTCGCCGTGCAGATGCAGGTAGGGCTCGGTCCGCCGGTCGCCGCAGAGGCTCACGGTGACCGCGATGACGGTTCCGTCGGCGAGGCGCAGCCGGGCGCTGGAGGTGTCGTCGGAGGAGATCGCGTTGGCCCGGTACAGCTCCAGCTCGATCCCCTCGACCGAGGAGACCGCGTCGGCCCCGGCGACGGCCAGCGCGGTGGCCACCGCGTGCGCGAACGGATTGGTCAGCGCGCCGTCCATGACGTCCACGCCGTCCAGCCGCCGGTGCCCCGCCCAGGGGGCGCGCGTGTAGTAGGTGAACGGGCGCGTCCAGGCTCCGGCGACGCCGATGGCGCGGATCGGCTCGCCCAGCAGCCCGGCCGCCGCGGGGACGGCGGCCGAGCCGAGCGACTGGAAGCCGACCTGGCAGGCCAGCCCCGTCTCGGCCACGGCGGCGGAGATCCGCTCGAACTCCTCCACCGACGGCGCGGGGGGTTTCTCCAGCAGCACGTGCGCCCCGGCCCGCAGGGCGGCGACCGTCAGCGGCGCGTGGGTGTGGATCGGCGTCGCGATCACCGCGACCTCCGCCCCGGTCTCGGAAATCAGCGACGGCAGGTCCGTCGACCACGGCACGTCGAGGCCGGACGCCGGCCGGGTGTCGCAGACGCCGGCGAGCTCGGCCCGGCCTGCCGCGGCCAGCCGCCGGACGTTCTCCACATGGTTGCGGCCGTGGCCGTGGATTCCGGCGACCACCACTCGAACCGGCTTCACGACGCCCACCTCGTCGGTGCCCCGGTCGCCCGCAGCTCCGGCCCGGTGATCTCCACGGGAAAGGGCTCGGCGAGCAGCCCGAGATCGGTGAGCGTGGCGTCCTCCACCCTCTCCACCATCGAGGGATGGTGCAGCGCGAGGGCGAGCTGGCCCGACAGCTCGGTGAGCAGATGCGGATAGACCGGGACGCTGAAGGCGCGGGCGAGCTCGGCGATCCGCAGGAACGGCGTGATCCCGCCGACCCGGACCAGGTTCGGCTGGACGACGTCGCAGGCGCCCCCGGTCAGCAGGTCGCGGAACCCGTGGACGGTGGCGACGTTCTCGCCGACCGCGATCGGCGTGGCGACGCTCCGCCGCAGCTCCACCTGGGCGGCCAGGTCGTCGGCGGGCAGCGGCTCCTCGATCCAGAACAGGTCGTACCTCTCCAGGGCCCGCAGCGCGGTCCGGGCCCGGTGCAGGTCCCAGCGCTGGTTGGCGTCGATCATCAGCAGCCGGTCGGGGCCGATCACCTCGCGGACCGCCGCCACCCGCTCGACGTCCTCGGCGAGCGAGGGGCGACCGACCTTGATCTTGACCGCGGTGTGTCCGGCGGCGACCCACCGTCCGGCCTGCGCCCGGAGCTCCTCCAGCGGGTAGTGGAGGTTGACCCCGCTGCCGTAGACGGGGACGCTCTCGCGCCGCGCGCCGAGGACCTCGACCAGCGGGCGCTCGCCGCAGCGCAGATCCCACAGCGCGAGGTCCACCCCGGCCAGGGCGATCGGCACGATCCCGGACCGCCCCGCCTCGCCGAGACGGGCCGACAGCCGGTCCCACACGAGCTCCGGATGCGGCGGCAGGCCGATCACCGCGTCGCGGATGTCGTGCTCCAGCAGTGCCTTGATCGCCTGGGCCCCGATCTGCGGAGTCCACGCCGGCCCGGTGCCGCGCCGCCCGTCGTCCAGCGTGATCGTGACGAGCAGCGCGTGGTTGAAGGGCACGTCCGCGCCCCAGGGCCGGGCCAGGGGCACCGACCGCAGCGTGACCGTCAAATCCTTGATCATGGCGCTACCAGGGCGAGTCCGGACTTGATCAGCGCCTCGAGCTCGGCCTCGTGCTCGGGCGCCACCGGGACCAGCGGCGGCCGGACCGCGCCGACGTCCAGCCCGCGCAGCCGTACCCCCGCCTTGACCAGCGACACCGCGTAGCCCGGCACCTTGGAACGCAGCCGCACCAGCGGCGCGTAGAACTCGGTGATCAGCCGTTCGTCGCCGTTCAGGTAGGCGTTGGCGATCTCGGGCGCGAAGCAGAACACCGCGCTGGAGTACAGGCCGACGCCCAGGGCCCGGTAGGCGGGCTGGGTCAGCTCGGCGGTCGGCAGCCCGTTGAAGAACAGGAAGTCCGGGTGCGTCTCCCGGACGGCCAGCACGATCCGCTGCATCCGGTCGATGTCGCCGAGGCCGTCCTTCAGCCCGATGACACCGGGGATCGCGGCCAGCTCGACCGCCGCCTCCGGTTCGAGCGCGATCGGCCCGCGCTGGTAAATGATCACCGGGAGCTCGGCGGCGATCGCCCGCACGTACTCGGGGAAACCGGGTCCCTGGACGAGATAGGGCGGCATGAGCAGCAGCCCGTCGGCACCCGCTTCGCGGGCGGCCCGCGCCTGGGCGAGCGCCGCGCCGATCGGCCCGCCCGCCCCGGCGAACACCGGGGCGGCCCCGGCCGTCGTCTCCACCGCCACCCGGACGACCTCGGCGTGCTCGGCCTCCGACAGCGCGGTGAACTCACCGGTCCCGCAGGCGGCGAACACGCCGCCCGGCCGGTGCTCGAGTCCCCGCCGGACGTGGTCGGCCAGCACGCCGGGCGCGAGCCCGCCGTCCGGGCCGAAGGGGGTCACGGGAAAGAACAGGACACCATCGAGGTTCATGATCGGGGTCTCTCTTTCAGGAGAGTCAGGAGAGTTCGGTGCGCCAGCTGCGCTTGGCGGTCCAGCCGAGCAGTCGCTCCGCCTTGGCGGAGGAGAAGGCGGGGGCGGTGCCGGTCAAATGGGTGGCGAACGCCTTCGTCTCCGGCATGACGGTCGGCAGCAGCTCGGCCAGCGGCTCGCGCGCCAGGGCGTCGCCGGCGCCCGCGAAGAAGACCTCGCCGTTCGTCTCCAGCAGGGGGAGCCTGGTGATCAGCGCGTCGACGAAGTCGCCGGCGTCGCGGGCGTCGAGGTAGTTGAACAGGGAGACCCCGCCTATCTCGGGCCGGTCCAGCCGCTCGGTGATCGTGTGCCCGGACTGGGTGGGCGCGCCCTCCCACTCCTCGGGCGCGACGACGAAGCAGGGGCGGAACGCGGCCATCCGGGTGGTCTCGCCGGCCCGGGCGAACGTCCGCATGGTCTGCTCGGCCACGACCTTCGACAGGTTGTAGGCGTTCCATGGCTCCGTCGGGTGGTCCTCGTCAAGGGGCAGGTAGGCGGGGGTCCAGCCGCCGGGCGCGCCGTATCCGATCACCGTGGGGCTGCTCGCCACGATGAGCTTCTCCACGCCGAGGGCGACCGCGGCCGCGCAGATGTTGAAGGCGAGCTGGGTGTTGACACGGAACGTGGTGGGCTCGGAACGGCTGAACGGCACCGCGATGGCCGCCAGATGGACCACCGCCTCCGGCCGGAACCGCGCGATCACCGCGTAGGCCTCACCCAGATCGGTGAGATCCGCCGGAAGGGTCGAGGCGGCCTCGCGAGGGGTTCCCGGCGCGCTGTCCACGCCGATCACCTCATGTCCGGCCGCCGCGAGCGAGGCGACCACGCTGCGGCCGAGCCGGCCTGCGCTGCCGGTGACGAGCACTCTGCTCACCGTGTGGACTCCTTTTGAAGACTGCAATCAGTTGCAGTAAACAATCGCGTCAGGCGGGACAATACGTCAAGTGAGCGGGGTCAATCACCGGCAACCGGTCTCAGGATGGTTGACCCATCTGCAAACGATTGCGTTAAGGTGTGCGGCATGTCAGTGACCATCCGGGACGTCGCCCAGGCGTCAGGCGTCCATGTGTCGACGGTTTCCCGGACCTTCTCGGCACCCCATCTGGTGAACGCCGAGACCCGGACCCGGGTGCTGGCGGCGGCCGAACAGCTCGACTACCGGCCCAACCGGGCGGCCCGCTCGCTCAAGACGGGCCGCACCAACAACATCGGGCTGATCGTGGCCGATCTGGCCAATCCGTTCTTCCCTCCGCTGATCAAGGCCGCGCAGGCCGCCGCCCGCCGCCAGGACTACCACCTTTTCGTGGCCGACACCGGAGAGGACCCCGTCGAGGAGGAGAATCTCGTACTGGCATTCTCCAAGCAGGTCGACGGCATCGTGCTGTGCAGCCCGCGACTTTCCAACAAGGCCCTTGAGAAGCTCTCGGAACAGGTCTCGTTCGTGCTGGTCAACCGGCGCATCCGCGGGCTGACCACGGTCGTGATGGACGTCGCGAACGGCGCCCGCGCCGCGATGGAGCACCTCGTGAGCCTCGGTCACCGGCGCGTCGCCCTGGTGGCGGGCCCCGCCGGCTCGTGGACCAGCGGCGAGATCCGCAAGGCCGTCTCGGAGATCCCCGGTCTCGACACGGTGGTCATCGGCCCCAACTCTCCCACCGAGGAGGGCGGGATCGCCGCCGCACCCATGATCGCCGAGGCGGGGGTGACCGGGGTGCTCGCCTACAACGACCTCGTCGCCATCGGCCTCATCGAGGGACTGGAGGTCCTCGGCGTCGACGTGCCGGGCGACGTCAGCGTGATCGGTTTCGACGACAGCATCACCGGACGGCTGCACCGTCCCAAACTCACCACGGTCGCGATGCCCGCGAGCGACGCCGGCCGGATGGCGGTGGACCTGCTCATCCAGTCGATGAGCGCCGCGACCGTCCTGGAGACCCATCTGGTGGTCCGGGAGTCCACCGCGCCTCCTAAAGTCCACCGCGCCTCCTGAAGCCCACCGCGCCCCCTGGGTCTACTGTGTCCCCTGGGGTTCGTCGTGCCTCTTGGGATTCTCCGTGCCTCTTGGAGGCCACTGCGCCTCCTGAGACCCACCGTGCCTTCTGGGGCCCACGGCGTTTTTCGTAGTCCGCCGCGTCTTTTGGATCCATCGCGTCCACGGAGTCGAGCGCGCCACCAGGGGGCCACGACGCCACCGGGCGAGAACGCCGGGAGCGGCGAGCCCGTGGACTTCCGTTTCTCTCCCACGGCCCACGCGCGGCCGGATCCCGGCACAACGGTGCAATTGATCCCGCGGCGGTGGTGACGCGCGTCGAGCGGGCACCTCGCCCGAAGGGCGGCCACCAGGCACTTCTCGCTCGTCGTGCCGCGAGCGGATCACGGTCCGCTACTGCAATCGGTTGTACTAACTCGTGTTCAAGCGAGTTTTTTCCGTTTGGCCTCTGGCGAGGGATATCCCCTCTGAGCTGCGATAACGATAAAACCGAAGGTTACGATTCGTGAGCTAGCTCACTGCAAAGGGTTGACGTCTTAGTTTGTGAAGCTATAGGAAAAGCGCATCCCATTCACCAACTCCCCGAAGGGCCAGTGATGACGCTGAGTCCCGCAACGGCGGGGACGACCGAGGTGCCGGTCGCGCCCCCGGAAAAGGCGGGCGCCCCCCACCCCGGGCGTCTCAAGAGCCACCGAAGCCGAACGCAGGCGCGGGCGGCCTACCTGTTCCTGGCCCCTTGGTTCATCGGCCTGTTCGCGATCACGCTCGGCCCGATGATCGCCTCGCTCTACCTGTCGTTCACCGACTACAGCCTGCTGACCGAGGCCAAGTGGGTCGGGTTCGACAACTACGTGGAGATGTTCACCGAGGACGAGCGGTTCATGGCGTCGCTGCAGGTGACGACGACCTACGTGCTGGTGTCCGTCCCGCTGCAGCTGGCCTTCGCCCTGGCGCTGGCGCTCGTGCTGGACAAGGGCCTGCGCGGCCTGCCGTTCTACCGCTCGATCTTCTACCTGCCGTCGCTGCTCGGAGGCAGCGTGGCGATCTCGATCCTCTGGCGGAAGATCTTCGGGACCGACGGCATCGTCAACTCGTTCCTGGGCCTGTTCGGCTACGAGGGCCAGGGCTGGGTGACCAGCCCCGACACCGCGCTGTGGACGCTGATCGTCCTGCACATCTGGACGTTCGGCGCCCCGATGGTCATCTTCCTGGCCGGGCTCCGCCAGATCCCGCAGAGCCTGTACGAGGCGGCCTCGGTCGACGGCGCCGGCAGGTGGCGCAACTTCCGCTCGATCACCCTGCCGCTGCTCACCCCGATCATCTTCTTCAACCTGGTGCTGGAGGTGATCAAGTCGTTCCAGTCCTTCACGCAGTCGTTCATCGTCAGCGGTGGCAACGGCGGACCGGTCGACTCGACGCTCTTCTACACGCTCTACCTCTACATCAAGGGCTTCAAGAACTACGAAATGGGTTACGCGGCCGGAATGGCCTGGGTGCTGCTGCTCATCATCGCCGCGCTGACCGGTGTCAACTTCCTCATGTCTCGATTCTGGGTTTTCTATGGCGACGACAAGTAAGCGCGTGCCGGTCCTTTTCCGGCCCGCCCCGCGCCTGCTCAGGCACCTGCTGCTCATCGGCGCCGGGCTGTTCATGCTCTACCCGCTGCTGTGGATGGTCTCCAGCTCGTTCAAACCCGAGGAGCTGATCTTCCGGGAGCCGGGGCTGATGCCGACCGCGGTGACGGCGGAGAACTACACCGAGGGCTGGGACGCCCTCAAGCACTCCTTCGGCTACTACCTGTGGAACTCGGCGGTCCTCACCGCGCTGGCGGTGGTCGGCAACCTGGTCGCCTGCTCGCTCGCGGCCTACGCCTTCGCCCGGCTGGAGTTCCCGCTGAAGAAGATGTGGTTCGCGATCATGCTCGGCTCGATCATGCTGCCGCACCACGTCACGGTCGTCCCGCAGTACATCGTGTTCGCCAAGATCGACTGGATCAACACGATCTGGCCGATCGTCGCGCCGAAGTTCCTCGCGACCGACGCGTTCTTCATCTTCCTGATGGTGCAGTTCATCCGCACCCTTCCCCGGGAGCTGGACGAGGCGGCGGCGATCGACGGCGCGGGCTACTGGCGCACGTTCATCCGGGTGATCATGCCGTTGTGCGTTCCGGCGCTGGCGACCACCGCGATCTTCACCTTCATCTGGACGTGGAACGACTTCTTCACCCAGAACCTCTACCTGACCAACTCCGACAATCTCACCGTCCCCGTCGCGCTGCGGCAGTTCATGGACTCCAGCGGCGAATCCTCCTGGGGACCGCTGTTCGCGATGTCGATCATCTCTCTCGGCCCGATCTTCGGGTTCTTCCTCGCGGGCCAGAAGTATCTTGTTCGCGGCATGGCGACCACCGGTCTCAAATAACCCCTCCCACCCCCATCCCCCCGGAGGTATCTCGATGAAGCGAATCCTGGCGGCCACCGCCATCACCCTGCTCGCCGTCTCGGCCACGGCATGTGGCAGCGACGACAGCGGCGGCGAGTCGGACGGGAAGACGAAGGTCGTCTTCTCGTACTGGGGCAGCGATGCCCGGCAGAAGCTGACGGAGTCGGCCATCGCCGCGTTCGAGAAGAAGAACCCGACGATCGATATCGAAGGCGACTTCTCCGACTGGGACAGCTACTACGAGAAGCTGGCCACCAAGACCGCGGCCGGCGACGCGCCGGACGTCATGTCCATCGAGATCCGCGGTCTCGCCGAGTACGCGGGCCGCGCCACCCTCGCCGACCTCAACGGCAAGGTCAACACCGCCGACCTCGACCAGGAGGTGCTCAAGGCCGGCCAGGTCGACGGCAAGCAGTACGCCATCCCCACCGGCGTCAACACCTTCCCGATGATCGTCAACAAGGCGGCGGTGGAGAAGGCCGGCGAGAGGGTCCCGGACGACACGACCTGGACCTGGGACGACTACATCGCGCTCTCCCAGCGGGTGACCGAGAAGGGCGACGGCAAGGTCTGGGGCACCGAGTACAACGAGAACCCCGCCTTCCTGCAGCTGTTCGCCGCCCAGCGCGGGGAGCAGTTCTACAAGGACGGCAAGATCGGCCTGTCGGAGCAGGTCATCAAGGACTGGTGGGCCCTCCTGCAGAAGATCATCTCTACCAAGGCCGGCCCGGACGCCGCCCTGATGCTGGAGACCGGGACCAAGGTCGACCAGGCCCTGCTCGCCACGAACGCCAGCGCGTTCGGCAGCTGGTGGAGCAACCAGCTCACCGCGCTGAGCAAGGGCTCCGGCCAGGAGCTCGACCTGCTGCGGATGCCGAAGGCGGAGGGGGCGACCACCGCCGGCATGTTCCTGCAGCCGGCGATGTACTACACGATCTCGTCCAAGACCGAGCAGGCCGACGCGGCCCAGAAGTTCGTCGACTTCCTCGTCAACGACCCCGAGGCCGGCGCCATCCTGCTCAGCGACCGCGGCCTGCCGACCAACGCCAAGGTCGTCGCCGCCATCAAGGACAAGCTGACCCCGACCGACCAGAAGGTGCTGGCCTTCATCGACTCCATCAGGAGCGAGCTGAGCCCGATCGCGATCCCGCCGAAGGGCGCCATGGAGATGGAGGACATCCTCAAGCGCGCCACCGACTCGGTGCTGTTCGGCAAGGCCTCCGCGGACGACGCGGCGAGGGCCTTCCTCACCGAGGCCAACGCCGCCATCACCAAGTAGCCGGCGGTAGCCGGGACCCGCCGACGTGCCGTACGGCTCGCGCCGAGCCGTACGGCACACCTGTCTCCACCCTTCACCGTCCTTCTCATGGAGTGCTTGGTCCTTCTCATGGAGTGCTTGATGCGATACGCCTTCGTCGGGCTCGGCCACCGGGTACAGCTGTACATCGACGCGCTGCTCGGCGAGTGGGGCGACACCGGCGAGATCGTCGCCCTCTGCGACGTCAACCGCACCCGGATCGGCTACTACCTCGACCGGATCGGACGCGACGTCCCGTGCTTCGCGCCGCACGAGTTCGACAAGATGCTCCAGCTCGCGGACGCCGTCGTGGTCGCCACCGTCGACGCCGCCCACGCCCGTTACGTCGTCGCCGCGCTGGAGGCGGGCAAGGACGTCATCGTGGAGAAGCCGCTGTGCACCACCGCCGAGGACTGCGCGGCCATCACCGAGGCCGCCGAGCGGAGCACCGGCCGGCTCGTCGTCACCTTCAACTACCGCTACTCGCCGCGCAACAGCGCCGTCCGCAGGCTGCTCGCCGACGGGGCGATCGGCGACGTCACCTCCGTGCACTTCGAGTGGGTGCTGGACACCATCCACGGAGCCGACTACTTCCGCCGCTGGCACCGCGACAGGGCCAACTCCGGCGGCCTGCTGGTGCACAAGTCCACCCACCACTTCGACCTGGTCAACTGGTGGCTGGCCGACACCGCCCGCTCCGTCTACGCCCGGTCGGCGCTGCGGTTCTACGGAGCCGACAACGCCCGCGCCCGCGGCCTGCGCGACCGGCCGGGACGCGCCCACGGCGCGCCGGGACTCGGCACCGACCCCTACCTCCTCGACATCTCCGCCGACCCCCGGCTCAAGCGCCTCTACCTGGACGCCGAGCACGAGGACGGCTACCTCCGCGACCAGGACGTGTTCGACGACGGCGTGACCATCGAGGACAACATGGCCGTCATCGTCGGGTACTCCCGCGGGGCGATGCTCACCTACTCCCTCAACGCCCACGGCCCCTTCGAGGGTTACCGGGTGGCCGTGAACGGCACCGCCGGACGGCTGGAGCTGGAGGTCGTCGAACGCGCCTGGACCCCGCCGCGGGCCGCGATCGACCCGACCGCCGCCGACAAGGCGCACGCCCCCGGCGCCTCCGAGCGGCTCGTCCTGCACCGGCACTGGAGCGAGCCGGAGGAGATCGCCATCTCCTCCGGCGCGGGCGGTCACGGCGGCGGCGACGCCCTCATGCTGGACGACGTCTTCCGCGGCGCGGGCGAGGACCCCCTGGGCTGCCAGGCGGGGCACCGCGCGGGTGTCGCGAGCGTGATGGTCGGGGTCTCGGCCAACCTGTCCGCCGCGAGCGGCGCACCCGTCCTCCTGGAGGACGACGGCACCCGGTACGCGGGCTGACCCCCCGGCGCCCGGCGGAGACCCGGCCTTCCCCGCAAGGGCGTCCCGCCCGTTCCGGTGACTCACCTGCCGCTCCCGGCGCTCCGGCGGCCACCGTAGAGTGGGCCGGTCCGCAGGACTTTTCGAAAACGGGTGGAAATCTATGGATGAAGAACTGACGTTGATGGCCGTTCACGCCCATCCCGACGACGAGGTGATCAGCACCGGCGGGATCCTCGCCAGGTACGCGGACGAGGGCGTCCGGACCGTCCTGGTCACCTGCACGAACGGCGAGCAGGGCGACGGTCCCGGCGGGGTGAAGCCGGGGGAGCCCGGCCACGACGAGGCGGCGGTGAGAGCGCTGCGGCTGGAGGAGCTCCGCGAGTCGGCGACCCACCTGGGGATCTCCCACGTGGAGCTGCTCGGCTACCGCGACTCGGGCATGGTCGGCTGGGCCGCCAACGAGGCGCCAGACTCCTTCGCCAACGTCCCCTTCGAGCAGGCCGTCGGCCGGCTCGTCGCGCTGATGGAGCGCTACCGCCCGCAGGTCGTCGTGACCTACGACGAGAACGGCGGCTACGGCCACCCCGACCACATCCAGGCCCACCGGATCGCGGTGGCCGCGGCCGAGGCGAGCGGCATTCCCGGCAAGCTCTACTACACGGCCGTGCCACGCGAGCGGATGGCCGAGCTGTTCGAGTATCTCCGCTCGACCGGTGACGCCCCGGAGGGCTTCGAGTTCCCCGACGACTTCGGCGTCCCCGAGGAGCAGATCACCGCCGTGGTCGACGTGTCCGCCCAGGTGGAGCGCAAGCTCAAGGCGCTGGAGGCGCACGCGAGCCAGGGAGACGGCATCTTCTTCCTGCGCATGCCCGCCGAGGCCCAGCACCGGGTGTTCGCGCACGAGACCTTCGTCCGCCACATCAACCGCGTTCCCGCCGCGGCCGACCGCGAGGACGACCTCTTCGACGGCCTCCGCTAGGAAGACGCGTCGGGGGAGTCGGGGACGGCCCTCGGCGGGCCCCGCCCCGCGGGGCCCGCCGAGGACTACGGTGTCATACCGAAGTACGGAAAAACCTGGTTCAACGCTTCTCGTCGCCTTTACGATCTTTTCTCTGGTATGCAACTCTGCAAACCCGGGGGAGTAAACGGTTATGCGTGATCGACGGCTCCTCGCGCTGGTCTTCTCCGCGACCGCGATCCTCGTCTTCGGCGTGTACGGGGTGGTGGCCGCCCCGGGGGCGGTGGTGGCCTCGCCCTCGCCGCGCCCCACGCCGGCCGGCGACTCCGACGAGTCCGGTGAACCGGACGTCGGCACGACCGTGCGGGAGGCGGGGGAGCCGCCCAGCCCGGTGCCCGTCTCGCCGCCACCGAACCTGGTCACGCTGACCCCGGTCACGCCGACCTCGCAGGGCGGTCCCGAGGCGACCGCGACGAGCTACCTGACCGCCTGGCAGAACGGCGACTTCATCGGGATGACGGGCATGGTCGTCGACCCCCCGGCCGACTTCGGCGTCCGGCACCGCGGGTTCGACGCCGACCTGCGGGTCTCGTCGCTGTCGCTCACCCCCGGCGAGCTGCGCCACCGCGGCGAGGAGGCGGCCGAGATGTCCTTCAGGGGGGTACGGCAGGTCACCGGGCTGGGCGAGTGGCCGTTCGACTCCGTCCTGCGCCTGGAGTTGCGGTTCGGGGTGTGGAAGGTGCGCTGGACCCCCGAGACGATGCACCGCTCGCTCAAGGACGGCGGGAGGCTGCGGCTGAAGGAGACCGAGGTCCGGAGCCCGGCCACGCTGACCCGAGAGGGGGTCCCGTTCCCCCGCGACAGCAGGGCGGGCCACTACTTCAGCGGGCTGAGCGACACGGCGGTCGAGCTGCGGCTGGAGGAGGAGCCCTCCGGCCGGGTGCTGCTGGCCTCCCCGCCCCGGCAGGCCTCGGGGACGAGGACCACGATCTCCCGGCCCGTCCAGGCCGCCGCGGCCCGCGCCCTGGACGGGGTCGGCCAGCCCGCCGCGATCGTGGCCCTGGACGTCCAGACGGCCCAGGTGCGCGCGGTGGCGGACACGCTGGGCGGCAAGGAGGCGTTCAACGGCCTCTACCCGCCCGGCTCGACGTTCAAGGTCGTGACCGCCGCCGCGCTGCTCCGCAGCGGCCTGACCCCGGAGTCGCAGGTCGCCTGCCCGGCCGGCTACACCATCCCGAACGGCAGGAGCTTCAGCGACTCCGACGGCGTCGACCACGGCAACGTGCCCTTCACCACGGCCTTCGCGCTCTCCTGCAACACCACCTTCGCCCAGCAGACGTACGAGCGGCTGCGCGACGACCGGCTGCGCGCCGAGGCGGCCGACAGGTTCGGCTTCCGGGAGAAGCCGGGGCTGAGCTCCTGCCGGATCCAGCCGTACGGAAGCCCGGACCAGCTGGGATCCGACGCCATCGGCCAGAACTCGGTGCAGGCCAGCCCGCTGTGCATGGCCGAGGTCGCCGCCGCGGTCGCGAGCGGCGTCTGGAGACCCGCCATCATGACCGAGGGGCCTCCCGCGGACTCGCCGGCCCCGGTGCCGCTGGACGAGGGGGTGGCCGCGAGCCTGCGGACGATGATGGGCGCCGTGGTCACCCAGGGAACGGCCTCCCAGGCCGGGCTCCCGTCGGACACCGCGGGCAAGACCGGCACCGCCGAGGTCGAGGGCGGCGGGGACCACGCCTGGTTCATCGGCTACCGGGGTTCCCTGGCCTTCGCGGTGTTCGTCCGGCACGGCGGTGCCGGGGGCAAGGTGGCGGCGCCGATCGCCGCGAGGTTCCTGAACGCCCTCTGACGCGCTCTGCCGCGCTCCCGGCGTTCCGGGTGCGGGGAACGGGCTACCGTACACAGGGTGTACGTGAAGATCTGCGGGCTGCGCGAGCCCGGACATGTGACGGCCGCCGTCGAGGCGGGAGCCGACGCCGTCGGGTTCGTCCTCACCAGGAGCTCGCGGCGGGTCACCCCCGCGCGGGCGAGGGAGCTGGCCTCGGCGATCCCCCCGCACGTGCTGACCGTGGGGGTGTTCGCCGGTGAGCCGTCCGAGGAGGTCAGGGCGGCCACGCTGGAGGCGGGACTGCGTGCCGTCCAGTTGCACGGCGACCATCCGCACGAGGACTTCACCGCGCTGAAGGACCTCGGGGTCACGCTGGTCCGCGCCGGGGCCGCGAGCACCGACCTGCGCTGCGGCGCCCTCGACGAGGACCTGCTCATCGTCGACGCGCCCAGGCCGGGATCGGGGGAGCCGTGGGACTGGGCGGCCGTGCGCGGGCGCCCGGAGGGCCGCTGGATGCTGGCCGGTGGGCTGGACCCGTCGAACGTGTCCCGGGCGATCGCCGCCGCCCGGCCCTGGGGGGTCGACGTGTCGAGCGGGGTGGAGGTCGCGCCCGGGGTGAAGGACCCCGGTCTCATCAGGGACTTCGTCACCGCCGCCCGCGGCGGCTGAGCGCCGCGGCCGGGCTTGCCCGGCCGGTGTCGTCACCACGTCCACGAGGACGGTCTCCCCGCCGCCCGGACGTTCGACGGCCGGTGCCGTTCAGCGGGCCCCGGCCAGCTTCGGGTAGAGCGCGGTGAGGTCGCCGGAGAGCGCGGCCTTGACGCGCGCGCTGGTCTCGTCGGCGAGGACCTCGTACCGCCCGGCCTCCACGCCGTCGAGGGCCGCGCGGGCGACGGCCGAGGGGTCGCTCTTGGGCCCGTCGACGTGCGCGGCCATGGCGGTCTCCATGTATCCGACGTGCAGGGCGGTGACCAGGGTCTTCTGCTCGGCGAGCTGCAGGCGCAGCGCGTTGGTCAGGGACCAGGCCGCCGACTTGGCCGCGGAGTAGGCCGCGCTGCTGGGGAGCGCGACCCAGGACAGCACGGACAGGACGTTGAGGACGGCCCCGCCGCCGTTGCGGGCGAGGACGGGGGCGAAGGCCCGGCTCATGGCGAGCGTGCCGAAGTAGTGGGTCTCCATCTCGAGCCGGAAGGCGTCGAGCTCCCCGTCGAGGAGCCCCGCCTTGGTGGAACTTCCGGCGTTGTTGATCAGCAGGGTGACGTCCGGTGCCAGGTCGGCCGCCGCGCGTACGGCCGCCGGGTCGGTGACGTCCAGGGCGATGGGCACCACACCGGGCGTGGTGATCGTGTCGGGATTGCGCGCGGCGGCGTAGACCTTCGACGCGCCGCGTTCGAGCAGTGCCTGGACGAACCGCTCGCCGAGTCCGCGATTGCCGCCGGTGACGAGGGCCACAGAGCCGTTGATCTGCATGATGTTCCTTACCGTGGATGAACGGGCGGAGACGCCGCGAGACGGTTTCCACGCCACGGGACCGCCGGGGGTGCTCCGGCACCTGAGTTGGTATATCCAATCTAGCATCCTGGATTGGAAAACCCAACCTCGCATAGACTGGAATCATGCCCACGAAGACAGGTCGCGTACCCGAACCGCGTTGCTCCGTCGCCCGGAGTTTGCAGGTGCTTGGTGAGCGGTGGACACTGCTGATCGTCCGGGACGCCCTCGCCGGCCTGACCCGGTTCGCCGACTTCCGCGACTCCCTGGGCATCGCCTCCGACCTGCTCACCAACCGGCTGAACGCGCTGGTCGAGGCGGGTGTCATGGAGCGCCGTCCCTATCGGGAGCCGGGAGCCAGGGCTCGTCACAGCTACCATCTGACCCCGGCCGGCGAGGAGCTGGTGACGGTGCTCGCCTCGCTCCAGCAGTGGGGCGACGTCAACCGGCCCCACGAGGAGGGGCCCTCGATGTGGAGCCGCAGCCGGTCCACCGGGCGTCCCGTGCGCGTCACGTTCGTCGACGACGCCGGCACGCCCGTGCCCCGGGAGGACGTCGACCTGGTCTTCCTCGGCACCTGAGCGGCCTTCCGGGTCCGGCGTTGCCAAAGTCGTCAACCGTCTTTACTATATAGACAACCTCATTGACGATATCGCCCTGAGGTGCGATCGCGCAGCCCACGTTCCGAGGACCCGGAGAACAAGAGAGAAGGCCCCCATGTCCCATGCCGTCTTCGTCACGCACACCGCCGAGAGTGCTCCGCCCGACGCCCGTCCCACCATCGAGGGTGTGCGGCGGAAGTTCGGCCACGTCCCCACGGCGGTCGGCCGGATGGCCACCTCCCCGCAGTTGCTCAAGGGGTTCCTGGCGGCGAGCGCCGCCTTCGAGCAGAGCACCCTGGATCCGGTCGACCGCGAGATCGTCGTCATGACGGTCGCCACCCGCAACGGCTGTCATGTCTGCGTGGCGATGCACACCGCCACGCTGGCCCGGCTGGAGGCCCCCTCCGAGCTCGTCGAGGCGCTCCGGGCCGGCACGCCCCTCCCGGACGCCCGGTCGGAGGCGCTGCGGTCCTTCACCCTCGCCGTCATGGACCATCGCGGCGCGGTCGGCGACGAGGAGACGCGGGCGTTCCTCGACGCGGGCCACAGCGCGCGGAACGCTCTCGAGGTCGTCCTCGGGATCGGCGCGTACACGATCTCCACCTTCGCCAACCGCCTGATCGAGGCCCCCCTCGACCCGCCGTTCCACGCCTTCGCCTGGGACGGTGACGACAGGTGAGCCCGGACCGGTCCGCTCGGCCGGTCAGAGGGGTCGGCGGACCCCGACGACGGTGCCGAGGTCGCCGGACAGCGGGATGTCGACGGCGCGAAGCGCCGGATGCTCCAGCCAGTGACTCCTCCGCTCCCTGAAGGGAGCGGCTTCTCGCTAGGCCGCTTCCGCAGCGTCGCGAAGGGCAAGCCCTGCCC
>NZ_JBPXMC010000049.1:0-39872 GCF_051918885.1 Streptosporangium sp. OZ121
CGCTGCCCCGCCTCCAGCACGAGGAAGTCCAGGCCGCGCGTCGCCAGGTGCGCCGCGGCGGCCAGGCCCACCGGGCCCGCACCGATCACCACCACGGGCAGGGCGCCGGGCGCGGCGTGCGCCACGATCTGCTCGATCTCGACAGCGGTGGTGCCGCAGCATCCGTCACTCATGATGGCCTCTCCTGCAATTCGTGCGATATGTGATCGTCGGATCTCAGCGGTGGAGCAGAACCGACGAAGCGGAGCGCGCGCCGCACGCCCCTTGTTTAGAAAAACATCTAAGTAGCAAAGAGGGTGCCCCACTGATTAGAGATTTGTCAAATCAACAGCTCGGCCGGCGGGCGGGACTCACCCGCAGGTGGCGCCCGGAGGGCGGCCGTCGGGCGGGCAGCAGGCCCGCAGGCCGGCCTGCAGATCGCTCAGCGCCTGGCCGATCCGGGCGGGGTCGGCCCGGTAGTAGACCGTTTTCCACTCCCGCCGGGCGCTCAGCACCCCGCCGTCGCGCAATGTCGCCAGATGGGTGGAGGTGGCCGACTGCGCCAACGACATCCGCTCGGCGACCTCACCCACCGTCAGCTCGATCCCGCCGGCGAACAGCATCAGGATCTGCTGGCGGGTGTCGCTGGCCATCGCCTTGAGGAAGCCGCGCGCGGCCTCGGTCAACTCGATGTCGGTGCTCGCCGTCTCCATGGGATGACCCTACCCTTCATATTGTCATTTCTTGATTTGACGATACGATGCGGCGCATGAACACCATAGTCATCGGTGGCGGCCAGGCCGGACTGGCCGCCACCCGAGCTCTTTTGGACGTCGGCCTGGCTCCTGTGCTCCTGGAGGCAACAGACCAGACCACCGGCTCCTGGAGGCGCTACTACGACAGCCTCACCCTGTTCTCACCCGCCCGCTACAGCTCCCTGCCCGGCCTTCCCTTCGGCGGTGACGGCGACCGCTACCCGCACCGCGACGAGGTGGTGGACCATCTGGCCCGCTACGCCCGCGATCTCGGCCGCGGGGGCGCCGAGATCCGCACCGGCGCCCGCGTCACCGCCGTCGCAGCCGGTGCCCGGGGCAGTGGCTTCGCCGTGCGCCTCGCCGACGGCGGCACGCTGAACGCGCCCATCGTGATCGCCGCCAGCGGGTCCTTCGACCGTCCCCACCTGCCCGTCCTGCCGGGCCGCGACGGCTTCACCGGCCAGGTCCTGCACGCCGCCGCCTACACCAACCCCCTGCCATACGCGGGCAGACGCGTCGTCGTGGTCGGCGCCGGCAACTCGGCCGTGCAGATCGCCTGCGAACTCGCGCGGACCAGCACGGTGACACTGGCCACCCGCACGCCGATCCGCTTCGTCGACCAGCGGATCCTGGGCAAGGACCTGCACTTCTGGTTCACCGTCACCGGTTTCGACCGCCTGCCTGCCCGCCTGGTGAAAACCCCGCCCACCGCCCCCGTCCTGGACGAAGGCCTCTACCGCCGGGCACTACGCGAGGGCGAGCTCGACCGGCGCTCGATGTTCACCCACCTCGACGGCGACGACGTGGTGTGGGCCGACGGCAGCCGTGAACCCGTCGACGTGATACTGCTGGCCACCGGGTATCGGCCCAACCTGGACTATCTGGACGGGCTCGGCGCCCTGGACGAGACCGGCCGTCCCCGTCATGTCCACGGCCTGTCCACCGTCCATCCCGGCCTGGGCTTCCTCGGCCTGGAATGGCAGCGCACCCCCGCCTCCAACACCTTGCGCGGAGTGGGCCGCGACGCCCGCCACCTCACCCGCAGGCTCAAAGCCCACCTGTCGCGGCAGCCGGGTGTGCCCGTTCCGGGGAGGGCGCGCCCGGTGACCGGGCCGCCGGAAACCATGTGATGGCCACCGGATGGCCTTACCCGGCACGTCATCGGCGTGGCGCGCTTCACAGGCTCCCGGTCCGTGCCCGCGGACGTCATCGAGCGGGCCCAGGGGTCCGATCCGGAGGCCGGGAAACCGGCCGCGATCATCGAGGCCACTCGGCGGGCGGGGATCGGGCGGATGCGGAAACCGCTCGACCGGCGCTGAGCCCCGCCCTCTCAGGGAGTCCGCGCGCTCGCCGCTCCGGACCCGGTGCCGGCCCGGCCGGGTGTCAGGACGGCGGCCACGAGGGCCGCGGCACCTGCGGCGACCGCGGCCAGGACGTAGCCGTCGGTGAACCCCGAGAGCGTGTCCCCGACCAGGCTGGCCGCCGCGACGCTGGAGATGGCGGCGGCTCCGATGGAGGCGCCGAACTCGTGGAACGTGCTGACGATGCCGGAGGCGATGCCGGACTCGTGCGGGGCCACCTGGCCCAGAGCGGTCGCCGAGGCGACCACGAACAGTGCGCCGGTCCCGGCGGCCGCGAGCGCCGTGCCCGCCACCACGGTCGCGGTATGTGTCGACAGGGCGGGCACGGCCATGCCGATCGCGGCGGTGAGCAACCCGGCCACGGCGAGCCGGCGCGCTCCGGCCCGGGCGATGGCCCGGCCGGTGAGGTCGGCCCCGAGCATCGTCGCCGCCGCGACCGGAAGGAACAGCAGACCGGTCTGCAGAGCGCCGAAGCCCTGGGCGTGCTGGAAGTAGAACGTGCCGAGGAAGAACACCGCGATCATCAGCGCCGTCGCCATCACGATGAGGAACGTGCCGGTGGCCACCGGCCGGCGGACCAGCAGCGTGACGTCCATCAGGGGCGACCTGGCGGTCTTCTGCCTGGCCACGAACGCCAGGTAGCCCACCGCGGCCGCCAGCAGGAGCCACCCGGTCGTGGCGGTGAGCCACCCGTGGTCCCCGGCGCGAGTGATCGCGTAAATCACGGCACCGGACGAGGCGGTGACCAGCAGCGCACCGAGCACGTCAAGCCGGGCCCCGGGCGCGGCCACGCCGTGGTGCGGCAGCATCCGGGCAAGAGCGGCGAGAACCACCAGCCCGATGGGCACGTTGACGTAGAAGACCCACGGCCAGCCAGGGCCGGCGGTGAGCAGTCCTCCCAGCAGCACGCCGAGAGCCGCGCCCCCGCCGCCGAGCGCGGACCAGATGCCGAGCGCCTTGTTCCGCTCGTCGCCGTCGAACAGGGTCACCAGCAGTGACAGGGCCGACGGGGACAGCAGCGCCGCACCGGCTCCCTGCGCGATGCGTCCGCCCAGCAGCATGCCGGCGGAGTCGGCGAACCCGGTCACCAATGACGCCACCGTGAAGATCAGCAGGCCGGCGAGGACCACTCGCCTGGCCCCGACCAGGTCGGCGAGCCGCCCGCCCAGCAGCATCAGGCCGCCGAACGTCAACGTGTACGCGCTGACGGTCCATGTCAGCGCCTCACGGCTCAGGTCCAGGTCGGTCTCGATGTGCGGGAGCGCGATGGCCACCACCGTGACGTCGAGGATCAACATCAGCTGGGCCACCCCGAGAAAGGCCAGGATGCGCCACCGCGACGGATGAGCCGAGCTGTCCGGCGGAGATGGTTCATGGATCTCATGGTGCGTCACCGAGAGCCTCCAGCTAACTCGTATGGTCATGTACGACTTCGAGCCGTGAGAGTAACACGTATATCCGCGTACGAGTTAAGGTGGTGGCATGCCCACCGTCTCTGCCGGTCCGCGCCGGCGCGCGGATGCCGAACGCAGCATCGCCCGCATCGTCTCCGCGGCGCGCAAGCTCCTGAGCAGCGATCCGGACGCGAGTGTCGACGACATCGCCAAGGCCGCCGGAGTGGGCCGGATGACGCTCTACGGCCACTTCCGCACCCGGGCGGAACTCGTCGAGGCCGCGCTGGTCGACGCGCTGCGCGCCGGCGAGGAGGCGCTGTCGTCCGTCGATCTCACCGGGGACGCGCGAGACGCCCTGGCCCGGCTGCTCGACTCCAGCTGGGCCCTCGTGGCCGAGTCCATGGCGTTGTCGAGCGCCGCACAGAAGGCCCTGCCCGCCGGGCGCGTTCGCGAGCTGCACGCCGCCCCCGCGCGGCGCGTCGAAGAGCTCATCCGCCGCGGCCAGGACGACGGCGCGTTCCGCACCGACCTGCCGATCTCCTGGCTGATCAATGTCCTGCACTACATCCTGAAAGGCGCCGCGGAGGAGAGTCGCGCCGGGCGCATGGAGACGAGCGAGACCGCCCGCGTCGTCATCGCGACGGCACAGGCGATCCTGGCCGCCGCCCCGCCGGACCCTCACGCGTCACCGAAGTAGCGCCCCGCCCCGCGCGCCCGGCGGGCGTGGCCACCACCGAGCCCGGCGAGCCCGCGCGGGACCCGAGCCCTCCGCGCCACCGGCCCGCGAACTCACCGCTCGTGCTCCGCCCGTTGCGGTTTCCCGGACGTGGACGTCGCCGAGATCCCGTCGTCCTCCCCCGGTGGCGATGTCGGCGAAGACGCCGCACGCCCCGACCCAGTTGGCAATTTAACCCCCAGGGGGTATGTTGAAGTCGCGAACCGAGATACCCCACTAGGGTACCTGTGAGTCATCGCGGCTCGTGCCCGACGATCCCGAGAACACCGAAATACCCTACCGGGGTATGACGTTATGGGAGGTGACGACGAAGGGCGGGGACATGCACGGCTACACCCACAACAAGCAGGACCATCTACGGCGGCTGCGCCGGATCGAGGGGCAGGCGCGGGGCCTGCAGCGGATGGTCGAGGAGGACAAGTACTGCATCGACATCCTCACCCAGGTGTCGGCGGCCAACCGGGCCCTGCAGTCCTTCGCGCTGTCCCTGCTGGAGGAGCATCTGGCGCACTGCGTGGCCGAGGCCACCGCCAAGGGCGGCGCCGAGGCCGAGGAGAAGGTCAGGGAGGCCACCGACGCCATCGCCCGCCTCGTCCGTTCCTGATCGAAGAAACCGACCGACCAAGGAGTGATCGCATGACCACCACCTACACCGTCACGGGCATGACCTGCGGCCACTGTGTCTCCTCCGTCAAAGAAGAGGTCGGCGAGGTCGCCGGCGTCACCGGCGTCGACGTGGATCTGACCACCGGCCTGGTGACCGTCCACAGCGAGAGCCCGATCGACCCGGCGCGGATCGCGGCCGCGGTCGCCGAGGCCGGATACGAAGTGGTGGCCCCGTCATGAACACACCGGCCAGGCTGGGCGCCTACGCCCTCGGACTCGTCGTGATCTTCGGCGGGGCTCTGGGGGTCGGCAACGCGGTGGGCGCGACCGGACCCGGCCCCGCGGCGGACGCCCGCACGATCCACGCGGCCCCGTCCGCGAGCCAGGCGGGCGATCACGGAACCCACACCGAGCCGGCCCCCGGCCCGGCGGCGACCGGCGAGCCCGTCCCCGGAGGTCTTCAAGTGTCCCAGGACGGCTACACCCTCCTCCCCCAGGCCACCACGGTCGAGCCGGGCGAGGCGACGGACTTCCGTTTCGGCGTGATCGGCCCCGACGGCAAGCCTGTCACCGCCTACCGGACAGAGCACGGCAAGAGGCTGCACCTCATCGTGGTCTCCCGCGATCTGGGCAGCTTCCAGCACCTGCACCCCGAACTGACCGACGACGGCGTGTGGTCGGTGAAGCTGACCTTGCCCGAGGCGGGCGCCTACCGGGCGTTCGCCGACTTCGCCCCCGAGGGCGGCCGCGGGCTGACCCTGGGCGTCGACCTGCAGGCCCCCGGCGCCCAGGAACCCGAGGCGCTGCCCGCGACAAGCCGTACCGCCACGGTCGACGGCTACACCGTCACCCTGGACGGGGACCTGACTCCCGGCGCGTCCAGCAAGCTCACCCTCAAGGTCGGCATGGACGGCAGGCCCGTCACCGACCTGCAGCCCTACCTGGGCGCCTACGGGCACCTGGTCGCCCTGCGCGCCGGAGACCTGGCCTACCTGCACGTGCACCCTGACGGGGAACCAGGTGACGGCACGACCCTCTCGGGCCCGCAGATCACCTTCTACGCCGAGGTTCCCAGCCGCGGCGACTACCGGCTGTTCCTGGACTTCCAGCACGAGGGAACCGTGCGCACCGCCGACTTCACCGTCCGCGCCGGTGAGCTCCCCGCGCCGGCCACGACTTCGGGCCCGGCGCCGGCGGCCACGCCGTCCGCATCCGCCTCGCACGGCGACCACGATCACTGACACCTGGCATGACGAGCGAAAGGAGCAGGTGATGTCCTCCCTCACCGACGACAGGGCCCAAGACGCGGTCGAACTCTCGATCGGCGGCATGACCTGCGCGTCCTGCGCCAACCGGATCGAACGCAAGCTCAACAGGCTCGACGGCGTCACCGCGACCGTGAACTACGCCACCGAGAAGGCCAAGGTCGCTTTCACCGAGGGTGTCGACCCCCAGGACCTCATCGCCGAGGTGGAGAAGGCCGGCTACACCGCCGCGCTCCCCGCGAAGCCCGCGAGCGGCACCACCCGAAACGACTCCCCGGGCGAACCGGCCGACGACCTCGCCCCGCTGCGCAACCGGCTGATCACCGCCGTGGTGCTCGCCGTGCCGGTGATCGCCATGTCGATGATCCCGCCCCTGCAGTTCGTCAACTGGCAGTGGCTGTCGCTCGCCTTGGCCGCCCCGGTCGTCGTCTACGCCGGCTGGCCCTTCCACCGGGCCGCCTGGACGAACCTGCGCCACGGCGCCGCGACCATGGACACCCTGGTCTCGCTCGGCACCGTCGCCGCGCTCGGCTGGTCGCTGTGGGCGCTGTTCTTCGGCACGGCGGGCACACCTGGCATGACCCACCCGTTCGCCTTCACCATCGAGCGCACCGACGGCTCGGGCAACATCTATCTGGAGGCCGCCGCCGGAGTGACGGCGTTCATCCTGGCCGGCCGCTACTTCGAGGCCCGCTCCAAGCGCCGCGCGGGCGCCGCCCTGCGGGCCCTGCTGGAGTTGGGGGCCAAGGACGTCGCCGTGCTGCGCGACGGCGTCGAGACCCGCATCCCCGCCGGGGAGCTCAAGGCGGGCGACCGGTTCGTCGTCCGGCCCGGCGAGAAGATCGCCACCGACGGCGTGATCGAGGAGGGAACCTCCGCCGTCGACGCCTCCATGCTCACCGGCGAATCGGCGCCGGTGGAGGTGCGCCCCGGCGAGGCGGTGACCGGTGCGACCGTCAACGCCGGTGGCCGCCTGCTCATCCGCGCCACCCGCGTCGGATCCGACACCCAGCTGGCCCGGATGGCCAGGCTGGTCGAAGACGCTCAGACGGGTAAGGCCCAGGTCCAGCGGCTGGCCGACCGCATCTCCGGGATCTTCGTGCCGGTCGTGATCGCGCTGGCCGTCGGCACGCTCGGCTACTGGCTGGGAACCGGCGGCGGGGCCGGGGCGGCCTTCACCGCCGCGGTGGCCGTGCTGATCATCGCCTGCCCGTGCGCCCTGGGCCTGGCCACGCCGACCGCCCTGCTGGTCGGCACCGGGCGCGGCGCCCAGCTCGGCATCCTGATCAAGGGCCCGGAGGTGCTGGAATCCACCCGCGCCGTCGACACCGTCGTGCTCGACAAGACCGGGACCGTCACCGAGGGCAAGATGACCCTGGTCGGCGTCCATCTCGCCGACGGCGAGGACGAGACGCAGGTGCTGCGCCTGGCGGGTGCCCTGGAGCACGCCTCCGAACACCCCATCGCCCAGGCCATCGCCCGGGGAGCGGCCGAACGCGTGGGCGAGCTGCCCACCCCCGAGGACTTCGCCAACCGCGAAGGGCTCGGCGTACAGGGCATCGTCGACGGTCACGCCGTGCTGGCGGGCCGTCCCGCGCTGCTCGCCGAGTGGTCCCAGCACCTGCCGACCGGCCTGGAGCGGGCACTCACCGAGGCGCAGGCGGCGGGCCGCACAGCCGTCGCGGTCGGCTGGGACGGCCAGGCTCGCGCGGTCCTGACGGTGGCCGACACCGTCAAGCCCACCTCGGCCGAGGCGGTCCGACGGCTACGCGCCCTGGGCCTGAGGCCGGTGCTGCTCACCGGCGACAACGAGACCGTCGCACGGTCGGTCGCGGCCGAGGTCGGCATCACCGAGGTCATCGCCGAGGTGCTGCCCGCCGACAAGGTCGACGTCGTCAAGCGGCTGCAGGCCGAGGGCAGGTCGGTGGCCATGGTGGGTGACGGCGTCAACGACGCCGCGGCGCTCGCCCAGGCCGATCTGGGCCTGGCCATGGGCACCGGCACCGATGCGGCCATCGAGGCCTCCGACCTCACCCTGGTCCGCGGCGACCTGCGGGTGGCCGCCGACGCCATCCGGCTGTCACGCCGTACCCTGCGCACCATCAGGGGCAACCTGTTCTGGGCCTTCGCCTACAACGTGGCCGCCCTGCCCCTGGCCGCGCTCGGCCTGCTCAACCCGATGATCGCCGGGGCCGCCATGGCGTTCTCCTCGGTCTTCGTGGTCGGCAACAGCCTGCGCCTGCGCACCTTCACATAGCGAAACGCCGGTGCGGCCGCGGGCGACGGCCGTCCGCGACGAGAGCAAGGTCGTCGGGGACGGACTTCCCCGGAGCAATCTTGAAGGTCTTTCAGGTGAGGGCCGCCTGCGGCCGGTGATCCGGCGTCAGCCGCCCGGACCGGTCGAGTGCCCAGACAGCCGTCGCGCACCCGCATCCGACAATGACCAGGCTCCACCACGCAAGGCCCGGAGCTCCCATCTGCCGTCCGGCATCGAGCACCGTCCCGGTGAGCAGGTTTCCGGCCGCGATGCCGATCCCGGACAGGGTGTTGTAGAACCCGTAGTAAGTGCCGATCATGCGTTCTCCGCCGAGCGCGGCGATGGTCGCCATCTCGAACGGGTAGACGATCATGGTGGCCAGGCTGAGCAGGCAGGTCGTGAGGAGCGCCGGCGCCAATGCCACGGCATACGCGAGCCAGGGGGCCGCATTGAGATTCCGGGGAGACAGTGTGGTGGCGAGCGCCAGCGGGACGAACGAGGCACCCATCAGCCACAGGCCCCGGGCCATCGCCTGCCCGGATGTCCATCGCGCTTTGGCCCAGGCGGTGATGCGAACCTGCCCAAGGACGGCCAGCCCGCCGGAGATCACGAACATCAGCGTGACCCCGGCCTCACCACCGGTCATCCGGCGGATCTCAATGGGCAGGCCCAGATAGATCTGAAAGTTGAGCACGTAGGAGCCGACCATGGCCAGCGAGAACAGCAGGAAGGCGCGATCGCCGATCACCTGGCGCCAGTCCTGCAGCAGACTCGCCTCAGCGCCCGCCCTGCCACCGGACCGAGCCGGCAGGGCCCGCACCTGCACGACGGCCAAAACGGTGAACAGTCCAGCCGCGACCAAGCAGATGAGGCGGAAGGCGACACCGTTGAGCAGCAGTCCGATCACCGGCCCGGCCAGGATGCCCGTCTGGTAGAAGACGTTGAAGAGCGCGAACGCCTCGACTTTGCGCTCACCCGCCTCCTGAGCCAGGTAGGCGCGGGCCGCGGGGTTGAACAGGGCGCCGGCGAAGCCGGTGAGCGCGGAGGCGACGATCAGTGCCGGTAGCGACTCGACCAGGCCGAGCAGCGCGAACCCGATGCTTCGAAGGATCAGCCCAGCCATGATCATCGGCTTGTAGCCGATCCGGTCGGCCAGGCTGCCGCCCAGCAGGAACATGCCTTGCTGGCTGAGGTTGCGTACGCCCAGGATGAGGCCGACCAGCCAGACCGCCAGCCCGAGGTCGCCGGACAGATACAGGGCGAGGTAGGGCATGAGCATGTAGAAGCCGACGTTGATGGTGAGCTGGTTGACCAGGAGAAGCCGGATCGGCTGGTTGAACGATCGCACCTGGGCGAGGGTGGTTCTCATGTGCGCTCTTCCGCGTCTTTCACCGGGTCCACCACGGTGGCGCAGCGCGTCCATCGCACCACCTCGGCTTCGCGCGGATGAGCGATCTCGTCGGGCTCAGGCTCCGGCTTGACCTCGAGCAGACCGTGCTCGGCGCAGTAGGCGTCGTTGTAGACGGTGTCGAAGTAGCGTTCGGGACCATCGGGAAAGACCGCAGCGATCTGCGTGCCCGCGGGCTCGGAACGCGCCAGCCAGGAGGCCACGAGCGCGACGGCGCCCACGCTCCATCCTCCGGACGCGTATCTGCCCGCCGCGAGCCGGCGACAGGCCCACACGGCCTCGCCGGGCGCCACCCAGTGCACTTCGCTGAAAGCCCTGTACGCGACGTTGCGCGGATGGATGCTGCTGCCGAGACCACGCATGAGCCGCGCGCGAGCGGGCTGACCGAAGATCGTGGAACCGACCGTGTCGACTCCCACCAGGCGTACGGAAGGCCGGAGCTCGCGTAGTGCGCCGAACACGCCGGCGCTGTGGCCGCCGGTGCCCACGCTGCACACCAGGATGTCGAGCCGGTCGAGCCGGTCGGCCAGTTCCCGGGCGAGGCCTTGGTAGGCCGAGACGTTGTCGGGGTTGCTGTACTGGTCGGGGCAGTACCCGCCGGGGTGTTCGGCCAGGAGCTCGCCGACGCGCCGGCGCCGCGCCTCCTGCCATCCTCCGGTGGGGTGGGGCGCGCCAACCGTCTCGACACGAGCTCCGTAGGCGCGCAGCAGCCGGTGCATCAACGGTTCCAGGCCGGGGTCGCTCACCAGGATCACCGGATGGTGGTGGACGATGCCCGCCAGCGCCAGGCCGAGCCCGAGCGTCCCGCTGGTCGACTCGATGATCGCTCGCCCGGGTTGCAGCTCTCCGCGCAGGCGCGCCTGCTCAATCATGTGCAACGCCGGGCGGTCCTTGATACCGCCCGGGTTGTAGCCTTCCAGCTTCGCCCAGAAGCCGCGTTCTTCCTCACCGGTCCACAGCTCAGGCACCCACAGCACCGGCGTGTCGCCGACAAGGCTTGCCGGAGAGGGGGTTCCCGCAACGCTCGCCGTTGAGGCCCGGGTCTTCACACGAGTGTTCTCCATCTGCGTTCCTCTGATGAGCTTGCTTCGCTTCGGCGGACACCGCCGGTGTGACGGCCAGGCCACGGGGGGACGCCTCGGAGTTGGCGAGACCGTGGTGGCCGGGGCTGCCGCGCAGCCCGTACAGGTTGTGCCGATTCCGATGAAATCGAAGATCACGGCGTGGGCGGCGGCCCGGCTGGAGCAGGAATGACCGCCTGGCAGCTCCCCCGTCAGGGGGAAGCGGTATGCGGTTGTACCGGGGTTTCTCCTTACTTGCAGGCGCCTAGCGGGCGGGGCCGGGCGCGGAAGTGCCCCTCGGGGCGCCACGGGGGGCGAGCGCGCGATTCACCCCGGAAAGACCGGGGCCCCGGCTTCGCGAGATCGCGGACTCGACGGCCGCGGTCGCCGCGCGGGAAGGGGATACGCGGATGAGACACGGTCTCGGCAGTAAGGCGGCATCACCCACCGCACCGCACCTCAGGCGTATGTCTTGAGTTCCCCGGAGGCAAGTGGTTTCCGTGAACGTTCAACGAGATCCCCCGGCACAACAGGGGCTTTGTCCCCCACAATCTTTACCTTGCTATGGTCAGTAGTAGAGACGGCGAGTTCTGCCACTCGATGCCGCGGCGGGATGTGCGCGCCTCCCGCTGCCCCACCGGCCCTGGCGCCTCCCCTGGAACCCTTGAGAAGGAGCCTGCTGTTCAGGCAGACGTACGCGCGCGAGAGAAGCGCGACAACACGTGAACCGCCTGTCCCGCTGCGCGCGAGTTGATCATTCACCTCTTCGGCCATCTCTACTACAATACATAGTACGTAATCGTGGTTCCGCCATCCGGGCAGGTGTGACCTGCGGGGATCCTCGGCGCCAACGGCGATCGTGACCCAGCCCGAGCGAGCGCTCCAGCCGGGTGACCGCCGTTTCACCGAGGACAGCGGCTCAGGTGGCGAGCGCCCCTGCCTCGCCGTTCTCAGGCGAGGCGAAACGGCGCCTGCAGGCGAGGACGGGGAACGGAAGCGCTGGTCACGTGCGCCGAAGGCGAGCGCACCGGGAAGGCGCTCCCATGCCCGCGATTCGCGAAACAGGGCGTCGTAGGTGCGGCTAGAACAGCGAGATGCCGTGGCAGTGGTGGGCCAGGAACGAGCTCACACCGGGAATCGCGGCCACGGCCGCGGGGCCGGCGAGCAGGAAGGCGACCGCGGCCAGGCCCGCGAGGCGTTCCCGGGGCCTGAGCGGGGCCGCCGGGCTGAGCATGCGCTGGACACGGGTGAGGGCGGTCTGGCCGCCGGCGCCCAGCGTGAACGCGGGGGCCCGTCCGGTGGCGAGCCGGACCAGTGCGGCGGCGATGTGGATACGCGGGTGGCGGCGGGCCGCGACGTCGTCGGCGAGCAGCTCGATCAGCCGGGCGATCTCCTTTCCGGCCCGGGCGAACAGCGGCAGACGGGGGAAGGCCCGGCAGAAGGCCTCGGCGGCGGCCAGGACGAGGTGATGGCGCCCGCGCAGGTGCGCCTGCTCATGAGCGAGGACGGCGGCGACCTGCTCGGGAGCCAGGGATCGCAGGGCCGCGGTGGTGATGACGGCCTTGCCGTCGCGGCCGGGCAGGCAGTAGGCGGCGGCCTCGTCATGGTCGAGCACGACCGCGTCCAGCGCGCCGTCATGGCGGCCGAGCAAGTTCAGCATCTCGGCGTGCCGCCGCCGTTGCCGCCGCGCCCTGACCAGGATGGCCGCCCCGCAGTAGGTGATCCTGGCCGCGATCAGGGCGGCGCCGAACAGAGCGGCGCGCGCCCCCGGGGGGGCGGGAGACGCGCCGTCGGAGAGCATGTCCGCGCACGCCTCGAAGAACTCGGCCAGGCCATGGCCGATCACACTGGCCGGAATCGCGACGGCGAGCGCGGCGAGGGCCGCGGAGGCGACCACGGAGGCACAGGCGGCCAGCCAGACGCAGATCGCCAGGCGGGGCGCGCGCTCGGCCCACTCGCCCCGGCCCAGCAGGCGGGGCAGCGTGACCACCGCGACCACGGCGTACAGGGCCAGGACGGCGGCGGCCATCATACGCGGCGCCCCGGCGGATACACCTTCAACGCGGCCTCCAGCGCGACCGACTCCTCAGGGGTCAGCCGCTCCAGGAAGTGCACCAGCGTGGCCGCCTGGTTACCGCTGGAGGCCAGGGTGGTGCGCATCAGGTCGGCGGTGTAGGCCTCCTTGCTGGCCACCGTCTCGTAGACGTACGCCCGGCCGACCGGTTTCCTGCGCAGCAGGCCCTTCTTGTGCAGCTTGTCCATCACCGTCATGACGGTCGTGTAGGCGATGTCCCGCTCACGACGGAGATCTTCGAGCACGTCCCTGACCGACGCCGGCCGGTGGTACGACCACAGGCGCTCCATGATCGTGGACTCCAGGTCTCCCAGACCACGCATCAGGTGAGACTCCCTTCCACCGGCGTACCACTTAATGCTACCGGCCGTCGTAGAAACCCGACCATGCGTCACCTCGGCCCCGGCCCGCCGGTCGCCGGGGGCGCGATGCGGGCGGGCCCGCGGCCCGCGCCCTCCGGCACGAGAGATGTTGCCCATATACCCCCCACCCGTATATGGTGGCGGAGTTGCCGAGACGATGCGCAAGCCGGGAGGCCGTGATGGCGGAATCGATGGGTTCCAGGGATCATGCCGGACACGACGAGCCCCACGGGCACGACCACCTCGGGCACGCCGGTCATGCGCGGAAGGCCACCTGGCGAGTGGCCGCGTCGGCGACCTTGCACTGCCTGACCGGGTGTGCCATCGGTGAGGTGCTCGGCATGGTGATCGGCACGGCTCTGGGATGGCCGAACGTGCCCACCATCGTCCTGGCCATCGTGCTGGCCTTCTTCTTCGGCTACGCACTCACCCTGATCGGGTTGCGCAGGGCCGGCGTCGACTGGCGCAAGGCCCTGCGACTGGCGCTGGCGGCCGACACCCTGTCCATCCTCGTCATGGAGATCGTCGACAACGGGGTGATGATCGCCGTCCCCGGCGCCATGGACGCCGAGCTGACGTCCGGCCTGTTCTGGGGCGCCCTCGCCTTCGCCCTCCTGGTGGCCTTCCTGGTCACCACGCCCATCAACAAGTGGATCATCGGCCGGGGCAGGGGACACGCCGTTGTCCACGCCTACCACCACTGACGGGCACCGGCGGGCACTGACGGGCACCGACCGGCCACGCCCGATGCTCGACGCCCAGCAGGCCGCCTCCGTGGAAGCCGTGCGTCTCGAAGGCCTCCTCCACGGCGCCTGCCGTGCCGCGACGGTCCTGCCGGGCGGGCCCCCTCCCGGCCCGTCGCGCTTCTCAGGCCGAGGGGCGCGAGGCCCGGACGTAGTAGAGCATGACCGGCAGGTCGCCCTCGTCGGTGAGGTGGAATCCGGCGTCGGGGATCAGGTCGCCGAGCAGGTCCCGCGGGCTGTGCCGCATCGCGGGGCCCGACACCATGCCGACGAGATGGGCGAGCAGGTGGTTGGCGGGCGGGCGGAACTCGGCGATCAGCAGCCGCCCGCCCGGCCGCAGCACCCGGAACATCTCCCTTACGGCGGCGCCGCGCCCGGCGGCCGGCATGTGGTGGACGGCCAGGCTGGAGACCACCACGTCGAAGGAGGCGTCGGGCAGGCCGAGCGCCTGCCCGGTGCCCGCGACGTAGGAGCAGTTGCCCGGGGCGCGTCGACGGGCATGGCCGATCATGGGTGGTGAGGGGTCGACGCCGGTCACGTGGCCTGCCGGGCCGACGAGCGGGGCCAGGATCCGGGTCAGGTAGCCGGTGCCGCAGCCGACGTCGAGCACCTGGTCGCCCGGCCGGGTTCCGGACAGCGCCGCCAGGCGGGTGAAGATCTCGCGCCGTCGCCCGAGCAGGCCGATGTTCGCCGCGATGTCGTAGGCGCGGGGGTGATCGATCGTCCCGCCCTCGTCGGCGTGCTCGGCGTGATTGTGGAGCAATCTGCCCAGTCCCATTATCGTTCTCCTCTCGAACAACCTGTTCAATAATGAATGATCCGTTCGTTAGCATGACGGGGTCAACAACCACTTCCGCCTTGCTGTGCCATACCGAACAGGACCGGTGAAGTGTCCGGAAACACCGACAGGCGGGTGCGGCGCACCCGGCAGGCGATCCAGCGCGCGCTGGTGGAGCTGATCCTGGAGAAGGGGTATGAGCCGGTGACCGTCACCGACCTCATCAACCGCGCCGACGTCGGGCGCTCGACCTTCTACGCCCACTTCGCCGACAAGCAGGCCGTGTTGTTCGCCAACCTGGACGAGATCGCCTTTCTGCACCCGGCTCCGAGTACCGACGGCCCGCTGTTCGGCTTCAGCCTGGCGATGTTCGAGCATGTGCAGGAGCAGCGCAGGCTGGTGCGGGCATTGCTCGGACGCCGTGGTGGCCAGATGGTGATGGCCCACGGCGAGCAACTGCTGCAGGCCGTCATCCGCGACGAGCTGCTCGCCCGGGGCGGGCGCGCCGGCGCCTCGCTCGACCTGGTGGTCACCTGCGCCGTCGGGGCGTTCATGGCCTTGGTGCGCAAGTGGGTGGACGGGGAGATCGACGCCACACCGGCCGAACTGGACGCGGCGTTCCACACGACGATCACACCCGGCGTACGAACGTTACTGGCTCGGTCCTGAGACCGGTGCGAAAGACCGCCGGATCGTGACACGCCATCGGCTGGACGGCATGCTCCGGAAGACCGGTAACGCAGCAGAGGGTGGTTCAGCGCCTCCCCCCATGCGGGGCGGCACCGGAGGGCCGGGAAATCCTCCATCGCTCACGCAGCACGCGCAACCCACGCGAATGTCCGCGGCCGGGCGCTCGTCCGGGATCGGCGCCGGCTCGATGCCGGCGGCAGCGCGGCTGGACCATCCCGGCGCGCGATGCCGGCGGGGCGTCGGCGATGCTGTGGGTATGGAGTACGTGTCCAGAGTGCCGCGACCGCCGCTGGACGGGCTGATCGACGACCTTTACTACCTGGAGGGTGCGCCGCCGTACGCCCGGCTGACGCTGCCGCCGAGTCCGTCGGCGCTGCTCATCGTCAACCTCGGGGCGCCGTTCCGCATCCGCGCCGGCACCGACGTCGAGACGGCAGAGTACGCCGACGGCTGCGTGGTCACCATGCCCACCCGCGCCTTCGAGTTCGGCTATCCTCCGGGGACCCGGTCCGTCGGCGTGCACTTCAAGCCGTGGGGGCCGGCGCCGTTCCTGCCGATGCCCGCGGCCGAGCTGTGTGACCGGCCGGTGACGGTGGAGCAGGTCTGGGGCCGGCCCGCCATCGCCGAGCTGCGAGACCGGCTGGCCACGGCGGCCGGGCCGTACGAGATGCTGACGCTGCTCGAGGAGGAGCTGATGCGACGGCTGTGCGAGACCGCCGGTCTGGGGCTGGTCCGCCATACGAGCAGTGTCATCGCGGCGGCCGGCGGGGCGGTGGCGATCGGCGACCTGAGCGTGGCAGCCGGTGTCAGCAGCACTCATCTGGCGCAGCGGTTCAAGGAGCTCATCGGCGTCACGCCGAAGCGGCTGGCGCGCACCTACCGCTTCGCCGCCACCGTGTTCGCGATCAACCCCGCCGGACCGATCGACTGGGGCGACCTCGCCGGTGGCGCGGGCTACTTCGACCAGGCCCACTTCGGCCACGAGTTCCGGGCGTTCACCGGGCTCACGCCGACCCGGTACGTCGAAGTCCGGCGGCGGTTCCTGCGCGAACATCCCGGCCACGTGATGGACGGCTGGCCGCTGCCGGCCGATTGATTTCTTACAAGAGCGACAGCTCACGACACGCTAATTTGGGGCACCCCGAAGCAGAGGAGAGCCCCGTGGGCAAGGTGGTCATGTACAGCTCGGTGTCGGTGGACGGCTTCGTCGCGGACGAGAACGACCGGCCCGGACCGCTGTTCGACTGGTTGTCCAGCGGTGACGTCCCGTTGGACGAGAGCGGCGAGCTGAAGGTGTCGCAGACCTCCTACGACCACACCCGGACGTACTGGGACCAGATCGGAGTCACGATCGTCGGCCGCCACGTCTTCGACCTGACGGACGGCTGGGACGGGAGACCTCCGGGCGGCATCGACCACGTGGTCGTCGTGTCGCACCGGCCGATGCCCGAGGGCTGGGACCCCGAGGCGCCGTTTCACTTCGTCGACGGCGTCGAGGCAGCCGTGGCCAAGGCGCAGGAGCTTGCGGGTGACCGCCTGGTCGAGGTCGCCGCCGGCGACGTCGGTGGCCAGGTGCTTGCCGCGGGCCTGATCGACGAGGTGCGCATGGACGTCGTACCCGTGGTGTTCGGGTCCGGCAAGCGCTACTTCGGGTCGATCCACGCGCAGCACCTGTTGGAGGATCCTGACGTGGTGATTCAGGGCAACCGGGTGCTTCACCTGCGCTATCGGGTGCGCCGTTGACCGATCTGATCGGGTACGCGAAGAAGTCCACCGCGAACGAAGAAGTCCACTGCGAACGGTGACACAAGATCGGGCCTCCGGCCGCGTTTGCGCATCGCTGTCCCTGGTCGGGCAGCCGACCTGGTGTCCTGGCGCCACACATGCCCGCACCCGGTGCACCGGTACCGGCGGATCGTCACCGGCAGGGTGGTCGGTCGCCGGCCCAGCGGCTCGTGCGCCGGCTCCCGCGTGACGGTGTCCCGGGGTCTTCCCGCACGCCCGCAGCGTCGGCACCAGCCCTCGGTGCCGTCATCGGCCTCCAGGACCCGGCACGCCAGGACCGCGCGACCGGGCTCCAGACGCCGGCCGACCACGACCGGTCCGAGCTCGTCCAGGCCGCGGAACGTGGTCAGGTCAGGACAGCCGAAGGTGGCGTCAGGCACGTCGAGGTCTTCCAGATGGGCGGCGCAGGAACCTCCATCCTCGGAAGACCTCCGCGACCTGGATATATGCCATTTCAGCATAGAGTTGCCTGTTTCCGTCTTTGACGGCATCGGATGCCGGCGTGAGACTTCTCTCCGCCCCCGATCCACGACAGGAAGGCATCCCACCGTGCCCACCCGGCTTCTCCGACGCGCCGCGCTCCGGGCGCTGGCCTGCCTCGCGCTCGTCCCCATGGCGGGGGCCACCGCGACCGGCCACGCGTCCGCCGCCCCGTCCGCCGCCCCGTCCGCCGTCCCTGCCGCCGTCCCTGCCGCGCCGACGACGGCGACGGCGCCGGCGCCGGGCCGGATCCGGGCCGCGAAGGAGCTGCGCGCGCTGGAGGCGTCCTTCAAGGGCCGGATCGGCGCGTACGCCGTCGACACCGCCACCGGCGCGACGATCGGCCACCGGCCGGGCGAGCGTTTCCCGATGCTGTCCACCTTCAAGGCGATGGCCGCCGCGGCCGTGCTGCACCGGGCCCGCACCTCCGAGCCCGGCCTGATGGACAAGGTCGTGCGCTGGACGGCCGCCGATCTGCGGGAGCATTCCCCGGTCACCGAAAAGCACGTGAAGGACGGGCTGACCGTCGCACGGCTGTGCGAGGCGGCCATCACCCAGAGCGACAACACCGCGGCCAACATGCTGCTGAGGCAGATCGGCGGCCCCGCCGGCCTGACCCGCTACCTCCGGACGCTGAAGGACCCGATCTCCCGGCTGGACCGGTGGGAGACCGAGCTCAACGACTGGAGTCCCAAGGAGAGACGCGACACCACGACGCCCGCGTCCATGGGCCGTGACCTGCGCGCGGTCACGGTGGGGAACGCCCTCCACGCCAAGGACCGGGAACGGCTGAACGCCTGGCTGATCGCGAACACGACCGGGGACGCCCGCATCCGCGCGGGCCTGCCCAGGACCTGGACGATCGGCGACAAGACCGGCACGAGCTCCAGGTACGGGGCCGGGAACGACATCGCGGTGGTCTGGCCGGGCAGGTCGGCCGCCCCCGTCATCATGTCGATCTACACCAACCGCCGGACCGCGGACGGTGCCGTCGACGACAAGGTGGTCGCGAAGACCGCCACCATCCTCGCCCGCGGCCTCGGCAGGCTCTGATGCCGGGGCAGCGCAAAGGGCCGGGGACCACCTCTCTCGCCGCACTCCCCGGATCCGTTCGTCCGATTCGCGCCAGGGGCGAAGGATGAGCCCCTTCGACGAGGAGCCGGACGCCGCCGTCCGGCGGGCGCACCGCCCGCGCCGGGCCAGGATGCGATCGTCGGCGGGGGCGAAGATCGTGCGTCTGGCCGGCGCGGCGGTGGCGGTGGGGGTGCTGACGGCCGGGCTCGCCCTGCCGGCCGTGGGAGGCGCGGGGGTGGTGATCGTCAAAACGTCGGACGGGCTCGACCTCAATCCCGCGGAGCTCGCCGAGCCGCCGCTCGCCGAGAAGACGACCGTCCTCGACGCCGAGGGCCGTCCGATCGCGCAGTTCTGGGACGTGTACCGCGAGGTCGTACCGCTCGGCCAGGTGTCCGACGTCATGAAGACGGCCATCGTCTCGATCGAGGACTACCGCTTCTACGAGCACGGTGCGATCGACCTCGAAGGCACGATGCGGGCCCTGGCCAAGAACCTCTCCTCGCAAGGGGTGAGCCAGGGGGGTTCCGGCATCACCCAGCAGTACGTCAAGCAGGTGCTGCTGAATGCGGCCGTGACCGAGAAGGAGAAGGAGAAGGCCCTGGAGGCCAGCTACGCGCGCAAGCTCACCGAGCTGCGCTACGCGATGGGGATCGAACGCAAGTACACCAAGGACCAGATCCTCGAGAAGTATCTCAACATCGCCTACTTCGGCGCCGGGGCCAACGGCATCGAGGCGGCGGCCAGGCGGTTCTTCGGCGTGCGCGCCTCCCGGCTCAACCTGTGGCAGGCGGCCACCCTGGCCGGAGCCGTGCAGCTGCCCACCGCCACCGACCCGGAGGGCGGCGGGGAGAACCGGCGAAGGCTGCTGGAACGGCGCGACGTCGTGCTCGACCGGATGGCGCAGCTCGGCGCGATCACCCCGCGGCAGGCCGCCGAGGCCAAAGCGAAAAAGCTCGGCTACCGGGGCACTCCCCTGCCCGGCAACTGCGCGGCCGGCCCGTACCCCTACTTCTGCGTGTACGTACGCGAGGAGTTCCTGCGCGACCCCGCGTTCGGCAGGACCGCGCAGGAGCGCGCCCGGCTCCTTTACCGCGGCGGCCTGACGATCAGGACGACGCTGGACCCCCGCATGCAGGCCGCGGCCGAGAAAGCCATCAAAAAACACGTCCACGCCTCCGACAACCCCGTCGCCGCCGAGGCCCTGGTCCAGCCGGGCACCGGGATGATCAAGGCCATGGCGGCCAGCCGCGAGTACGGCACCTCCGCGCGCAGGCGCCAGCTGTCGTACAACGTCGTGGCCGACACCGACCACGGCGGCATCGGCGGCGTCCAGGCGGGCTCGACGTTCAAGACCTTCACCCTGATCACGGCCCTGAAGCAGGGCATGAGGATCGACGACGGCTTCACCGTCGGGAACGGCTACCGCGCCCCGGGCTACGCCGCTTTCAAAAACTGTGAGGGGGGCGACATCGGCGACCCGACGCACACCGTCACCAACGACGAGGGGTCTCCCGGCTTCACGTCGCTGCGGACCGGCACCTGGCAGTCGGTCAACACCTTCTTCATGGAACTGGAGCGCCGCGTCGGCCTGTGCGAGACCGTCCGGACCGCCAGGTCGCTGGGCATCAAGCGCGCCGACGGCCGCGAGCTGCGGGAGTACGAGACCTTCACCCTCGGCATCGACGAGATGGACCCGGTGACCGTCGCGAGCGCCTACGCCGCCATCGGCGCACGCGGGAGGTACTGCGCTCCCATGGCCGTCACCCGGGTCACCGACCGGAACGGGAAGGCGACCGGCCACCGGCCCAGGTGCCGCCAGGTGCTGGATCCCGAGATCGCGGACGCCACGGCGCACATCCTGTCGGGGGTGTTCACCAAGGGCACGATGCGGGCGGTGGGCGGCATCGGCCGCGCCGCCGCCGGCAAGACCGGCACCAACGACGACCAGGCGAGCGCGTGGTTCGCGGGGTTCACCCCGGACCTGGCCGGCGCGGTGAGCATCGGCGACCCCCGAGGCGCCGTCGCGCACAAGCTGAACAACGTCACCATCGGCGGCAGATACTACGGCGCCGTCTTCGGGGCCACCGTTCCCGGGCCGATCTGGAAGGACACCATGATCGGCGCGCTGAGGGGCGTGAAGGCCACCTCCTTCACCCCGATCGATGCGGTGCGTTTCGGCGGCTGCGGGCGGCACTGCCGGCCGGCCCGGACGCCTCCGGGCGAGGAAGCGGCCGGCGATACGGACGATCTCAGGCCTGAGCGGCAGTGAACGCAGCAGCCGCGCGGCGGTGCCGGCCGACACCTCGCCGAGGGTGTTCACGATCCGGGCGGCGAGTCCGTCGGCGAACGTGTGCGGGAGCGCCGCCCAGAGCTCGACCTGGGCATCGGGGTGCGGGACCGCGGCCTGGTCCGGTTCGCGGATCGACTCGTATCCGCGAATGGCGGCGACGCACTGGCGATGCAGCACCCGCTGGTCGCTCCACGTCGCGGACCCTCCTTCCGAAGGCCGCACGCCGGCCCCCCGATCGAACCGCTGCGAGCCCGGGGACGCGCGACACCGCGCACGCGGCGTCGCGAGCCCGCGACCGCGCTCAGCCGGCGGCGCCGAACCACCTGGGCAGCCGGTCGAGCAGATCCTGCTGATCCTCACCGGCCCACGCCACGTGGCCGTCCGGCCGCAGCAGCACGGCGGGGACGTCCAGTTCCTCGCTGACGTCGACGACGTGGTCGACCCGGTCGGCCCAGCCCGCCACCGAGAGCCGGCCGGTCTGGTCGAGCAGCAGCCCGCGGCCGCCGCGCGTCAGCTCGTAGAGGCGACCGCGCTTCAGCGCCACGTCCCGCATCCGCCGGCCGAGCAGGTCGTGTCCCTCGCCGACGTCGTAGCGGACCCCGATCGCGACGATCTTCTCGATCAGGTGCCGGTTCACGTCCTCAAAGTCCATCAGCTCCGCCAGCAGCCGGCGCACCGCCTGCGGCCCCGGCTCGGTGGACATCAGCTCCGTCTGCGCGCGGGTGTTGTCCAGTACGTCGGCGGCCACCGGGTGACGCTCGGTGTGGTAGCTGTCCAGCAGCCCCTCCGGTGCCCAGCCGCCGACCTCGGCGGCCAGCTTCCAGCCGAGGTTGAACGCGTCCTGGATGCCGAGGTTGAGCCCTTGGCCGCCCATCGGCGGGTGGATGTGCGCCGCGTCGCCGGCCAGCAGCACCCGGCCGGCCCGGTAGCGCTCGGCCTGCCGGGTGGCGTCGCCGAAGCGGGACAGCCAGCGCGGTGAGTGCACGCCGAAGTCGGTGCCGGCGAAGGCCCGCAGCTGCCGCCTGAACTCCTCCAGGGTCGGCGGGACCGAGCGGTCCCCGGCCACCCCCTCGGCGGGCACGACGACGCGGTACGCCCCGCCCCCGAGGGGGCCGACGCCGAACCGCAGGTGGGTCTTGCGGACTTCGGCCACCACGGCGGCCAGCGTCTCCGGCGGCACGGCCACCTCCATCTCGCCCAGCAGCGTGTCGATTCCGGAGGGCTCACCGGGGAAGCCGACGCCGAGCAGCTTGCGCACCGTGCTGCGGCCGCCGTCGCAGCCGACGAGGTAGCGCGAGCGCAGCCGCGTGCCGTCCGCCAGCTCGGCGGTCACCCCGTGCTCGTCCTGGCTCAGCCCGGCCAGCTCGCAGCCGCGCCGGATCCCGGCGCCGAGCTCGGCGGCGCGCTCGGCCAGCAGGCGATCGGTGATGGTCTGCGGGATGCCGAGGACGTAGCCGTGCGCGGTGTCCAGCCGGCCGGGCGAGGGCTTGGTGATGCCGGCGAAGAAACCACCGACCGGATGCCGCCGGCCGTGCGCGAGGAACCGCTCCAGCAGGCCGCGCTGGTCCATCACCTCGATGCTGCGCACGTGCAGGCCGAGCGAGCGGACGTACGCGGCCGGCTCCGCCTCCTTCTCCAGCACGAGCACGCGCACGCCGTGCAGCCGCAACTCACCGGCCAGCATCAAGCCGGTCGGTCCCCCACCGGCGACGATCACGTCGATCATGAAACCCCCCATTCGACAAGGTCGCGTTTTCGGCCGGCCGCTCCGCGCGGTCCGGCGGCGCACACCCGCGCCTGCGCACCGAGTCCCCGCGACCGCACCGCGAGTCCCACCGGCGGTTCGGCGTCCCGTGTGCCTCGTCCGCCGATCAGCAGAAGGACACGTCCTTCGCGAACTCCTGATTTCCGCAGGCCCTGGCCTTGGCCGACGATTCTGCAGGATGACCCGGGTCTTGTGGCAAGCCCCCCGGTGCGCTATACGTTGAGAGTGGCGAGGAGTGTGTTACCTCCTTGCCTTTGCCTTTTGTCGCCCGTCGCGGACGGGCACGCCCCTGCCGAAGCGGTGACACGCCGCGTACGGCGATGCCGCCGCCGGTCACAGTCGCCGCGCGGGAACTCCCCCGCCCGCCATGCTCTGCCGCCCGATGATCGTGCGGCACGACCGTCGGCACGACCTGGAGAACTGGTCGACGACCGCCTTCAGCCCCCGGGGCAGCGTGTAGAGCGCGGGGTCCCGCGGATAGATCAGCGGCTTCATCAGGCACCCCGACCACCAGCGTGCTGACCAGCCGGCCGGACATCGGTGCCGCGTCCCGGACCGCGAGATGCGATGACGCGCCTGGGGGTGCGGCGCTTCGGGGCCGCCGGCACGGGGTCGTGGCGGCGCCTTGTGATCCCCTCGGGCCGGCGGTGCCGGCGTACGCGACACATCGCCGCTTCGTAAGGAGGTCGCGCCGCTTCGCGAGGAGGTCGCCCGCCCAGAGCGGACAATGAGGAGGAAAGGGGAGAACCCACTCCTTTCCACTCTCAATGTATAGCGCACCGGGGGGCTTGCCACAAGACCCGGGTCATCCTGCAGAATCGTCGGCCGAGGCCAGAGCCTGCGAAAACAGAGGGATACGAAGTGCGCATGGCGTTGTCGGCGCATGGGTCGCGCGGGAACGTCGAACCGGTGGCACCCACGATGCGACTACCGCAACCCGGCACGCGGCTACGGGTGTGCGCGCCGCCGGACAGGGAGTTCACGGAGCCGCCCGCCGGTGCGGTTCATCCCCCCTACCACGCGCGACAGCCCAAGCGTCATCAGATCGGAGCAAACTACGTGAAACCGCTGACCACCAGCGCGTTCGACCTTCCTGACCACCTCTCCCCCAAGGCCGACCCGGCGCTGATCGCCGGCGACGAGCAGCACTTCGCGGCCATCGCGGACAGCCTCGAACGGTCGATCGCCGACCTGTCCGACCGTCTCGACGCCGAGCGCAAGGCGCCCGGCGGCAAGGGCCGGCAGGTGCTGGACCGGGACCTGGAGATCCACCGGCTGACCGCCCGGCTGCGCGCGCTGCGCCGCTTCGGCCTGGACCTGTGCCTGGGGCACATGGTCGGCGCGGACGACCCCGAGCCCGTGTACATCGGACGGCTCGGCCTCACCGACAGCGCGGGCCGCCGGCTGCTGCTCGACTGGCGCTCCCCCGCGGCCGAGCCGTTCTTCGGAGCCACCCACGCCAACCCGATGGGGCTGGCGAGCCGCCGCAGGTATCGCTGGACCCGCGGCAGGATCAGCGACTACTGGGACGAGGTGTTCACCTCGGACGGGTTCGAAGGGCACGCCGCGCTCGACGACCAGTCCGCCTTCATCGCCAGCCTGGGCGGCAACCGGTCGCCCCGGATGCGGGACGTGCTCGCCACCATCCAGGCCGACCAGGACGCCATCATCCGCGCGGGATCGCGCGGCGCTCTCGTCGTCGACGGCGGTCCGGGCACGGGCAAGACCGTCGTGGCTCTGCACCGCTCCGCCTACCTCCTCTACTCCGACCCTCGCCTGGGTCACCGCCGGGGCGGCGTGCTGTTCGTCGGCCCGCACCAGCCCTACCTGGCCTACGTCGCCGACGTCCTGCCCAGCCTCGGAGAGGAGGGCGTGCGGACCTGCACCCTGCGAGACCTCGTCGCCGAGGGAGCCTCGGCGGCGGTCGAGGCCGACCCGGAGGTGGCCCTGCTGAAGTCGTCCGCGGACCTGGTGAGGGCGATCGAGCCGGCCGTCAGGTTCTACGAGAACCCGCCCGGCAAGGGGATGACGGTCACGACCCCCTGGTCCGACATCTGGCTGAGCGCCGAGGACTGGGCCGAGGCGTTCGCGGCCCCGGAGCCCGGTACTCCGCACAACGAGGCGCGCGACCGGATCTGGGAGGAACTGCTCACGATCCTGACGGACAAGCACGAGGGCGAGGTCTCGGCCGACCTGCTGCGCAGGTCGCTGCTGCGGGACAGGGAGCTGCTCACGACCTTCAACCGCGCCTGGCCGCTGATCGAGGCGGCCGACCTCGTCGGGGACCTGTGGTCGGTACCGGCCTACCTGCGGATGTGCGCCCCCTGGCTCAGCCCCGACGACCTTCGGAGGCTGCGGCGTGAGGACGCCCAGGCCTGGACGGTGTCCGACCTGCCGTTCCTGGACGCGGCCCGGCAGCGGCTCGGCGACCCGGAGACGGCGCGACGCAGGCGCCGCCACGAGGCCGCCGTCGCCACCGAACGCGAGCACATGGCCACCGTCGTCGACGCCCTGCTCGAGGCCGACGACGACGGCGAGGGGGCGGTGACGATGCTGCGCGGACAGGACATGAAGGACGCCCTGGCCGATCAGGCCGCGCCGCCCGGCACCGAACCGGACCTGCTCGCCGGCCCGTTCGCGCACATCGTCGTGGACGAGGCGCAGGAGCTGACCGACGCGGAGTGGCAGATGCTGCTGCTGCGCTGCCCGTCCCGGAGCTTCACCGTCGTCGGGGACCGCGCCCAGGCCAGGCGCGGGTTCACCGAGTCGTGGCGGGAACGGCTCGAGCGGATCGGGCTCGACCGGATCGAGCTCGCCTCCCTGAGCGTCAACTACCGGACGCCTCAGGAGATCATGGCGGAAGCCGAGCCGGTCATCCGGGCCGTGCTCCCGGACGCCAACGTTCCCACCTCCATCCGCAGCAGCGACGTCCCCGTCGTCCACGGATCCGCTGCGGATCTGGGCTCGATCCTCGACGCCTGGCTCGCCGCGCACGCCGACGGGATCGCCTGTGTCATCGGCGATCCCACGTTCCGGGCGACGTCCCGCGTCCGGTCGCTGACCCCTGAGCTGTCGAAGGGGCTCGAGTTCGACCTGGTCGTCCTCGTCGACCCGGAGGCGTTCGGCCCGGGCATCGAGGGAGCGGTCGACCGCTATGTCGCCATGACCCGGGCGACCGGGCGACTCGTCATCCTCACGAGTTCCTGACGTCGGCCGCACCCGCTACGGCGAGGCCGCCGCGCCGCCGCGGTCGTGAACAGCACCGCGAGGACACCGCCCGGGACAGGGAACTAGTGGTGGCCATGGGGCCAATGGTGGTGGTGGCCGGGCCAGGGATGGTGGTGATGGTGGTGGCCGGGCCAGGGATGGTGGTGATGGTGGTGGCCGGGCCAGGGGTGATGGTGATGGTGGTGGCCGGGCCAGGGGTGATGGTGGTGGTGGCCAGGCGGGGGATCGCTCAGAAGTAGGTGTACCTGAGCGGCTTCCCGGACTGTCGCGCTCGCCCCGGCGGGCTGAGCCGACATCGCCATGGCGATGATGAAACCGGAAGCCGTCAACGCGCCGGCGGCGAGAGCCTGTTTGAACATGAAAGATCACTCCGTGTCTGAGGTCGGGCCCGGCCTGCTTCCGCGGCTGACAACGCGCCAATGCAGTTTCGGGAAATATGTTGAATCGACGTCACGTAAAACGCTAGTTCCCGGACATCCGGACGTTCACCCCATATAACACAAAGCCTTGGTCCGGGATCATCACCGAGAAGAAATCCGGGGGGCGGCACAGGGGCGGAGGCCATAGGCCCAACCTCGGCAACGAACCTGACTTAAGCCCTGATATCCGGGCAAATAAGAACGAGTAGAACCAGTCCTTCACCCTGGTATCCACTTGTCGATACCGGCGGCCCATTGAATCAACGACAATGCCGCATATCACCATATTGTTAAGACCTGGCGAGATAAGGGCCGAGATCGACGCCACCCGGGCCGAGCCGGCCGCGGACGTGGAGCGTCTCGCCGACCGCACCGGCGCGGATCGCGCGGCGCCGTACCGACAACGTGCGCCGGCGCCTGCGGTCGGTGCGCGAGCGGGTGACGGGGACGCCCTCCCACGCCGCCCACGCGGTCGGCCGGCAGGCGTCGTACGCCGCGGACAGCGTGCGCGACACGGCCTCCGGCGCCGCCGGCACCGTCAAGCACGGTGCCCAGCAGGTCAAGGAGACCGCCCCGGAGGCCGCGCACCGAACGGGCGACCACGCTCGCGAGCAGGCCCGGCAGGTGGGCGAACACGCCCGCTCCACCACCGGTCACCAGTAGGAACGGATCCGGCCACCGCCGCCCCCGTCCTCGGGGGCGGCGGTGACCCCGAGGCAGGCGGTTTCCCCCACCGGACCGCGAGGGCCGAATGGACGCCGCCTGAAACAACCCGGACAATGATCCGGTTGGCACAGGGCGTGACCGCAAGGAGGTGGCGTCGTGCCGGGTGATCGAGTCACGCCGCAGGTGCAGAGCTGGCGTCTGGGGCCGGTGCGGGTGCTGCGCGTCATCGGTGAGCTGGACGCCGTGACGGTCCCGGGCGTCGCGGTGAAGCTCGATGAGGCACTGCTCACCTTCGACGACCTGTCTTTGGTCGTCGACCTCACCCAGGTGACCTTCATCGCCTCGGTCGGGGTGGGCGCCCTGGTGGAGATGCGGCGAGAGGTCCACCGGCGCCAGGGGCGCCTGATCGTGGTCCTTCCCCCGCAGGGGCGTGCGCGCCGTCTCTTCGTGTTGACGCGCATGGTGGATCACTTCGAGGTTCGCCTGACCCTGTCCGAGGCGGTGAGCGCCCTGCGACAGCAGGACCCGAGCCCCCTTCTCGAAGAGGGGATGAGGCCGGATCAGGAGCCGACACCGCCGCCGACGCCGATCCCGGGAGGCCCCGCCGGCTGAACCGGCCCGGCGCCGGCGGCATCGGTGATCTCCTAGGCGGGCACCACGACGGGAGTTCCGGCGACCGGGTCGGAAACCATCCAGCGCGGCGGCGGCCACGCCGCCGGTGGCCGGGCCCAGCAGCCGGTTGGCGACGGGCCCCGCGACGAGCGCGACGAAGACCAGGGGCCCGGCCGCCGCGACGGCCAGCGCGACCAGGACCACGGCGGTGGCCAGCAGGACGGCGCGGGCGAGCTCGGTGGGCACGCCCAGTCCTCGCGCGGCGCCGTCACCGAGTTCGAGCACGCGAAGCTGCCGTTGCAGCAGCGTCGACAGGGGCAGCAGGACGGCCAGCGCGACGAGCAGCAACCGCAGCTCGGTGTCGCCGGCCTGCCCGACCGAGCCGGTCAGCCAGTGCATCGCCTGGCGCGCCTCGAACAGCTGGGCGCGGGTCAGCACGAACCCGGTGAGGCCCTCGAAGAAGGCCGCCGCGCCGATGCCGATCAGGACGAAGCGGTAGCCGCTCACCCCGTCGCGCCAGGCGAGCACGTACATCAGCAGCGCGGCCACGATGGCCCCGCCCAACGCGAGCCCGGTGATGGCGATCCCGCCGACCTTCAGGTCCCCGGGGGCGCCCGCGACCCGGCCGAGCACGTCGGCCAGCAGCAGCACGACGGGCGCCAGCAGCATCGAGTACGGCAGGACCCAGCGGTGGTCCGGGCCGCAGAGCGCCCGCGCCAGGTGCGGCACCACCAGCCCGATGAACACGATCGGCCCGCAGGCCGCCGTGGCCGCGCCGGCGAGTATCGCGACGAGCCCCAGGACCGGGGCCCGCCGTGTCGAAAGCGTGCTGGGCATCGAAGGGGATCAGTCGCCGAGGTTCTCGTCAGCGACCTTGACCGCCTCGGTGAGCTTGTCCACCTCGGTGGCGAAGTCGCCGAACGTGTGCAGCCAGTACGCCGGCCACGCCGCCACCGCACCGGCCTTGGCCGCCTTGAACTTGAACCAGGTGGGCTGCTTCCTGCCCCACTCGGCGTTGGCCGTGGGCGTGAAGGACCTGCCGTCCCACAGGATCAGGTCAGGCTGGTACTTGTCGGCGTTCTCCCAGCTGAGGTTCTCCCAGTAGGGGAAACCCGCGTCCGGCTTGGCGGGATTGATCACCTTCAGGCCCCAGCGCTGGAAGTCCAGCAGCTCGGGCGCGTACTCGGGGTTGGCGGCGTACAGCTTGTCGTCGGCGGGCGACATGCCGAGGGCCGTCAGTCCGGGCTTGTCCGCGACCGCCGCCTTGAACCTCTCGACCGACTCCTCGAAACGCTTCTTGTTCGCGGCGATCTCGGGAGCGTCCACCTTGGCGCCCAGGCTCTTGGCGAGGCTCTCGTGCCCCTCGGCCAGGTCCTCGATGGACCTGCCCCGGGAGACGCCCACCACCGGAGCCGGCTCGGCGAGCTTCTTGCTCTTCTCGTCGACCCCAAAACCGCCGGACCGCTACGACGAGCGCCGGGGCGCCGAGAGGGGCACCGGGACGGGCGCCGTCACAGCGACGGTCACGGCCCGCTCGCGAACTCCCCGGCACGTTCCAGGAGGGCACGGACCTCCTCGGCCTCCGGAACACCGAGCTCCCGGTAGAGACGCAAAGCCAGCCGCCCGTGCTCCCCGGCCTGCCCCGAGCGCCCGAGCGCGAGATGGGCACGCGCGAGCCCGTCGTGAGCGCGCGCCCGCTCCGGCCGGTTACGCGTCACGTCGGCGAGCGCGAGCGCGGCCGCGTGCTCCTCGGCCGCCCGCGCCGGGTCGCCCGCCGCCTCGGCCAGCCCGTTGAGCGCGGCCGCCTCGTCGGCGGCGTTGCCGAGCCTGCGGTAAAGGGCCGCCGCCTGCTCATGGCGCATCCGTGCCTGGCCGAACTCGCCCTGGTGGCGCAGAACGACACCGAGATGGTTGAGGATCACCGCCTCCCCGGCGGGATTGCCGACCTTGCGATGGAGCGCCAGCGCCAGATCGAGATGGCGCCGGGCCTCCTGCGGGCGGCCGGCCCGATCGAGGACGAGGGCGAGGATGCCCAGCACGTGAGCCTCCCCCCAGGTGTCGGCACCGATCCGGGTCAGGTCGAGCGCCTGCTTGAGGTACTGCTCCGCCCGCTCGTCCCGCCGCCGCAGGGCCACGTTGCCCAGGGTGAGCAGCGCCCGCGCCCGTTCGCGGGCCTCCTCGCACACCTCGAGAGCCTGGTGGGCGTGCTCCTGCGCCCGCTCGTACTCGCCGAGCCGCCAGTGGGTCCACGCCAGGTCGGTGAGCGCTCGCGCCTGAACCGCGCGGTCGCCGAGCGTGCGGCTGCGCTGGAGCGTCAGGGTGTGGAGCGTGAGCGCGTCGTCGTGGTGCGCCTGCCGGTCGAGGAAGGGGCGCATCGTCAGAGCCAGGAGACCCAGACAGATCTCGGGCCCGTGGACGGCGGTCGCGATGATGTTGGCACGCTCGGCGTCGAGCCAGGCGAGCGCCTCCGCGGCGTCACGGACGGGCGCGATCGGAGCGGCCGGCTGGGGAATGCCCTCCCGCTGAGCGACGCTGTCGGGGAAGAGACGGTCCATCGCCGCCCGGGAGCGGTGCAGGTAGTAGGCGAGCAGCCGCATGACGGCACCGTCGTCCTCGGCGATCGAGCGGGCGTGCTCTCGCAGCAGGTCGTGAAAGGTGTAGCGGCCCGGTTCGAGCTGCAGGAGCATGTGGGCGTCGAGAAGACCCTCGAGAAGCTCCTCCGCCTCCTCCTGCGAGATCCCCGCCAGCGCGGCCGCGCCGCACGGATCGATATCGCGGCCCGGCACCAGCCCGAGCAGGCGGAACATGCGCTGCTCGGCCTCGTCCAACTGCTCGTACGACAGGGCGAAGGCCGCCGACACCCCGTCCAGAAGCCGGCGATGCTCCCGCAGCCGGCCCGCCAGGTAGGACACGCTCCAGCGCGGCCGGTGCTGCAGGCGGGCAGCCGAGATCCGGATGGCGAGCGGCAGGTACCCGCACAACCGCAACACCTCACGTACGGCCTCCGGCTCACGGCGGGCGCGCTCACCCACGATCCGCCCGAACAGCCCGGCGGCGTCCTCCTGCCCCAGCACGTCGACCGACAGGGCGTGGGCGCCGTCCAGATCGACGAGCCGCCTCCTGCTGGTGATCAGAACGAGGGTGTCGGAACGCCCCGGCAGCAAAGGACGCACGTGCTCGGCGTCGAAGGCGTTGTCCAGCACGACCAGCACGCGGCGATCGGCCAGCTCGGCACGCCACAGAGCGCTCCGCTCGACCGACGTGACCGGAATACGGTCGGCGGGCACCCCGAGCTGGCGAAGGAGGGCCTCCAGCGCGGCGGAGGCCTCGATCGGCTCCCGGCCGGCGGTGTGCGCCTGCAGATCGATGAACAGCCGCCCGTCCGGATGGCGGGCGGCCAGCCGGTGGGCCGCGTGGACGGCGAGCGCGGTCTTACCGATCCCGGCCATGCCGTCGATCGTGACGACCCCCGGCCCTCGATACTCGCCCACGAGCCGCTCCAGCTCGACATTCCGTCCGGAGAAATCGGAAATGTCATAAGGCAAGAAGGTGGAGCGACGCGGCGAGCCGGAAGCCTCCGCCACCGCCGCCACCGCCGGCACCGCACCGGCCGGCCGCAAGGCCGGATCATCCGCCAGGACCGCCCGCTCCAGCTCGACGAAGGCACGCCCAGGATCGAGCCCCTGGTCCTGCGCCAGAGCCGCGCGATAGGAACGCGCCGCCGCCAGGGCGTCGGCCTGCCGCCCCGCCCGGTGCAAGGCCAGGACGAGGTGGCCGTTGAGCCTCTCACGAAGCGGAGCGGCGCTCACCTGAGCGGCGAGCTCGTCGAGCAGGCCGCCGTGCCGCCCGGCGGCGAGCTCGGCCTCCACCAGGCGCTCGTACGCCGACAGCCGCCGGTTGCTCCAGAGCTCCCGGGCACCGCCGACATAGTGCGCGTGCACATCCTCCAGCGCCTCGCCACTCCACAGATCCAGAGCCCCGCGCAGCCGGCCCGCGGCCACCAGCTCGGTGAACTCCCGCGCGTCGAGCTGGCCGGGCTCGGGCTGCGCGATGTAGCCACCGGCACGCGTCTCGAGAAGCCCTGCCGCTCCCACGCCGCGCAGCACCTTGCGAATCGCGGTGACCGAGGCGTGGATCTGCGATCGGGCGGTGTCCGGCCGATCGTGACCCCACATCGCCTCGATCAAACGCTCGATGCCGATCACCCGGCCGCCGTTGAGCAGAAGATAGGCCAAAACAGCCCGATGACGTGGGGCGATACCCCTCACAGGCACACCGTCGACGAGCACCTGGACGGGACCGAGCAGGGTGAAACGCAGCATCGTCCCTCCAACAACGTCGCATCGCGCGCGCATAGCGAATGTATCAATCCGGGCAGCCACTCTGATCTCACACGAACCGAGACGAAGGAAACACCATGGAAGCCCGCATGAAGAACCCCGCCACGCTCATCCCCGCCGCCGGCCGGCCCATCCAGGAACTGATGAAGGCCGCCCAGTCGCAGGGCCTGCCCTCAGAACTCATGGAGATGATCCACCTGCGGGTCAGCCAGATCAACGGCTGCAGCTTCTGCGTCGACGCCGGTCTGAAGAACCTGCGCAAGCTCGGCGAGAGCGACGAGCGCATCGGCCTGGTCACCGCCTGGCGCGAGGCCCCGTACTACACCGACGCCGAGCGGGCCGCGCTGGAGCTGGCGGAGGCCTCGACCCGGCTGGCCGACCGCGACGACGCCGTCTCCGACGAGGTCTGGAACAACGCCGCCGACCACTTCGACGAGCGGCAGCTGGCCTCGATCCTGTTGATGGCCGCCGTCACCAACCTCTTCAACCGCCTGAACGCCCCGATCCGGCAGATCGCCGGCAGCTGGTGAGCATCGGCCCGCGCGCACAGGAGGCACCGACATGTCCGTCGCCCGCTCACACCGCTACTCCGTCGCCGACGCCGACACCGAGGAGTTCCTGGCCCGCCGGAGCTCGCTGATCGCGACCGTCCGGGAGGGACATCCCGGGCTCACCCGCACCGTGCTGATCCACCTCGAGGACGGCACCTACACCGACACCTGGTACTGGGCGACCGCCGAGCAGATGGGCGCCGCGCTGGCCGCCCTGCCCACCTTCCCGGAGGCGCCGCTGACCATGGCCCTCACCAAGGACGGCACCACCCTGAACGGCCACGTCGTCGACGAGCGCTGAGACCTGCCGGCGGCCGGCTCCCGGAGCCCCTGACCGAGCCCCGGCTCCTCTCCCGGTCACGCCGGTCACGCCGGTCATGTCGGCCGCGCCGCGGGCGCCTCGGGAGAAGGAGCCGGTCGCCGACGAGCCGGTCAGGCCCAGGGGTCGAAGGGGATGCCGCCGGGCCTGGCGCGCGAGAGGAGGTCCCCGAACCTGCCATCGTTGATCTTGATGGTCGCGGAGCCGAAGTTCGCGTTCATCAGCCTGTCGCGCAGCCCGGTGCCCGGCCAGCCGTTCCAGTCCACCAGCGGAGGGTGGCGCCAGTCGCCGTAGTGGTTCTCCGGCGGCTCGTCATTGCCGTTGGCGAGCCGGAAGAAGTGCGTGGACGCCCCGTCCTTGTGGTAGACGACCTTGGGGTGCGACCCGTCGAAGCGCACCTGCGAGCGCGGGTAGGTCACGACGCCGCCGTGTTGCGTGGTCGAAAGATACTCCACCCGGTCGGAGGCCTGGTCGACCCAGGAGATGACGTGTTCCCAGTCGTGACGGTGGCCGCCGAGGCTGATGCCGGGCAGCGCCTGGTCCTTCTCGAAGTAGCTGGCGTACACGATGGCGCACCAGCCGTTGTTGCACTTGGAACGGGCGTAGGTCTGCGAGTTGTCCAGGTCCGAGCGGTCGCGGCAGTTGCCGTTGACCGCGCCGGTCGGGTTCAGCCCCGTAGCGAGGGTCCCGTCCGGCCCGATGGCGGGGGTGGCGTAGCAGCCGTCGCCGTCGTAGTCGTAGGCCGGCGAGAACGAGGCCTCGTACCCTCCGGCCGACTGGGGCAGGTTGTGCGGCGGCTCGGCGTGGGCCGCCGACGCGGGGATCACGACCCCCAGGGCGGTGGCGCCGAGCACGATCCCGAGCCGGGAACGCCCGCGCGTGAAGAACGCGGTGAAGGACACGGGGAAGAGCGCGGGGAAGGACGCGCTCCTCCGCGACCCGGTCGCCGGTTTCGATACCCTCGCGGTGGACGTGAATGACGACAGCTTTCGCATTCTTCCGCTTTCTCGAAGGACTGGCTTCCTGACCTGACAGCGCGCCGGCGCGGTGCTCGCACCGGCGGCGTTGTCCGCACCGACGTGAGCACGCCTCGCACTTTCACGGCACCACGGAACCGACGCTTGATCAAGATCTTCGTGGCAGATGACGCCGACATGTATCGGCGACGGGCGAAAGGTGAACCACGCGCGAAAGCTCATGAACGCCCGCCCCCGGACCGCACACCGCCACGAGCCGCACCGTGGACCGGCTCCCTCATCAGCAGGCCGCGCCCATCGTTTCGAGGAGGCCGGGTGGACGCGTCAGCTGTCGTACTTCGGCGGGTGGGACGCGCACAGGGGACCTGGGACCTCGAAGGCCTGCCCTCGCGACGTGCCGGCCGGCAGGGGGCGCGTACGCCGCCGCCCGGTGACCGGCGTGACCGGTGATCAGCGGCGTCGTCGCGCCGCGTCGAGCAGGGCGGGCGGCGTGTCGAACTTCTCGTGTGCGGCGAGGTCGACGCCGGGAGCGACGATCTCGTCGATCGCGTCGAGCACGTCGGCCGAGAGCACGGTGTCCGCGGCGGCGAGCTGGGAGCGCAGGTGGTCCATGGTGCGGGGGCCGATGATCGCGCTGGTCACGGCGGGGTGCGCGGTGACGAACCCGAGCGCGAGCTGGATCATCGTCAGACCGGCCTCGTCGGCGACCGCGGCCAGCCGCTCGACGGCATCGAGCCTGGCCCGGTTGGCGGGGACGGCGGTGTCGAAGCGCTCCGGCATGAACGCCGAGCGGCTGGTGGTGATCTCCCGGCCCTCGCGGATCGCGCCCGACAGCCAGCCCGAGGCCAGCGGGCTCCACGCCAGCACGCCGAGCCCGTACTGCTCGGTCACGGGCAGGACGTGGGCCTCGATCCCCCGCTGCAGGATCGAGTAGCTGGGCTGCTCGGTGACGTAACGGCTCAGGTGGTTCTCCCGGGCGGCCCACTCGGCCTGCACGATGCGGTACGCGGGGAACGTCGAGGAGCCGAAGTAGCGGATCTTTCCCGCGCGCTGCAGGTCGGTCAGCGCCGACAGGGTCTCCTCGTCGCCGGTGTCCGGATCCCACCGGTGGATCTGGTAGAGGTCGACATGGTCGACGTCCAGACGGCGCAGGCTGTCGTCCAGCCCGGTGACCAGCCAGCGGCGCGAGCCGCCCCGATGGTTGCGCTCGGCGCCCATCGGCATGCCCGCCTTCGTGGCCAGGACGATGTCGTCGCGGCGGCCGGCGATGGCCTTGCCGACCATCTCCTCCGACTCGCCCTGGCTGTACATGTCGGCGGTGTCGATGAGGTTGATCCCCGCCTCCAGCGCGGCGTCGACCATGGCGGTGACCTCGTCCTGGGTGGTGCGCCCGATCCGGCCGAAGTTCATCGCGCCGAGCGCGAGGGTGCTGACCTGCACGCCGGTGCGGCCCAAGGTGCGGTACTGCATGACTGTTCCTCCTGGGAAGGTGAAGGGAGCGCGCGATGCCCGGCTTGGTGATGGCTCGCCTCTTCTGGCATCCTGAACAAGCGGAACGGTGTTCCGATAACCAATATACGGAACACGGTTCCGTTTGCCAAACGGAACGACGAAGGGAGCGGCGCGGTGGCCGACATCGACAGCGGATCAGGGTCGCCGGCCCCGCGGAAGCGGGCCGACGCCCGGCGCAACGAGGAGACGTTGCTGGACGCGGCCGCCGCCGCTTTCGTCGCCTCCGGCGTCGATGTTCCCGTACGCGACATCGCGGCCAGGGCCGGCGTCGGCGTCGGCACCATCTACCGCCACTTCCCGACGCGGGCCGACCTCATCGTCGCCGTCTACCGCCACCAGGTCGAGGCATGCGCCGAGGCCGGCCCGGCACTGCTGGCCGGCAGCGGCACACCGCACGCCGCCCTGGCACGATGGATCGACCTCTTCGTCGACTTCCTGGTCACCAAGCACGGCCTCGCCGAGGCACTGCAATCCAACGACGCCGCCTTCGCGACCCTGCACGCCTATTTCCTCGACCGCCTCGTCCCCGTGTGCGCCCGGCTGCTCGACGCCGCCGCCGCGGCGGGCGAGACCCTCCCCGGCATGGACGCCTACCAACTGCTGCGCGGCGTCGGCAACCTCTGCATCGGCGCCCAGAACGACCCCCGCTACGACGCACGTCGCATGGTCACGCTCCTCATCGCGGGACTGCGCCTCCACCAGGGAGAAGCCGCGCGCCGCGAGACGCCGGCCGCGCGGCCGTCCGGGGCATCGTCACCGCCGGTGAGCGGCCTTCTCGCCGACGGCGTCGACGACGCCCGAGCCGGACGTCCACTGTCCTGATCGCGCATCGCGGATCGTGCGCCGGAAGCATCACCCCCTGACCTAAATGCGTTGGCGTCCTGGACCTCGAGCGGACTAGCGTTGGCCTCCGTCATGCGCAGGAGGACGTGCCCCGCCTGCGCCTGCGAGTCAACAGGTTGGAGATCCGGGATGCCCGCTCAGCTCGTCGCGCTCTGCTTCGACGCGAACGACCCGCTCCGCCTCGCGCGCTTCTGGGCCGCAGTCCTGGGCTGGGAACCGGCCGACGACCCCCACGACGCCATCACGCTCCTGCCGAACGATGACACCGGGTTCCGGATCCGATGCCTTGCGAGCCGGGAGAAGAAGACCGGCCCGAACCAGATGCACTTCGACCTGACGAGCACGTCCCTGCAGGACCAGCGGCACACGGTGGCCAGGGCACTCGAACTCGGCGCGCGGCACATCGACGTCGGGCAACGCCCGGAAGAGGATCACGTCGTGCTCGCCGACCCCGAGGGCAACGAGTTCTGCGTCATCGGGCCGGACAACGAATTCCTCGCCGACTGCGGATTCGTCGGGGCGCTCGCGTGCGACGGTTCGCAGCAGGTCGGATACTTCTGGAGCCAGGCGCTGGGCTGGCCGCTGGTCTGGGACCAGGACCAGGAGACCGCGATCCGCTCACCGCACGGCGGCCCGAAGATCACCTGGGGCGGTCCGCCCGTGGCGCCGAAGACCGGCAAGAACAGGCTGCACTTCGACCTCGCCCCGCCCGCGCACGATGATCAGCAAGCGGAGGTCGACCGTCTCGTCTCCCTCGGAGCGACGCGAATCGACATCGGCCGGCACGAGGCCGGCCAGGTGGTGATGGCCGACCCCGACGGCAACGAGTTCTGTCTCCTCACCCCCCGCTAGCGTGACCGGCCCCGCAAACGGCGCGCCTGCGATCCACTTCGGTCACGGGTACGCCATCCGATCGGCCGGGACCGCCCCTGGCCGCCAAAGGCGCTCGCCGACTCGCCCGTTCAGCCGGTGACCAGCGTCTCGCCGCGCCTGGCCCGCAGCACCTGCCGGCGCCTGCCGTCCTTGGCCCAGGCCGGGAAGTCAAGCGAACCGGGCTTACGCGCCTGGTAGGCCAGCTGCCAGAGAACGCTCGCGCAAATGGACTCCTTGATCCTCGCGCCAAGGCGGCCCCCGATGTGGAACCGCATCGCGACGTCGTTCCTGTGGGCGAGCTGGAAGACGCCGGCCCGGCGCCCCAGGCTGATGCACTGGGCGACGAACGCCAGGGCGAGAGGCGCCGGCTCCTCGCCCGCGATCCGGCTGAGCACCGTGTCGGCGGCGTGCGGACCCAGCTGGACCGCGGCCTGGCAGCTCATCCGAAACGGCAGGTCCGACGGTGCCGCCGAATCCCCGGCCGCGACGATGCGCACATCGTCCACGCTGGTCAACGTCTCATCCGTGCGCAGCCGGCCCAGAGCGTCGGTGCTCAGCCCGCTGCGACCGGCCAGGTCCGGCACGCCGAAGCCGGCGGTCCAGACGGTCACCGTACTCGGCAACTCGCGGCCGTCGCCGAGCCGCACGGCGTCGCGGGTCACGGCCGTCACCGTCGCGCCGGGGCCGTCGAGCACGCTCACCCCGAGTTCGGCCAGCCGCCTGGCGACCGAGCGCCGGCCCCGCGGATGCAGGTACGGGCCGAGCACCTCGCCGCACACCAGCCTCACGCTACGGCCGGCCTCCGCCAGCTCGGCGGCGACCTCGATACCGGTCGGACCGGCCCCGACCACCGTCACCACGGCCGTGGCGGGAGCGGCGTCGACGACGGGCCGCAGCCGCTGCGCCTCCTCCAGGGTGGCGATCGGATAGGCGAACTCGGCCGCTCCGGGCACGCGCGGATCGGCGCTGCCACTGCCCACCGCGTAGATCAGGTAGTCGTAGCCGACCGTGGCGCCACTCGCCAACGTCACGCTGCGCTCGAAGGCGCGGATCCGCGTCACGGTGTCGACGACCAGCCGCACGCCCCCGGCCAGGACGTCCGCGTAGTCGACGACCGCCTCGTGGGACCCGCCCACCAGCTGGTGCAGGCGGATCCGGTCGACGAAGGCCGGGCGCGGGTTGATCAGGGTCACCGTCACGTCCCCGCGCCGGGTCAGGCGATTGGCCGCCATGACGCCGGCGTATCCGCCGCCGATCACGACCACGTCGGTGTTCTCGGTCATGGTGTCTCCTTCGTTTCCAGAGGTTCGACCACAAGACACCGCGTAATCGATCGTTGTGACAGCACGTGACACAGATCACTCCAGCCGGGCTCCGCACAACATCCGCGCCGGCTTCGACACCCACACCGCGTCGAAGCGGGTTCCCCCGGCGGTGACACCGAGGACCTGCCGCACCCGCCACGGCGCTCTACAGCAGGGGCGAAAGGACGAGCAGGTCGTCGTCGCCGTACTCGAGCCGTGAGGTGACGTCGACGACGCCTTCGAGCAGGCGGATCGCCTGGACGAGCTGGACGACCTGCGAGTGACGTTCGACCGCGCCGTCGAGCGTCACCACGCCGTTCTCGACACCGATGGCCACCTCGGATCCGGCGGCGGTCAGGTCGCGGACGACGGCCTCGGCCTCGGCGCGCAGCTCGGCCTCGGGACGCTCGAAGACGCGCAGCAGGTCCGCTCGGTGCAGGACGCCGGCGAGACGCCCGGTGACCGGATCGATCACCGGGAGCTGCTGGATCTTCCTTTCGTGCATGAGCCGCGCCGCGTCCCGGACGGGCATGCCCGGGGTGGCGGTGATCGCGGGCGAGGTCATCAGGTTCCTGGCCACGACCGCCGCGGCCTTCTCGTGCTCGCGACGGCGGCCGGAACTCTCGAAGATCGAGATGCTGTGACGCACCGCGTCGCTCTCCTTGAGCAGCAGATCGTCCTGGGAGACCACCCCGACCGGACGGCGGTCCGCGTCGACGACCGTCACCGCGCCCACGGCGAAGCGCCTCATCACGGCCACGATGTCGGCGAAACCCGCGTCCTGCCGCACCGCGATGGCGGTACGGCCCATCACGTCGTTCACTGTGATCGACATCTTCTTCTCCTCGGTTTCCGCGAGCCCTTCGAGCGTCCCCGTGATGCGGACGATCGCCACAGCCCGGTGCGCGTGGCGTGAGACGTTCCTTTCCCTCCTCTTCCATCAGACCTCCACCGGACCCTCCGGCCACAGGGCCACAGGTCCCGATCACACCGCGTGAGGACATGGTCTTTCGTCCCCGACGTCCTCGCGGAGCCAACGGGGTGCCGGCGGCCACCTGGAAGCGGGCCGCGCGACCCTCCCCCGTGGCGCGGAACCCGCTGATGCCGGCCGGAACCGCCGTCACGCATCACGTCACACCGATCCGACGAGCCCGAACGCCCGGCGCCACGGCCCCGCGGCGACCGCGAGGCCGTACCCCGGCCCCGTACGCACGGAACCCCTACGCACGAAAAAGGCCCGCTCCCGGTAGGCGCTTCGGCGCTTTCCAGGGGGCGGGCCTTGTGCTGTGGGTGGGGGTGGTTATCGGAGGACGGGGTAGCGGCGCACCAGGGGGGTGGTGGCCCACCAGGTGCCGATGCCCCAGG
>NZ_JBPXMC010000050.1:0-37991 GCF_051918885.1 Streptosporangium sp. OZ121
ATCGGCAGGCCGTGCTCGCGCGCGAAGGCGACGACCTCCTCGCTCCCGGAGACCGGATCCCTGGTGCCCGCCACCAGTGGCGCGCCCACCCTGGCCGCGATGTGCCTGGCCTGGACCTTGTCGCCCAGTGCCGCGATCGCCTCGGGGGGCGGTCCGATCCAGGTGAGTCCCGCGTCGATGACGGCGCGGGCGAAGCCGGCGTTCTCCGCCAGGAAGCCGTAGCCGGGATGGACCGCGTCGGCGCCGGACTGCGCGGCGATCCGCAGCAGCTTGGCGATGTTCAGGTACGTCTCCGCCGGCGACTGACCGGCCAGCGCGTACGCCTCGTCCGCCATCTTGACGTGCAGCGCGTCCAGATCCTGCTCGGCGTAGACCGCCACGCTGCACAGCCCGGCGTCCCTGCAGGCACGAGCCACCCGTACGGCGATCTCACCGCGATTGGCGATCAGGACCTTCCTCATCACGTGTTCCTCCGTGAACGTGGTGACCGACGACCTCGGGTGTGGCTCGGGCTCCGCACCGCGCTCGGTCTCCGCGCCGTGCCCAGACCCTGTACTTCGCTCGATCTCTGTACTTCGCTCGATTCCCGTGCCGCGCTCGGGCTCGTACCGCGCCCGAGCCCGGCCGCCGCTCAGACTCCGTACCGCGCGCGCTCTCTGTGGCGCGCCTGCTCCCTGTAGTGCGCCAGGTCCCGGTGCTGCACGCGGTCGGAGCGCGCCGATATGGCGATGGCGGTGAGGATCAGCCCTTCACGGGCCATCCAGCGGCCGCGGAACCCGGTCAGCGGGCGGCCGAACATGCTGGGCCCGGTCACCAGCAGGCGGGCGTAGAAGGTGCCGCGCAGCGGGTCGAACGTCACCGTCGCGCTCTCGAAGTCCAGCCAGCGTCTGGTCAGCGGGAACCACGCCTTGTAGACGGACTCCTTGGCGCTGAAGAGCAGGCGGTCCCAGGACGGTCCCGGGTGCTCCCGGTTCAGGACCCGGATGGCCTCGCGCTCCTCGGGTTTGGAGATGGCCTCCAGCACCCCGCTGGCGATGCCCTTGTCGGGCTCCGCGTCGATGCCGATCGTGAGCCCCTCGCTGCTCGCGCCGACCACGGCCGCGCGATAGCCCGTGCAGTGGGTGATGCTGCCGACGACGCCCTTGGGCCACTGGGGCTCGCCGCGCACACCCGGCAGCACCTGCTGCGGGGGCAGGCCGAGCGCGCTCATGGCCTTCCTGGCGCACATCCGGGCCGTCGCGAACTCAGCGCGCTTCTGCTCCACGGACCTGCTGATCACCTCTGCTTCAGCGGGAAAGAGCATGGCGTCGGCGTGGTCCTCGAAGGTGTCGGCAGCCATCGCCCATGGGGGCAGAATGTTCGCGATCAAAGCCTCGGCGTTCACAATTTCACTGTAGGGAGGCCCTGAACGCAGGAGAATCGTCGCGACGTCCTTCTGGGGTCGCGCAGAACTTGATCAGGGGGCGGACGGGGTCATCGTGTCGGTGTGATCAGCGAGGCGTCGATCGCCCGGTTGACGGCGTCGATGCGTGAGGCCGCCCCGAGTTTCACGAAGATGTTGCGCAGGTGGCGCTTGACCGTGGCCTCCGTGGTGTTCAGCCGGGAGGCGATCTGCCTGTTGCTGTACGCCTGGGCGACCAGCTCGAGCACCTCTCGCTCCTTGGTCGTCAGAACCTCGGTGCGCGCGGTCTCCATCTGGGCGAGGCTCTCGGGGGAGACGACCAGGATGAGGCGGTCGGGTTCGTAGTGCACGCTCCTGATCGCCGCGACGAGTTCGTAGCGGTGCACGGTCTTGAGCAGGTAGCCCCGGATGCCGGCGGACAGCAGTTGCCGCAGGAGATGCGGCCCGTCGTACATGCTCAGGATGATGATCTGGGTGGCCGGTGAGATCATGCGTGCCCGGGAGACGGTGTGCGTGACCGCGTCGCCGGGGATCTCGACGTCGAGCAGGAGGACGTCGGGGCGTTTCTGCGAGACCAGTTCCAGGGCGGTGAACGAGGTGCCGGCCTCGCCGACGACCACCAGGTCCTCCTGCGCCTCCAGGATCTCTCGCACCCCCTCGCGGAACAGGGCGTGGTCGTCGACTATCGCTATCCTGATGGGGTGGTCACTCTTGATCATCGAAGGACCCCGGTAATGGCACGGCGAGATCGATTCGGGTGCCCCGTCCCACTTCGGTGCTGATGGTGACCATGCCGCCGAGCAGGGCGGCGCGCTCCTGGATCGAGGCCAGCCCGAGGCTGTGGTGTGCGGGACGGCTGTTGACGTCGAAGCCGCAACCGTCGTCGATCACCGACGCCCGCAGCTCGTGCGGCGCGATGTCGACCCTGATGTAGATGGACGACGGCCGGCCGTGCCTGAGCGCGTTGCGGATCGCCTCGCTCAGGATCAGCAGGCACTCCTCGCTGATGGCAGGTGTCGCCCAGACCTCGTCACCGTTGACGACCAGCTCCGCCGTCATGTCCTCGACGCCGATGGCCTCGAGATGCGCGAGCAGTGCCTTCTCCAGGCTCTGTATCGGTTCGAGGGGGTGTAGGTCGGAGGTCAGCTGGCGCAATCGCCACATGGCCTCCTGGATGGCCTCCTGCACCCGCTCCATCTTGACGATCGCCTGGGCGGGGTCGCTGGTGCGGTACATGACGCAGAGTTCGGCCTGCCGGTGGGCGACGCTGAGGCTCTGCCCGATGCGGTCGTGCAACTCCCTGGCGATGCGCCCGCGCTCGGCCACGTGTGCCTCGTGCACCTTGCTGAGCAGGAATCCGGCGTAGCTGGTCGCGGCTTCCCTGATGCGGAGCGAGACGGACTGCTCCAGCGTGGTGACCACGTTCCTGAGCAGGCGGTCAGTCTCGGAGTCGTCCTGGATCCACTTGCTCAGAATGGTGAAGGCCGCTCGGAAGAACACCGAGGCGGCTAGCAGGGACTCTTTCGGATGGACACCGGTGGCCGCTCTGGTCAGGCCGATATCCCAGGACAGGAAGCGGAAGGACTCGTCGGAGTGGGGAAGACCGTTGTCCAGCGCGGCGGCTATATCGGTGAGGATCTGGTTGGCATTCGCCATGACCTGGGCTTTCGCCTGCTCGTCCTGGACGAGGACGCTCCCGACGACTTCCAGGTCCTGTTCGTACTTGGCGAGGATATCCGCTCGGCACTCTTCGATAAGAGCTGCTGACGGACTCTGCGTGCGGGCTACTCCATCGTCGTCTTCCGCCATCCTGCCCCCTGCTTCCCTGCTGCCCCCTGCTGCGTTTCCGGGTTTTCCCCAGATGTTCACATCATGGTTCATGGATGGCGAGTAGGCAACCGACACCGGGTGAACAGGGCAGTCAAGCAGGCAAACCCGAGCCTAACTCAATTATCCCGGGGCCCTTTACTGAATATCTCACAAATAGTCAGCATTTTTATATTGGAAGCAACTCGCCGACGGCGAATGTGAGGCCGGCGCAATGCCGCGAAGCGCGAACCGCGCACCCGTGGCCGTCGCCACGGGTGCGCAGTCCCTGATCAGACGCGCGGCGCGGGGCATCAGACGTGCGGCGTGACGATCACGGCCGCCTGCTTGCCGCCCCGTCTGAGGGCGACCCCGACCGCCGACAGGGCCGCGCCCACGGCGGAGGTGTCCACGCCGACACCCCAGACCGTCGCCCCCCCGACCCGGTACTCGGCGTAGACCGCGGCCCCCGCGAGCGCACCGCCGGCCGGGTCCGCCTCGGCCGCGCGGTGCACGGTGCGTACGTCGATGCCCCAGGGGGCGAGCTTGGCGCCGATGGTCCTGGCGTCGTGCTCCCCCGCGCCGTCGAGGTGGAGCGTCGCGGCGACCCGCCCTCCGGCGGTGTACGGCTCACCGACCGGGCCGTCGGAGGAGATGTACTCCTTCTCGAACAGCTCCCAGACCTGTTCGGGCGAGAGCTCGCTGCCGAGCAGCTCCGCGCTCGACTGGACCACCGTCGCGAAGTCCTTCTGGAGCTCCTTCGGCAGCCGCATGCCGTACCAGGCGCTCATGATGTAGGCGACGCCGCTCTTGCCGGACTGGGTGGTGATCCGCACGATCGCCTCGTAGGTGCGTCCCACGTCCTTGGGGTCGACCGGAAGGTACGGCATTTGCCACGGCTGCTCGTCGATGCTCACACCGGCCTCGACCGCGTCGCGCTCAAGGTCGTCGAAGCCCTTCTTGATCGCGTCCTGGTGGGAGCCGGAGAAGGACGTGTAGACCAGTTCGCCCCCGTAGGGATGCCTGGGGTGCACGGGGATCTCGTTGCACCACTCGACGGTGTCGCGGATCCTGTCGATGTCGGAGAAGTCGATGCCGGGGTCGACGCCGTGGCTGAACATGTTCATCCCCAGTGTCACGAGGCAGACGTTGCCCGCCCGCTCGCCGTTGCCGAACAGGCAGCCCTCGATGCGCTGGGCGCCGGCCAGGAGGGCGAGTTCGGCCGAGGCGACCCCGGTTCCCCGGTCGTTGTGCGGGTGGATGGACAGGCAGACGTGCTCCCGGCGCGACAGGTTCCGGTCGAGCCACTCGATCTGGTCGGCGAAGACGGAGGGCAGCGAACGCTCCACGGTCGTGGGGAAGTTCAGGATTATCGGCCGGTCGGAAGCGGGCTCCCACGCGTCCATGACGGCTTCGCAGACCTCAAGGGAGAAGTCGGCCTCGGTCTCGTTGAACAACTCAGGTGAGTACTGGAACCGGAAATTGCCACCACGAAGCTCTTTTTCGGCATATTTCTTCACCAGTTCCGTGCCCCGGACGGCCAGGTCCTTGCACTGCTCCCGGTCCATTCCGAACACCACGCGCCGGAACAGCGGGGCCGTCGCGTTGTAGAGGTGGAGCGTGGCCCTGGGCGCCCCCGACATGGAACGGATCGTGCGCTCGATCAGCTCGTCGCGCGCCGGCACCAGAGCCGATATCCATACGTCGTCCGGGATCCGGTCCTCCTCGATGAGGAGCCGGACGAAGTCGTGGTCGTCCTGGCTCGCGACCGGGAATCCGATCTCGATCTCCTTGTAGCCGATGTCGACCAGAAGCTCGAACATCCGAAGCTTCCTCGCCGGGGACATCGGGTTGGCGAGTGACTGGTTACCGTCTCGGAGGTCGGTGGACAGCCATCGCGGCGACGAACTAATCCGCCCGTCCGGCCACGTCCGATCGGGAAGAACGAGGGGAGTAAAATCGGAATAACGCTCTACAGGCCGGTTCGCGCCCATTCCCCAATCTCCTTCACTGAGATTATCCGACTGCCTCGGATGTTCACCATTACCAAATAGCCATTGAATTCCCCGGTCAAGACAAGTGGTCAGGAGTATTCCCGTCCCGCACCGAAGGATCACTCCGGGTATCGAAAGTTCGACCTGGTGCGCCCGTCCGACCGCTCCGGGGTGAGACATCGGATGTCTGCGCGGGGGTGCCGTGTGTGACACTAGATCGAAACCTGGCGTCGATCTGCGACCACCTCTGTATCGGTAAACGCTTCCCACGAACGCGCCCCGGGCGAGGGGCACGACTGGAAACGATCACTCATCGATCTTCGGTTTGGCGGAAGGGCTGACAGTGATGACGACGAGCATCAGTTCCCCGACTGGGTTTCTCCCCCTCCGGCACAGCGGGCTGTGCCTGGCCGAGGCCCGTCCCTCCGTGCAGTTCAACTTCCTGTTGCGCTTCCTCACCGGGGCGTCGCTGAGTTCCGCCGTCGTCGGCGAGGGCGACCTGGGCAGGACCGCGTGGGGCGCGCTGACATGGACGCTGGCCGTCTTCGCCGTCTATCTCTACAACGGCGTCACGGACGTGTGCGAGGACCGGCTCAACGGCTCGCGCCGGCCCATAGCGAGGGGGGAGTTACCGCCTGCCTTCGCCACCGGGGTCGCGGCCGGCGCCGCGGTCGCGTCCGTCGCGATCAGCCTGGCGCTGGGGCCGGTGAACGTGGGGATGGTCGCCGTCATGCTGGCCCTCGGCTACCTCTACTCGGGCCCGCCCTTCCACCTCAAGCGCAGGACCAGCGGAACGGTCGCGATCGGGCTGACGGCCAGCATCCTGACCTACTACGCCGGCGCCCACGCCTACGCGGGCGGGATCGACATCGGGACGCAGCTGATCGTCTTCGTCCTCGCCGCCTCGCTCTGGACCGCCCTGGTGGGCACGACGACCAAGGACCTGCCCGACCTGGAGGGCGACGCGGCGGCCGGCCGCGTGACGTTCGCCGTCGTGCACGGCGAGCGCGCGCTGCGGCTGGCCATCATCAACGTCTCGCTCGCCCTGCCCGTCGTCGTCACCGGGGGCGTGCTGCTGCTGGGGGATCCGTCACTGTACCTGCCCGCGGCCGCCATGTGCCTGGGCGGGCTGGCCATCGCCCTGCTCTGCCGCGGTCCGATCCCGCCCGGACCGCGCCGGCGGCGGCCGTACGCGGTCTTCATGGTCACTCAGTACGTGCTGCACGGCTGCGTGATCGTGCCGCAGATGGTGCGCGACTGGCCGCTCGTCTGAGCGACCGGTCACGCCGCTAGCGGCCGGCGGCCGGCCTGGCCGGGTGTGCCCCCTCACGTGCGAGGCCGGGAACGCGGCCGGGCTGGGCCGTCAGGTCCGGCGGCAGGTCCGAGCGCTGGGTGATGTTCAGCTTGCGGTACACGCGCGTCAGGTGCTGCTCGACGGTGCTCACCGTGATGAACAGCTTGGCGGCGATCTCACGGTTGGAGTAACCCACCGTGGCCAGACCGGCCACCCTGCGCTCGGCGTCGCTGAGGATGGCCACCACCCTGTTCGTCTCGCCGTCCCCGTCCTCCGCGCCGCCCTCGTCGGCGAGCGCCTGGCTCAGCGGGCGGGCACCGCACTCCTGGGCCAGGGTCCGCGCGCGGCTGGCGATGATGCCCGCCCTGCGGAACTCGCCCACGCTGTGGTAGGCCTCGGTGAGGTCGATCAGCGACCTGGCCAGCTCGTAGCGGTCTCCGCACGCCTGCAGGTGCTCGGAGGCCTGGCGCAGGAACATCGGCCGGTGCCGTACCTCGCTGGTGGCGGCCAGCACCCGCAGCGCCACGCCGTCGCTGCGCTCCGAGCCGGCGCCCGACCGGCTCAGCTGCTCCTCGACCAGCTCGCGGGCCTCGTCGTGCCTGCCCAGGGCGATGAGGGCCTCGGCCACGTCCGTGCGCCAGGCGACGAACCCCGGGGTGTCCATCTTCCAGGCGGTCAGCAGTTCCCCGCAGAGCCGGAAGTCGCGCAACGCCGCCACCGGGTTGTCGACGGCGAGCTGGTAGCGGCCGCGGGCCTGCAGGAACCGCACGCCGCACCTGGTCTGCAGCATCGCCTCGGGGAACGCGTGGTTGAGCTGCGCGAGCGCCTCGTCGTAGCGTCCCATCGCGGTGGCGGCCAGCATGAGGGTGGCCACCGGTCCGGCCACGGCCACGCCCCAGCTGCTCGGCGGAATGATCTCCAGGGCCAGCCGGGCGTACGACGCGGCCTCCTCGAGCTCTCCCTGGCGCAGCGAGAGCTCCGCCCGGATCGCGGTGAGACGCGCCCGGCGGGCGGGCGAGCCCCCGGAACGCAGCTCCCCGATCAGCGCGTCGCACCGCGGCGCCGCCCGGTTGGACCGCCCGGCGTACACGAGGGCGAGCAGCGCGCTCTCCACGGTGTCCATGGACATCTCGTCCAGGTTGGAGCCGCGCAGGATCCGCTCGGCCGTGGCCACGATCCGGTCGTGGGGACCGCCGGTGAGCACGCCGACCAGCGCGTTGATCGACTCCAGGCGCCGGCTCACCTGGAACGGCAGCACCGCCTCGCTGATGTTCTTGCCCGCCCAGCTGTCCATGTGGGCCAAAAGCGGCGGCGCGGAGCAGCGCAGCCACATCCTGGTGCTCACGCCCTCGGCGACCGTGTGCGGGTCGGTGTCGCCGAATTCCGCCGTGCGCTCCAGGACGTCGCAGGCGACGTCCATCCTGCCGTGCCACAGCAGCGCCCTGGCCAGGATGATCGCGTCACTGCCGCGCAGGCTCCCGTTGTGCAGCGCGTCAGTCAGCTCCTCCATGTGGCTGATCGGCGTCTTCGGGTCGATGCGCCACTCGGCGCGCATCAGCATGGTCGCGATCGACGTGCGCTCCTGGTCGTCCAGGCGTCCGCGCAGGGCGAGCTTGAGGTAGTCGACGGCCGACTCGACCTCGCCGTCGGTCAGCCTGCGGCGGGCCGCCGAGCGCAGCACGGACACCGCCCAGGGGGCGTCGGCGTCGTCGGCCTTGCTCAGCTGCTCGGCGATCGCCAGGTCGGAGGCGCCCTCGCCGTTCAGCAGCTCGGCCGCGCGCCGGTGCATGTACTGGCGCTTGTCGGCCCCGAGGTCGGCCAGGACCGCCTCCTCGCCCGCCTCGTGGTGGAACCGGCCGTCGGCCAGCAGACCCGCCGTCTCCAGCCAGCGGATCGACAGGGGGACCGACGGCGTGTCCGAGCGGGCCAGCCGATGGACGAGCGCGGGATCGTCGATCGCCGCCACCCATCTGGCCACGTCCAGCAGGGCCGGGTCGACGCGGTGCAGGCAGGACAACACGGCCTCGCCGTACCTTTCCGCCGGCGCTCCCGTGCCGTTCCTCGCGAAGTCGTCGAGGAGGCCGTCCACGAGGATCGGGTTGCCGCCGCTGAGGTCGTGCCACTCCGGCACCAGCCGCTCGGCCGTCTCGTGTCCCAGGCGCTCGCTCACCATGCTCAGCACGGCGTCGCGCGAGAGCGGAAGCAGCCGGATGGCGGTGCAGTGCGGCTGCCTGATGATCTCGGTGGGGAAGAACCTGTCGGCCTGGTGCGGGTAGTCGGCGTGCCCGAACACCGTCATCACCGGCGACGACCTGGCCCGGCGCATGAAGTACGACAGGCACATCTGCGAGGCGCGGTCGGAGTCGTGGACGTCGTCGACGACGATCACCAGCGGGAGCTGTTCCGCCAGGGACAGCAGCACCCCGCAGAGCCCCTCGACGGTCTGGGTCTCCAGCCGCTCGCCGCCCTCGCGCAGGAGGTCCATCGCGCGCTCGCGCAGCCGCTCGCCCAGGGGGGCGTTGTGGAAGAGCTGTCCCAGCACGCCGAGCGGGAGGTCGCTCTCCGCCCGCGACGCCGTCGCCACGAGCGGGAGCGCCCCGCGGCCGTAGGCCTGCTCGGCGAAGGAGTGCAGCAGCTCGCTCTTACCGGTGGCGACCACTCCGGTCACCATCGCGACCCTGCTCCTCCCCCCGATGGTCTCGGTGAGGAGCCCCTGTAAGGAGGCCGTAGCCGCGTCTCTCTCAAAGAACCCCATACCGAACACCCCTCACGAGAGTGAGAACGATTGCCCATGGTCTGCATAACCGATTCACGACTAATACGCTACGCCGCCCCTTATACGCCCACAACGGGGTGACCCTTAATAGCATCCGATCTACAACTTTCGATTCCCGGTGGGCACGAAAAAGCGCCGCGCCCGGATTTCGGAGGGCGCGGCGCACGGAAGCGGGCGTCTGTGGTCCTTGATTATTCAGCGATCCTCGTCCTGGTCGTCCACCGGTAGATCAGCCCCTGGCAGGCGCCTTCGAGGTGGTAGTGCTCCTCGGTGCGCTCGAAGTGCTCGTAGCCGCTCCGGTACTGAATCTTCACCTTTCCGTCCGCCTTGTCCAGCCGTCGGTATCGGGCAGTCTCCGGAAAGTCGACGGGTCCACCGAGAAGAAAGACATTGACATCGTACGGGCCGTGGTCGGAAATCGTGCAATCCGCATGAACCTCTCGTGTAGAGCCGGGGGCTATGGTCACGGGCACCTCCATGGATTGGCCTTTATCACATATTAGAAAACAGTTTTCCGTGAGGCACCCCCAATTGACCCCTACGACTAACTGTCGCGCGCGGTCCAGCGGAACGTCCGCAGGCACAGGACCAGGCCGACCACGCACCACAGGCCCAGCGCCAGGGCCACCATCGGGAGCTCCCAGCTGCCGGCCGGCTCCAGGACCACCGCCTGCTCGGGCAGGAACACCGACCGCATGCCCTGGGTCATCCACTTGAGCGGGAAGATCGACGCGAAGATCTGCAGGATCCACGGCACGTCGGAGAAGGGGATGTAGACACCGGAGCAGAACTGCACGATGAGGAAGGGCAGCGTGATCACAGCGTTGGCCCCGCGCGTGGACTTCGGCAGGCTGCCGATCGCGATGCCCAGGAACGTGCAGGCCATGCCGCCGAGGAGGAGGACCCAGGTGAACGTCAGCCACTGGTGGACGGTGGTGGGCAGGTTGATGCCGAACATCAGCACCCCGACCGCGATCAGGAGGATGACCTCGGCGATCATGCACACCAGGACCTGGATGATCTTCCCGCCGAAGTAGGCCGTGCGCGGCATGGGCATGCCGTACAGCCTCTTGAGCGTCCCGTCGTGGCGCTCCAGCGTGATGTTGATGCCCAGGTTCTGGAAGGACGTGCCCATGATGCCGGCGCCGATCATGCCGGCGGTGAGGATCTGGGCTCCCGTGACGCCGGGCAGCCCCTGCCTGCTGCCCGACATGGCGCCCAGCAGCATCAGCATGATCGCCGGGAGCGAGAAGATGACGATGAACTGGCTCTTCGTGCGGAAGAAGCCCTTGAGCTCCATCGCGCCGCGCTTCAGGGTCAGCCGGCCGGCACTGGGCAGTCGCACCGCCTGCACCGGTCGGATGTCGGGTGGTTGCGTCGGTTGCATCGGCAACGTGGTTGTCACAGCTGTTCTCCGATAAGGCCTAGGTAGGTGTCTTCGAGAGTCGGCCGTCTGACGGTCAGGTCGGGGATCTCCCCGTCGAACTGCGCGATGAGCTCCGCGACGACCTTCGTGGGCGTCGGGGTCTTCACGCGGCGTTCCCCGTCCGGGGTGGACCAGCTGACCGTCGCGTCCGCCTCGGCGCGGCCGGCCAGCGTGGCCGGCTCGCCGATCGCGACGACCCTGCCTCTCGCGATCACGCCCACCCGGTCGGCCAGCGCCTCGGCCTCGTCGAGGTAGTGCGTGGTCAGCACGATGGTGGTGCCCTCGTCGGACAGCAGCGAGATCAGGCCCCAGAACTGGCGGCGGGCCTCGGGGTCGAATCCGGTGGTCGGCTCGTCCAGGAAGAGGAGCTCGGGGTTGCCCACGACGCCCAGGGCCACGTCGACCCTGCGCCGCTGGCCGCCGGAAAGGTGGCGGATGTGGGCGTCCGCCTTGCCGGACAGGCCCACCAGCTCGATCACCGAGTCCGGGTCGCGCGGGCGCGGGAAGTAGCTCGCGAAATGGTGCACCGTCTCGCGGACGGTGAACTCGGCGGCGTCGGTGGCCGACTGCAGCACGATTCCGAGCTTGGACCGCCAGAGGCGGCCGGCCCGGCCGGGGTCCTCGCCGAGCACGCTGACCTCACCGCCGTCCCGGCGGCGGTGACCCTCCAGGATCTCGACTGTGGTCGTCTTGCCGGCGCCGTTGGGGCCCAGGAGCGCGAAGACCTCACCCCGGGCGATGTCCAGGTCGATGCCGTCGACGGCGTTCAGGTCGCCGTATTTCTTACGCAGCTCACGTACACGTACTGCTGAGTCGCTCATGCTCCATAGGGTTCGAGATCGGCAGGGTTTGCGATATTCACCCTTCGGAACCCCGTCTCTACTCCCTTCGATACCCCTACGGTGACCCGCGCCTGGTCAGCGGCCTGATTCTCCGCGTCCGCCGACGGAACCCCGACTGGGACGGCCGACCCCCATCAACCGTTCGGTGGATTACGAAGACCCGGGGCAGCGGGGATTCTCGACACATGACAGTCATCGAGATCAACGGCCTGCAGAAGAGCTACGGGACGCACAAGGCACTGGACGACGTCACCCTGACGGTCGAGCGAGGCGAGATCTTCGGCATCCTCGGCCCCAACGGAGCCGGCAAGACCACCGTGGTGGAGTGCGCGTCCGGGCTGCGCAAGCCCGACGGCGGCACCCTGCGCGTGCTCGGCATGGACCCGCAGACGCAGCGGCGCGAGCTGCTCCAGCGCATCGGCACCCAGTTGCAGGAGGCCGCGCTGCCCGACGCCATCAGGGTCGGCGAGGCGCTGAAGATGTACGCCTCCTTCTACGACAAGCCCGCCGACTGGAACGCCCTGATGGAGGAGTGGGGGCTGACCGAGAAGAGGCGCGCCCGCTTCTCGGGCCTGTCCGGTGGCTGGAAGCAGCGCCTGTTCATCGCGCTGGCCCTGGTCGGCAACCCCGAGGTCGTCTTCCTCGACGAGCTGACCACCGGCCTGGACCCCTCCGCCCGCCGGATGACCTGGAACATGATCCGCGCCATGCGCGACCGCGGCGTCACCGTCGTGCTGGTCACCCACTTCATGGACGAGGCGGACGCCCTCTGCGACCGCATCGCCGTCATCGACCGGGGGCGCGTCGTCCACCAGGGCAGCCCCGGCGACCTCCTCACCAGGGACGCCTCCGGCTCCCTCGACGACGCCTACTTCGCACTCATTGAGAGGACCGTGTAATGAAGGGTCTCGGCAACGTCATCGCGATCGAGCTCAAGCTGGCCATGCGCGACCCGATGGCCGCATTCTTCGCCCTGGCCTTCCCCATGGTCATCCTGTGGATCAAGATGCGCAACGGCGGCTCGCTGCCCAGCGGGCTGCCCATCATCGAGGCCGTCGTCCCGATGCTCAGCGTCTTCGTCATCGGCCTGGCCTCGCTGGTCGTCCTGCCGGCCACGCTGGCCCAGTACCGCGAGCGCCGCGTGCTCAAGCGGCTGCGCGCCACCCCCGCCTCCCCCACCATGATCTTCGGTGCCCAGTGGGTCGCGCACATGCTGCTGGCCGTGCTCGGCGGCCTCCTGCTCGGCGTCGTCGGCCTGGCCGTCTACGGCATGAACGGGCCGGCCGACCCGGTCGGTCTCGTCCTCGCCTGGGTCCTCGGCGCCGCCAGCCTCGGCGCCATCGGGCTGCTCATCGGCGCCCTGGTGCCCAGCGGCCGCGCCGCCACGGTGATCGGCCTGGCCGCCTTCTTCCCCATGGTCTTCGTCTCCGGCGCCATGAGCGCCCGCGAGACGCTGCCGGAGTCGATGCGCTCCGTCGGCGACTTCACCCCCATGGCCCCCGCCGTCCAGGCCGTCCGCGCCGCCTGGGAGGGCCAGCCCGCCTCCCCGCTCACCCTGGCCGTGCTGGTCGCGATCACCATCGTCGCGGGCGGGGTCGCGCTGAAGGCGTTCCGCTGGTGACGACCATCGAGCCCAACGTCTCGCGATGGGACCGCGCCTGGCCGGCCCTGCCGTACCTCTTCGTCCTGCTGCCCACCGTCTTCGCCCTGCTGCGGGACTGGCGGCCGGACGTGGTGGTCCTGGCGGTGTGCACCGGGGTCTGGCACTGGTTCATGGTCTCATCGCGGTTCAGCCGGATCGAGCGGCCGGTGGTGGCGATCGTCTACTTCGTCGTGATGCTCGCCTTCATCGCGGCGCTGATCAGGATCGACCCGGTGTTCACGGTGGCGGGCCCCGGCGCGTTCATCCAGGCCTTCACGCTGCTGCGCGGGTGGACGGCCTACGCGGGGGTGGCCGCCACGGCCGCGGTCCTGGTCGGCGCCCGCCCCGGGTCCCGGCCGCCGCAGGAGCTGATCTTCTCCTTCCTCGTCGCCGTCCTGATCGCCTCGACCGTCGGCCTGTTCATCCAGACCATCTCGAAGCAGAACCAGCAGCGCAAGGTGATGATCGCGCAGCTGAAGGCGACCGGCACCAAGCTGGCCGCCCTGGCGGAGGAGAACTCGAACCTGCAGTCACAGCTGCTGACCCGCGCCCGCGAGGCGGGCGTGCTCAGCGAGCGCCAGCGGATGGCCAGGGAGATCCACGACACGATCGCCCAGGGACTGACCGCCATCCTCACCCAGCTCGAGGTCGCCGAGAACGTCATCGAGGACGTGCCCGCCGCCCGCTCCAGGCTGAACACCGTGCGGGCGCTGGCCAGGGACAGCCTCAACGAGGCGCGCCGGTCGGTGCTGGCGATGCGTCCCGCTCCGCTGGAGGAGGCCCAGCTCGCGACCGCTCTGGAGGACGTCGCGGCCACCTGGTCGCAGACGTCGGGCGTGCCGGTTCCGGTGTCGGTCACCGGTGACGCCAGGCCGCTGCACGCCGAGGTGGAGATGACCCTGCTGCGGGTGGCGCAGGAGGCTCTGGCCAACGTCGGCAAACACGCCTCCGCCAGCAGGGTCGCCGTCACCCTGTCCTACATGGAGGATGTGGTGGTGCTCGACGTACGCGACGACGGATCCGGATTCGACCCCGAGAAGGTGGAACCGTCCATCGCGGGCGGGTTCGGGCTCGTCGCGATGCGCCAGCGCGTCACCCGGCTGGCCGGGGACTTCGAGATAGAGACCGCTCTCGGCCAGGGAACGGGCGTCTCTGCTACGGTGCCCGCCATCACCGCCGACTCCAGAAATGCGTGAGGCATGCCGATTCGTATCATCGTCGTGGACGATCACCCGGTCGTCCGCGACGGGTTGCGCGAGATCTTCTCCACCGACGAGGCCTTCGAAGTCGTCGGCGAGGCGGCCGACGGGCCGGAGGCTCTCGTACTGACACGCCAGACCAACCCCGATCTCGTGCTGATGGACCTGCGGATGCCGAAGATGAGCGGCACCGAGCTGATTCGCCGGCTGCGCGAGCAGACCCCGGACATCAAGGTGCTGGTCCTGACCACGTTCGACAACGACGCGGACGTGCTGCCCGCCATCGAGCAGGGCGCCACCGGCTACCTGCTCAAGGACACGCCGCGCATCGAGCTGCTCCGCGCCGCGCAGGCGGCCGCCCGCGGCGAGACGGTGCTGTCCCCCACCGTGGCCGGGCTGCTCATGCAGAAGGTGCGCGCGCCCGAGCAGCAGACGCTGAGCCGGCGGGAGCTGGAGGTGCTCGGGCTGATCGCCCGCGGCGCCACCAACCGCGAGGCCGCCGCGAAGCTGTTCATCACCGAGGCGACGGTCAAGACGCACCTGCTGCACATCTTCGCCAAGCTCGGGGTGAAGGACCGGGCCTCGGCGGTGGCGGCGGCCTACGAGACCGGGCTGATCAAGCGGGCCTCCGAGACCTGACTTAAGGGCGCCTAGGGGTGGGCCGCCTCGTCCGGTGCTCCGTAGCGTGAACATGTCTGCCCTGTTCATGCGAGTGGACACCCCCTGGGACGAATGGAGATGGTCCATGAACACGCTTGCGCTGGCCGACCCTCGTACCGAGCTGGCGAACGTGGGAGGCAAGGGCGAGTCCCTCGCCCGCCTGGCCCGGGCCGGGCTCCCGGTTCCGCCGGGCTTCCACGTCACCACCACCGCCTACCGCGCCTTCGTGACCCACCACGATCTGCGGGAACGGATCCTGTCGAGCGACGCGGCGGAGGCCGCCGCCCTGTTCGCCGCCCACGAGGTGCCTCAGGACATCGCCGACGACATCCGGGCCGCCTATCGCGAGCTGGGCGACGAGCCCGCGGTGGCCGTACGTTCGTCGGCGACCGCGGAGGACCTGCCCGGGATGTCGTTCGCCGGGCAGCAGGACACCTTCCTCAACATCCGCGGCGCCGAGCAGGTCCTGGACGCGGTCAGGCGCTGCTGGGCCTCGCTGTGGACCGAGCGGGCCATCGCCTACCGCGAGCGCAACGGCGTCCCCCACGACGAGGTGGCCCTCGCCGTCGTCGTCCAGGAGCTCGTGCCCGCCGACGCGGCGGGCGTGATGTTCACCGAGGACCGCGACCACCTGAGCATCAACGCCGCGTGGGGACTGGGTGAGGCGATCGTCGGCGGGCTGGTCACGCCCGACACGATCACGCTCGACCGCGCCGACCGCACGATCGTCGAGGAGCACATCGCGGCCAAGACCGTGATGACCGTCCGCGGGACCGAGGGCACCCACGAGGTGCCGGTGCCGGAGACCGGGCGCGACCTGCCCGTGCTGTCGCGGGCGCAGGCCGTACGGCTCGCCGAGTTGGGCATGACGATCGAGGAGCTGTACGGCCACGCCGTGGACGTCGAGTGGGCCATCCACGAGGGCAGGCCGTACATCCTGCAGGCCAGGCCCATCACCGGGCAGCGCGAGGTGTGGAACGACTCGCTCAAGGGCGACTACCTGTGGACCAACGGCAACCTGGGCGAGGCGATCCCCAGCGTGATGACCCCGTGCACCTGGTCGCTCGTGCAGGCGTTCATCGGCGAGATCATGGTCGCCGGGCACCTCGGCGGCCACCCCCAGTGCGGCAACATCGGCGGCCGGGTCTACATGAACATGAGCCTGACCGCCTCTCTCGGCCGGGCCCTGGGCATGACCAAGAAGATCAGGGACACCCAGGAGCCGGTGTACGGGCGGCTGCCGGAGGGGGTCGAGACCCCGCTGCTGCCGATGTCGCGCTGGCAGACCCTCAAGGCGGCCAAACCGCTCCTGGCGGGCCGCCGCGCCATCCAGCAGCTCGTGGACCGGATCCCCGAGTACGTCGCGTCCGCGCCCCGGACCACCGAGGCCATCCGCGTCAGGATCGCCGGGTCGGCCACCGGCGCGGACCTCGCCGCGCTCTGGGAGAGCGAGGTGGAGCCGAGGTTCCGCGAGTGCAACCGCATGCTCGCCGCCGCCGCCCGGCAGGACGCCGGCTCGCTGATCTACCTCGGCTCGCAGCTGACCAAGCTCGTCGGGGAGGCCGACGCCGCCGTGCTGATGTCCGGGATCCAGGCCGCGGACGGCCGGCTGGAGAGCCTCGGCCCGCTGCTCGGCCTGGCGCGCTTCAAGCGCGGCGAGATCTCCCGCGAGGAGTACGTCCGCAGGTACGGCCATCGGGGCCCGGACGAGTTCGAGGTCTCCGTGGCCCGGCCGGTGGAGGACCCGACCTGGCTCGACCGGCAGATCGCCGGGCTCACGGTCGACCCGACCGAGCTGCTGACCCGCCAGGACAAGGCGAGCGACGCCGCCTGGCGCAGGTTCCGCGAGCGGTATCCGAGGCAGGCGGAGAAGTTCCGCCGCAAGATCGACCGCTGGGAGGAGATCGTCCGCGCCCGCGAGGAGACCCGCTCGGAGATGATGCGCGGCTTCTGGATGGTGCGCGACTTCGTCGTGCGGGCCGGCGAGGTGACCGGGCACGGTGACGACCTGTTCTTCCTGACGATCGAGGAGGTCCTGGACGTGCTGCGCGGCTCGCGCCGGCCGCTCTCGCAGGTGGCCAAGCGCAGGACGACCTACGAGCTGTACAAGGCGCTCCCGCCGTACCCGGGCATCATCCGCGGCAGGTTCGACCCGGAGCGGTGGGCGGCCGACCCGAACCGCCGCGGCGACGTGTTCGACGCCGGCGCGACGGTGGCGCCCCCCTCGCAGACCATCAGCGGCTTTCCCGGCGCGGGCGGCGTGGTCGAGGGCATCGCCCGGGTGATCTCCTCCGTGGCGGACGGCGACCGGCTCGCGGAGGGCGAGATCCTGGTGACGACCGTGACCAACGTGGGCTGGACGCTCCTGTTCCCGCGTGCCGCGGCGGTGGTCACCGACGTCGGCGCGCCGCTGTCGCACGCGGCCATCGTGGCGCGCGAGCTGGGCATCCCGGCCGTCGTCGGCACCAGGAACGCCACCATGCGGATCCAGGACGGCGACCTGATCCGGGTCGACGGCGGCCAGGGCAGCGTCGAGATCGTCCGGGTGCCGGCGGTGGTCTGACCCGCGAAAAAGGCCGCGGTCCCGGCGGGACCGCGGCCTTTTTCTTTTTCCTGTCGTCCTGTCGTCCTGTCGAAGGCTCAGCGGGTCGCGGTGAGCATCCGCATCCCGAGCGGGAGCTCGACCAGCTTGCCGGGGAGCAGGTCCGCGCTCTCCAGCAGCGTCCGGTACTCCTCCTCGGTCCGCTCCCGCCCGCCGGTCATCACCATCATGTGCAGGTCGTAGGCGAGCGGCAGGTGACTGTCGGCGGAGACGACGCGTTCGATGATCAGTAGTTCCGCCCCCGTCTCCATCGCCCTGGCGCAGTTGCGCAGCAGCCGGACGCACCGGTCGTCGTCCCAGTCGTGCAGGATGCGGGAGAGCAGGTAGACGTCCCCGCCCTCCGGGACGGACTCGAACAGGTCGCCGCCGACCAGCTCGCACCTGTCCAGCACCTCCATCCGGTCCAGGTGCGCGGGCGCCTTCGCGACGACCTCGGGCACGTCGAACAGGATCCCCCCGGTCTCCGGGTGGTCCCGCAGGATGGTGCCCAGCAGGGCGCCGGTGCCGCCCGCCAGGTCCACCACGGTCCGGGCGCCGGAGAAGTCGTACGCCATGGGGACCTCGCGGAAGAACGCGGCGCCCGCCGCCATGCCGGCGTTGAAGACGGAGGCCTTGCCGGGATCGTCCGTCAGGTGCGCGAAGACGGGCCTGCCGAAGACGTGCTCGAAGGCCGTCTCGCCGGTGCGCAGGGTGTGCGGCAGCCCTCGCCACGCGGCGCCGAAGTAGTCCTCGCCGTAGAGCGCGGCGAGCGGGCCCAGCTCGTCGCGGCCCAGCAGGGCGCCCATCGGGGTGAGGCCGTACCTGCCGTCCTCGTCGGTGTCGACCAGGCCGACCCCCGCCAGCAGGCGGAGCAGACGGCCGAGCGCGTCGGGGTGCGCGCCGACCGTTTCCGCGATCTCACAGGAGTACAGGCGGCGTTCCGCGATCGTGTCGGCGACCCCGAGCCGGACGGCGGCGAAGGTCGCCTCCGCCACCCATCCGCCGGTGAGGATCCTCATGAGCTCGTGTTCCATCATCGAATACCTCCGGCGTGGAATCCCCCGGCTCCAGCCGCGGGGAGGAAGTCAAGGCGTTCCCTACGGTGTGGAGGGCCAGGCCATGGAGACGGCGCGGAGCACGTGGGCGACCACGTCCGTCCGCCGTGGCACGAGGTAGAAGTGGTCGCCGTCCAGCACGCGGGCGGCGAACCGGTCACGGGTCAGCTCGCTCCACCGCGCCGCCTGTTCCGGGGTCACCTCGGGGTCGCCGTCGCCGAGCATCGCGGTGACGGGGCAGTGCAGCAGGCCACCCGGACGGTGCCGGTAGGTCTCGTCGACCCGGTAGTCGTTGCGGACCACCGGCAGCGTCAGCTCCCTGATCACCGGATCCGCCAGGTGCTCCTCCTCCACGCCGCCGAGGCGTACCAGGTCGGAGATCAGGTCCTCGTCGGTGGTGTGGGCGTCGCCCGGCCGGTGGTCGTGCGGCGCGTGCCGCCCGGAGGCGAACAGGTGCACCACGCCCCGGCCGCGCGCCTCCAGCTCGCGCGCCACCTCGTAGGCGATGAGGGCTCCCATGCTGTGCCCGAACAGCGCGACCGGCCGGTCGAGGAGGGGCGCCATCGCGTCGGCGACGAGCTTGGCGATGTGGTGGGCGTCGTCGATCAGCGGGTCGGCGCGCCGGTCGGCGCGTCCCGGGTACTGCACGGCGCGCACCTCGACGGCCGGCGGCAGGGTGTGGTGCCAGGACCGGTAGAAGTTCGCCGAGCCGCCGGCGTGCGGGAAGCAGAACAGCCGCAGTCCCGACCGCGGCCTGGGGTCGTAGCAGTGGAACCAGCTCATGAGATCTCCGCTGCGGAAAGGGGGCGGGGGGCGTCCTGGACCAGCAGTTCGGGGCGGCCGATCGCCGCGGTGGCGTCCAGCCAGAGGCGGCTGAGCGTCAGGTAGTACTGGCCCTGCCGCATCGGATCGACGGCCTCTTCTGCGGCCTGGCGCAGGTCGGTCAGCGCGCGCCGGATACCGCTCGGCCACAGTGATCCGACGATTTCCTGAAATGTCGGTGCCTGTTCCGGTCCGAGGAGTGTGGCGCTCGGCAGGCGGAGGTGGTCCTCCTCAAGGTCGAAGCGGTCGTCGGCGTCGCGGCCGACGTACATGCGGGGACTCCACACGATCGGCCCGTGCGTGTTGACCAGCGTGAGGTTGCCGCCCTCCGTGCCCAGCGTGATGCGGTGCAGCAGGTGCAGGTGGGCGTCGGGGTCGTTGGGGGCGATCTGGTTCTGCACCCGCAGGGTCAGCGGCACGCCGCCGATCGTGCCGGTGAGGCAGCTGAACGGCGTCCCCTGCGCCACCGGGCCGAACGTCCACGGCCGCAGCCCGCCGAGCGCGCGGCCGAGGATGTCGAACAGGGCGTAGGCGACGTGGACGCTGCAGGCGGCGTCGACGTAGAGGGGCCGCTGGAGCTCGCACAGCCGGCGGGCGGCCTCGACGAACCGGCGCACCGGCTCCAGGTGCACGTAGAGCGTGTTCACGTGGTGAACCGCCGACGAGGCCCGCGCGGTGCGCAGGCACCGGGCCAGCTCGTCCGCGTGCAGCGGGTGCTCCTGGAGCACGTGGACGCCGCGGGTCAGGAGCGCCTTGGCCAGCTCGCTGCCCTCTCCCCCGACGACCCCGGAACGCACGACGACGCAGGCCAGGTCGGCCAGGTCGGGCACCTGGTCGGGGTCGGTGAGCAGCGGCACGCCGTACGCCCGGGCGTATCCGGCGGACCGGGCGCCCCCGCGGGCCAGGATGCCCGTCAGCTCGAACGGCCCGTCCGCCAGGGCCGACAGGTAGACCTGGCCGAATTTCGTCCCGCAGACCACGACCCGCTTCACAGCGCGCCCTCCTCGAACGCCGGCGCGGCCAGGTCGATCCTCGGGATGTCGTCGGAGATCTCGATCTTGGCCACGGGTTCCAGGTCGGCCAGCATCCTGGCGGGGTCGAGCACGCCGTCGGCGTAGTGGAGGCCGGCCTCGACCTCGCCCCGCAGCACGGCCTCCGTCGTGTGCGCCACGACCGCGGCGGTGAGCTCGTAGGAGTCGTCCACCCGCAGCGCCATCGTGCGGGTGGTGCCGGGGCCGCTGAGCTGGAAGAGCAGGACGTAGTACGGGGTGCGCCCGGCCAGTTCCAGCTCGGCCACGCGCATCAGGTCGGCCGCCGAGACCGCCGCGCTCATCGCGGCCATGACGCGGTCACCGGTGATGACGTTGTACCAGCGCGCCTCCTCCAGCCCCAGCTCCCCGGCCACCCGCGCCGCCTCGGTGCCGAGGAAGGGATAGGCGGTGACCGGTCCGTGGAAGTAGGGCAGCTCGACGCCGTACGCCGGGGCCAGCGCCCGCGAGACCGTGGCGCCGCCGCGCCAGGCGGCCAGCGCCTCGCCGTGGTCTCCCCTGCCGCTGAGCAGGACGTCCCCGGCCGCGGCGGGGGTGAGCCGGTCGAGGCCGCCGGTGTACACGTCGAGCCGGTGCGGGCCGGCTCCGGCGAACCGCGCGAGGTGGCGCGGCAGCAGCCCGGTGAGGCCGGGCAGCATCCCGGCCGAGAGCACCGCCGTCGCTCCGGCCGTGCCCGTGCTCGCGAGCCCGGCGAACGCCGGGCCGTCGCCCGCGGCGTCCACGTAGTCGGCCCCGGCGAGGAACGCGGCGCGCGCCACCCGGTCGAGCAGCAGGTAGGAGGGGCCGGCGCAGTTGACCACGACCGTGCAGCCCCGGCAGAACCTGGCCAGGGCGGCCTTGTCGTAGGCGTCCACCTGCCAGGCCTCGCCGCGGCCGTCCAGCTCCTCGCCGACGAAGCGGCGGGCCGCCTCCAGGTCGCGCCCGCCGATACGGACGCCACCGACGCCACGGCCGGCGAGCAGCCGCGCCGCCGCACCGCCGACCGCGCCGTACCCTCCGACGATCCCGATCATGCCGAACCGCCGGTGATCAGCCGGGCCACGCCCGGGGCGTGCGCCTGGTCGAGACAGCTGAAGTGGTCGCCCGCCACGTCGATGACGGTGAGCCGGCCCAGGCAGAGTTCCCGCCAGAACTCGGTCATGTCGTCCTGGAGGGTCGGCACGACGTTGGTGACGCCGCGCTGGCGCAGGAACGTGATGTCACCGGCGTAGGGCTCGGGGTCGTAGTGGGTGACGGCCGCGAAGCTCTGCCTGAACACCCGGTGGGCGAGCTCCACCCGCTCGGGCGGCTGCCCGAGCTCGCGGGCGAGGGCGGCGAGCCGTTCCCGGTGCGGGGGCAGGGCGAGCGCGGCGAAGCGGCGGCCGATCTCCGCGAGCCCGGGGTCGGGGTCGTCCGCGAGGGCGGCCAGGCTTCCCTCGCGCACCTGTCCCGGCGAGCCCTCCTGGACGGCGTGCAGCGCCCTGGCCAGGTCTCCGCCGGGGTAGCCGAGCCGGACCGGGTCGACGCCGCACGCCTGGGCGAAACCGTACTCCAGCATGAGCTCGTCGGTGATCCGGTAGGGGAACCGCGAGCTGCTGATGACGGTGAGGTCCTCGACGACCGCGCCGCTCTCGGTGAGCTGGCGGGCGAGCTCGGTGGCGATCAGCCCGCCCATGCAGTAGCCGACGATGCGCACGCGCGTCACGCCCTCCTTGAGCAGGAGCCGCGCGTAGGATCCGGCCAGCGTCTCGGCCGCCGTGTCGGGGTCCAGCTCCAGGTAGCGCTCGGCGTCGTCGATCGCGAGGCCGAACACCGGCGTGCCGGCGAGTTCCGCGGCCAGGGCCCGGTAGGGGGTGAGGGTTCCGGTGCCGTCGTGGACCAGCACGCGGGCCGTCCCCTCGCCCTCCGACAGGCGCACCAGCGAGCTGGCGTGCGTGCGGGTCAGCCCGTGGTCGCGGTCCTCGCGCGCCTGGCGGAGGTGGGCGGCCAGCGCGGCGACGGTCGGCTGGTTGACCAGCTGGCGGACGAGGCTGTCCCAGTAGAAGTTGCCCGCCTCGGGCAGTTCCTCGCGGACCCGCCCGGCCAGCCTGGTGACCAGCAGGGAGTCGCCGCCCAGGGTGAAGAAGTCCTGGTCGCGGCCGACGCGCGGGAGGCCGAGCAGCTCCGCCCAGAGCGCCGCGAGCCGCTGCTCGAGATCGTCGCGCGGCTCCTCGCCCGCGGGTGCCGCCTCCCCCGCGGCCCGGGGCAGCAGGGTGGCCAGCGTGGTCCTGTCGATCTTGCCGTTGTCGGTCAGCGGCAGCTCGTCGACCACCTGGATGTGGGACGGGATCATGTAGTCGGGCAGCCGTTCGGCCAGGAAGGCCCGCAGCTCGGCGAGGTCGATGTGCTCGCGGTCGGCCGGGAAGCGGGCGGCGAAGACGCACTGGCCCAGCGGCGCCAGCGGGTCGGCGGACTCGGGCAGGCAGGCCAGGGTCTCCGCCCCGGCCGCGGCCAGCAGTCCGAGCCACTCCTCGCGGGTGATGAACGTGCGGTCGCGTCCGCGCCGCACGTCGTCGTAGTCGCGCGGGCTCATCAGGAACTCCATCGAGCTCATGATCTGCACGTGCTCCCGGGTGGTCTCGATGAACACCAGCCAGCCGCCCGGCACGAGCAGCTCGCGGAACCTGTCCAGGACCACGCCCGCGTCGTGGGCGTTGTGCAGGACGTTGGCGCAGAGGATGACCTCGAAGGAGTTGGGCTCGTAGCCCTGGTCGCGGTAGCCGGCGTTGATGTCGAACAGGCCGTAGCGCACCCAGGGGTGGTCGGCGAACCGCTCGGCCGCCCGGGTGAGGAAGAACCTGGACAGGTCGGTGAAGAGGTAGTCGACCCGGTGACCGGCCAGTTCGGGGATGAGCTCGGCGCTGGTGCCGCCCACGCCCGCGCCGGCCTCCAGCACGCGCAGCGGCCCGCCGGTGTGCTCCTCCGCCACGCGGCCGATCACGGCCCGGACGACGCGGTTGACGTAGCGGCTGAGGACGTTGTCCTTGTAGGCGCCCTCGGCCGTCTCCACCCCCGCTTCGGGGAAGAGCAGGTCGCGTGCGTCGAGCTCGCCGCGCATCAGCTCGGGCAGGTGCGTGGTGCTGACGCGCAGGAAGCCGATCAGCTCGGCGCCGTAGTCGAGCCCGTCCGCCAGCTCGCCGACCCGGCGCCAGAGCGCGTCCAGGTCGGCGCCGGTACGCAGGTTCCGGTACCGGCCCGCCGGGTCGAGGTCGAGCAGGCCGTGCTCGCACAACGCGGTGAGCCAGCGGCGGACCAGCCGGTGGTGGTCGGGCCCGACCCGCGCGGTCTCCAGGATCTCGGCCGCCTCGTGCCCGTCGTCGTCGCGGGCGAACAGCCCCGAGGCGCGCAGCGCGGCCGCCATCGACGCGAGCGCGATCTCGTCGAGCGTCTCGGCCACCGCGATCACCCGTGGCAGGTCGACGCCCGCGGTCGCCGCGTCCGCCGCGTCCCTCGCCGCCGCGCCGACGTCCGGTACGGCGTCCTCCTCCCGATTCCGCGCGGCCTGCTGTTTGTGCGCGGCCTGCGCGAAGGCGATCAGCCGCCGGTCGAGCGCGCGGTCGCCGTCGACGATCACGGTGCCGGCGGCGACGGCCGGGTGGGCCTGCAGCTGGGTCTCGACCTCGGCCAGCTCGATGCGGTGACCCCGGATCTTGACCTGGGAGTCCTCCCTGCCGAGGAACTCGATGTTCCCGTCCGGCCGGTACCGGCCGAGGTCGCCGGTGCGGTAGAGGCGCTCGCCGCGATGGTGGACGAACCGCTCGGCGGTCTTGGCCTCGTCTCCGAGATAGCCCAGCGCCACACCGGCGCCGCCGATGTACAGCTCTCCGGGCACCCAGTCGGGGCTCGGCCGCATGCTCGCGTCGTAGACGTGGAAGCTCTGGTTGGCCAGCGGCCTGCCGTAGGGGATGCTGGCCCAGCCGGGCAGGTCCGCGCCGATGGGATGGTAGATCGACCAGATCGCGGCCTCGGTCGCCCCGCCCAGGCTGACCAGTTCCAGGCCGGGCAGCCGCCGGCGGATCCGGCCGGGCAGCGCCACCGGGATCCAGTCGCCGGAGAGCAGGGCGAGCCGCAGCGAGGGCAGCTCCACCTGGGATTCCGCTTCCAGATAGTGCTCCAGCATCTGCAGCTGCGCGGGCACCGAGTTCCAGACCGTGACCCCGTGCTCGGCGACGAGCGCGGCCCAGTGGGAGGGGTCTCCCCGGCGCAGGGCGTCGGGCAGCACCAGGGCGGCGCCGGTGGCGAGGGGACCGAAGATGTCGTAGACCGACAGGTCGAAGCCGAGGTTGGCCAGGCCGAGCACCCGGTCCTCGGCGCCGACGCCGAAGCGGGCGCCGATGTCGTCGACGGTGTTGCGCGCCGCCCGGTGGCTGATCACCACGCCCTTGGGCGTCCCGGTCGAACCGGAGGTGTAGATGACGTAGGCGGGCTCGTCCGGATGCCGCTCGATCACCGGGCCCGGGGGCGCGGGCGGCAGGGTGTCGACCGCGATCCAGCCGTCCTCGGCCCGCCAGGACTGGGTGAGCACCAGCCGCGCCGAGGCGTCGGCGAGGATGCGGTCGCGCCTGCCCGGCGGCTGGCCGGTGTCGACCGGGAGGTACACGCCGCCGGCCAGCAGCGTGCCCAGCACCGCCACGACCTGCTCGACGCCCTTGTCCATCACCACGGCGACGATCTCGCCCGGTGCGTGCCCCGCCTCGCGCAACGCCCGCGAGACCCCCGACGCCCGTGCCAGCAGCTCGCCGTAGGTCAGCGAGCGGTCGCCGACGACGGCGACCCGTTCGGGGGTGCGCCCCGCCTGGGCCACGACCTCGTCGTGCAGCAGGCCGTACGGGAGCGGCGCGACGGTGTCGTTGACGTGGTCGCGGCGGCGCGTCTGGATGTCGGGCAGCTCGACGGGAGACGCGGACGCCCAGGTCTCCTCCTCGGTCAGGCGGCCGAGGAGGTCGGTGAACGCGGCGAACATGTCGTCGACGAGACCGTCCGGGAACACTCCCTCACGGACGTCCCAGTTGATCAGCAGCGCTCCGCCGTACTCCTTGACCTGGCAGTCGACCCACACCTGGGGGGTCTGGCTGATGCCGTACACCGGCATGCCGTGCTCGGCCTCGTCCTGGCCGATGCCGATGGCGCTGGTGAACACCACGGGCATCAGGGCGGCGGCCCTGCCCCGCTTGCGGGCCAGCTCGCGGATCACCTCCATGCCGCCGCAGCGGCGGTGTTCCAGGTCGGTGAAGAGCTGCTCGCCGATGGCGGTGGCGCGGGCGGCGAACGAGGCGTCCGGCGCGGTGTCGACGGCGAGGAGGTTGAGCGAGGTGAAGTCGCCCACGACCTCGTCGATCTGCGGGTGCAGCGGCGGGCGGTCGAGCAGCGTCAGGTTGAGCGTGAACCTGGGCCTGCGGCTCCATCGCCCGATGACCTCGGCGTAGGCGGCCAGGACGGCCTGCGAGGGGGTGATGCCCGCCGCGCTCGCGCGGGTCCGGAGCAGCGCCCATTCGCGCGGCTCCAGCGTGGCCTCCCAGCGGGTGAACCTGGCGCCCGCGTCCTGGCCGAGCGCGGGCAGTTCGGGGGCGGGGGGCAGGTCGTCGATCCTGGCCCACCAGTAGGCGCGGTCCCGGTCGTACCGGCTGCTCTCGCGCTGGGAGCGCAGGCCGAGCACGCAGTCGCGAAAGCTCAGCGGCACCGGCGGCAGGACGGTGTCCGGGTCGTCGAGCAACAGGTGCAGCTCGGCGAGCAGCAGCTGGATGCTGACGTAGTCGGCGATGAGCAGGTCGATCGAGGCGTGCAGCAGGGCCGCGCCGTCGGTGTGGGTGATCCGCAGCTCGAACAGCGGCCAGGCTCCCGGCGGGTAGACCTTGTGCGCCATCTCCTCTCGGATCGCGGCGAGGCTCTCCTCGGGGTCGGTGCCGCGAAGGTCGGCCACCCGGATGTCGTAGTCGGGGACCTCGGCCTGGACGTTCTGGTGGCCGTCGGCATGGATCACGGCGCGGAGCATGTCGTGGCGGCCGATCAGGGTCCGCCAGGCGTCCTGGACGCGGTCCGCGTCGAGCTCGGCGAAGGCGACCTCGACGTAGCCGTGGCAGGCGACGCCGCCGTAGCCGAACGCGTCGTTGCGGCCGACCAGGTAGGCCTGCTGGACGTCGGTGAGCGGGAAGGGGTCCAGGCGCCGTTCCGGCTCCGGCCGTACGCTCTCCGACGCGGTCTCGCGGCGCAGCTGCTCGATGATCTCCGGTTTGGCGTTCAGCAGGACCGCGCGCCGGTCCTCGGTCAGCGCCCCCTTGGGGGCGCGGAACCTGAGCTGCCCCTCCTCCTCCCACAATCTGATCCCCGCCGACTCCATGTCGGCGATCAGTCCGCGTACGGCAGGTGCCTGGGCCTGGGTCACAGCACGCCCTCTTCCGTGTCATGGTCGTCGTCGATGGACAGGGCGCAGTCCGCGATGGTGGGGGCGGCGAAGAAGCGCCGCAGGGTCACCTCCACGCCGAGCCGCCGCCTGGCCACCTCTGCGAAGCGGGTGGCGAGCAGCGAGTCGCCTCCCAGGGTGAAGAAGCTCTGGTTGCGGCCCGGGGCCGGGATCTCCAGGAGTTCCGCCCAGAGCTCGGCGAGCCGCTGTTCCGTTCCCGGTCGCGGCGGATCGTCGTCGGGTGGGGGTTCGAGGGTGGTGGTGAGCGCGGATCTGTTGATCTTTCCGTTGGGGGTGAGGGGGAGCTCGTCCAAAGCGGTGATGGTCGGCGGGATGGCGTGGGCGGGAAGGCGGTCGGTCAAAAAGGCGCGGATCTGGTCAGGGTCGGCACCGGCCGGGGTGACGAACGCCGCCAGCCGGCGCTGACGCCGCTCACCCACCGCGACCGCCACCGCCCGACTCACCGACGGGCAGGCCTCCAGGGCCGCCTCGACCTCGCCCAGCTCCAGCCGATGACCACGGATCTTCACCTGATGATCGGCGCGGCCCAAAAACTCCAGGGTGCCATCGGCCCAGTAGCGGCCCAGATCACCGGTGCGATACCAGCGCTGCCCGCCATAGTGCACGAACTTCGCCGCCGTCGTCGCCTCATCACCCCGATACCCCAACGCCACCCCGGCGCCGCCGATCCACAACTCCCCGGCCACCCAGTCCGGGCAATCACGACCCCGGCCGTCGACCACCCGAAACCTCTGGTTACGCAGCGGGAATCCATACGGCACCGACGTCCAGTGCGCCGGAACGTGCGCCACCTCCCAGATGTTCGACCAGATCGCCGCCTCCGTCGCACCACCCAGCGCGATCAGCCGGCACCGGCCACCACTACCCGTGGCCAGCCGCGCCTGCAGATCCAACCCCACCCAGTCACCCGACACCAGCGCCACCCGCAACCGCGGCGGAACCCGATCGGTCACCGACAACAACATCTCCAGCAACGTCGGGACGCTGTTCCAGATCGTCACCCCGTGCGTGACGCACAGCTGCGCCCACCGCTGCGCGTCCCTGCGCTCGTCCTCGGCGACCAGCACCACCGCGCCACCTGCCGACAACAGGCCGAACACGTCATACACCGACAGATCGAAATCCAGCGCCGACACCGCCAAAACCCGATCCCCGCAGCCCACCCCCAGCCGCTCGTTCACATCCACCACCGTGTTCAACGCCGCCCGGTGCGAGACCTCCACCCCCTTGGGCACCCCCGTCGAACCCGACGTGAAGATCACATACGCCGCCGCATCCGGCGACACCCCCACCGGACCCGCCAACCGCTCACTCAAGAGCGCTTCGGCCACCGACTCCTCGCTCAGCACCCGCACCACCCCGGCACGAGACAGGATCGACTCCCGCCGAGCGGCAGGCTGGTCCACCCCCACCGGCACGTACACACCGCCCGCGGCCAGCACCCCCAGCACCGCCACCACCTGGTCCACACCCTTGGGCACCACCACCCCCACCGCGTCCCCCGGCACCACACCCCAGCCCCGCAACAACCCCGCGACCCCCAACGCCCGATCCGCCAGCTCCCCGTACGTGACCGTGACGGCGTCGGAGATCAGCGCGGGCAGGTGCGGCTCGCTGAAGGCGCGGGTGAAGAACACCCCGTGCAGGGTGCCGTCCGGCAGGGAACCCTCGGTGTCGTTGGCGCGCCGGCGGACGAGTTCCTGCTCCACCGGCAGGCCGACGGGGGCCGGGGCCGACCAGTCGCCCTCCGACAGCCACCGCAGCAGGCTCAGATGCGTGTCGAACATCGCGTCCAGCACGCCCGGCGCGAACAGCTCCTCCACCGCGTCCCAGCGGACGAGCAGCTCGCCGTCGACCTCCGCCACCTGGTAGTCCAGCCAGACCTGCGGGGTCTGCGACACCCCCCAGACCTGCTCGGCGAAGGAGGGGCCGAACGTGCCGCCGTCGGCGACGCCGAGCATGCTGGTGAACACCACGGGCATGGTCATCTCGATCGAGTCGGCCCGCCTGGCCAGCTCGCGCATCACCCACACGGCCGAGACCTCGCCGTGCTCCAGGCCGCGCCAGACCTCCTCCTGCAGCCTGCGCGCGCCCTCCAGCCAGCCGGATCCCGACCGGTAGCCGACGAGCATCAGCGAGGTGAAGTCACCGAGGACGCGGTGGATGTCGGGGTGCACCTCGCGCCGGTCGAACAGCGTGAGGTTGAGCGTCAGCTCCGGCTGGGCGCTCCAGGCGGAGAGGATCTCGCCGAAGGCGGCCGCCAGCACTGTGGAGGCGGTCAGGTCGTGCTTCCTCGCCAGCTCGGAGACGCGGTGCCAGCGTTCGGCGTCCATCCTGACCTCGCGGCGGACGAACCTGGGCCGGTCGATCATGGCCGGGTCGACGCGCAGCGGCAGCCGCGGCGCGGGGGGCAGTTCGGGCAGGCGGCCGCCCCAGTACTCCTTGGCCGCTTCGAAGACCGCGCGATCGGGAGTGAGACCGAGCACGTAGTCGCGGAACGACACCTCCAGCGGCGGGAGTACGGCGGCGGGGTCGTGGTACAGCAGGTCGAGTTCGGCGAAGAAGGCCATCGTGCTCAACGCGTCGATGATGATGTTGTCGAAGCTCACCCCCAGCCGGACGCGGCCCTCGTGCCGCGCGGCCCGCGCGTCGAACAGCGGCCAGGTGGACGGGTCGAACACCTGGTGCGACATCTGCTCACGCAGCTGCTCGGCACTGTCGACCACGGCGATCGTGAAGTGCGGCACCTCGGGCAGGATGCGCTGGAACCCTCCCTCGTCGAAGACGGCGCGCAGCATCTCATGCCGCTCGATCAGCAGGTTCCACGCGGTCTGCAGCCGGTCGAGATCGATGTCGCCCTCGAACTCGGTGTAGAAGTGGCAGCCGACGCCACCGAGCGTGAAGTGCTCGGCGCGGCCGAGCCAGTAGGCGCGCTGCACCTCCGTCGGCGGGAACGGATCGTGGCGGTGTTCGAGGTCGGCGCCCAGCACCGTGGTGGGCACGAGCGTCTCGTCCAGGGTGAGGGTGGCGGCGAAGTCGGCGAGCACCGGCGAGTCGAACAGCAGGCTCAGCCTGGCGTCGGTGACACCCGCCGACCGCAGCCGCGCGATCATACGGGTGGCGAGCAGCGAGTCGCCGCCGAGGGCGAAGAAGTTGTCCGCGCGGTGCACCTCGGGCAGGTCGAGCAGGCCGGCCCAGATCTCGGCGAGCAGGATCTCGGCCGCCCCGGCGGGCGCCTCCCCCGCCTCGATCACCGACGTGTCCTCCGCGAGGGAGACGAGCGCGGATCTGTTGATCTTTCCGTTGGGGGTGAGGGGGAGCTCGTCCAAAGCGGTGATGGTCGGCGGGATGGCGTGGGCGGGAAGGCGGTCGGTCAAAAAGGCGCGGATCTGGTCAGGGTCGGCACCGGCCGGGGTGACGAACGCCGCCAGCCGGCGCTGACGCCGCTCACCCACCGCGACCGCCACCGCCCGACTCACCGACGGGCAGGCCTCCAGGGCCGCCTCGACCTCGCCCAGCTCCAGCCGATGACCACGGATCTTCACCTGATGATCGGCGCGGCCCAAAAACTCCAGGGTGCCATCGGCCCAGTAGCGGCCCAGATCACCGGTGCGATACCAGCGCTGCCCGCCATAGTGCACGAACTTCGCCGCCGTCGTCGCCTCATCACCCCGATACCCCAACGCCACCCCGGCGCCGCCGATCCACAACTCCCCGGCCACCCAGTCCGGGCAATCACGACCCCGGCCGTCGACCACCCGAAACCTCTGGTTACGCAGCGGGAATCCATACGGCACCGACGTCCAGTGCGCCGGAACGTGCGCCACCTCCCAGATGTTCGACCAGATCGCCGCCTCCGTCGCACCACCCAGCGCGATCAGCCGGCACCGGCCACCACTACCCGTGGCCAGCCGCGCCTGCAGATCCAACCCCACCCAGTCACCCGACACCAGCGCCACCCGCAACCGCGGCGGAACCCGATCGGTCACCGACAACAACATCTCCAGCAACGTCGGGACGCTGTTCCAGATCGTCACCCCGTGCGTGACGCACAGCTGCGCCCACCGCTGCGCGTCCCTGCGCTCGTCCTCGGCGACCAGCACCACCGCGCCACCTGCCGACAACAGGCCGAACACGTCATACACCGACAGATCGAAATCCAGCGCCGACACCGCCAAAACCCGATCCCCGCAGCCCACCCCCAGCCGCTCGTTCACATCCACCACCGTGTTCAACGCCGCCCGGTGCGAGACCTCCACCCCCTTGGGCACCCCCGTCGAACCCGACGTGAAGATCACATACGCCGCCGCATCCGGCGACACCCCCACCGGACCCGCCAACCGCTCACTCAAGAGCGCTTCGGCCACCGACTCCTCGCTCAGCACCCGCACCACCCCGGCACGAGACAGGATCGACTCCCGCCGAGCGGCAGGCTGGTCCACCCCCACCGGCACGTACACACCGCCCGCGGCCAGCACCCCCAGCACCGCCACCACCTGGTCCACACCCTTGGGCACCACCACCCCCACCGCGTCCCCCGGCACCACACCCCAGCCCCGCAACAACCCCGCGACCCCCAACGCCCGACCCGCCAGCTCCCCGTAGGTCACGCGGTTCCCGTCCGAGATCAGCGCGGTGCGCTCGGGCTCGTGCCCGGCCCAGGAGAAGAAGCCCGCGTGCAGCAGGCTCTCGGGCAGCGGGCCTGAGGTGTCGTTGACCTGCTCGCGGACGAACTCCTGCTCCATCGGCAGGCCGACCGGGGCCGGGGCCGACCAGTCGCCTTCCGCCAGCCACTCCAGCGTCCGGCCGTACGCGTCGAACATCGCGTCCAGCACGCCCGGCGCGAACAGCTCCTCCACCGCGTCCCACGCCAGGTGGAGCCCGTGCTCGTACTCGTTGATCTGGTTGTCGAGCCAGACCTGCGGCGTCTGGGTGATCATCCATCCCGGCTCGCCGAACGCCTCGCGGACCTCGGGGACGATCAGCTCGGTGCCCAGGTTGCAGGCGAAGACGACCGGCGCTCCCGTGTGCTCCCCGTCGCGGGCGAGGTCACGGAGCACCTCGACGCCGGAGTAGCCGGTGTGCCGGGCGTCGGCGCGGAACCGGGCCTGCAGCGTCCTGGCGCGCTCCGCGAACGGCAGCGCCTCGGACAGGTCGGCGGCCAGCAGGATCAGGTTGGTGAAATCGGCCACCATGCCGGCCACGTCGGGGTGGACGGTCTCGTCGCGGTCGAACAGCGGCACGTTGACGAGGAAGCGCGGATCGCCGCTCCAGGCGGCGAGGACCTCGCAGTAGGCGGCGACGAGCACCATGGCCGGGGTGAGCCCGTGCGCGCGTGCCTGTTCCTGGACCCGCCGCCACGCGGCGAGGGAGAGCCACCTCTCGCGCCGGACGAAACGGGGCCGGGTGACCCGGCCCGGGTCGAGCGCGAGCGGCAGTTGCGGCGCGCCGGGCAGGTCGGGCAGGCGGCCGAGCCAGTACTCCCGGTCCCTGGCGTGCTCCCGGGACCTTTCCGCGTCGCGCGCCGCGAGATACCGGGGAAACGAGCAGGCCAGCGGCGCGGGCGGCCGGTCGGGCTCCAGGTAGAGACGTGCCAGGTCCTTCATCAGGATCTGGAGGCCGAGCACGTCGGCGACCAGGAAGTCCACCTCGAAGTGGACCCTGGAGCGGGCGCCCGGCAGCAGTGACAGCTGGACGTCGAAGACCTCGCCGCGGGCGGCGTCGAAACGGCGGTGCGACAGCCGGTCCCGTAGGCGCTCGGCGGCGTCCTCACCGAGTTCCGACAGGTCGTTCACGGTCAGGCCCGGCCACGGGCTGGTGTCCATGATCTGCTGCGTGCCGTCGTCGTGGAAGATCGCGCGCAGCATCCCGTGCCGGTCGATCAGGGCGCGTACGGCCCGTTCCAGCCTCGCCGGGTCGACGCCGAAACCGTCGAATTCAAGGTAGGCGTGGCAGCCGACGCCCCCGATGACCTGGCCGTCCGCGCGGCCGATCCAGTAGGCCAGCTGTACGGGGGTGAGCGGGAACGCGGCCGTCTCGTCCACGCTCCGCCCCCGTTCGGCCGGGACGGCGGGCGACAGCCGCGAGCGGACCAGCGACCACCAGGCGGTGAGCGTGAGTTCCTCCGCCAGCTCGGCGAAGACGATACGGGCTCCCGCGCGCCGCCAGCGCCCGGCCAGCCGCATGGCCCGGAGCGAGTCCAGGCCCAGGCTGACCAGGTCGGCGTCGTCGCCGACCTCGGAAGGGGCGATGCCCAGCTGGTCTGCGATGTCCGCGCGCATCGACTCCATCGTCAACGCGGCGACCACGGTTTCTTCCATCACAACGAGAGCCCAATCTTCGTGTCGTGTCTGACGGGTTCGGCCGGCTCGTGCGGCTCGTGTCCGGCGAGCGCGGCCGGCTCGCGTCCGGCGAGGTCAGCCGGTGGTGGTCGCGTGCAGCCTGCGGGCCAGGCCCGCGGGCGTCGGCTCCTCGAAGACGTCCTTGAGCTTGAGCCGGATCTGGGTCGCCCGCTTGACCTCCTGGAGGAGCTTGACGGCCAGCAGCGAGTGCCCGCCCAAGGCGAAGAAGTTGCTGTCCGGGCCCAGGTCGGCGCGGTTCAGCATCGCCTTCCACAGCAGGACCAGCGAGTCGGTCAGCTCGTCGCCGCTGCTCTCCACGAGGTCGGCCTCCTGCGGGCCGGACGCGACGCCGCGCAACTCGGTGGCGAGCCGGCGCAGCGCCGGGTAGTCCACCTTGTCGTTGCCGGTCATCGGGAAGGAGTCCAGGACGACGTACTCCTGCGGCGTCGCCGAGTAGGGAAGCGACGCGCTGGCGTGATCCCACAGTTCCGAGGTCACCTTGGGATTTCCGGGGGCCGTCACGAACGCCCACAGGACCGCGTCGGCGCTGGGGTCGCCGACGACCACGACCGCCGCCGCCCGGACCTCCGGGTGGGTGAGCAGCACGCCCTCGACCTCTGCGAGCTCGATCCTGTTGCCGCGCAGCTTGATCTGGCGGTCGAGCCTGCCGAGGATCTCCAGCCTGCCGTCCCTGGTCCACTGGGCCAGGTCGCCGGTGCGGTAGAAACGTCCGTACCAGGCGTGCGTGCCGAACCGCTCCGAGGTCAGCTCGGGGCGGTCGTGGTAGCCGATGGCCAGCCCGTCGCCCGCGATGCACAGCTCGCCGCGGGTTCCGACCGGCAGCGGCCGGCCGTGGGGGTCGGCCACGTACACCTTCGTGTTCGCGATCGGCACGCCCACGTCGACGCGGTCGCCGGCGGGATCGATCCGGCCCGCGGTGGACCAGATCGTGGTCTCGGTCGGGCCGTACACGTTGTAGAGCTCGCACCCGGTCACGGTGAGCTGCCTGGCCAGCACGGCGGGCATCGGCTCGCCGCCGCACAGCACGCGGCGGCCAGCCAGCAGCCCGGCGACCTGGTCGATGACCAGCCGCCAGGTGGTCGGCGTGGCCTGGACGATGGAGATGTCGTGGCGGAGCAGCGCCTCGGCGAGCGGCTCGCCCTGCGTGCGGGCGTCGTCGGGCGCGACGGCGAGCCGCGCGCCCGTCGTCAGGGGCAGGAACAGTTCCAGGGCGGAGATGTCGAAGCTGAACGTGGTCAGCCACAGCACGGTGTCGTCGGTGTCCACCGTCAGCTGGTGCGCGAAGTGCGCGATCAGGTTGGCGAGGGCGCGGTGATCGATCAGCGTTCCCTTGGGCAGCCCGGTGGAGCCGCTGGTGTAGATCAGGTACGCGCGGTCTCCCGGCCCGACGGGGCTGGACGGCAGCACCTTCCCGGTCACCGGCCTCACCGACTCGACCGCCACGAGGGGCAGGACGGTACGGTCGCCGGGCACGAGGATCCCCTCTCCGGCGAGGACCACCGCGGCGCCGGAGTCGCCGAGCTGGTAGTCGAGGCGCTGCTCGGGGTGGTCGGGTTCGAGCGGCAGGTAGGCCGCCCCGGCGAGCCACACGCCGATCGCCGCGGCGGCCAGCTCGGGGCCGCGCCGCGCAAGCAGCGCGACGACGTCGCCCGAGCCGACCCCGGCCGCCACCAGCCGGTCGCGGGTGGCCTCCGCGGCGGCCCACAGCCGGCGGATGCCGATGTGGCGATCGCCGTCGAGGACCGCTGCGGTGTCCTCGGCGGGCGCGCTCGACACTCGCCCGGCGATCATCTCCAGCACGGTCGCGGGCGTCACGTTGCGTTCCGTCGCGTTGGCCATCTCGATGGCCGCCCGGTCCTGGTAGCACCAGACGGGCGCCTCGCCGAGCGGCCTGTCGGGCTGTTCCGCGAGCGTGACGAGCATCTCGTCGAAGCGGGCCAGCAGCAGCTCCACGTCGGCCCTGTCGAGCACGTCCACGCAGAACGCGGTCCTGATCTTGATCGCTTCCGGGGTGGAGGTGACGAAGAACTCCAGGTCGAACTTGCTGTAGCCGTTCTCGACGACCACCTGCTCGGCCCGCATGCCGTCCAGGACGAACTCGGCGCCGATGTCGGCCGGGATGTAGTTGAAGGTGTGGCGGAAGAGGTTGTTGCGCCAGCCGTCGCGCGAGACGAGCTCCATCATGTCGTCGACGGGGTAGTCGGCGTGCGCCATGGCCTCCATGAACGTGCGGCGCGTCAGGCGCGCGTACGTGCGGAAACTCTGCGTCCAGTCGATCTGGGTGCGCAGGGTGAGGACGTTGATGTGGTAGCCGATGGCCAGGCCGGCCTCGGGCGAGCGGACGCTGACGGGCGAGCCGATGGTGAGATCGGGGCCCGCGCCGTGGGCGGCCAGCAGCACGCCGTACGCCGCCATGAGGATGACGGACTCCGGCGCGCGCAGCTCGCGCTGCATCTGCCTGGCCGCCTTGCGGGCGGCGGGAGAGAGCTCCCAGTTGATGATGTCGCCCGCGAGCGTGGTCTCGGACGCCTCCGGCTTCTCGCACCACAGGTCCAGCTCGGCGGCGCTGAACCCGGCCAGCTTGTCGCGCCAGAAGCCCGCGCTGCGCGGGTCGGCGGCCGGTTCCTCCCAGGCCGGGACGACCGTGGACTCGGGCACGCCTCCGCTCGCCAGGGTGTTGTAGAGCGCGACGAGCTCGTTCAGCAGCAGCGCCGCGGACAGCCCGTCGAAGACCGCGTGATGGATCGCCAGGCAGTAGAGCTCGCCCTCCGCCTCCTCGATGACCGCGGCCCGCACCAGCGGCTCGCCCTCGGGCTGGAACGGCCGGGCGAGGAACCCCGTCAGCCACTGCCGTGAGGCTCCGTCACCGCCCTCCTCGATCCGCAGGTCGATCTCCTCGATCGGCAGGACCTGCCGCGTCATCCCCTCGGCCTCGACGCGGAAGACCGTTCGCAGGATCTCGTGGCGATGCAGCAGGCGGTTGATCGCCTCCAGGACGAGAGGGCGTCGCAGCCTCCCCGCCACGCTGAAGGCCACGCTCAGGTTGTTCACCCCGGTCCCGGGGACGAGCTCTTCGAGCATCCACAGCGCCTGCTCCTTGCGCGTGGCCCGCTCACCCAGCATCTGCTTCATGGTCATCTCTCCAGTACCTTGGTAACGGCCCGGGCGATCTCGTCGGATCTGAAAAGCTCCGCGTGGCTCTCCTCGAACCTGAGCTCCTCGGCCACCAGCGGGCCGGTGGCGGTGTCACGCAGCTTGTTCAGCCCGTTGTGCGAGGTGGACGAGCTCACCGCGGTGGCCCGCAGCCAGTTGCCCCACGGGTCGAACTGGTCGGCCAGGCTCATGTAGGACAGGAAGGCGCTGAACGTGCCGAGCATCTCCTCGGCGTACTCCCCGTCGAGCCCCACCCTCTCGAAGGCGTTGTGGGCGATCCGGCTGAAGGTGCCGTAGAGCTGCTCGGCGTAGCGCTCGATCGTGATCCCCTCCTGCTGGACCAGCCGGTCCATCGCCTCCCGGGTCACGGCGACGTCCTCCGGGGTGAGGATCGAGGAGAGGATGTCGAAGACCTTGCCGAACTGGAAGTAGATGTTCTCCAGGGTGATGGGTTCCGGATCGAAGATGATGAGCGCGGGTGCCCGCTTCTGCACCTCGGCGAGCCGGGTGACGAGCTCCCCCGCGTAGACGGCGCCCACGCAGTAGCCCATGACCGCGCTGACGGTCCGGCCACTCGCCATGATCGACGTGAGCCACGAGCCGAGGTAGTCCGGCCCGTCGACGCCCGAGCCGGGCGCCAGCCCCGGTGGGACGACGTGCCAGAAGGTCGCGTCGAGGTCCATCCGGGCGACCAGGTCGGAGAAGCCGGCCTCGGCGCGGCCGGTTCCCGTGAAGTCGACGCAGAGGACGAGATCTGCCGAGTCGGATTCTTTGAGCGTCGTCCAGCTGGTTACCAGATTCATGATCACTTCCTTGGCTAGGAACCCCCGCCTTCGAGGGCGAGTTGAATCAGGAGGTCGGCGTCCATGGTGTCGATCGCCTCGGCCTCGGTCGGGTTGTTCGCGTCGCGGTCGTCGAGGCGGGCCAGGCGGAACAGGCTGTCCAGCAGCCCGGCCTCTCGCAGCCGTGAGATGGGGATGGTCGTCAGGAACTGGCGCACCTCGGCGTCGCTGTGCGCCGGGGTCGCCTCGGCCGCGGCCACCGCCGGGAAGAGCTGCTCCAGGACGAACTGGGTCAGCGCGCCGGGGTTCGGGTAGTCGAAGATGAGCGTGGCCGGCAGCCGCAGGCCGGTGGCCGCGTTGAGCTGGTTGCGCAGCTCGACCGCGGTGAGGGAGTCGAAGCCGAGCTCCTGGAACTGGCGCCGCGGTTCGATCGCCGACCCGTCGGCGAACCCGAGCACCGCCGCCACCCGGTCCGCGACGAGATCGGCCAGGGTGGCGTGCAGCTGCTCCGGGTCCATCGTGGCCAGGCGCTCCGACAGGGGCTGCGCGGGGTGCGTACGACGGGACTGCGGGCGGGTCCTGGCCTTGGTGAATCGTGCGGGGACGAGGACGGGGTGGTCGGTGTGCAGAGCGGCGTCGAGCAGGGCGAGTCCGTCGGGGATGGACAGGGGTTTGACGCCCGCTCGTTCCATCCGTCGCAGGTCGGC
>NZ_JBPXMC010000051.1:0-36073 GCF_051918885.1 Streptosporangium sp. OZ121
CGCCGCAGATCAGCAGCAGGGTCGGCCCCGAGCCGCGGATCTCGTGGTAAAGAGTCGCGCCGGGCACCTTCAGGGTGTTCGTCTTCATGGGCCGCATGGTCGTTCCTCCTCGAAAATCGTCGTCCGTCTCGTTCCGCCGATCGCAGAGGATCGGAGCCACGGATGCGTTCTCGACATCCCTGCCCGTAAGACCTCAGGGAAAGAGTGCCTCCTCCTGTGGCGGGCCACCCCGGGTTGGCGGCACATGGGCGACCGCACCGCCACCGTCCTCCTCGCTTCCCCTCGAGGAGGACACCACGGCCTCGCCGACCTGGCCGTCATGGCGGCCGGAGCGGAAAGGCGCGTCGTAGTAGTGCAGGTCCACACTCCTGATGATGCCAGCCGGCACCGACATTTCCGGGCCCGAACACGATGTTCCCCGCGTTTCCCGCGTTCCCCGCGCACGCGCACGGTCCGAGACCGCCCGCGCCGCACTGGCCCAGCTCCTCCCGCGTTCCCCGCGCACGGTCCGAGACCGCCCGCGCCGCACTGGCCCGGCTCCTCCCGCGTTCCCCGCGCACGCGCACGGTCCGCGCTCAACCGGTCAGGACGGTCACCTTCGGCTCGGCGTTCCACCACGAGGCCCCGTGCCGGTCCAGCAGGGCCCGTACCTCGTCAGCCTCGGGCATGTTCCGGCGTACGAAGATCTCAAGCGCCTCGGTCAGGCAGGCCCCGGCCCTGCCCGGCTGACCGAGCCGGGAGAACGCCTGGCCGAGCGCGACGAGCGCCTTGCCCTGGATCCATTCGTTGCCCGCCTCCGCCATGAGGGCCAGCGAGTCCTCGGCGCAGTCGACGGCACTGTCCGGCTGCCCCATGGCGAGGTGGGTCTCGGCCATCCGCAACAGGGTCGCCCCCTCCCGGACGCGCTGCTTGAGCCTCCGGTACGCCTTCCGCGACTTCACCAGCCGGGAGAGCGCCTCCTCCGGGCGCCCGGCGTCACGCAGCACGACGGCCGACTGGTACATGATGTCGGCATCCGCCCCGCCGCCCAGCTCGCTGATGGTGCGGGTGGCCAGCTCCATCGCCTCCACCGCCTCGTCGGCCCTGCCGACCGACACGAGCGCGAGCGCCAGGTTGCCCAGTCCTGTGGTCTCGCTGCTCCGATCGCCCAGCCTGCGCCAGATCTCGATCGCCTCGGCGTACATCTCGATCGCCTCGTTCTTGGACCCGCGGTTGGCGCCGACCATGGCCAGCAGGTTGAGGCTCTGCGCGTACTGCGCCAGATCGCCCTCGGCAAGGCTGAGATCCCGCGCGGCGAGGCCGTCCTCGATCGCCGCGTCGAGGTTCCAGCGGCCCGCCAGGAACTCCCCGCGCATGCACCGCGCGTGCGCCTCGGCGCGGCGTTCCCCTCGGGCCGCCGCCGCCTCGACGAGGGCTCCCGCCGCCCGCTCGTAGCGCTCGGGGGTCTCGTCGGTCTCCAGTACGTCGGACGCCATGTCGAGCAGCCGTATCGCGTCGCAGAGGACGCTGCCCGGAGTCTGGGCGATCTGGTGCACGCCGCTGATCACCCCTTGCTCCTCGGCCTCCGCCCAGATCACCCCGGCCTCCTCGTCCGCGAAGGACGGTCCGGGGAAAGACGGCTCCGCGCCGGCCGGCCGTTCCTGGCCGGACACCGGCATGCCCGGATAGGCCAGCCGGTAGGCCGCCGTCATGCCGGCGAGGTAGTAGCCGAGCAGCCTGGCCAGCGCGGCTCGCCGGACGTCCTCGTCGTCCAGCCGCGACCGGGCGAAGATCTTGAGGAGGTCGTGGTAGCGGTAGCGGCCCGGCGAGGGCGACTCCAGCATGCTCACGTCGACCAGCGCCTCGCACACCTCCTCCGCGCCCGGCTCGTCCAGGTCGAGCACGGCCGCCGCCGAGCCCAGCGAGAAGTCGGCCGCGTCGGGCACGGCCAGCAGCCGGAACGCCGAGGCGTGCGCGGCGTCGAGCTGGTCGTAGCCGAGGGCGAACGTCGCCTCGACGGTCAGGTCGTCCACGCGCAGCTCCGCCAGGCGCCGGCGCTCGTCGGCCATCCGGTCGCGCATCCTGGCCACGCTCCAGGCGGGCCGCGCCGCCAGCCGCGAGGCCACGATCCTGATCGCCAGCGGCAGGTGCCCGCACGCCCCGATCAGGTCCGCCGCCGCCTCGCGCTCGGCGGCCACGCGCGCCTCCCCCACCACCTTGCCCAGCAGCGCCATCGCCTCGTCGTGGGGCAGCACGCCCAGATCGACCTGGCGTACGCCGGACAGCCCGACCATCTTCGCGCGGCTCGTCACCAGGACCGCGCATCCGGCGGCCCCCGGCAGCAGCGGCCGTACCTGCGCGGCGTTCGCGGCGTTGTCCAGCACGACGAGCACCCGCCGGTCCGCCAGCATGGAGCGGTACAGGGCCGCGCGCTCGCCCGGTTCCTCCGAGTCGGCGGGGACCTCCGCCCCGAGGGAGCGCAGGAACCTGCCGAGCACGGTCTCCGGTGCGAGCGGCTGCGCCCCCGAGCCCCTGAGGTTCACGAAGAGCTGGCCGTCGGGGTAGTCCGGCGCGAGCCGGTGCGCCACGTGGACGGCCAGGGTGGTCTTGCCCATGCCGCCCGCGCCCGACACGGCCGAGATCAGCAACGCCGAGGCGTTCCCCGACCTCAGGGCGTCCGCCATCTCGTCGACCTCGGATTCCCTGCCGGTGAAGTCCGCGGTGTCGGCGGGGAGTTGCCGGGGCACCTGCCTGGCGGCCGGGCTCGCCGCCCTCTTCCGGCCGAGGGCGGGGTCGGCCGTGATGATCCTCTGATAGAGCTCCGCCAGCTCGGGCGAGGGGTCGATGCCGAGATCCTCGGCGAGCAGTTTCCGAGTGTCGGTGAAGACGCCTATCGCCTCGGCCTGCCTGCCCGAGCGGTACAGCGCCAGCATCAGCAGGCCGGAGAGCCGTTCCCTGGCCGGGTGTTCCCCGCGGAGCGCGGTCAGTTCGGCGATGACCTCGGTGTGCCTGCCCTCCTCGACCTCCTGGGCGAGCCTGAGCTCCTGTACGGCGATCCGCCGCTCCCCGAGCCGGGCCCGCTGACCCTCGGCGTAGCTCCCTTCCAGCCCGGCGAGCGGCTCTCCCCGCCAGAGCGCCAGAGCCTCGCGGTACCGTCCCTCGCGGGACAGCTGCTCCATCGCGACCAGGTCGCAGATTCCGCCGGCGAGGGCGTATCCGCTGCCGATCGAGGTGATCACCTCGGCACCGAGGGCGGAGCGCAGGCGCGAGACGTACGTGCGCAACGTGCCCATGGCGGTGCGGGGACGCTCCTCGCCCCAGATGGCGTCGAGCAGGTGACCGTGGCCCACGGTCCTGCCCTCGGCCAGGAGGAGGACGGCGAGGACCAGCCGCTGCTGGGGGGAGCCGATCTCCACCTCGTCGCCGTCCCGCCAGACGCGCACCGGCCCCAGTATCGAGAACCGCAGTCCGGGATCACTCATTTGACAGCGCTGTCTTTCGCTCGTTCTCGAACAGTCCCATGGAAGCGCCGCCGTTCTCTCGCGCCGGGATGCTGGCCGACGAAACCCGGGCCGTTTCGTCCCGCTGTGCCGCTCCGTACCAGCTCACCACGAGGAAGCATCGTATGGCAGCCCGTCGACATTTGCCGACAAACCGGCGAACCTCGTAATTTTCCACATTTGTGATGTTTCACCAGTGATCGCGGCGGCCGACCACAGGGCACCACCCACCGCGACGTCGGCGGCCACACCGGCCGCCCGGATCACTCACACCGGCGGAGCACCCGAAGGACCCGGACCCGCCGGAGGGCCCGAACCGACGCCGGATGCCACTTCCACCGGCACGCAAGCGGCTTCCAGCAATACGTAAGCACTTACATGAAACTTTCCGTACAGGAATCAGCGCAACACGGTCGTTACGTTTCATGTATTAGCTGAAATCTTGCAGCAATCTGTTCGTCATTTTAAGGTGTGGATACCCCCCGGGCACCACCGGCCGGCGTCCGCGACGTTCCGGCCGCGAAGCGTCCGGCTCTTCGTAAAGTGAAGGGTCAGCCGATGAAGAAGTCCGGCAGGCTAAAGGCCTGGACCATCGCCACGATCGCGGCGCTGACGGCGGGAGGGCTGGCCTCCTTACCGGTCACCCCCGCCACGGCCGCCGCGAGGGCCGACTCCCCGTTCGACTTCCCCGGGCGCGGCGCCACCGTGCCCTTCTTCGAGATAGAGGCCGAGGACACCGCCCACTCGGGCCAGGTGATCGGCCCCGACCGGATCTACGGCCGCCTCCCCTCGGAGGCCTCGGGCCGCAGGGCGGTGACGCTCGACTCCTCGGGCGAGTACGTGGAGTTCACGCTCACCCGGCCGGCGAACGCGATGTCACTGCGCTACAGCGTGCCGGACAACGCCTCGGGAACAGGTCAGAACACCACCGCGAGCCTGCGGCTCAACGGCACGCACCTGAAGGACCTCACCCTCACCTCCAAGTACGGCTGGTACTACGGCGGCTACCCGTTCAACAACAACCCCGGCGACACCAACCCCCACCACTTCTACGACGAGACGCGGACCATGTTCGGGTCCACGCTCGCCGCGGGGGCCAAGGTCCGCGTCCAGTTCACCGGCGGCATCCCGGTCACCGTGGACCTGGCCGACTTCGAGGTCGTCGGCGCCCCCATCGGGCGCCCGGCCGGCTCGCTGTCGGTCGACGACTTCGGCGCCGTCAAGAACAACACGGGCGTCGACAACACGGCCGCCTTCCAGGCCGCGGTCAACGCCGGAAAGGCCCAGGGCAAGGAGGTGTACATCCCCGAGGGGACCTACAACCTCTACGACCACGTGGTCGTCGACGGGGTCACCCTGCGCGGGGCGGGCCCCTGGTACAGCGTGCTCGGCGGGCGTCACCCCACCCAGCGCAACCGGGCCGTCGGCGTCTACGGCAAGTACGTCCAGGGCGGCGGCTACGGCGGCGAGATCCGTCCCCACGAGGCGGGCGGCCCGAGCCGCAACGTCACGCTCAAGGACTTCGCCATCATCGGCGAGATCATGGAGCGCGAGGACAACGACCAGGTCAACGCCATGGGCGGCGCGATGACCGACTCGGTCGTGGACAACGTGTGGATGCAGCACACCAAGGTCGGTGCCTGGATGGACGGCCCGATGAACAACTTCACCATCAAGAACAGCCGCATCCTCGACCAGACCGCCGACGGCGTGAACTTCCACACCGGGGTCACCAACTCGACGGTGACCAACACGTTCCTGCGCAACACCGGTGACGACGCCCTGGCCATGTGGCCGGAGCGGGTCCCGAACGTCGGCAACAAGTTCACGTTCAACACCGTGGGCGTCACGCTGCTGGCCAACAACATCGTCACGTACGGCGGCAGGGACATCCAGATCACCGACAACGTGGTGGCCGACACGGTCAGCAACGGCGGCGGCATCCACATCGCGAACCGCTACCCGGGCGTCAACTCCGGCCAGGGCACCGCGGTCGCCGGAACCCACACCGTCGCCCGCAACACCCTGCTCCGGGCGGGCAACAACGACTTCAACTGGCACTTCGGCGTCGGAGCCCTCTGGTTCAGCGGGCTCAACGAGCCGGTCAACGCCACCATCAACGTCACCGACACCGACATCCTGGACAGCTCGTACGCCGCGATCCACATGATCGAGGGCACCACGAGCACGGTGAACTTCAACAACGTCAACATCGACGGCACCGGAACGTACATGATCCAGGCGCAGTCGGGCGCGAACATGACGTTCAACAACGTCAGTGCCGACCACATCGGCGCGGGTGTCGCCATCCACAACTGCGTCGGCGCGGCCTTCACGCCCGTCTTCGGCACCGGCAACACCGGCTGGAGCCCCAGCAGCACGACCTGCACCGGCACCTGGCCCACGCCGAACTACATCTACCCCGGTGGCGGCGGCAACACCGGCGGCCTGTCCGGCTCCCCGGGCAGCCTGTCCTTCGCCGCGCGCCAGGTCGGCACCACCAGCCCGGCGCAGGCCGTCACCATCGCGAACGGAGCCGCCACCGCGGCCCCGATCGGCTCGGTGACCGCCACCGGCGACTACGCCCAGACCAACAACTGCGGCGGCTCCCTCGCCGCGGGCGCGACCTGCACGGTGAACGTCACCTTCCGGCCGACCGCGACGGGCACCCGCACCGGCACGCTCACCGTCGCCAGCAGCGCCCAGGGCGGCCCGGTGACCGTGAGCCTCTCCGGCAGCGGCACCAACGGCGTCGCCCTGACCGCCTCCCCGGGCAGCCTGTCCTTCGGGGCGCGTCAGGTCGGCAGCACCGGCCCGGCGCAGGCCGTGACGGTCACCAACACCGGCACCGCCACGGCGACGCTCGGCACGGTCGCCACCACCGGCGACTACGCCCAGACCAGGACCTGCGGCACCACCCTCGCCGCCGGCGCCTCCTGCACCGTCAACGTCACCTTCACCCCCACCGCGACGGGCACCCGTACGGGCACCCTGAGCGTGGCGAGCAACGACCCGAACGGGCCGCTGACGGTCGGCCTGAGCGGCAGCGGCACGAGCTCGACCACCAACCTCGCGCTCGGCGCGACGATGACGGCGAGCAGCTCCAACGGCGGCTTCCCGCCGGGCAACGCCAACGACGACAGCACCTCCAGCTACTGGGAGTCGAACAACAACGCCTTCCCGCAGTGGCTGCAGGCCGACCTCGGCACCGCGCAGAGCGTCGGCTCCGTCACCCTGAAGCTGCCCCCGCCGGCCGCGTGGGCGACCAGGACGCAGACCCTGTCGGTCCAGGGCAGCACCAACGGCACCACCTGGACCACCCTGAAGGCCTCGGCCGGACACACCTTCGACCCCTCCACGGGCAACAGCGTCACGATCCCGCTGACCAGCTCGAGCGTGCGCTACATCCGGATCAACGTCACCGCCAACACCGGCTGGCCCGCGGCCCAGGTCTCGGAGTTCCAGATCTTCCCGGGTGGCGGCAACCCCACGCCGACCGTGTCGCTGGCGGCCTCCCCGGTCAGCCTGACGTTCGCCGCCAGGACGGTCGGCAGCACCAGCCCGGCCCAGGCCGTGACGGTCACCAACACCGGCACCGGGTCGGCGACGCTCGGCACGGTCTCCACCACCGGCGACTACGCCCAGACCAGGACCTGCGGCACCACCCTCGCCGCCGGCGCCTCCTGCACCGTCAACGTCACCTTCACCCCCACCGCGACGGGCACCCGTACGGGCACCCTGACCGTCGCGAGCAACGACCCGAACGGGCCGCTGACCGTGGCGCTGACCGGGACCGGCGGTTCCGCGCCCGTCACCAACCTGGCGCAGGGCAGGCCGACCACGGAGACCAGCCACGCCCAGGTGTACGGCTCGGGCAACACCGTGGACGGCAACGCGAGCACCTACTGGGAGTCGAACAACAACGCCTTCCCGCAGTCGGTCACGGTCGACCTCGGCTCCACGCAGAGCGTCGGCCGGGTCGTCCTCAAGTTGCCCCCGGCCGCCGACTGGGCCACCCGCACCCAGGCGATCGCCCTCCTGGGCAGCACCGACGGGACGAACTTCACCGGTGTCGTCGGCTCGGCGACGTACACCTTCAACCCCGCCACCGGTAACACGGCCACCATCACCTTCCCGGCCACCAGCAGGCGCCACCTGCGCCTGACCTTCACCGCCAACAGCGGCTGGCCCGCGGGCCAGCTCTCCGAGTTCGAGGTCTACGCCTCGTAGGCCGCGTGGCCCACGTGGCCTACGAGGCCTACGAGGCCTACGAGGCCTCGTGGCCGGATCGGGCACCGGATGGGGCGGAAGCGTCCCATCCGGTGCTTTTCTCGTCCCGGTTTTCGTCCCGGCTTCCCTCCCGGCGCACGCGTAGCTCCAATGCATCGGACCGTTGGTGTCAACCGAACACCCTTATCCCCCGTCTCCCCTTATGCCCCATCTGTCGTAAGCAGGAGGCGACGTGCGCGTCCGTTCGGTTCTCTCAGTCGCCGCCCTGGCCGGAGGCCTGGTCCTCCTCTGGCACCCCCTTCCCTCTTCCGCGGGGCACGGCTCGGTCGTCGCGGCCGACATCGTGGAGTACGAGTGCACCACCGACGGCGTGACGGAGAAGCAGACCATCCAGATCGACGTCGAGATGACGATGCCGGCGAACGCCACCGCGGGACAGCAGTTCACGATCGGCTGGCACGGCACCTACTCCGGCACCGGCCTGACGGCGCCCGCCGCCGGACTGCCCGCGGGCACCAAGCTGTACGCGTACGCCTCCATCGGCGACCTTCCCGGGCTGACCTCCGCCACCGGGGTGGGCACCCTCGACACGGTCGGCGCGGGCCAGACCATCCCGCTGCCGGCGACCCAGATCGCGCTCGCCACCACATCGAACAATCCGGGCACCGCGACGGTGAAACCCGCCGCCGTCAACTTCGGGACCCAGCCCAACCAGCCGTTGATCGAGTGCGAGTCGCAGAACAAGGACGCCCTGATGACCTACCCCCTCACCGTCGCCGGGGGCGGCCAGGCGACCGATCCCGTCCCGACGGACACGGCCACCGAGCCCGTCGGCCCGCCCTCGACGGACGAGGACACCGAGGCCGAGACCCCGCAGGACACGAACGGCGAGATCGACGAGACTCCGGCCGGAGCGGCCGACACCGGAGGCGGCGGCGAGAGCGGCCCCGACGGACGGGCGCTCGTGCTCACCGGCTCCCTGGTCACCTTCGGCGCCGTCTCCGGGCTGCTGTGGCGCCGTCGCGGCGCCAGGACGGCCGTGGGCCGGCGGGCCTGACGCGACCGGGTGGGGCTCCGGGACCCGGCGCGCCCCCACGGCTCCGGGTCCCGACGCGCCCCCACCCGCGTTTCCTGACGGTTCGGCCGAGGCGGGTGACCTGCGGCGGGAACTGCGCCGGCCTCGATCTTTCGTGATCTTCGTGTGGCCGGTCGAGGTGTTTGACTGAGGCGTGATTTCGCTTTCTGGTCGACGTGATGGCCCGGCTGTCGTGCGGGGATCGCCTATGAGTGATTCTTCGTCCGGCTGGTAGCGCGGTGGTAGCGCATCGGTTGACGGCGATGACGCGGCCTGACAGCCTGTGCCCACAGGTGCGGTGTCGACCAGGGGGCGGCCAGATGCTTGAGTTCGGCGTGCTGGGGCCGCTTTCTGTGCATCGTGACGGGGTTCCCATCCAGGTGAGAGCGGGGATGTTGCGCCGCGTCCTGGCTGTGCTGTTGTGCCGAGCCGGACAGTCGGTGAACGTGTCGGAACTGCTTGACGAGCTATGGGATCAGGCACCGCCGGCAACAGCCCGCAAAACGCTTCAGACGTACGTTCACCGGCTTCGTAAGGAACTCGGCGACGAGGGACTGATACGGCACGGCTCCGCGGGCTATTCGCTCGCCGTCGAGTCCTGCCAACTCGACGTGCTGCGTTTCGCGGAATTGCTCGACCAGGCCCGCGCTCTTCGGGAGCAGGACGACGCGGCCCGAGCCCGGAGTCTTTACCGTCAGGCGCTGGGTCTCTGGCGTGGCACTCCCTTCGGGGACGTGGAGGCGGGCCCGATACTGACCGACGAGGTCAGGCGCTTGGAAGACCATCGGTTGGCGGCGCAGGAGGAGCGCGTCGTCCTCGAGCTGGCTCTCGGACTGCATACCGAGGTGATACACGAACTCACCGAACTCGTCCGCGCGTATCCGTACCGGGAAAGCCTGCGAGCGCACCTCATGCTGGCGCTGTATCGCAGCGACCGTCAGGTCGAAGCGTTGGAAGCCTTCCACCTGACTCGCACTGTGCTACGCGACGAACTCGGCATCGAGCCGGGTGTTTCCCTGCGGCGCCTGTATGAGGCCATCCTTCGCTCCGATGAGCGGCTCTACCTGCCTGATGCTCCCCCGGCTCCAGGTCAAGACGGTGGCGAGCGCACCTCGCGGGAGACGCCCATCGCACCGCGACAGTTACCTGTGGACATGGCTCGTTTCACCGGCCGCAAAGACTACATACGGAAACTGGACCAGTTCCTGTCTTCGGCGTCCGAAGGTGCGGCCGGGACGGTGGTGATCTCGGCTATCGCGGGGACCCCCGGTGTCGGCAAGACGGCTCTCGCCGTGCATTGGGCACACCGGGTGGCAGACCAGTTTCCCGACGGGCAGATACACCTCAATCTCCGAGGGCACGCCCACGGAACCCCGATGCGTCCCATCGAGGCTCTCGCCCTGCTCCTGCGGGCACTGGGGATGACGGCCGAGCAGACACCCGTCGATCTCGCCGAATCCGAAGCCCGTTACCGCTCGCTCCTGGCGGATCGCCGACTGCTCATTCTCTTGGACAACGCCCGGTCCAGCGCACAGATTCGCCCCCTTCTACCCGGCGTCGGCAAGTCGTTGGTGCTCATCACCAGCCGTGATCGGCTGACCGGTCTTGTCGCCCACGACGGTGCCCACCGCCTCATCCTGAACGCCATGGCACCGCAGGAAGCCGAAGACCTGCTCGTCAGGTTCCTCGGCCGCGAGCGGGTCGAGGCGGAACCGTCACCGTGTGCCGCTTTGATCGAGGTGTGCGCTCGCCTTCCGCTCGCCCTGTGTATCGCGGCGGCTCAGCTGGCGGACCGGCCGCGGCAGACCATCGGCGAATTCGTCCAGGATCTGGTCGCCGGGGACACGCTCGCGTCGTTGACCGTGGAGGATGACGAGGAGCGTGGCGTCCGAGCCGCCTTCGATCTGTCGTACCGCGCGTTGGCCCCCGACGAGCGGCGGCTGTTTCGCCGTCTTGGGCTGGTGCCATGCGCGGACTTCGCGGCTCCCGCCGCTGCGGCGCTCGCCGACATGACCACGCAAGAGGCGTCGCGGACGCTGAACCGACTCGCGGCCGCACATCTCATCGCGGAGGAAGACCCGGGCCGGTTCTCTCTTCACGACTTGCTTCGTCAGTACGCGACCTCCCGAGCGGACATCGAAGACAGTGACGAGGATCGAGCAACGGCGATAAGCAGATTATTGGACTGGTATCAGCACAAGGTCGCCTCGGCTGACCATCTGCTCCGCGGGGGCAACACCCCACCGCTGTCCGCTCTGGCCGATCCAGTGCGAACGCAGGACTCAGACCTACATGATTACAACTCCGCATTGGCCTGGCTCAACAGTGAGCGGCACAATGTTGTAAAGGTAATCGATTATGCTGTCCATCATGGCTACAGTCATACGACACTGCTGCTGGCAGATCGGTTGCGCAGCTACTATGACCTACTTCGCCCTGATATGGTTGAGTGGCTGACCATCGCCAGGTCCGCGCTTGCGGCAGCACGATTCAGCGGAGATGTGAAGCTGCAACGAATGGCCCTGAACGGGCTGGCGCAAGTCTACTTCAATCTCAGCAAACTCTCACGAGCAATCGTCTATCTACGGCAGGCGATCGCCTTAAAAGATGATTCCGTGTCCCCGGCTCAACACGGTAACATGCTGTGCAACCTCGGCCAATTGCTTGGCGTGGTTGGCCGCCCCGACGAGGCAGTCACCGCACTACGGCAAGCGCAAGACCTTTATGCCGACCTCGGAGACGACGCGGAAAGAGCGGGAGTCCTGCTCATTCTTGCGAATCTGTACCGCGACTGCGGCCGCCTGGACGAAGCCATCGATATCGCCGAACAGGCCGTAAGACTGCACCGCGAGTTCACGGATACAGTATGGGAAACGATGTCTGTCGCCACGGTGGGAGAGATTTGTCATCTGCTTGGTCGGCTCGATGACGCCGCCACGCATCTGGGAAACGCTCTCACCGTACACCGCAGTTTGGGGAACCGAAGTAGCGAAGCGGAGACCCTGGTATCCCTTGGTCGTGTTCATCGCGATCGTGGCGACACCGATTCCGCTCGTGATCATTTCGAGGCCGCCCTTCGCCTCGCGCGGGACGTCGACCACCGCAACGTCGAGGTTCAGGCCTTGAGCGGCCTGGCCTCACTGAGCACTCATGACCGTGATGTGATGCTGGCCATCGATCTCCACCACAAGGCGCTGGAAATCGTCAACGACCTTGAGACCCCTTACCTGAAGTGTGAGACCTACTTGGGGTTGGCCGAAGCACACCACCACGGCAATCACCTCACCGAAGCGACGGATCTCGCACGACAGGCACTGGCACTGGCCGAGCACAGCCGGTTTCGCGTGCTTCAAGGTCAGGCTTTTTATCTGCTTGCCCGTTGCTGTGCCGCGAAGAGAGATGACGAGCACGCACGCGTCTATGCCCTGCGTGCCTTGGACGATCACCGTCAGAGTGGCCACCGTCTCGGCGCGGCACATGCCCATGCCCTCCTGGGCGAACTTCACGGTCGTATCGACTCCGCAGCGGGAAAGGAGCATGCCAAGGCAGCTGAGGACCTCTACGCGGAAATACTGAGGTGATCTCGGCGAGTGGTCTTCTCCGTAGGACGTCGCGGAGCCGATGGAGTCGGTTTCGATACTCCAGTGGCCGCGGATGCACATGGCCAGGTCGGTGGCAGGCCTGCCCAGCGGACAGGTCGTCAGGTCGGGTCATCGCCGTCGACCAACGCGCGACCACCGTCGTGTGGACCAGGACCGCGAAGCCAGACGGCGGCCTCCAGGCCCCCGTCCAGGTGTGGGAACCGGGCACCGGCGGCTGGGACGCAGCCCGCACCAAACCCTTGTGGGGCCCGGAAACGACTGCGGGCACTCCCGCCGCGGCGGGAGTGCCCGAGTCATCGGCCTGAACCGTGGTGCGCCGCCAGGGACTCGAACCCCGGACCCGCTGATTAAGAGTCAGCTGCTCTAACCAACTGAGCTAGCGGCGCTTGACTTCGACAAGCTTACCGGACCCGACACCATGGTCCGTACATGAGCAGATATATGCCGCCAAAGAGCACCGGACGGCGAGATTCACGTCCCGGGACGGCGGTCGAAACCCGCGGTGACCTGCTGATTCGCGTGGAAACAAAGGCGAGCGAACAGTGTTCCGCACCTGCTGACTTGGGGAAATGCCGTTTAGGGCTCCTCGCTCGGGTACGTGACCGGAGCCCGGAGTATCAAGTCAAGGGAGATGTTCAACCATGCAACCTGAGCTCTGGAACTATCGAGCCGACGTGTACGACCAGGACAGGACGCTCGACGTCGCCGGGTACCACGTCGAAGCCACCGATGGGAAGATCGGCTCCATCGACGAGGCGACGTACGAGGTCGGCGAGAGCTACCTCGTCGTCGACACGGGGCCCTGGATCTTCGGCAAGAAGGTCCTCCTGCCGGCGAGCACGGTGACGCAGATCGACCCGCAGGAGAAGAAGGTCTACGTCGCGCGCACCAAGCAGGAGATCAAGGACGCCCCCGAGTTCGACGAGGCGAACTTCAAGGAGCCCGCGTACCGCGACCGTGTCGGCGAGTACTACGGCCGCTTCCCCTTCGGCGGGGGCCCCGGAACCTTCTGACCCGGACCTTCCGGGCACGGGTCTTGTGATCCGGAATCTTCGGACCCGGGATTCCTGACCCGGCACACCGGACGAGACGACGAGAGGGGCCCCGCCGGACGGCGGGGCCCCTCCGCGTTCGCGGGACGGCCGGGTTTCACGGCCAGGTCGGGTCACCTGAGGAGTCGATGGGGCCGGGGATGACGTCAAGGCGCTGGAGAAGGATGAGAAAGGTGGAGGCATAGGGGGAGTCCTGGACGACGGCGGCGACGCGGTCCCAGTCGACCTGCTCGCGCAGGGCGCGGACCTGGGGCAGCAGGGAGCCGTAGTCGCAGCTGTGCTCGGAGAGCGGCAGCAGCCAGGAGATGACCAGGTCGGTGGCCTCCAGGACGGGCAGGATCACCGCCGAGGCCTTCATCGGCTCCGCCCGCTTCAACAGTTCGGGGGTGACCGGATGGTCGCAGATCGAGAAGATCAGATCCACCAGCCTGCCCTCGTCGAAGGCCTTGACCAGCCAGTCCTCCGGCGGCTGCCTGGACGTCTCGAATCCCAGCTTGCCCAGCGCCTCGAGCGCGAGCGGCACGTCCTCCTGGGGGAGGACGAAGTCGACGTCGTGGAGCGAGGGGGCGGCTCCGCGCGCGTAGGCCGCACAGCCTCCGGCAAGAGCGAACCTGACGTCCGCGTCCTTCAACCCGCTGCTCGCTCGCTTCAGCGTTTCCAGGATCGCGTCGGTGACCTCGTGACTGTGGCTTCCCATAGCCATCGCCGTACCCCGTAACTCCCCAGGTAGGCATGTCAAACCTTTGCTTGGGTAAACGATGCGCATGATTCAACCCGAACATGTGCAAAAGGAACATCCCGAGCCCGGAGAGACCCACAAGGAACGTGTCGACCGCGAACTCGGCGAGTTGTTACAGGGCCTGCGCGTCGCGGTCACCGGCGTGCAGGTGCTGTTCGCCTTCCTGTTCAGCCTGCCGTTCGCGACGGGCTTCAACAAAGTGGACGCCCTGGGACACTGGCTGTTCTTCATCGCCCTGCTGAGCGCGGCCGTCGCGTCCGTCTGCTTCATCACCCCCGCGGCCCAGCACCGCCTGCTGTTCAGGACCGGGCTGAAGGAGAAGATGCTGCACCGCTCCAACGCGCTCGGGATCGCGGGGCTCGCCGGGCTCACGGTCGCGATGACGAGCTCGGTCGCGCTCGTCGCGGAAACGGTCCTCAACGCCTGGCCGGCGGCGGTGTTCGCCGGGATCGTGGCCCTGCTGAGCGCCTGGCTGTGGTTCATCCAGCCGATAGTTGATCTGTACGGAACCAAGGATGATGAAGATGTTAAGTAGTGAATTGTGAGGGCAGAGGCCGGTTATGGCTACCTTGCTTTGGATCATCGCAGTCGTTCTCGTCATCTCCGGGATCTACGTCATCCTGGCCCGTCGCGATTTCCTCTGGGGAATCGTCCTCATCGTCCTCGGCTTCCTCGTCGGCCCCGGGGGTGTGAGCATCTTCAATGTGTGACGCGAGCCTCGCGCTCGCCGCACACAGACCGGTGCGAGCCCAGTGCTCGCACACCCTCCAGGTGCGGGCCACACGACCCGCACGCGGTTCCGTACGGCCTGATGTCCGTACGCCGTCCGGTGCGGGCCTGAGGCCGGCACACTTCTCGACGCGGGCACCACGCTCGCGAAGAACATTCGTAAGAAGCATGTAAGCGCCCCGAACTCCCACAGAAGCCTCGCGGGCCGGGTATCCCCCGGCCCGCTTCTTCATGTAACGCGTCGGAACGCGTCAGAGGAGATACACGCCGTAGGCCCGGCCCAGCACCGGCAGCGCCACGTTGCGCACCCGGATACCGCCCGGCGTGACGCCCTTCTCCGTGCCGGCGTGGGCGTGCCCGTGGATGATCAGATCGGCGCCCTCGGCGTCGACCGCCTCGGCCAGCAGGTAGCTGCCGAGGAAGGGGTAGATCTCCAGCGGCTCCCCGGCGAGGGTGTCCTTGACCGGCGAGTAGTGGGACAGCACGACCCTGCGGTCGGCCTGCAGCTCCTTCAGCGCCACCCGCCAGCGGTCGGCGATCCGCTTGGTGTGCCCGACGAACGCCTTGATCTCCGGCTCGCCGAAGTCGCTGGCGCACTTGCCCGCGTACCCCCCGCCGAAGCCCTTGCCGCCGACCACCCCGAGCCGCACCCCGTCGATGTCGAGCACCGTCGCGTCGTCGTGCAGGACCTCGATCCCGGTGTCGCGCAGCAGGGCGGCGATCTCGGCGGGCTGGTCGGAGTGGTGATCGTGGTTGCCGAGCACGGCCACCACCGGGACCGGCAGGTCGCGGAACTCGTCCGCCACCACCCGCGCCTCCTCCATCGTGCCGTGCCGGGTCAGGTCTCCGGCGAGCAACAGGACATCGGCCTTCTCACCGATGTCGTGGAGGTGCTCGCGATAGCTCCCCTTGCGGCTCTCGTCGAGGTGTACGTCCCCGACCGCCGCGATCCGCACGTCTCTCACAGCCTCTCCTCCCCCACCGGGTCCCGCACGTCCACGATGTCCATCTCGTTGTGGACGGCCAGCCCGGGAGCCGCCTCGCCGGCGACCTCGGCGATCAGCTCGCTGCGGTCGGTGCTGGCGACCTGGCCGCGCAGGTAGAGCTGATCACCCCGGATGTCCACTCGGATGCCGAGTTCCGTGGTTCTCTCGTCCTCGGCGAGCGCGCGTTGCACGCGCGCCGCGACGTACTGGGGAGCCTCCATCGTCGAACTCCTTCCCATCCAAAACTGCTCGCCTTCCCGTGAATCCCAAGGTCAAACACGTTTAAAGTCCCCGCTCAGGGCAGAGGAGGCCGGTATGCCCAGGACGCAGGCACGCCTGCCCCGCACACCCGGTGGAGCCGTGTCCATGAAGATCGCAATGGTGTCAGAGCATGCCAGTCCCCTCGCAGCCGTCGGCGGAGCCGACGCCGGGGGCCAGAACGTCCACGTCGCCGCCCTGTCCCTCGCGCTCGCCGCGCGCGGGCACGAGGTGACCGTCTACACCCGCAGGGAATGCCCCTCCCAGCCTGAGGAGACCTCCCTGGCCCCCGGGGTCACCGTGGTCCACGTCCCCGCCGGACCCGCCATGCCCCTGTCCAAGGACGACCTGCTCCCCTGGATCCCCGACTTCGGCCGGTGGCTCGCCAGGCGCTGGAGCGCCGCGCCACCCGACATGGTCCACAGCCACTTCTGGATGAGCGGCCTGGCCGCCCTGGCCGCCGCGAGGGACGCCGCCGTCCCCATCGTGCATACCTTCCACGCCCTCGGTACGGTCAAGCGCCGCCACCAGGGCACGGACGACTCCAGCCCGCGCGAGCGCCTCAAGATCGAGGCGATGGTCGCCTCCCAGGTGGACGCGATCGTCGCGACCTGCGCCGACGAGGTGGCGGAACTGCGCAGGATGCGGATTCCGCGGAGCCGGGCGCGGGTCGTGCCCTGCGGCGTCGACGTGCGCTCCTTCACCCCCGCCGGCCCGAGGAGGGACCTCGGCCCGGGACCCGTCCTGCTCGCCGTCGGCCGTCCCGTCCGCCGCAAGGGCGTGGACACCACGATTCACGCCCTCGCCCGCATTCCCGGCGCCACCCTGGTCGTCGCCGGCGGCGACCTGGACGACCCGGAGGCGGACAGGCTCTCGCGCGTGGCCGCCCGGTGCGGCGTGGCGGACCGCGTCAGGTTCCTCGGCAGGGTGGACAGGGAGGACGTCCCCACCCTGATGCGCTCGGCGGACGTCGTGGTCAGCATGCCCTGGTACGAACCGTTCGGCATCGTGCCACTGGAGGCCATGGCCTGCGGCGTACCGGTGGTGGCGTCCGCGGTGGGCGGGCATCTGGACACCGTCGTCCCCGAGGTCACCGGCCTGCTGGTCCCGCCACGAGAGCCGCACACGCTGGGCGGGGCGCTGCGCCGGTTGCTCGCCGCGCCGTCCCTGCTGGCGGCCTACGGGGCGGCGGCCGCCGCCCGGGCACGCTCACGCTACGACTGGAACCGGATCGCCGCCCAGACGTCCGCCGTGTACGCGGAGGTGCTCTCCTCCCGCGTCCCGGCGCGGCGGGCGGCCGACGCCCGCCCGTGTCCCGGAGCCGCCTGACGGCTCCCGCGTCCCGGAGCCGTCAAGCGGTTTCGGACGTACGGAGGCCCCCGGTCCCGCGGACGGGATCGGGGGCCTTCCGGCATGAGGCCGGTCGCCGGTGGTGACGGCGGCTACCTCACGGGGTCACTTGCCGGTGGCTCTGTGGATGCTCCGGGACGCGGAACGGTCGATCGCGGCCTTGACCACGCCGAAGATGGCGCCCTGGATGGCCGACGCCACGAGGATCTCGCCCCAGCCGTACTCGTCCGACGTCGCCTGAGGGGCGTCGTCCTTGCCCGACGCGAGCTTCCAGACCTGCTTGAAGATGGCCCCGGCGATCGCGCCACCGAGCATTCCGCTCACGGCGCTCGCACCGCGGGATACGACTCTGCTCACGTCCTGTGCCCTCCGTTCGCGTTCCTTGAAACGGCACGCCTACCCGCGGGGACCGTTTCCTAACGGACCCGGAGCGGCCGGCGGTACCCGCTGACGTCGCGTTTCCCCTGCGGGAGAGGTCCGCGGGATCACACCGCCGGGGGGTCGTTGTAGTGGCGCTCCTGGTAGGTGCGGCGCTGGGTGACCGGGTCGTCGATCACCGTGGTGGTCGTCGAGTCCGGCACCACCGCCCGGCGGGCGAGGCTGAGCCGGTACACGGCGAACAGGAGCCACGCGAGGCCGCCGATCATCAGAATGACACCGACGATGTTGATGTCGAATCCGGCGATGTCGAATTCGACCGCCCACGTGAGAATGGCGCCGAGCATGATGAGAACGATGCCGCCTGCGATGGTCATGGGATCTCCTCCTTCGAGCCAACCCACCCCATCTATCCCCCATGCGAATCTCAAACGTCACCGGACGGAGGTAGATGCGGACCGCGGCCTCCCGTTCGTCGTCACGGGCCTGCCGGACCTGGAAAAGCGTCGGCCGCGCCCCCGCGAGACGGGCGGGGAGGCGCGGCCGAGGCGTGGCGCGGGAGGTGGTGACCGCCCCTGGGGCGGATCACCGGACACGGCACCGGGAACGGCACCGAACAGAGCACCGGCGGGTCACCGGGCGGGTCACTCGGCGGGCAGGACCGCGCCCTTGTACCTGTCCTGGATGAACTTCTTGACCTCGGGGCCGGTGAGGAGCTCGGCGAGCTTCTTCACGCGGGGGTCGTCCACCTTGGCCGGGACGGTGACCAGGCCGTTGGCGTACGGGTTGCCCTCGCCCTTCTCCAGGATCAGCGAGTCGGTCGCGGGCTGCAGCCCGGCCTCCAGGGCGTAGTTGCCGTTCACGATCGCGGCGTCCACATCCTCCAGGGAGCGGGGCAGCTGGGCCGCCTCGAGGGGCTTGAACTCCAGTTCCCTGGGGTTGCCCGCGACGTCGCGCTCGGTGGCCTTGACGCCCACGCCCTCCTTGAGGGTGATCACGCCGTTGTCGGCCAGGAGCTTGAGCGAGCGGCCGAGGTTGCTCGCGTCGTTGGGCAGTGCCACCTGGGCGCCCTGGGCGAGCTCGGAGACGTTCTTGATCTTCCTGGAGTACAGGCCGAGCGGCTCGATGTGCACCGGGGCGACCCAGCTGAGCTTGATGTCCTTGCCCTTGGAGAACTCCTCCAGGTACGGGATGTGCTGGAAGTAGTTCGCGTCCAGGTTGCCCTCGTCCAGCTGGGTGTTGGGCTGGACGTAGTCGGTGAACTCGACGATCTCCAGGTTCAGCCCGGCCTTGGCGGCGAGGTTGTCCTTGACGTACTTGAGCACCTCGCCGTGGGGCACGGGGTTGACCCCGACCCTGAGCGGGGCGTCGGCCTTCGGCGTGCCGCCGTCGGGCTGGGCCGTGTCGGTGGACGTCCCCCCGCACGCGGCCAGGGTCCCGGCCAGCACCAATCCGGCCACGACCCCAAAGATCTTGCGCATGACTCTCCCCCTGATTCCCCTTATATCAAGTAGGGAATATACCTCACAAAAGGGATGGAAGGACAAACTCTTTACTGTCCCTGCGGGCCCCTACTGGCCGCGCAGGGCCAGCATCTGCGCGATCTGCGCCGTACGCGAGACGTCGACGCGCCTGGCCATCTCGGTGACCTGGGAGTGCAGCCCGGTCGCGACCTCCACCTTGGCCATCTGGGCGGCGTCGTCCTGCTGGGCGATCAGCATGTCGAGGAACCTCCGCTCGAACTCGGCCGGTGGAGCGGCGATCAGCGCCGCCATCTCCTCCTCGCTCACCCCCGGCATCCCGCCGTGGGCGGCGTGCTCGTCGTCCTTCGCGGTCGCGGGCTGCCCCCAGGCGTCCAGCAGCCCGGACATCGAGGCGGACTCGCGTTCCTGGGTCACGCCGATCGCCTCGGCGAGCTCCCTGACCTCGGGGCGGACCGGCCGCTCGCGCACCAGCCGCACCAGCCGCACCCCCTGGGTGTTGTGGGGCACCATCATCTGCAGGAACATCACGTCGGGGGCGTTGAAGGCGACTCCCGCGGCGGTCCCCGCCGGCGGGGCGGGCGAGGGGCTGGGCAGTCCCGCGCCCGCGCCGTGCGCCGAGTGGCCGGAACCATGATCGGCACCTTGACCCGAAGCCCGGCCGGGATCCCGGCCGGACCCCTGACCGGAGCCGCCCTGCGCTTCGTGGCCGGAATCCTGGCCGGAGGCACCGTACGTGCCCTGGGCGGGAACGGGGGACGGCGGCTGAACGGGGGCGGCACCGTGCGCCCCGTGACCGGCGGGACCTCCGCGGAGTTCCTGGATGCTGTCGGCACCGCAACCGGAGAGCAGGAGAACTCCCAGGACGACCGCCGGGACCACCGGAACCGCACGCTTCATGACGAACTCCTCGGTTCTCGGGAGGACTCTCGGGAGAGCGACGATCCCGGCCGGGGTGGCGGCGGCCACCCCGGCCGGATCTCACCGGGTCAGAGGCGTCGCCACAGGGCCGGGACGTTCGGCGGCTCCCAGCCGGCGAGCGCGGTGTGCGCCTGCAGGCACTGGTAGGTCACGCCGCCGTAGGTCACCGTGGCGCCCACCGCGTAGGCGGTGCCCGCCTTCCAGGTGCCGCCCGGCTGGCTCGTCGGGGTGGGCGTCGGGGTCGGGGTGGGGGTCCGCGTGGGAGTCACCGTCGGGGTCGGCGTGGGGTCGGGGTTGGGGTTGGTGCCGCCGAAGTTCACGTCGGAACAGGTGTAGAAGGCCTCCGTGCTGCCCACGATGCGCTGCCAGATCGAGAAGATGAGCTGGCGGCCGCTCCGCTGCGGAAGGTTGATCGTCCAGTTGGTGAACTGGGTGGGGTTCTGGTTGTTGAAGGTCCTGATGTGCTCCAGATCCGACCAGCGCAGCGGCTGGGTGGGGCTCCAGCTCTGCTTGGTGATGTAGAACTCGAAGTTGCTGTTCGCGTGCGGCGCGGTCGCGTGGTAGGTGACCGTGAGCGGCCCCGGGGAGACCGAGGTGGCGGGCCAGTCGGCCCTGGCGAGGTTGAGCCCGCGATACTTGTCCCGCCCGGCGCCGCACAGCTGGCCGTCGGGGATGATCTGGCGGTGGTTGCCGCCCGCTTCGAGCCGGGACACCTCGTGCCAGTCGTAGAACGCCTGGGTGCCCCCGGCCGCGACGGCCGCCTTGCACGCTTCCGACCTGGGGGTCTCGGGACCTTCGTTCTTGCAGACGTAGGCCCGGCTGGGCGGGTTCGACATGGACCCGTGGGCCACCGCCGCGGTGGACGGCAGCAGGGCGAACAGGGACCCTACGCCGATCGCGGCGGCGGTACCGGTGGCCAGCTTGTGTCGCAGATGCACGTGGACTCCTCCTGGAGCGAGAAATGGGAGGCGGGACTGTCCAACGAGCCGACGGATAGCACGTTATTAACAAGAAACCTTACTAAGGGTTCTGGTCATAAGACCAGCGATACGGCCATATCAGTCCATGACCAGCACGACCTTGCCCCGTCCGTGGCCGGTGGCGACCTCGCGGTGGGCGTCCGCGGCCCGTTCCAGGGGATAGGTCCGGCGCACCGGGAAGACGAACCTGCCCTCGGCGTACAGGGCGGCGAGCTCGGCCAGGCGGGACGCCAGCCGCACCCCCCTGGTCACCTGCACCCCCAGCTCCGCGGCCCTGCCGTGCTCGACGAGCGTGACGACGCGCTCGCCCTTCACCAGTCGCAGGGAGACCTCCAGCGCCTCGCCGCCCGCGCCGTCCAGGACCATGTCCACCCCGCCGGGGGCGAGGGCGCGCACCCGCTCCAGCAGGCCCTCGCCGTACGTGACGGGGATCGCGCCGAGCTCGCGCAGGTAGTCGTGGTTCTCCTCGCGGGCCGTGCCGATCACCGTGGTCGCCCCCCAGAGCCGGGCGAGCTGGACCGCCGCGGTGCCGACCGCGCCCGCGGCGGCGTGGACCAGGACCGTGTCCCCCTCCCCCACCCCGAGCTGCCGCAGCGCGATGTGGGCGGTCTGGGTCCCGGCGGTGAAACCGCCCGCCACGTCCCAGGGCATGTTCGCGGGCTTGGGCGTGACGTTCTCCACGGGCACGACCACGTACTCGGCGTAGGAGTTCAGCAGGTTGAAGCCCAGGACCTCGGCACCGGCCGAGACCCCGCTCACCCCCGCGCCCACCTGGTCGACCACCCCGGCGAACTCGTTTCCCGGCACGCGGGGCAGATCACCGCCGACCCCCTCCGGGGTCCACCCCGACCTGATGGCCAGGTCGAACGGCTGCACGCCCGCGGCCCTGATCCGCACCCGCACCTGCCCCTCGCCCGCCTCGGGCGTCGGAAGCTCCGTCGCCCGCAACACCTCGGGACCGCCGAACTCGAAAAACGCGGCTGTCTTCACAGGTTTCCCCTTCGCTCGTGTACGTCGCCGCCCAGCCTGCGACCTCAAGCATGGTTGAGGTCAACTCACGCGTTCAGGGCCCGGAAAAGGAGAGTCCGGCGGTCCCGAGGCGCCGCGGGAAGGAGGGCCTCAGGACGAGGTGCGGGCCGCGTAGTAGCGCCGCGCCTTGTCGCGGCTGCCGCAGGTGGTCATGCTGCACCACCGGCGGCGGCCGTTCTTGCTGGTGTCGAGGAACAGCCAGCGGCACGACGGGCATGCGTGGACCCGCTCCAGCGGCCCACGGGCGAGCAGGTCGACGGCGGAGGCGGCGACCTCCCGGAGCAGCGTCCCGGCGGTTCGCGGGGCGGGCCACGCGAACCGGAAGCGGCCGTCGTCGTGGTCGAGCCGGGCGTGGGCCAGGCTGTCGGCGTACGCGGCCGTGACGGCATCGAGATCGGCGCGCGGCGGGTCGTTCCCCTCGGCCAGCGGCTGGAACACCCTGAACACCGTCTCGCGCAGGTCGCGGGCTGCGGGCAGGGCGGCGGCGAGGCCCGCCTGCCTCTCGATCGGGTGGCCGGCCGCGCGCGCCCAGGTCACCGTTTCCTCGGGGGTGGCCAGCCAGTCGCGCCGGGCGACCGGGCGGCTGTTGACCGTGTTCGTGAAGTCCAGGCACAGGGCGTTGCCGACCAGTTCGACGTCGATCATCCATCCATTGTCTCACTGATCAAAAGCAGTTGACAGGTAAGGCGGACTCCACCACGCTATGACCACTCAAACAGCTTTGAAAGGTGAGAATGGCATGCGCGTCCTCCCCGTTTCGCTGGGCCGGTCGTTCAACGGGCTGTGGTTCGGCACCGGCACCGCCAACCTGGGCGACGGCATGATCCTGTTCGCGCTCCCGCTGCTCGCCATCGCGGCCGGCGCCTCGCCCGGCGGGGTCGCGGCCGTGACGACGGCGCTGACGCTGGCCTGGCCGATCTTCGGGCTGCACGCCGGCTGGATCGTGGACCGCGTCGACCGCCGGCTGCTGCTGGCCGGCGTCAACCTCGTCCGGGCGTCGGTGCTGGCCGGTCTCACCGCCGGCCACCTCGCCGGCGCGCTCTCGCTGCCGATGATCCTGGTCGCCGCGGTGCTGCTCGGCGCGGCCGAGACACTCGCCGACACGGCGCTGACCTCGACCGTCCCCATGCTCGTCGAGCCCGCCGGCCGCAGCAGGGCCAACGCGCGGCTCGAGGCGACCGTCAACGTCACCAACCAGCTGGCGGGACCACCGCTCGCGGGCCTGCTGGCCGGCCTCACCCTGGCCCTGGCCACCGGCACCGGCGCGGCTCTCTACGTCCTGGCGGTCGCCGGGCTCGCCATGATGACGCTCCGCCCTACGTCGACGGGAACGCGGCCCGCAGGGAGCGGCGACGTGGTCGCCGGATTCCGCTTCCTGTGGCGGCAGCCGGTGGTGCGGACGCTCACTCTCTTCACCGCCGCGATGAACGTGGTCTGGGCGGTCCCGACGGCGCTGATGGTCGTGCACGCCGTCAGCCCCGGCCCGCTCGGCCTCACCGCGGCCCAGTACGGCCTGCTGATGACGGCGATGGCCGTCGGCGGGCTGCTCGCGTCGATGGTGGCCGAGCCGCTGCGCCGCCGGTTCGGGGTGGCCACGCTGCTCGTCGCCGATGCCGTCGGGACCGTCCTGCTGGTGGCGCCCGTCGCCCTGGACGCGAACGCGTGGCTGGTGTCCGCGGGCATGGTGATCGCCGGCGCGGGATCGAGCGTCTGGCGGATCCTCGTGGCCACCCTCAGGCAGAACCTGACGCCGCCCGAGCTGCTGGGCCGCGTCTACGCCGCGTCGCGGGTGCTCAGCTGGGGCGTCATCCCGGCCGGCGCCGCGCTGGCCGGGATCGGGGCCGAGGTGTGGGACGTGCGGACGGTCTTCGCCGCCGCCACCGGCCTCGCGGTCGTCACCCTGGCCGCCTTCGTGCCGTTCGCCCTGCGTGCCGACTTGTCGGCGGACGTCCAACCGGCCGCGGACCACCGCGCTTGAGCAGCCACGAGGTGTCGCTCGGTGCCGAGACAGCGCCGCGCGGGTCCGCTCCCGGTCACCGCGCTAGACGAAGGCCGTGACGCCCTCGTACTCCGCCACCGGGGCGGTGCCGACGGTCTCGTACTGGAGCAGCAGCAGGCCGTTCGCCGTCACCTCGTGGTGGACGAGCCGGAGGCCGACGGGTCCGCTCGGGTGGTCGAGCAGCCGCCGCCCGGAACCGGTCACGGCCGGGGCGACGACGAGCCGGAGCGTGTCGACGAGGCCCGCCGCCAGCAGGGCGTTGCCGAGTCGCGCGCTCCCGTGGATCTGGAGTTCCCGTCCTGGCCGCGCCTTGAGTTCCCCGACGGTCTGGATCGGGTCGCCGCGGAGCACGGTCGTCGGATGCCAGTTCCCCTCGGTGAGGGTGCTGGTCACCACGTACTTCGGCAGTGAGTTCATCCGCTCGGTGTACGGGTCGTCCGGGTCGGTGATCTGCGGCCAGTCCCGGGCGAACGCCTCGTAGGTTCGACGTCCGAACAGCAGACCGTCGGCGAGGTCCAGCCACTCGGAGGTACGCCGGACGAACAGCTCGTCCAGGTGGGGCACGAGCCAGCCGCCCCGGGTGAAACCGTCGCCGGTGTCCTCGGCCGGCGAGCCGGGCCCCTGGCTGACCCCGTCGAGGGTGACGAACTCCGTGAGGGCGATCTTCACCGCGCGGCCCGGCTCTCCGCGAGCACGGCGAGTTGCTTGGTGACCGAGCCCACGCCGTCGAGGAAGCCGAGTTCCTCGTGGCGGGCGCGGGCGGCAGGATCGCCGTGCCGGACGATGATCCGGTAGTCCGTGCCGTCCGGGTGGTCGCTCAGCGTGATCTCGGCCGTCATGGGCACCGGCGCGGGATCGGCGGGGCGCCAGGCGCTGTCGATCGCGTTCGTGTACACGATCCGCTCGAGCTCGTCGACGACGAGGAAGCTCGCGTCCATGTGCGGGACGAAGTCCACCCCGTCGTCGCTCAGCCGCGTCACGAGCGCGCCGCCGGGCCTGACGTCGAGGCGGTCGACGCGGCACACGGTCGGCGCCGGGACCCACCACTGCTCGAAGAGGGACGGGTCGGTCCACGCGCTCCACACGGCGGCGCGGGGCGCGCGGACGACCCGCCGCAGGGTCAGGTCGAGATCGGGGTTCACGGTCGTTTCTCCTTGGGATCGGTGACGAGACGTTCGAGCCGGTCGGTGCGCTCCTCCCAGACCTGGCGCTGCTCTTCGAGCCAGCCGTCGACGAGGGCGAGACGGTCGCGGTTGAGCACGCAGGTGCGCACCCGGCCGAGCTTGACCGTGCGGATCAGGCCGTTCGCCTCCAGCGTCCGCACGTGCTTCATGAAGGAGGGAAGGGTCATCGGGAACTCGCGGGCGAGATCGCCCACGCTCGTCGGGCCGCGGCCGAGGCGCCGGATGACGCCGCGCCGCGTCGGGTCGGCGAGGGCGACGAACACACCGTCGAGCTCGGCCGAATACTGTGCCATGCGGCTAAGTATTGTCCGCCCTGAACACTTAGCGCAAGAGCTAAGTGTTTTGGGCGTCCCGGGTGCCCGGCTGTCAGCGCCACAGCGATCCGACGCGATACCTACGGCGGCAGGGTGTGGACGGCCTCACCCCACCCGACCCCACCGGGTCATCCACGACACCGGCCACCAGCCCGCGGCGACCAGCTGGATGTTCCTCGTGTGAGGGCCTTGGCAATCTCGGTAAGCTCCTCGAGTCGCAGCAAGGACCGGGGAGGTCGTCGTGGCACGCGGGGTGCAGGAGATCGAGGTCAAGTACCGGGTGCGTGACCTGGCGGCGCTGGAGGACGCTCTCATTCAGCGAGGGGCTCTGCTGTCGGCCCCCGCGCACCAGGACGATCAGGCGTACGCCGAGGACGGGTGGACCTACGCCGACAGCAAGATCGGCAGGTCGTTCGCTCGGCTGCGCACCCAGCAGGGTCGGCACCTGTTCACCGTGAAGCGGCCCGTCGACAACGCGATGGCGTGCCTGGAGCACGAGACGACCGTCGCCGACCGGGAGCAGATGCACCACGCCATCACGCTCATGGGCTTTCATCCCACGGTCCGCATCGTGAAGACCCGGCGCACCGCGACGTTGGGGGACATGACGATCTGCGTCGACGAGGTGGAGCACGCCGGTGCGTTCGTCGAGATCGAACGCACCGTACACGGGCAGGAGTCCGGCATCGCCGTTCAGGAGGGGCTCGACGGCTTCGCACGGTCGCTCGGTGTCCCGTTGGAGCGTACGAACGACACCTACGACTCGCTGGTGCGCGCCGCCCTGACCCCGGCCTAGTAACCAGCCTGCCTGGTCAGCCCGTTGGTCCCGGTTGGACGTCGTCGCGCCTCACCCTCGTTGAAGCGGCGTTGACTGACTGATTGGTGGCCAGGTAGGGGTCGCCTGCGGGTTTTCCGGTGCCGTTGGGTGTGGGGCGTTGCCAGGGGTCGCCAGTGGCGCCGGCCGCGAGGTGGTGTTCGTAGGCGGCGACCTTGAGGGTGATGAGGTCGAGGCAGGCATGGAGCTGAGTTAGTTGTTTGGTTATGTGGTGCTGGTGGGTGCGTAGTAGTTCTAGGCGTTCCGCCTCGTTGCCCGTGCCTTCGCGGACGAGTTGGGCGAGGCGGCCGATGGTGGCGAGGGGCATACCGGAGGCGCGGAATTTGGCGAGGTTGGCCAGCCATTCGATGTCCCACGCGCTGTAGACCCGTCGGCCGCTCTGGTCGCGCCGCACCTCGCCGGCCAGTAGCCCTTCGCGCTCATACATGCGCAGGGTGTGCACACTGAACCCGGTGCGATGCGCCACCTCGCCGATGGTCAGATCCTCGTCCGCCTTCATCGTGGCGATGCTAGCCGGTTGACCTAGACCTTGGTCTAGCATCTAGCGTTCGCGGCATGATCAGCCATGACGACACAAGCCGCGGTGCATCGAGCACGGACAGCACCGCCGCCGACGTGCTCACCGGGGTCGACCTAACCGGCAGGACCGCGATGGTCACAGGCGGCTATTCCGGTCTGGGGCTCGCGTCCACCCGCGCGCTCGCCGAGGCCGGGGCGCATGTGGTCGTCCCGGCTCGACGGCCCGAGCGGGCGCGGCGAGCGCTTGCCGGTACGGAGAGGGTCGAGGTGGATGAGCTCGACCTCGCCGACCTCGCGTCCGTCCATGACTTCGCCGAACGGTTTCGGGGCGGTCACGCCACGCTCGACATTCTCATCGCCAACGCCGGGATCATGGCCTGTCCCGAGACGCGGGTGGGGCCTGGCTGGGAGGCGCAGTTCGCGACCAACCACCTCGGTCACTACGCGCTGACGAACCTTCTGTGGCCCGCTCTCACGGCGGCGGGTACGGCCCGGGTCGTCTCGGTCGCCTCCGGGTACGACCCGGAGGCGCGCATCCGGTGGGATGACGTCCAGTTCACCGGCGGCTACGACAAGTGGGCCGCGTACGGGCAGTCCAAGCTCGCGAACGTCCTGTTCGCCCGCCACCTCGATCGGCTCGGCGGGCCGCACGGCGTCCACGCTTTCTCGGTCGGCCCCGGCTATATCCTCACGCCTCTGCAACGACACCTTGAGGTCGATGAGATGGTGGCCGCCGGCTGGATCGACACAGACGGCACCCCCGCGCCGGGACTGTTCAGGACACCCGAGCAGGGTGCGGCGACCCAGGTTTGGGCCGCTACATCACCACAGGTCGACGCGTACGGCGGCTACTACTGTGCCGACTGCCACGTCACCGAGAACGGCTTGGCAGACAGCGGTGAGGCGGCCCGTCTCTGGGCGTTCTCTGCCGACCTGACCGGCCTGGACCTCATCCACTGAGCCAGATCGACGACTCCACACACCGGCGTCCGAGGGGTCTGTATTCGGATCCGGTAGTGGTGCGACGGCCTGCGGTCCAGGCACCACGCCTACCGCCGCCACCTCGATACGTTCGGCGACACGAAACTACAGCGCCATGTCATACAGCTCCGACCATCGGTCGATTGGCCATCCGCCACGACATCGAACCCGCCGCCTGCATCGCCGCTGCTCGCGGCTGACGACGCAGCCGCCGATTCCGCGTCAGTTGCGCCTGCGGCCCAGGCTTGCCGACCATCTCATCGCTCTCGGTACCAACGCGGACAAGAGGCGACATTACGCGTACGCTGAGCGGTGCGTCACGACCCGGCGAACGTTCGTGGTTGTCGCACTAGCTCACAGAGTGGCCGTTGTGCAGGTACGCGATGGTGCCGGCGTCGGCGGCAGTGACAGCAGCGGACAGGCGCGCCCACACGTACGGCCGCAACCGCTTCTGCGCCTCCTCCAAGGTGCAGAACTCGAACGCGCCCAACTCGGCGTCAGTGACGCGTAGCGCGGCGGTCTGGTCGGCGGTGAGGGTTCCGACGTCGAAGACCAACATGAGGGAGTCGTCCCACGGGCCGTGTGGGGCGACCCAGTCCACACACACCAACGCCATGGGGGCGGCGGGGATGTGCAGGCCGAGTTCCTCGACGAGTTCCCGACGTAGCGCGTCGAGCGGTGGTTCGTTGGCTTCGGCCATGCCGCCGGGCAAGTCCCAGGCCGGTTTGTAGGTGGGGTCGACGAGCAGAACGCGGCCGTCGCGGTCACGGATCAACGCGTCGGCGGCGGCGCGTTTGCGCGCCTGGCGGGCGTTGCCTTCGGCCAGTTGCGCGCGGTAGGCGGCGGGGTCGCGCTCGTAGAGCGGCCGGGGGTCGGGGTCGGTCATGAGGTTGGGCTGGTCCTGGGTTGGGTTGTATCGGTGGTGAGCTGGTAGAGCCATTCTCGTTGCCGCAACGCCTCGGCCAGGTGGCCGAGGAAGTCCCGTGCGCAGGTGGTGGCGCGGTGGGGGTGAAGCTGGTCGCGAAGGTCGCGCAGTTGCTGAATCACCAGGTACGAGCCTGGCGACCCGGTGGTGTGGAGAACATCGGTCGCGACCGTACACGCCTGCTCCAGCTCACCGCGTTCGATGAGCACACCCGCCAGGGTGAGATACCCGAACGCCCGGGAGCGGGTACGGCCGACTGGCCGCAGCTCCAAGACTCGCTGTGCGTGGCATTGGGCGGCGGGCAGGTCGCCGAGCTGCCGCATGCACCGAGCCGCCTCTCCCGCGAGGGAACCGGCATCGAACGGCGACACCCACGGTGACGGCGCCGCGCCGTGAACGCCCTGTAACGCGGTCTCAGCGCGGCCTGGCAGCGCGCGGGTTTCCCGCGATCGCCCTGCGGCAGCGTGCCCGCGCGCCTGCAACGCCCACAACCGCGCCGCCAACTCGGGGTGAGACGGCCCCGCTGTGAGCTCTTGCTGTCCTTGGACGGCGTAGCCGATGGCTTCATCGGGCTGGGCGCGGTGGTGGGCAAGGTGCGCCAGACTCGCGAGCACGTGAACCCTCAAATGGGAGTCGTCGCCAACGACCGCCCCCGCCGCCGAACAGACGGGGACTGAGTTGGTCGCGTAGATAGGCGGTAACGGTCGCGTATAGGTGCGCGCCGCCTATCTGCGCATCCACCGTGCGCCACGCCGCCACCGCCGCCGCGTCACCACCGCCACCCGGGACAGCCCGCGCAGCCAACGGCGCCGGAACCGGGGCCGGTTTCAGGGCTGGGGCGGGCGCTGGCGGACGCGCCGCACGTTGCTGCTGCACCTGGAACCACAACCGCTCTGGTGGGATACACAGCAACCGCGCCCACTGCGTGAGCCTGCCGAGGTCGGTCATCGCCGGACCGTTCTCAATCCGGGACGACTGCGGTTGAGTGATCCCGACCCATGCCGCCACGGTTTCCTGCCGGAGGGGGCGGCCGTGGTGGGGGTGAGTGCGGCAGGCCGCGATCACACGCCCCATGTGCCATGCGTCGAGTGCCACGCGCATGGCGGGATGGGTCCAGAACTCCGCCGGAACACGCGGCGGCCCGGCGGGCGCGCCGGTGGCAACGCGGGCGCTGGTGGTGCATGACGCACACCTACCGCTGCTGTTGTCCCGCGCAAGCCGTGTCGTGCCACATGCGCGACAGCGTCGAGCGGCCGTGTCGGCCATTTGGGCTCACCGCCACATCGGATACCGAGTCCCTGCGAGAAACATGTAACCGCATGTTCACGCTGCGAATCCAGATATGCGCCGGGGCGCATAACGGAATGCGTCATTGGTCATGGCCGCATATGCGGGCCGCTGGTCACTGTGGGAGCACCCCCCGCCGAACAGCGCACGGAGGCATAGTGACCACGCAACACGCAGCACCAGAGCCGGTGACCGGCGAGGGCTACCTGACGGCTTCGAGCCGCCCCATTGTCGGGGCCGGTCCGGTCACGCATCCGGGACCGCTGCCCGGATCGGCCCTCCCACCCACAGCGCGACGACTCGCGGTGGGGTACGTACGGCTACTTCCCGGCACCCACACCGCCGACAGCGACCAGGTCACAGCGCGCCTGCGCGCGTTCGCGGCGCGATCCGGGCTGGACCTGGTCAACGTCTACACCGACCACCACGCCTACCGGTCGGCGTTCGGTGAACTCCTTCAAGCCCTTTGCGACCCCGACATCACCGCCGTGGTGATTCCCGCCCCGGAGGCCCTGTCGGAGTTCGACGGCGTCTACCAGGCCATGCGCACGCTGATCGAACTCGAGACCGGCGCCGATGTCCTGGTGATGTCCCAGACCACCGAGGCCACGCCATGACCGCGCCCATGTTGCATGAGGTCCACGACCGACGCCTGAAAGAACTACTCAGTCAAGTGATCGCGGCCGACGTGCCCGCGATCGTCGTTGACCAGGCCGCCGCCGAACGGTGGCTACTGCGCCTGGCCGGGGCGCTGCTGAGAGTCAACCAACGCCACCGCGTCGACGCGCGCGGCCGGTGCCGGCTATGCCGCCCCGCGCGCCTGCGTGCGCGGTGGTGGTGGCCCTGGTGGGCACGCTCGGCCTGCACCGTTCAACCCACTCTCGCGCACTACCTCCGCGACGCGGAACCGTTCCTGTTCCCCGAGGACCCGGAGGCGTCATGAGTGACCGGTTCGCACCAGTGCCGCCCACCGTGCGTGCCTCCGAGGTCACCCTGTTGGCGCTGCACACCGCGATCGCCATCGGCGCGCAAGTCGCCCGGATCGCCGCCCGCGTGTGGGGCTTACCCCAGGCAAGGTCATGTGGGCCGAGATAGGCGCAGACGATCATGTACCCGCCGCGCCGGCACAACCCGACGTCACCGACCTGGACGCGATCGACGGCAGCCCCGTCCACGATCTGGCGCCGTACTTCGGGCGTCCGACCTGACGCCGCAGTGCCGCCCTCTCGTGCGGCCCCCTCACCTCCGTCTGGGGACGCCTCCGCACAGGTAGGTGGATTCCTCCAGCAGTTGCGGCGTCATCGTGATCCCGGTGAGGCTTTCGGCCAGGACGAACGCCGGTCCTTCGTGAGGGTCGGCGCCGCTGATCCGATCCAGGGTCTCCGCGAGTTCGTCCGGCGTCTCCTCCGAGTAGTTCTCCTCGTCCGGGAACCTGAGCCGCATCTTTCCGTCTTCGACCCAGTGGGAATAGCCTTCCTGGTGCGCGTGCTCGAACCGGATCTTTCCGTCGTCGATCCAGTGGAAGTAGTCCATCCCCTTGACCTCAAGGTAGAAGTGGGAGACGAGGCGGGTACCCACCGACAGCGGCAGGATGATCTCTTCGGTACTGCCGAGCAGGCCATTGGCCTCGACCATGAGCACCCAGTCTCCGACGGCGACGGCGCCGAAGGACTGCTGCTCGTAAAAATTGATGCCGGAATACTGGATCAGCTCGTCAAGCGTCATGTGAGAGCAGTCCTCGACCCGGACACCGAGCCGGGTCACCAGCTCCTCAGGGGTCAGACCGCGGACGTAGGTGAGGCAGTAGGAATCCGCCAGCTCGGGGAAACGCTCGCGGGAGAACCAGGAGTAATCATCGGGAGTCGTGATCATCACGGCATGCTCGCAGCACCCACCGACATAACGAGCTCATCCCGCGTGGTGCTCTGTCGCGATGCCTTCGAGGATCGACAACCGCCGCGGCGGGACGAGGCCCCTGGACTCGCGAAGGCCGGGCGCCACGGGTGTGACGCCCGGCCTCACGATCGGGTCAGGATTACCGGTGGGACAACCCGGTTACCCGATCAGGTGCTTCATGATCTTCTTGATGGTCGCGGCGCGCTCGGCCGGGGAGGCCACCTGCTCCAGGCCGAAGCCGAGGAACACCGAGTCCTTCGTCGAGACGGCCGCCGTCTTGTCGGCCTGGGCCCTGGCGAAGTCGCCGGCGTTCGCCGGGCTGCCCGGAGGCGGTCCGGGGATCGCCCAGGCGCCGAGACCGGACTCGAAGCCCTCGGCGTCGAGCTGGCCGCCGGTGGTGGTGACCCTGGTGTCGTCCACGAACGCGCCGACGCCGCCGCTGCCGGGGTCGGTCACGTAGCTGATCGACACCTCGACCTGCTGGCCCGCGTACGCGGACAGGTCGAAGGCCACCTGCTGCCAGCCGCCGGAGTCGCCGGTGAAGGCGTTCCAGGAACCGCTCGTCCCGGTCGGCGTGCAGGGGTTGCCCGGGGTCAGGTAGCGCAGCAGCCACGGGTGCTCGTCCAGCAGGAAGCCGGCCTCGCACTCGGTCGGGACGTCGGTGGCGGTGCCGCCGTTGAGGTCGGGCAGGGTCGTCCAGTTGTCCTGGCCGACCGTGTGCGCCTCGACGATGACGTTGTCATAGCCCTGCTCGGTGTTGTACGAGAGCTGGAACTGGAGCTTGGGCTGCTGCGCGGCGGAGACGGCCGCCAGGTCGATCGTGCGCGTCAGCCTCTTGTACGCGTCGTCGGTGTGCGGGCCCGCCACGTACCAGCCGCCCTCGACCGGGTCGAACGGACCGGTCGCCCCGATGTAGTCGGCCGCGGCCGAGCTCTTGAACTGCGGGAACTGCGCGGGTGGCAGCGTGTCGCTGGTCACCTGCAGGGTGCCCGCCTCGTCCAGCGGGTTGTCGGCGACCGCCTGGCCGCCGAAGGTGCCGCTCGTGCCGTTCAGCCCGGGACCGGTGCCGGTGAAGCCGGTCGGCCCGACGCGCGGGTTGCGGCCGTAGACACCGAGGTAGTACTGGGCGAAGTCGTCGGCGAGGATGAGGCACTCCTCGAAGAAGCCGTCCTGGCTGGTGATGACGCAGTCGGAGTCCGGCGCGCCGTCCAGGCCGTAGTAGATGCCGCCGAGGCTGCTGCCGAAGAAGCCGAAGTACGCGGCGGTCTCCCCGGTGTGGAGCAGCTTGCCTCCCTCGTTGAGGTAGTCGCGGACCGAGACGGTCAGGTCCTGCTGCTGCCGTTTGACGTCCATGTCGGGAAGCGGGCCGAACGGGGTCTCGGTCTCCACGTCCTGGGCGTCCATCGCGAGCCGGTCGTCACCGAGGTACCAGGCCACCGCCTTGAAGTGGCCGAGCACCCCGAGGTGGTGCGGCACGCCCTGGGCGTCGACGTCCCACGTCTCCGAGGAGTATCCGGCGGTCTGCAGCGCCTGCCGGTACTGCGCCGCGTACTTCGGCGCGGTCACCGACGCCGGGTAGTCCGGGTTGAAGCCGGTGTAGTCCTCGTTCGCCACGACGAGCACCTTGGCCTTGGACTTCTTCTCCAGCTTGTACGTGAAGTGCTGGCTCTCCACGGTCCCGGTGCCGGGTTTGTAGCCGGCGAACCAGACCTCGACCTTGTCGCCCGGTTTGGCGCCCTCCACCTTGGAGCGGTACTCGGCGAAGTACAGGTCGTTCTCGTCGCCGTACCGCTCGCCGCCGTTCCACTCGCTGAGGCCGCGCAGGCGCACGGGGCCGCCGTTGATCCGGAAGCGCAGCTGCTTGGTCAGCAGGGAGCGCCGCATGGTCACGGCCACCGGCTGCGGGTCGCCGTACGAGACGGTGAAGCTGTCGGGCCGGAAGTCGGGGACCGTGCGGTTCACCGGGGAGACCGGGGAGTCGGGGGTCTTCACGGACTTGGCGAGGTCGACCGCGAGCGGGACGTTCTTGGCGAACTCCGCCTGGATCAGGGCCTCGCTGTCGGGGAAGGTGAAGCCCAGGCCGCCCGCGCAGTCGGCGAGCGTCCACTCGTCGTCCGGCACGCTCTCGACCGCCACCTCGCAGGTGGTCATCTCCGGTGTGATCGTCAGTGCGTCGTGCTTGTTGGTCATGTGACCGTCGGTCTCGCCGTTGGTCGTGTAGAGCTCGGCGCCGATGTCGGGGTCGTAGCCGGGTACGGCGGGCGTCGCGTCGTCACCGAGCAGCGCCTCGAAGATGAGGTCGTCGGGAGAGGGGGTGGCCTGCTGCCAGCCGATGCCGTACAGCAGCAGCTGGGCGGCCGAGTGGTAGTTGAGGATGTAGGTGAAGTCGACCCGCTTGGCGAGGTTGTCGACGGCCTTGGTCTCGGGCTCCGACTGCGGGCTCGGGCCCCGGTAGGTCTGGCTGGCCGGGTTCTCGGAGGAGCCCTCGTTGTCGTAGCCCCACTTGTAGGCGAAGTTACGGTTCAGGTCGACGCCGTCGGCGCTGGTGATCTGACCGTCGCCGTTGTTGTCGCGGAGGTTCTTGCGCCAGAGGCGGTTGCCTTCGGTGAAGCTGTGGTCGTAGCCGTCGGGGTTGGAGACCGGGATGAACCAGAGCTCGACGGTGTCGACCAGCTTGGTGATCTCGGGGTTGGTGCCGTAGCCGTTCAGATAGTGGAGCAGGAGCCTGCGGTTCATCTCCGGGGTGATCCACTCGCGGGCATGCTGGGCGGACATGTAGAGCACGGCCTTGCGCGCCCCGTCCTTGAGCTGCCGCGCGTTCTTGGTCACCTTGATCGCGGTGAGCGGCTGCCCCTTGACGGTGGTGCCGAAGTCGACGACCTTGGCGATGTTCGGCTTGGCGTTCGCCGCGTTGACGATCTGCTCGCGGATGCCTCCGGCGCCGCTGTACGGCTTGAAGACGCCGTCCCCCTTGGCCGCCTGCCTGCTCGCCACCGCGGACCGCTGGACCTTCAGGCCGAGGCCCGCCTTGTGGAGCTGCTCCGCCTGGGCCGCGCCGAGAATCGCCTCGACGCTGACCTTCTTGCCGTTCGCGGACTTGGTGATGCGCAGTTCCTCGCGGTCGACGCCCGACTTCAGCAGCGCGTCCAGCTGCTGCGCGGTGAGCTCGCCGACGTAGACGTGTACTCCGTCGTCGCCGGCGGGTGGATCGGGTACCGCCGCCGCGGGCGTGCTCACGACCAGGCCAAGCAGCAGGACCACGATTGCGAGAATGGCTAATCTCGCACGTTTCATTGCAACCTCCGTACATCCCCCGAAAAACAGGAATGCCCGAAATCTGGGTGATAGCCGGACCTGAGTCAACGTCAATCCTCGCCAGCTTTTCGCAGTGACCTCATGTGGTCAGAGCGAGCCCGGGTCTTCCGGAATCACGAGAGACGTGCAAGGCCTGATGACAGATCGCCCGCACGGTCTGTCGTCCGTACAGCACGTCACCGGCGTACCGGCCTGGTCGAGTGCTATAACGGGCTTGTCGTCCGGCCGCGGGCCCACCACCGGAATCCACGGCCACCGAGGTCTCCTCCCGTCTGAAACCAGTCCAGGGATGAGGGACGTATGAGAAGTCTTCCGTCGGCCGCACCGCGCCGCATCGGGGTTTCGAGGCCGGCCGGGGTGCCGGAGGCGGGAGCCTCCCTTCCGGCACGGGCCGGTCGGTCCGGGACCTCCCGGCTGGTGGGGGTTCTTGCCGTCTTGGTGGGGTTCGGGTATGTGGTCGCGGTGCCTGGTGCCGCGGGCGCGGAGGTGGCGCCGGTGGGTCTGGGTACGGCGGGGGCCTTCGCGGTTC
>NZ_JBPXMC010000052.1:0-32552 GCF_051918885.1 Streptosporangium sp. OZ121
TGATAGGCTGGAAGTGGAAGCGCAGTAATGTGTGGAGCTGACCAGTACTAATAGGCCGAGGACTTGACCACAAAGCAACATGCTTTGTGTGTGTGCTTGCTCGCGTCCACTAGGCAATTCTGAGACAGCAAACAGTGTTTGTGTGTTTCATAGGGTTACGGCGGTTATGGCGAAGGGGAAACACCCGGTTACATTCCGAACCCGGAAGTTAAGCTCTTCAGCGCCGATGGTACTGCACCGGGGACGGTGTGGGAGAGTAGGTCACCGCCGGACAATCTTTTGAGGGCCTCCACCGTTGGTGGGGGCCCTCAGGCTTTCAAGATTTCAAGAGGGAAGGGCCTCCACCACAGGTGGGGGCCCTTTTCGCGTTAAAGGGTGTTGGGGGTTCTGTGGAAGCGGCGGTTACCGGGTCGACCGGAACCACGACACCCAGAACACGAAAGCCTAGACGTGGAGCTCGCCGGAAAGAACGGTCACCGCGTTTCCCGCGAGTTCGACCCGGTCGCCCCGTACAGCCGTGCGGACCACGCCCCCACGCTGTGACAGCTGGGCGCCCACCAACCTGTCGGAGCCGAGCTTGGCCGACCAGTATGGCGCGAGCGCACAGTGGGCGGAGCCCGTGACCGGATCCTCGGGGACCCCGACCTTGGGAGCGAAGAATCGGGACACGTAGTCGGCGCCGGGGCGCGAAGCCCGAGCCGTCACGATGACTCCCCGCGCGTCGACGGCCTCCAGGGCGCGGAAGTCAGGGGCGGTGGCGAGCACGGCGTCCTCGGACTCGACCTCCACGAGGTAATCCCAAACATTTTTTCCTGTCCAAACAGGTTTAACTCCGAGCGCATCGATCAGTCCCTTAGGAGGGATCGTCGCTTGGAGTACTTTTGCTGGGAAATCCATGCTGATTAAGTCGTATTTATCCCTGGTCACGGACAGGATTCCGCTCTTCGTTGAGAATTCGAGGGTTTCTGGGACCGTTCCCGTGGAATACAGCACATGCGCCGCGGCCAGGGTCGCATGCCCGCACAGGGCCACCTCGGTCACCGGCGTGAACCAACGGAGCGGGTACGGTCCGCCGTCCTCGGCTCCGAGCAGGAAGGCTGTCTCGGAGTGCCTCATCTCCGCCGCCACGGACTGCATCCAGGTGTCAGGGACCGGATTGCTGAGTACGCAGACCCCAGCGGGGTTACCCTTGAAAAATTCATCGGTAAACGAATCGACCGTGTAGACGAGCATGACGCGATGCTAGCGGCGCCGGAGATATCGGTTGAAGTTGGGTCAGGAGATCAGGCAAAGTCGGGGATCAGGCAAACCAGTGCGGTAGCCGTACAAAGTGGAAATAAGCGCTGGGCGTGTCGCATGGCGAACTTCTTGTCGTCGGTTACCGTCCAAGGTGTAGGGACAGGCCGGACACGGCGTGGTCCTGGCGAAAGGACGAGCCGATGGGGGCAGTGCGCAAGGTGGCGAGCTACCTTGGCCTGGGCGGGGCCGAGCATTATGACGAGTCCTACGACTACGAGGACGAGGTCGAGGGCGAGGAGGAAGACTGGCAGTCTGCCTCGGAGCGCGCGGCCAAGCGCTGGCGCGCGATGAACGAGCCCTCGCGGATCGTGATGCTGACACCGATGAAGTACAACGACGCACCGGTCATCGGACAGCACTTCCGCGACGGTCAGACCGTCATCATGGATGTCAGCGGTATGAGCACCGCCGAGGCCACCCGCATGGTCGACTTCGTCGCGGGGCTGGCGTACGGCTGCGAGGGGCGCATCGAGCGGATCGCGGAGAAGGTCTTCCTGCTGGCCCCAGCCGAGGTGGAGATCACCAACGGTTGACGCCTGGCGCGGCCTCGCCGGTACGGGTCCTGAGGATCGTGAGCGATCGGATCCGTACGGGTGCGAGGCCCGCCCCGGCGAAGGACCGCGCACCGATGGCGATGTCGCGCACTGATGGCGAGTACTGGTGGTGGGGCCGCGTACCTGATGGCGAGGCCGCGCACCCGATGATGGCCGGTCAGCCCGCTCGGGGGCCCCGGCGGAGCAGGCGGGTGAGCTCGGCCAGGTCGGAGGTCGCTGTCTTGACCCGGCCCTCAGACTCGTGAGCGTACTCGTGCAGTGCCCACACCGCGCCCTGGGCGAGTTCCCTGAGCTCGGCGAGCTGGGTGATGACGTATTCGGCGTCCGCTCGCTCACGCTGCCGCCTGCGCCACAGCCTGTAGGCGCCTCCCGCGGCGGGCAGGAGTGTGAGCGGCGCGAGAGGGAGAACGGGAAGGACGAGCGCGACCACCAGGATCACCGGGGCCAGGGCGAGCAGTACGTAGGCCGACCAGGGACGGCCACGAGCCGGCGCTCCCTCGGTGGCGATCCGCTCCTCGGCGGCCCTCATCGACTCGGGATCCGGGCCCTCGGGCCTGAGCGTCACCTGGTGGCCGAGGATCGGCATGGTGACCGACTCGGGGGCCTCGGCCCTGGTGGTCTCGGCGAGGGTCTCGGCCGCGGCCCGCACGATGGGCGCGGCCACGTGCAACGCGATCGCGGCCAGGTAGGGGTGGGAGCCGGGGCGCAGGTCGCCGAGCAGGTGGCCGGCGAGCGGCTTCATCGGCCGTTCGTGGATGCCGGAACCCGTCAGCTGGCGGAGAACGGTCAGCGGCTCGTCCTCGCTCCACACGACCGCCTCCTCGCCGGAACGGTCCGCCTGCGCGGCGGTGACGAGCGCTAGGCCACCCAGGTCACCGGCCGTTCCCTCCGCACGGTCGCGCGCCTCATCGAGCGCGCCACCGGTCGCGCGAGTCGCGGAACCGCTCACGGAATCGGTCTTCCCGGCGGTGGCGCCATCGCCTCCCCTGCTCTCGCGGGCCGAGGTGATCTCGGCGCAGCGGTCGAGCAGGTGGGCCAGCCGGGCTGCGGCGTGTACGGGGGCGGCCAGCTCGGGGAGTTCGGCGAGCTCCGCGAAACCGGCCAGGGCCGGTGACACGGCGGCGGAGGGCTCGTCGGGGATCAGCGCGCGCAGCCACCGGTCGGGTTCGGACGCGGGAGAGGCGGCCACCGCGTCGAGCTTGCGGAGAACGAAGATCTTGCCCGCCGGGCCGTACGCCCCGCGGGCGGCGGCGAGCCAGAGCGCCCGCTGGCCGTGAGTCACCGGACGGTCCAGGGACAGCTCACCGAAGGCGGTGCCGAGCCATGAGGCGTGGATGCGGTCACCCTGGCCGGCCACGGCGAGGGTGAGGCAGAGGAAGAGCGCGGTCCGTTGCTCGTCACGCTGCGCGGCGCGGGCGAGGGGTTCGAGCGACTCCTCGCCGCGCATGAGCAGCACGAGCGCCTCGACGGCCGGAGCCAGCCAGTGGCCGGAGGTGTCTTCGAGGCTCGCCGGTACGCCGGTGGGGACGATGCCGGCGGCCAGGTCGGTGAGGAGCGCGTCGGCACAGCGGCGCAGCTCCGTCTCGGCAGGTGGGGCATCGGCGTGTGGGACATCGGTATGTGGGGCATCGATGCGCGAGACCGCGGTGTTCGAGGTCGCGGTGTCCACGCCCGCAGTGTTCGTGTCCGTGGTGTTGGTGCTCGCGGTGGTCGTGGTCGGGCCGGTGTCCACGTCCGCGGTCGGATCCGTGTCCGCTGCGACCAGATCCGCCTCCAGCGCCGCGGCTAGGTCGGTGCTCACGCTCGTGCCCAGGCCCGCGGTCAGGTCGGTGTTCGGGCTCGCGGTGTCCGTGCTCACGCTCGCGGTCAGGTCCGTGCTCAAGGCAGAGAGCTCCCCGAAGTTGTGACCGATGACCGCGCCAGCGTATTGCGCTTCGGACATCCCCGCAGGGAGGCGCGCCGAACATGACTTTGCCAGACGATCGCCTTCATTTTCGCAATAAAGACGATCATCTGGTGGACAGGTTACATGCGCTCGGGTGCCGGGACGCCGAGAAGGCCCAGGCCGGTCTCCAGAACCTTCAGGGTCAGCGCGCACAGGGCGAGCCGCGAGGCGCGAGTGGCCGCGTCGACGTCGTCCTTCAGCACCGGGCAGTTCTCGAAGAACGTGGTGAAGGCGCTCGCGGTGTCGAAGAGGTAGGAGGCCATCTTGTGCGGCGCCGAGTTCTCCGCCATCTCCTCGACGACCGAGCCGAACCCGAGGAGCTGCAGCGCCAGGGCGCGCTCGGCCGGGTGACCCAGCACGATCGGGCCGGTCGTCTCGGCCGGGGTGACCCCGCCCTTGCGGAAGATGGAACGGATGCGGGCCTGGGCGTACTGCAGGTAGGGGCCGGTGTTGCCGGTGAGGGCGAGCATGCGGTCGAAGTCGAAGACGTACTCGCTGTCGTGGCTGACCGACAGGTCGGCGTACTTGACCGCGCCCATGCCGACGGCGTGCGCGATCTCCGTGCGCTCGGCGTCGGCGTAGTCGCTGTTCCTGAGCACCTCGGCGGCCCTGGTCTCGGCCTCGTCGAGCAGCTCCACGAGCTTGATGGACTTTCCGCTCCTGGTCTTGAACATCTTGCCGTCGGAGCCCAGCACGCTGCCGATCTGGATGTGCTCGGCCCTGACGTGGTCGGGCAGCCAGCCCGCCAGCCTGGCCGAGTCGAACACCATCGACATGTGCAGCGACTGGGTCACGCCGATCACGTAGAGGATGCGGTCGGCCTTGAGATCCTGGACCCGGTAGCGGATCGTGGCCATGTCGGTGGTGCCGTAGCCGTAGCCGCCGTCGCTCTTGCGGATCATCAGGGGCAGCGGCTGGCCCTCGCGGCCGGTGTAGCCGGGCGGGAAGACGCAGAGCGCGCCGTCGCTGAGGACGGCGATGCCGCGCTCCTGCAGCTCGTCGCAGACCTGGGCGAGCACGTGGTTGTACATGCTCTCGCCGGCGATGTCGTCGTTGGTCAGCGTCACACCGAGCTGGACGTAGACCTTGTTGAAGTAACGGACCGTGGCGTTCATGAAGATGTGCCACAGGCGCATCGTCTCGGGCTCTTCGGCCTGCAGGGTGACGACCCGGGCGCGGGCCCGCTTGTTGAACTCGGGGTCGGTGTCGAACTTCAGGCGGGCGGCCTGGTAGTAGGGGTTGCCCTCGCCGGCCTCCAGCTGGGCGACGGCGGCCTCCTCGCCGATGTCGAGCAGGTGCTCGATGAGCATGCCGAACGGCGTGCCCCAGTCACCGAGGTGGTTCTGCCGGATGACCTTGTGTCCCAGGTGCTCGTGGACCCTGGCGAGCGCGTCACCGACGATCGTCGTGCGCAGGTGGCCGACGTGCATCTCCTTGGCCGCGTTGGGCGCGGAGTAGTCGATCACGACGGTCTGCGGCGAGGTGGACAGGCTCACGCCGGTGCGCGGGTCGGCCAGGATCTCGGAGGCGCCGGCCGCGATCCACTCGTCGGAGAGGGTGAGGTTGAGGAAGCCGGGACCGCTGACCTCGACGGTGCCGGGGAACGGGTCGTCCTGGGCGTCTCCGGCCCGCCCGGTGAGGTGCTCGGCGATCTCCTGGGCGACCTCCCGCGGTGCCCGTCGCAGTCGCTTGCTCAGGCTCATCGCCACGTTCGCCTGGTAGTCGGCGAACTGCGAGGGACGGATCAGCGGGTCTGCGTCGGAGTACTCCGCACCGAAGGCGGCGGCCAGCGCCTGCTGGACGCGCTCGGTCAGTGCGAGCTGCGGGTCGGTCATGCTCCAAGGGTATCGGCTGGCCGGTCCTGAACCGATTTGATATCACCCGTGATCGGCTCCGTGCGGCGGGATCGCGCGATCGTGAAGACGCCCGTCAGCACGACCCCGGCGGCGACGCCGAGCCCGGCCGCGGTGAGACCGGCGGCGGGGCCGCCGAGGGTGAGCGCGAAGAACTCGCGGGCGAACGGGACGGCGAGGGTGAGCGCGAACAGCCCGGCCATGGAGGCCACGAGCACCACCCGCCACCAGACGTACGGGCGGGCGACCAGGACCAGCACCCACCAGGCGGCGACGAACAGCGTGATCACCGCGGAGGTGCGGCTTTCCTCCAGGGTGGCGGACCCGCTCTGGGCGATCCAGTACGACAGGTAGACGGCGGCGGCGCAGACGATTCCGGCGGGGACCGCCAGGCGGAGCACGCGGGGCACGAAGCCGCTCCTGGCGCGCTCGTTGCTCGGCGCGAGCGCGAGGAAGAAGGCGGGGATGCCGATCGTCAGGGCGTTGACCAGCGTGGAGTGCCGGGGAGCGAACGGGAACGCGAGCCCGATGACCCCGGTGAGCAGGGAGAGCGCGATCGCGTAGAAGGTCTTGGTCAGGAAGAGCCCGGCGACCCGCTCGATGTTGGCCAGCACCCGGCGGCCCTCGCCCACCACGGAGGGGAGGCCGGCGAAGCCGTCGTCCATCAGCACGATCTGGGCGACCGCCCGGGTGGCGCCGCTGCCGGAGCCCATCGCCACGCCGAGGTCGGCGTCCTTGAGCGCGAGCACGTCGTTCACGCCGTCGCCGGTCATCGCGACCGTGTGCCCGCGCGACTGGAGCGCGCCGACGAACAGCCGCTTCTGGTGCGGGCTGACCCGGCCGAAGACGGTGTTGGCCTCCATGATCTCGGCGAGCTTCTCCGGGTCGTCCTCCGGCAGGGTGCGGGCGTCCACCGCGCGCTCACCGCCGGGGATGCCCAGGGAGGTGGCGATGGCCGACACCGATTCGGGGTTGTCGCCGGAGATGACCTTGACGGTGACGTGCTGCCCGGCGAAGTAGGCGAGGGTCTCGGCCGCGTCCGGGCGGATCCGCTGTCTGAGCACGACGACGGCCGCGGCCTCGACGGTGCCGAGGTCGTCGGGGTCGCGCAGCGAGGTGACCCGGCACAGGGCGAGCACCCGCAGGCCGGTGGCGGCGAGCACCCCGGCCTCGTCGTACGCGGGGGTGCCGGGCGGCAGGAGGACGTCGGGGGCGCCCAGGACCCAGCCGCCGTGGCCGTCGAACTCGGCGCCGCTCCACTTGCGGGCCGAGGAGAAGGGGACCTTCGCGGTGGCGGTCCAGCCGGGCGAGTCGGGGTAGCGGGTCTGGACGGCGCGGGCGGTGGGGTTGGGGTCGGGGTCGAGGTTGGCCAGCGCGGCCAGGGCCTCGTGCACGGGCAGGTCGTCGCGGAGCGTGCGGACCTCGTCGAGTTCCATGCCGCCCGAGGTGAGGGTGCCGGTCTTGTCGAGGCAGAGCGTGTCGACCCGGGCCAGGATCTCGATCGCGGGCAGTTCCTGGACCAGGCAGTGGCGCCTGCCCAGCCGGATCACGCCGACGGCGAAGGCGATGCTGGTCATCAGGACCAGGCCCTCGGGGATCATGGTGACGATGCCCGCGACCGTGCCGGTGACGGCCTCGCCGACGCTCGTCTGCCTGCTGACCTGGCTCCAGGTGAGCAGGGCGCCGATCGGGATGACCAGCCAGGTCACGTACTTGATGAACCGCGTGACGCCTTCGCGCAGCTCCGAGTGGGACAGGCTGAACGCGCTGGCCTCCTCGGCGAGTCTGGCCGCGTAGGCGTCGCGGCCGACCCTGGTCGCGACATAGGAGCCTCTTCCGGCGACCACGAAGCTGCCGGACAGGACCTCGTCGCCGGGACGCTTGTGCACCGGGTCGGCCTCGCCGGTCAGCAGCGACTCGTCCGCCTCCAGGCCGTCGGCGTCCACCATCTCGCCGTCGACCAGCAACTGGTCGCCGGGGGAGAGCAGGACGAGATCGCCGAGCACGACCTGCCGGGGTGGGATCTCGGTGTCGGCGCCGTCCCTGCGGACCCTGACCGGGGACTCGTTGACGATGGCGAGCCGGTCGAGGGTGCGCTTGGCGCGGAGCTCCTGGACGATGCCGATGCCCGCGTTGGCCACGATCACCAGTCCGAAGAGCCCGTCCTGCCACTCCCCGAAGATCATGATCAGCACCCAGAGCGCGCCGATCACCCCGTTGAAAAGGGTGAGGACGTTGGCCCTGACGATCGCCGAGACCGGCCTGCTCGACCGGCGCCTGACGTCGTTGACCTGCCCGGCGGCCACGCGCTCGGCGACCTCGGCCGCGTTCAGCCCTCGCTCCGCCACCTGCTCCACGCGGCCCCCCGCCGATCGACTGGGACTCAGGGTACGCGGGGCCGGAGAACGCGGTGGGAGGTGCCATCCGATACGCCGGAAATATCACCGCAGGTGGGTGGGCCGTGCGCGAGGTGTCACCAGAGGCGGTGCGGGCGGGGAGTGGAGGCGAGGCGCTCGCCGATGCGGTTCACCACGCCCTCCTGGGCCAGTCTGGCCGCGAGCACGCAGGCGGAGCTCACCCCCTTGGCGTGCGAGGCGCCGTGCGCGATGACCACGGTGCCGTTCAGTCCGAGCAGCACGGCCCCGCCGTGAACCTCGGGGTCGAGCCGCCGGTGGAGCTCCCTGATGCGCCTCTTCTGCAGCAGTCCGCCCACCCTGGCCGCCCGGCTCTCGTTGATCGTCTCGCGGAGCTCGGCGAAGGCGTAGCGGACGCTGCCCTCCATGGTCTTGAGCGCCACGTTGCCGGTGAAGCCGTCGGCGACGATGACGTCCACGGTGCGGGTGAGCAGGTCGTGGCCCTCGATGTTGCCCGCGAAGTCGAGACCCGGGGCGGCCGACAGCAGCTCGTGGGCCCGCTTGACGAGCTTGTTGCCCTTCTCCGGTTCGCTGCCGATGGTCAGCAGGCCGATCCTGGGCTTCTCGATGCCCAGGGCGGTCTCCGCGTAGGCGGCGCCGAGGTGGGCGAACTGCACCAGCATCTCCGGCTTGACCTCGGCGTTCGCCCCGGCGTCCAGCAGGACGGTCGGGGTGGGCCTGGTCGGCAGGGCGACGGCGATGGCGGGCCTGAGCACTCCCGGCTGGCCGCGGAGCCTGAGCTTTCCTGTGGCCACGATCCCGGCGGTGGAACCGGCGGAGACCACGGCACAGGCGTCGCCCCGGCGTACGAGGTGGCAGGCGACGGCGATGCTGGAACGCGGCCGGCGCAGGCTGGCGAGGGCGCCCTCGTCCATGGCCAGAGCCTCCTCGGCGCGGACGATCGGGATCTCGGTGGTCGCGTCGTACCGGGAGAGCGCCTCGGACAGGGGGCGGGGGGCGCCGACGAGCACGACGGAGATCCCGTGCTCTCGTACCGCCCGCACGGCTCCCGCCACGATCTCGTCGGGGGCGTTGTCGCCGCCCATCGCGTCCAGGGCGATCGGCATGGCGCCGGGAGCGTCGGTCTCAGGCAAGCGGTCACCTCGTGCGGGATGGTTTGTCCGCATCGTAGGCGGGCTCAGGACCGGATCGTTCCGTGGGGCCGATCAGGGAGTGCCGGGGAGATTCCAGTCGCTTCTCTCCCGCGAGACGATGATCTTGCCGAAGGTGGCCCGGCCGACGACCCTGATGACCGGGCCGCCGCCGTCGCCCGCGCCGCCGGAGACGCTGCGCTTGGCGAACAGCGCGCCGACCTCGTCGATGACGTGGGCGTTGTGGGGGACCCTGACGATCAGCTTGCCGCAGTAGGAGTTGACCTCAAGGGTGATCTCCCGGCCCGGCAGCACCGCGTCGGAGAGGTCGACGATCAGCGCGCCGAAGGTGGCGCGCAGTGCGGTGTGCCGCCCGGCGATCCAGCGTCCGCCGCGCACGACCTTGCTGAAGACGGCGGCGACCTCCTGCCGCTCGGCGGCGACCCCGCGGGCGGGCGCGGTGATGTCGGGCAGGTCGCGGGTGAGGGGGACGAGGTCGGCCGTGGTGACGGCGGTGTAGGCGGTCTCCAGCCGGTCGGCGTGCTCGACGCTGGTCAGGCGGCCGGCGGCGAACGCCTCACCCAGCACCGCGGCCACATGGTCGCGATCGGCGTCGGAGGCGCGCAGGACGGGGTCATGGGACGTCATGACCGCGAGTGTACGACCATTCAAGATATATCGCGACACATGTTTCATGAAGAAGTCGCCGAGATATGGAACCGGTCACAGGGGGGTTTACGTCCGGTATATAAGTGGTCCAAGACGCACGAGAGGCAGATGAGGTTTACCGCAACAAGGACAAAAAAACGAGGCATAGGATTGGTGATCTTGAACGAAGCTTCCAAGCGCGGGTTCCGGGCCTACACCGCGAAACACCTCGACGACCTGCTGCGCAGAGGCGGCCTGGGTGACGACGAGCGGCTGCGGATCAGAGCGGTGGCGACGGTGCTGCCCTTCCGCACCAACGCCTACGTGGTGGACAGGCTCATCGACTGGTCGGCCGTCCCGGAGGACCCCATCTATCGGCTGGTCTTCCCCCAGGAGGACATGCTGCCCGAGGCGGACGTCACCAGGCTGGCGGGCCTGCTGCGGGCCGGCGCGGGGAACGCCGAGATCCAGGCGGCGGCGAACAGGGTCAGGATGAGACTCAACCCGCACCCCGCCGGTCAGCTCGACCTCAACGTCCCGCGCGTCGGCACCGAGCCGGTGCCCGGCATGCAGCACAAATATCCTGAGACGGTGCTCTTCTTCCCCAAGCAGGGGCAGACGTGCCACGCCTACTGCACCTACTGCTTCCGGTGGGCCCAGTTCATCGGGGAGCCCGACCTGAAGTTCGCCTCCGACGACGTCGACTCCCTCGTCCGCTATCTCAAGGACCACCCCGAGGTGACCAGCGTGCTGCTCACCGGCGGGGACCCCATGATCATGGGTGAGCCGGTGCTCCGCCGCTATCTGGAGCCGCTGCTCGGCATCGAGCAGCTCGAGTCCATCCGCATCGGCACCAAGTCGCTGGCCTACTGGCCGCAGCGGTTCGTCTCCGACCCCGACAGCGACGACACGCTGCGCCTGTTCGCCTCGGTGGTCGACGCGGGCAAGAACCTCGCCTTCATGGCGCACTTCTCGCATCCCCGGGAGCTGGACCTCCCGATCGTCGAGGCCGCCGTCGCGGGAATCACGGCCACCGGCGCGGTCGTCAGGACGCAGGCACCGCTGATCCGGTCGATCAACGACGACCCCGGGACCTGGTCGTCCATGTGGCGCAGGCAGCTCACCATGGGCATGATCCCGTACTACATGTTCGTCGAGCGCGACACCGGCCCGCAGGACTACTTCGCGGTGCCGCTCGCCAGGGCCTATGAGATCTTCAGGGACGCCTACGCGAGCGTTTCCGGGCTGTGCCGCACCGTGCGGGGCCCGTCGATGTCCGCCACGCCCGGCAAGGTCTGCCTGGACGGCGTCGCCGAGGTCGCGGGGCAGAAGGTCTTCGTGCTCCACCTCATCCAGGCGCGCGATCCGGAACTGGTCGGCCGCCCCTTCTTCGCGAGGTACGACCCGAACGCCGTGTGGCTCACCGATCTGCGCCCGGCCTTCGCCGACCGTTTCCCCTTCGAGCCCGCCACCGTCGCCCCCCGGCGGCTGTCGGCCTGATCCGCCCCCCGGCGGCACCGGGACCCGTGGATCGCGCACGGCGACGGTGAAGGCCGGTGAGGGGTCGTGGGCGGCGGGGGAGCCGGGCCGGTGTGCACCCGGCCCGGCTCCCCCGCCGCCTCAGCGTCCCGGGCCCCGCACGGAGGTGCGACGGGCGATCTCGGCCTGGAGTCTGGCCATCTGCCAGTGCAGCTCGATGAGCTGCTCGGTCAGCTGGAGACGCGGAATCTCTGACGGGTCCTCGACGGACAGGTGGTCGATCGCGGTGGACAGCTCTCGCATCGCGCGCCCCCACTCCATGACGGCTTCCTTGGATCGAAACAACGTTCGAATCATACCGGAACGCCGAACACGCTGTCAGTCCATTGCCTCCCGTGTCCCACCCCCGGGGCGTGCCGTACTCGCTAGTTCTGGTATTCGGGCGTCACGTATCCGCGAGCCAGGGTGTGGGCGGTGATGTTGAAGCCCACCACGGCGGGCGGGGTGTCGGGGTCGACGCCGAGTTTCTCCACGTCGAGGGCGTGCACCGCGAAGATGTAGCGGTGCGGGGGCCCGGGCGGCGGTGCGGCGCCGCCGTAGGCGTTGTGGCTGTAGTCGTTGCGTCCGTGCACGCCCACGCCGCCGTCGCCGGCACCCGCGCCGGCGGGCAGCTCGGTCACGTCGGCCGGGATGTCGAACAGCAGCCAGTGCCAGAACCCGCTGCCGGTGGGGGCGTCGGGGTCGAAGCACGTCACGGCGTAGCTGAGGGTGCCCTCGGGGGCGCCGGACCAGCGCAGGTGGGGAGAGACGTTCTGGCCGGTGGAGCCCCAGTCGTTGAACACGTGGGCCTCCGCCATGCGCTCGCCGTCGCGGACGTCGTCGCTCTCGACGGTCAGCGCGGGAACCTGGGGCAGGAAGTCATAAGGAATCGGTGGCCGCGTGGACACGATTCACCTCCGATGGAAGCGTCTTGTCGGTCGCTCCTCATCCTGCCCTGCCACCGGGCCCCGTAGCGATCAGAGGCCGGGCGATCGGACGCCGTGGCGGTCAGAGGCCGCGTGATCGGACGCCGTGGCGGTCAGAGGCCGCGTGATCGGGCGCCGTGGCGGTCGGAGGCCGCGTGATCGGGCGCCGTGGCGGTCGGAGGCCGCGTGATCGGGCGCCGTGGCGGTCGGAGGCCGCGTGATCGGGCGCCGTGGCGGTCGGAGGCCGCGTGATCGGGCGCCGTGGCGGTCGGAGGCCGCGTGATCGGGCGCCGTGGCGGTCGGAGGCCGCGTGATCGGGTGTCGTGGCGATCGGATCGTGTCGGGGGCGGCGCGATCAGACCTTGTTGTAGGCGGCGAGGACCGTCTTCGGGTCGCCGTCCATCCTGATCTTGCCCTTGTGCAGCCAGATGACCCGGTTGCAGGTCTCCTCGATCACGTCGAGGTTGTGGGCGACCAGGAAGACGGTGCCGGCCTCGTCGCGCATCTTCTTGATGCGGTCCTGGCTCTTGCGCCGGAACTCGCGGTCACCGGTGGCCAGGGCCTCGTCGATGAGCAGCACGTCGTGGGACTTGGCCGAGGCGATGGCGAAGCGGAGCCTGGCGCCCATGCCCGAGGAGTAGGTCGACATGGGGAACTGCACGAACTCCCCGATGCCGGAGAAGTCGACGATGTCGTCGTACTTCTCCTTGACCTGCGCGGGGTTCATGCCCATCGCGTAGCAGCCGAGCACGATGTTGCGCTCGCCGGTGAGCTCGCGCATCAGCGCGGCGTTGACGCCGAGCAGGGAGGGCTGGCCGTCGGTGTAAACAGCGCCGGAGTGCGGGGGCAGGAGCCCGGCGATGGCGCGCAGCAGCGTGGACTTGCCGGAGCCGTTGCGGCCGACGATGCCGATGGCGTCGCCGTGGCGGGCCACGAAGGACACGCCGCGCACGGCGTGGACCTCCTTCATCTGCGGCCGTCCCTGGCGCTTGACGAGGCGCATGAGGGCGTTGACGGCGTTGCCCTTCTCCGCGTCGTTGGCCGCGCCGTACACCCGGTAGATGATGTGCAGGTCGTCCACGATGACCGTGGGGGTGCCCTCGCGCTCGTCGGCGGGCGCGGGGGCGGGTTCCGGGTTGGGGTGCACCCTGACGTCCGTGCTCGGCACGGCGGGCTCCTCGGCCTTCACTCGGGACAGCTCCTCGGTCAACTCAGCCACGGCCGTACTTCTCCTCGGCTCGCCAGAAGTACCAGAAGCCGCCGAGCAGAGCGAACACCGCCCAGAATACGCAGACCGCCCAGATGTAGGGGCGGGCCGGGTGGGTCTGCATGAGCAGGTCCCGCATGAGCTCGATGTACGCGGCGGCGGGGTTGAAATACATGACGTCGGCGACCCACTGGGGGAGGCCGGCGCCGCCGGGGCCCACGACCTTGTCCTCGATGGAGAAGAAGACGCCGGAGGCGTAGAGCCAGGTGCGCATGATGAAGGGCAGCAGCTGGTTCAGGTCGCGGGCGGTGGCGCCGAACCGGGCGAGCACCAGGCTCGCGCCGATGTTGAACATGGTCTGCAGCGCCAGGGCGACCGGGATCAGCAGCCAAAGGAGGGTGACGGGTTCCTTGGTGAGCAGCACCAGCCCGAACAGCACGCCCATGGAGATGAGCAGCTGCTGGAACTCCTGGATCGTGTAGGCGAGCGGGAGCGCGGCGCGCGGGAAGTGCAGGGCGCGGATCAGCGACAGGTTGCCGGAGATCGCCCTGGCGCCGCCGCTCACCGAGCGCTGCGTGTAGGTGAAGACGAACATCCCCGTGATGAGGAAGGCCGGGTAGTTCTCGATGCCCTTGCTCGCGCCGAGGATCAGGCCGAACATCAGGAAGTAGATGGCGGCGTTGAGCAGCGGCGTGATGACCTGCCACAACTGGCCCAGGGCCGAGTTGCTGTACTTCGAGACGTTGCGCGACGTGGCGTACGTCATGATGAAGTGCCGTCGTTCCCATAACTGGCGCAGGTAGACGGGCAGACTCGGGCGTGCGATGGCACGCCGAAGTCCGTGGCGCGCGGCGAGCTTGGCCAGCGGCTCTTGCCCCTGCTCGGGGGTGCCGTTACTCGGGCCGCCCGCCTGGGCGTCCGCGATCGCGGATTCCGGCTGGCTCATGGCAAGGACTCTATTGGATGCGAGTGGATGAAGTGCCTGCGGCGGGGTCCCGCCGCACACATTGGACGGGATCTCCGGGCCGTAGGTTCCAGGGCAATTGTGCGGTTCTCCTGCGGGAGGCCGGGCCCTTGGTGATCACGTAAGCGCAGGCCCAGGTCAGGGTCATCGGAGGGTAACGGATGCGAGCAGTGTCGCCGCGGGGGTATTTTGGCGTGACCGTTCATGTCCTACGTGTGCCTGGATGTCGTTTTCATACACATCTGGGATCTTGGCATCGTCGAGTTGGCAGGTATGTGACGCCGAATCGGTTCATGCGTGACCGAACTGCAACATCACAGATATAAGTCGGTGTGGAGCGGTAGGGAATAGTCGCGATCGATCGGTGTGGCGTCAGCACCCGGACCGGAACAGCGGGAAGCAGGGACCACAAGATCCTCCTTCGCGGTGCTCAGGGTCACGGACTCAGTGTCGACGTAAGCCTGCAAAGGGAGGATTTACCGCAATGCGCGTTTCTAAGGGTGCGCGGCTCACCGCCGGCACCGCGTTGCTCGCCCTCGCGCTGACCGCGTGTGGCAGCTCGACGTCCTCGGGTGGCGGGACGGCCGCGGCCGACCAGCCCGTGCGTATGGAGCTCGGCGAGCCGCAGAAGCTCTTCTACCCCGGTGACACCACCGAGTCCGAGGGCGCCGAGGTCATGGCCGCCATCTTCGCCCCGCTGGTCGGCTACGACGAGAACAAGCAGGTCGTGAACGAGGTCGCCGAGTCGATCGAGTCGACCGACAACACGGTGTGGACGATCAAGCTCAAGCCCGGCTACACCTGGCACAACGGCGAGAAGCTGATCGCGCAGAACTACGTCGACGCGTGGAACTACGCCGCCAACCAGGACAACGTCCAGGGCGCCAACGGCTTCTTCGCGCGGGTCGACGGCTGGGCCGACCTGAACCCGGGCGAGGGCCAGACCGTCTCCACCAAGGAGATGAAGGGCCTGAAGGTCATCGACGAGAGCACCTTCAGCGTCACCCTCGCCAAGCCGTTCTCGCAGTTCAAGACGATGCTGGGCTACACGGCGTTCTACCCGCTGCCCAAGGCGGCCTTCGGCCCCGACGGCAAGGTCACCGAGGAGTACGCCAAGAAGCCGATCGGCCAGGGCTACTTCCAGATCGACAAGCCCTACAACAAGGGCACCGACCAGACGATCGACCTCACCCGGTACGACAAGTTCGCCGGGACGAAGCCGAAGTTCACCAAGCTCCAGTTCAAGCTCTACACGAGCCCGGAGACCGCGTTCAACGACCTGGCCGCGGGCAACCTCGACGTGCACGACTCGCTGCCCCCCTCGGCGATCGCCCGCGCCAAGTCGGAGCTCGGCGAGCGCTACATGGACGAGGCGGACGCCGGCGTCGGCTACATCGGCTTCCCGCTGCAGTACAACAAGACGTACGCGAACGTGAAGGTCCGCGAGGCCATCTCCATGGCCATCGACCGCGCGACCATCGCCGACAAGGTCTTCTCCGGCACGCGCGCCCCGGCGGACGACTTCATCAACCCCCTCCTCGAGGGGTACCGCGCCGGTGCCTGCGCGGCCTGCAGCTACGAGCCCGACAAGGCCAAGGCGCAGTACGCGGAGAACAACGGCCCCAAGACGCTGGAGCTGGGCTACAACACCGACGGCCCGCACAAGGAGTGGATCGAGGCCGTCGCGAACAGCCTCCGCGCCAACCTGGGCATCGAGGTGACGGTCAAGCCCTTCGAGAAGTTCGCCTCGATTCTCGACGAGCTCGACAAGAAGACCTACGGCGGCATGTTCCGCATGGGCTGGGCGATCGACTACCCGTCGGCGGAGAACTACCTGACCCCGATCTTCTCCACCGTCGCGATCAAGACCGGCTCCAACTACGCCGGCTGGTCGAACAAGGAGTTCGACGAGCTCCTGGCCAAGGGCGACACCGCTCCGACGCAGGAGGAGGGCCTGAAGTTCTACCAGCAGGCCGACGACATCCTGATCAAGGAGCTGCCGTACATCCCGGTGTACTTCTACCGGACCAACGCCGCGTTCTCCCAGCACGTCAAGGGCGTCAAGATCAATCTTCTCAACCAGATCGAGTGGACCGAGATCGAGAAGGCCAGCTGACGACCGGTTGAGGGCCGGGTGGGAGCCCGGCCCCACTGGCCGCCCGGGACGATCTCGCGGCACCGTGTGACCCGCCGGTCCGCGAGATCGTCCCGGGTACCTACGGGAGATACGAATGGGCCGTTACATCCTCAGACGCCTGATCCAGGCGATACCAGTCCTGGTGGGCGCCACCCTGCTCATCTACGCCATCGTCTTCGCGCTGCCCGGAGACCCCATCGCGGCGCTGGCGGGCGAGAAGCGCATAGACCCCAACATCGTCGCCATCCTGCGCGAGCAGTATCACCTGAACGACCCGTTCCTGGTGCAGTACTGGTACTACATCACCGGCCTGCTCGGCGGCGACTTCGGTACCACCTTCGCCGGCGTCGGAGTCGACGAGATCATGGCCGGCAAGTTCCAGGTGACCATCAACCTGGCGACGACCGCCCTGGTGATGGAGGCCGTCATCGGCGTGGGGCTCGGCCTGTACGCGGCGCTGCGCCACGGCAAGGCCAGCGACTCGATGATCCTCGCCTCCACCCTGGTGCTGATCTCCATCCCCACCCTGGTGACCGGCTTCGTGCTCCAGCTGCTGCTGGGAGTGAAGCTCAAGCAGGCCGGGATCGACCTCTTCCCCGTCGCGGGCGTGACGGAGGGCTGGCGCAGCTACCTGCTGCCCGGCTTCGTGCTCGCGGGGACGTCGATCGCCTACCTCACCCGGCTGGCCAGGAACAGCCTGGTGGAGATCCTGCGCGCCGACTACATCCGCACCGCGGTGGCCAAGGGCCTGCCCCGGAACCGGGTCGTCGGGCGGCACGCGCTGCGCAACGCGCTGATCCCGCTGGTCACCTACCTGGGCGCCGACCTCGGTACGTTGATGGGCGGCGCGGTGATCACCGAGACGATCTTCAACCTGCCTGGCATCGGCCAGCAGCTGTTCAGCTCCGTGTACCTGCGCGAGCAGCCCGTGGTCGTCGGCATCGTGACCGTCCTGGTGCTGATCTACATCCTTGCCAACCTGGTCGTCGACCTGCTCTACGCCGTGCTCGACCCGAGGATCCGTTATGAGTGACACTCTTGTCCCGGCCGGAGGGCAGACCGGGAACCCCAAGCACGGCAGGCCCAGAAGGGGCGCGAAGGGCGCCAAGGCGCCCAAGGCCGCGAGCCTGTGGGGCGACGCCTGGTACGACCTGCGCCGCCGCCCGCTCTTCATCGGGGCGTCCGTCCTCATCGCCGTCCTGGTCGTCATGGCGGTGGTCCCCTCGCTGTTCACCTCGGTGAACCCGTTCGACGCCAAGAGCTGTGACCTGGGCGACGCCCGGCTGGGCATGAGCGCGACCCACTGGTTCGGCACCGACAACCTCGGCTGCGACATCTACGCCCGCACCATCTACGGCGCCCGCAACTCGATCGTGGTCGGGCTGGCCACCACCGTCGTCACCGCGATCGTGGGCGGCCTGCTCGGTCTCTTCGCGGGATTCAGGGGCGGCGCGCTGGACACCTTGCTCTCCCGGCTCACGGAGATCTTCTTCGCGATCCCGTCGATCCTCGGCGCCCTGCTCATCCTGGCGGTCTTCCGCACGGGCAACGTGTGGACCGTCATGCTCGCGCTGGCCGTGCTGACCTGGCCGATGACGTACCGGATCATGCGGGCGGCGGTGATCACCGCCAAGAGCCAGGACTACGTGCTCGCGGCGAGGGCGCTCGGCGCCTCCGCGTCGAGGATCATGTTCCGGCACATCCTGCCGAACGCGATCGCCTCGGTGATCGTTGTCGCCACGATCAACCTGGGCTACTTCATCGCCGCGGAGGCCGGCCTGTCCTTCCTCGGTGTGGGCCTGCGCTCGCCCGACATCTCCTGGGGGCTCATGATCTCCGATGCCAGGGAGCGCTTCCTGGAGGCTCCGTGGGCGCTGCTGTTCCCGGCGCTGTTCCTGAGCCTGACGGTGCTGGCCTTCATCATGCTGGGCGACGCCGTCCGCGACGCCCTCGACCCGAAGCTGCGGTAGGGGGACCCGTGAAGAAGACCTCAACGCCGGTGGTGCCGTCCAGGGAGGCGCCGGGCAGCGAGCCGCTGCTCGCCGTCGACGACCTGCACGTGGAGTTCGTGACCAGGCAGGGCCTGGTCAAGGCGGTCAACGGGGTCAGCTACTCGCTGAACCCCGGGGAGACGCTCGCGGTGCTCGGCGAGTCCGGCTCGGGCAAGTCGGTGACCGCGCAGGCCATCATGGGCATCCTCGACTCCCCGCCGGCCCGCATTCCCAAGGGTGAGATCCGCTTCCGGGGCACGAACCTGCTCGACCTGTCCGAGGAGGCCCGCACCCAGGTGCGCGGCCGGCGGATCGCGATGATCTTCCAGGACGCGCTCTCCGCGCTGAACCCGGTGTTCACCGTCGGCGCCCAGATCGGGGAGATGTTCCGGGTGCACCGGGGCGCCTCCAAGCGCGACGCCCAGAAGAAGGCGATCGAGCTGATGGACCGGGTCCGCATCCCGGCCGCCAAGCAGCGGGTGCACGACTACCCCCACCAGTTCTCCGGGGGAATGCGCCAGCGCATCATGATCGCGATGTCGATCGCGCTCGACCCCGAGGTGCTGATCGCCGACGAGCCGACCACCGCCCTCGACGTGACGGTGCAGGCCCAGATCATGGAACTCCTGGGCGAGCTGCGGCGCGAGAGCAACATGGGCCTGATCCTGATCACCCACGACCTCGGCGTGGTGGCCGACGTCGCCGACAAGATCGCGGTCATGTACGGCGGGCGGATCGTGGAGAACGCCCTCGTGCACGACATCTACCGCAGGCCCGCCCACCCGTACGCCAAGGGCCTGCTCGACTCGATTCCCCGGGTCGACCAGAAGGGGCAGGAGCTGTACGCCATCAAGGGCATGCCGCCGAACCTGCTCGACATGCCCACGGGCTGCGCCTTCCACCCCCGGTGCCCGTACCGTCAGGACAACTGCGTCGTCGACGCGCCCCCGCTGTACGAGATCGGCCCGACGCGCGGCAGCGCGTGTCACTACTGGAGGGAGGTCCTCGATGGCAGCCACGGGTGAGCCGATCCTTGAGGTCCGCGACCTGGTCAAGCACTTCCCGCTGACCCAGGGCGTCATCCTGCGCAAGCAGGTCGGCGCGATCAAGGCCGTCGACGGGGTCTCCTTCGACCTGCGCCGGGGCGAGACGCTCGGCATCGTGGGCGAATCCGGGTGCGGCAAGTCCACGCTGGCCAAGCTCCTGATGGCGCTGGAGCGGCCGACCTCGGGCTCGGTGAAGATCAACGGCAGGGAGATCGCCGACGCCAGGCGCGGCGAGCTCAAGCGGGCGCGCCGCAACATCCAGATGGTCATGCAGGATCCGTACACCTCGCTGAACCCCCGGATGACCGTGGGCGACATCATCGGCGAGCCGTTCGAGATCCACCAGGAGGTCGCCCCCAAGGGTGACCGGCGCCGCAAGGTGCAGGAGCTCCTCGAGGTGGTCGGCCTCAACCCCGACCACATCAACCGCTACCCGCACCAGTTCTCCGGCGGCCAGCGCCAGCGCATCGGTATCGCCCGCGGGCTGGCGCTCCAGCCGGAGATCATCGTCTGTGACGAGCCGGTCTCCGCGCTGGACGTGTCGATCCAGGCGCAGGTCGTCAACCTGCTGGAGCGGCTGCAGGACGAGTTCGGTCTCGCGTACGTCTTCATCGCCCACGACCTGTCGGTGGTCCGGCACATCTCCGACCGGGTCGGGGTGATGTACCTGGGCAAGATGGTGGAGATCGGTAAGGACGTCGAGATCTACGACCGGCCCGCGCACCCCTACACCCAGGCGCTGCTGTCGGCCGTTCCGGTGCCCGACCCCGAGGGGCGCGAGCGACGCGAGCGGATCATCCTCCAGGGTGACCCGCCCTCCCCCGCCAACCCGCCGTCGGGCTGCCGGTTCCGTACGCGGTGCTGGAAGGCCCAGGAGATCTGCGCCGTCGAGGAGCCGCTGCTGCAGATCCGGCCCGGCACCGCGCACGCGAGCGCCTGCCACTTCGCCGAGACCCACGACGTGATCCACGTGTAGGAGAGCGCTCGGGAGAGCCTGAGAGGGCGGGGACACGCAACAGCCGGACCCGCGGCAGCTGAACCCGAAACAGCGAAGGGCGCGACCCCCACATGGAGTTGTGGAGGCCGCGCCCTGTCTGCTTTACCGCTCTACCGCAGGGTGTCCGTCCTGCTAGAGGATGTCGACGCCGACGCCGCCGATGCCGACGAGGCCGCCGATGCCGACGCCGTGGCCGACTCCGCTGCCGCTGCTGATGATGTTGCCGCCGCCGCCGATGGTGTTGCCGCCACGGCCGAAGAGGCCGCCGCCGAGGATGCCGCCCCCGCCGAAGCCGCCGCCGAAGCCGCCGCCGTAGAAGCCGCCACCGTAGACGCCGCCACCGTAGACGCCGCCGCCATAGATGCCGCCGCCGTAGCAGCCGCCGCCGTAGATGCCGCCACCGTAGATGCCGCCGCCGTAGATGCCGCCACCGAGGACGCCGCCGCAGCCGATGCCGCTGCTCACGGCCGTGGGGATGACGGTGGCGCCGTACGTGACGGTGCTCGTCGGGACGAAGGCCGGAGCGCCGCTGACGACGCCGACGCCGCAGCAGTCGGCGGCCTTCTTGGCGGCCTTGGCCTTGGCGGCGGCCTTGACGACCGACTGGGCGCTGACCTTGGCCGTGGAGGTGGAGGAGGTGGACGCGGACGCGACCGCGGCCGGTGCGATGACGGCGATGCCGACACACGCGGAGGTGATGAGAAGACGACGAATCATTGTGGTTCCCCCTGGAAGGAAATCGTCGCGGCAGTGTCTGGGGCCTCTGGAAAGGACCGCCTGCACGCGGCTACTCAAAGTAACGGGAGTGAGACTATCCAGCGACATGCTTTCTGGAGGGTCAAGAATGGTCAGCTTGTGGCAATGATCGCGGGGTTATATCCGAACGAAACTCGGTCTATCGCCGGTCCGATCCGGGCGCGCAAGGCCTTTCACGCCTCGCCGAATTCCTTAATTGCCAGGTCAGCTCGTATATCCGGCCGAGGGCGGCCTCCCGGCGGGCGGCAGGACGGGAAGGGCCTGCTCCAGGGGGGAGCCGTCGCCGCGAAGGCACGCCGGCGGCCACGGGGAGGGCGGCGCGGCCACATTTTCCATGGGGGATTGGGAAACGTCACCTGAATTCCGGCATGCGTGATTCCGGTGGGAAAATCTGCCGACGAAAAAGGTGTCTCACTAAACGGGATGATGCATGGCGTGATTTCCTCTTAAATCACGTTTGTTATGCATGTCAGGGAGCGGGGGAGAGCCGAACGTGAGCTCCGGGAGGCAGGCCCAGCCGCTGGGAGGCGTCGCCGGAGCTGACCGCCAGCGCGACCAGCCCGGCCGAGTCGGTGAAGGCCACGACCTCCCCGGGCGGCACCGCGGCGAAGCTCTCCTTGAACGGCACCGAGAGCCGCCGCCTGCCCAGCCAGACCACCAGCGTGTCTCCCAACGCGACGCCCAGCGTCGCCAGATCGCCGGAGCCGATCGACAGCTGGGCGTTGCCGTGCCGGTCGACCGACAGCACCTCCCCCTCGACGTAGCCCTCCCGCAGCACGGAGGTGGGCGCGGGCAGCGAGACCATCCGCTCCAGCGGGACCTCCGGCCCCAGCTCGGACGGGTGGCACCCGATCGCCAGGTGCGCCGCCACCGGGGCGAAGAGGTCGCGCCCGTGGAAGGTCGGCGAGACCGGTTCCAGGAAGAGTTCCTTGTTGGACAGCTCGTAGGCGGCACGCGCGCCCCCGCTGGCGTGGATCGCCCACGACAGCAGCCCGTTGTCCGGGCCCAGGAACACGTGGTCGCCGGCCTCGACCGCCACGGCCCTGCGCGAGCCGCCGCCGGGATCCACCACGGCGACGTGCACGCCCGAAGGAAGGTAGGCGATCGTCTGGGCCAGGATCGCCGCACCGCGCCGTACGTCCCCCGAGGGGACCAGATGGCACACGTCAATGATTCGCGACTCAGGAGCGATTCCGACGATCACGCCGTGACATGCGGCGATGTAGCCGTCTTCCAGTCCGTAGTCGGTGAGAAGGCTGATGACAGAGGTCACATCAGGTGACTGTACGTCTCCACATCCGTCATGAACAGCGCGAAATTCCGGACTATTCTGACTTCGAGCCGCGCGTGCGCGGTGTGGTCACCGCGTGCCCCGAGGCAGGAGGAAGCAATGGACACCGCGCCGAGTTCCGGCGACGGCGCTGCCCCGGAGCCCGCGCCGAGGGCTCTCACCGACCGGGAGCGCGAGCTGCTCGCCTTCGAGCGCCAGTGGTGGCGCTACGCGGGCGCCAAGGAGCAGGCGGTCCGCGAGGCCTTCGACATCTCCGCGACGCGCTACTACCAGTTGCTCAGCGAGCTCATCGACCTGCCGGCGGCGCTCGCCCACGACCCGATGCTGGTCAAGCGCCTGCGCCGGCTCCGGGAGACCCGGCGCCGCGATCGTGCCGCCCGGAAAATGGGCTTACGCCCCTGATGTTCGGGTACGACCGGTCGGACGGCGACCGCGAGAGCGGAGCCGGTATGACGGCGAACACACTCGACAGGCTGAGGCGGGCATGACGACGAATACGTCCGACGGGCTGAAGGCGATCGTCGCCGATCCGGCGGGAGCGGTGATCGGGCTCGACTTCGACGGCACGCTGTCCCCGATCGTCCCCGACCCCGCGGCGGCCAGGATCCACCCCGGCGGGGCCGAGGTGCTGGCCAGGCTCGGCCGCCTGGTCGGCGCCGTGGTGATCGTGACCGGCCGTCCGGCCGCCACGGCCGTCGAGTACGGCTCCCTGGCCGGTGTGCCGGGGCTGGTCGTGCTCGGCCACTACGGCCTCGAACGCTGGGAGGCGGGGGCGCTCGCCGCGCCGCCCGTCCACCCGGGCCTCGACCTCGCCCGCACCGGGCTCGTCCCGCTGGTGGCGGGGATCGACGGGATCAGGATCGAGGACAAGGAGCGGTCGGTGGCCGTGCACACCCGGCAGGCCGCCGACCCGTGGGCGGCGCTCGACGCGCTGCGCGAGCCGGTCGCCGCGCTGGCCGCCGGGGCGGGGCTGGCGGTGGAGCCGGGCAAGTTCGTGCTGGAGCTGCGCCCGCCGGGGATGGACAAGGGGGTGGCGCTGAGCGCCTTCCTGGGCGAGCGGGCCGCCAGGTCGGTGCTGTTCGCCGGGGACGACCTGGGCGACCTCGCGGCGTTCGCGGCCGTGCGGGCCTCCGGGCTGCCGGGCGTGACGGTGTTCAGCGGGTCGCCCGAGATCGAGGTGGAGGCCGACATCGTGGTGGACGGGCCGCCGGGGGTCCTGGAGCTCCTCACCTCGATCGCCGACGCCGTCGAGAGGGAGGCGTAGGGCGAAGCCCGCCCGGGCGCGCCGCCCGGAGGGACCCACGTACGCCCGGCAGGGGCCCGCGCGCTCGGGAACCTCCGCCCGCGCCCGCTCAGGCGGGCTCGCCGGCGCCCGCCCGGAGACGTCCGCCCGCGGTGATCAGCAGCCCTCCGGCGGCGAGCCCGATCAGGGCGGGGACCATGAGGAACGCCTGCTGGGTGCCGAACCCGTCGGCCAGCGCGCCCAGCAGGAACGGTCCGATCCCCACCGCCAGCCCGGCGAAGATCGAGGCCATCGCCGACGCCCGGTCCCGCCGCCCGCCGGAGGCGGCCAGCACCCGGGACAGCGCCATCGGGAAGTGCAACGCGACCCCCAGTCCCGACACGGCCAGGCCCGCGTAGGAGAACACCGGGCTCGTGCTCAGCCAGAAGATCGCCCACCCGGCGGCCGCGACCAGGAGGGCGCCGAGGAACAGCACGGTCGGGGGCACCCGCAGGGCCAGCCAGGCCCCGGCCAGCCGCCCGGCCGCCATCCCGGCGGTGAACGCCGCGACCGCGGTCGCGGCCACCGCCGCGGGCAGCCCGGTCTGGTCGGAGAACAGCTTGGCCGCCCACAGGTTGAAGCAGAACTCCATCGCGACGCAGCAGAACAGCACGGCCGCGGCGAGGTAGAACCGCCAGCCGAAGCGGGCCTGACCCTCCGTGGCGGTGCCGCCGGTGCCGCCGGTGGCGTCGCCGGGCTCGGGGAGGCGTACGCGCCCCATGGTCAGCGCGAGCAGCGCGGCCAGCGCGGGGGTCACCAGCAGCGCGGCCCGCCAGCCGAAGGCGCTCTGCGCGGCGGCGCTGACCACGAACGGGACCCCGATGCCGACGATCACGCAGACGGCGTTGGCCTCGCTGATCGCCGCCGGGCCCGCGGGGCCGTGCCGGTCGTCGAGCGCGGCCATGCCCAGGTACAGGACGATCGAGGCCAGCCCGCTGGCGACGCCGTACCCGAGGAGGGTGACCGGCAGCAGGGTGGGGGCCGCCGCGACCATGAGCGTTCCGGCGCTCATCCCGGCCATCCCGGTCCAGACGGCGGCCCGGCGGCCGATCCTCCCGGTCAGCCAGGGCAGGGCGAGACCGACGATGATGCCGCCGACGGCCATCGCGGTCCCGTGCAGTCCGGCGACCGCCTGGGACACGCCCTGGTCGAGGCGGAGCAGTGGGAGCGCGGCGCTGAGGCCGTACAGGTAGGTGGCGAAGACACCGAGCTGAAGGTAGATCAGCCAGGTCGCGCGGTCGCGGATCAGCCGGACGGGCGCGATCGCGGTCAACTCGGTCTCCCGTACGCCAGAAAAAAGTGAAATAGCCGCGAAAACTATCTCATACAGGTCTAAAACCGCTTAATGAGCTGGGCCGTCACCCGAGGGCGTCGAGCTGCTCGGCGAACCACCGGTGCGGGGGCAGCGCGGTCGCCGCGGCGGCCAGCAGGACCCCCCTCCTGGCGCGCTCGTCCGAGGGCATCGTCAGGCCCTCGTGCAGCGCGGCGGCCGTGGCCGAGACGTCGTAGGGGTTCACCGTCAGCGCGTGCTCGCCCAGCTCGGCGGCGGCGCCGGCCTCCCGCGACAGCACCAGCGCGCTGTGCGGAGACAGGATCGGCCCCTCCTTGGCCACCAGGTTCATGCCGTCGCGGATCGGGTTGACCAGCAGCACGTCGGCCAGCCGGTAGGCGGCCAGCGAGCGCGGGTAGTCGTCGTCGACGTTGAGGATCAGCGGGTCCCAGTCCTCGGTGGCGTACTCGTCCTCGATCTCCTCGGCGCAGCGCTGCACCGCCGCGGTGTACTCGCGGTACTCGGGCAGGTCGTGCCGGGACGGGTAGGCGAAGGCGAGGTGGGTGACCCGGCCGTGCCACTCCGGGTGGGCCGCGAGGAACTGCTTGTAGGCGACCAGGCCCCGCACGATGTTCTTCGACAGCTCCGTCCTGTCGATCCGCACGATCAGCCTGCGGTCGCCCACCTGGGCGCGGAGCGCGGCCATGTGCGACTCCACGTCGGGCTCGGACGCCCGCGTCCAGAGGGCCTTGCCGTCCACGCCCAGGCTGTGGGTGCCGATCCGGGTCGTCCTGCCCGCGTGCGTGACCGTACGCTCCCCGCGGTCGACCCGCGCGCCGAGCACCGTCTCGCAGCAGTCCATGAACGCCCCGCCCCAGCGGGCGGTGAGGAAGCCCGCGTGGTCGGCGCCCAGGATGCCCTCGAGGAGCTCGGTCGCGACGTCGTCGGGGAGCAGGTTGAAGTATTCGGGCGGCGCCCACGGCGTGTGCGAGAAGTGCGCCACCCGCAGGTCGGGGCGCTCCCCCCTGAGCATGGCCGGGGCCAGGCTCAGGTGGTAGTCCTGCACCATCACCCGCGCCCCGTGCGGGGCCTCCTCGGCCAGCGCCATCGCGAACGCCTCGTTGTAGGACTGGTACGACTCCCACTCCCGGCGGAACCTGGCGTCGAAGTAGGGCCTGTTGGGGGTGTCGTAGAGAAGGTGGTGGACGAACCAGAGGGTGGAGTTGGCGACCGCGTTGTACGCGCGGTGGAAGGTCGCCGGGGGGATGTCGAGCATCCGCAGCGCCCCGGTGTCGTAGCCCGCCTGGTCGAGCCGGCCGCCGGGGGCCAGCCGCACGGCGCCGCGGTCGCCGTCGGACAGCGCCGCGCAGACCCACAGGACGTCGAGGTCTTTCGCGACCTCCGACAGGCCGGAGACCAGGCCGCCACCTCCCCTGCGCATGGACAGCGAACCGTCCTCGGAGAGGGTGAAGGAGACGGGGCCTCGGTTGGAGGCCACCAGGATCGCGCTCATCGATTCTCCTTGAGCGTGGAGACCCCAAGGTTAACCGGCACCTCGTCGGGATGTCCTCGCTCTTCAGGTCAAGGAAGGAACGGCGTCCATCGAATTGTGTCAGCTCTTGTCAGTAGGTGGAGTGATGAGCCCCGCTCTATCACCCTTCTTGTGGCGGTGAGGGAGGGTCACCATCCGCGACCCCCGACCGTAGGATGTCCAGCGACCGTGACCGCTGATGGGGGCCCGTGATGGCGCTGGACGAGACGACCGAGGACCTGGCCCGATCGGCCGCCCAGGGCGACCACCGCGCTCTCGGTGAGCTGCTGAAGCGGATCGAGCCCGCCGTGTTCAGGCACTGCGGCCGGATCCTCCCCTTCCGGCAGGACGCCGAGGAGGCCTGCCAGGACACCCTGCTCGCGGTGGCGCGCAACATCGGCCGCTTCGAGGGGCGCGCACGGTTCAGCACCTGGCTGCACATCGTGACCGCCAACTGCGCCAGGACCACCTACCGCTCGCTGAAGCGCCGCGCGGCCGAGCAGAGCTCCGACGAGCTGCCGCTGCAGAAGCCGGACGTGGCCCGGGTGAGCGTGATCGCCGGGTCCCGGCTGGACCTGCTCGACGCGATGGAGGCGCTGGAGGCCGAGAAGCCGGAGCTGGCCCAGGCGCTGGTGCTGCGCGACATCTGCCAGCTCGACTACAACGAGGTGGCCGAGCAGCTCCGCATCCCGCTGGGCACCGCCAAGTCACGCATCCACCAGGCGCGCAAGTACGTCCAGGGCGCCCTGGGCGACGCCTACGGCTTCTGAACCACCGCCCGGTCTCCGGCCTCTGACGGGTTGTCCGCCGGGGTGCCCGGCCGGTGGGAACCGTCGAAGAGCGCCTTCCGCGTGGCGTGCGGCTCCGGCGGCCTCACCTGATTTAGGGTGGCGTTGCCCACGTCGCGTGATCAATCGGTGACATGTGGCGATCTCCCCTCACCCTGTGCAAGCCGAGGTCGAGGAGAGACCACATGTTCCGCAGACACACTGTTTCCACGACATGCGTCCTGGCGGCCACCGCACTTGCCCTGGCCGCCGTACCGGCCGGCGCCGAACGCCGGGCGGCGGGTGCTCCGGCCATGCCCGCCGCCCCGTCCGCCACCACGGCCGTGTCGGCCGTGTCGGCCGCGCTGAAACCGCCGCCGAACATGCTGGAGGCGCTCGAGCGCGATCTCGGCCTGACCCCGGCCCAGGCCCAGGCCCGGCTGCTCAACGAGGCCCGCCTGAGCCCGGTCGCGATACAGCTGAGCAGAAGGCTCGGCCCCCGTTTCGGCGGTGTTTGGCTCAGGGGAAGCACCGCGCACACCCTGGTGGCGGCCACCACCAGTGCCGCCGACATCCCCACGATCCTCGACGCGGGAGCCCAGGCCGAGGTCGTCCCCAGGTCGCTGGCGGAGCTCACCGTGACCAAGCAGAAGATCGACGAAGCCCTGCCCCCGCGGCCGCTCGTGTCGAGCGCGCGCTTCGTCGACGTGAAGAGGAACAAGGTGGTCGTCCTCTCCCCGAAACCTGATGACGCCCAGAACTTCGTCGAGAGCGCGGGGGTGGACGAGGAGGCGGTGGTCGTGCTGCCCAGCACCGAGGTTCCCCTGACCCTGAACGACCTGGTGGGCGGCAACGCCTACTACATCGGCGTCACCAGCCGCTGCTCGATCGGCTTCTCCGTGCTCAAGGGCACCCAGCAGGGTTTCGTCAGCGCGGGTCACTGCGGCAGGACCGGCGCCGCCACCACCGGCTTCAACCGCGTCGCCCAGGGCACCTTCCAGGGATCGGTCTTCCCGGGCAGCGACTACTCCTGGGTCGCGACCAACAGCGACTGGACCGCCACCCCGACGGTGGACAACGGCGCGGGCGGCACCGTGCCCGTCGCCGGCGCCCGGGTCGCCGTCGAGGGGGCCTCGGTCTGCCGGTCCGGCTCCACCACCGACTGGCACTGCGGCCTCATCCAGCAGCACGACGCCAGCGTCACCTACCCCCAGGGCACCGTCTTCGGGCTGACCCGCACCAACGTCTGCGCCGAACCCGGAGACTCCGGCGGCTCGTTCATCTCCATCGACCAGGCCCAGGGCGTCACCTCCGGCGGCACCGGCGACTGCAGCCAGGGCGGCACCACCTACTTCCAGCCGGTCGGCGAGATCCTCACCGCCTACGGCCTGAGCCTGAGGACCACCGCGGGCAATCCGCCGCCGCCGGTCACGGGCACCTGCACCGGCTTCCCGAACACCTACACCGGCACCCTGGCCGCCGGCCGGTCCGCCTACCAGCCGAGGGGCCTGTACTACAGGCTGACCGTCGGAGGTCTCCAGACCGCCTGCCTGGACGGCGCCGACGGCACCGACTTCGACCTTTACCTGCAGAAGTGGAACGGCAGGAACTGGGCGGTCGTCGCCACCTCCGACAGCGCGGGTCCCGACGAGAGGATCTCCTACACCGGCACGCCCGGCTACTACCGCTACCGGGTGTTCAGCGCGGCCGGCTCCGGCCCCTACACCCTGGGGTTCCGGGTGCCGAGTGCCGTGACCGCTCCGGCGGGTCGCCTCGGGAGGTGATGACCGCTCCGGCGGGTCGCCTCCGGCGGCGATGACCGGAAGGGGACGGGGCCCCCGCCGGACCCGCGATCACCGAGGATCGCGGGTCCGGCGGGGGCCCCGCCTGCCGTCCGGGACGCGTGCCGGGTGCCTCGCGACCGGCGGCCCGGGTCCGGTCGTCCGCTGGATAACACGCCATGTCTCGCACAGTGAGACAAGGAGTCAGGAGGGCGGTGGGGCGGGGTAGAGTGCTCAAGACCTGTGTGTCAGGTTTCCAACTGAATATTTGCTCATCCAGAGGGGTGGAGGGACCGGCCCTGCGAAGCCCCGGCAACCATCCCGGTTCAAGACTCGTGATCTGAACGAGGTCGGCCGGGACAGGTGCCAATTCCGGTCTGTGACCAGGGTGGTCCAGACGAAGATGAGGGAAAGGCCTCGCTTCATGGCGCTCGCAACCACTGAGAACAACACCGCCACCTCCTCCGGTCGTGCCGGCGACGCGCGAGACCGGCGCTTCGGCCCCGCCGTCGCCCTGTCCTGCCGGGAGTGCGGTGCCCGCTACGACCTCGGCCCCAGCTTCGCCTGTAACGAGTGTTTCGGGCCCCTTGAGATCGCGTACGACTTCGGGCGTGTGACCCGGGAGCGCATCGCCGAGGGGCCGACCAACATCTGGCGCTACCGCTCGCTGCTGCCCGTCCCCGACGACGTGGCGGCCAAGCCCAACATGGCGCCCGGCTGGACCAAGCTCGTCAACGCCGGCAATCTCGCCCGCGAGCTGGGCATCCGCTCCCTGCACGTGAAGGACGACTCCGGCAACCCCACGCACTCCTTCAAGGACCGCGTGGTGGCCATCGCCGTCGAGGCCGCCCGCAACTTCGGTTTCCACACCCTCTCCTGCTCCTCCACCGGCAACCTGGCCGGCGCCGTGACCGCCGCCGCCGCGCGGGCCGGGCTGGACGCCTGCGTGTTCATCCCCTCCGACCTGGAACAGGCCAAGATCGTCATGGCCTCCGTGTACGGCGGCAGGCTCATCGGCATCGAGGGCACGTACGACGACGTGAACCGCTTCTGCTCCGAGCTCATCGGCGACGAGCTGGGCGACCAGTGGGGCTTCGTCAACGTCAACCTCCGGCCGTACTACGCGGAGGGGTCCAAGACCCTGGCCTACGAGATCGCCGAGCAGCTCGGCTGGCGCATCCCCGACCAGATCGTCATCCCGGTCGCGTCGGGTTCGCAGCTCACGAAGGTCGACAAGGGCTTCAAGGAGCTGATCGCGCTCGGCCTGGTCGAGGACAGGCCGTACAAGATCTTCGCGGCCCAGGCCGAGGGGTGCTCCCCGGTCTCCGCCGCCTACAAGGCGGGCCACGACGTGATCCGCCCGGTCAAGCCGGACACGATCGCCAAGTCGCTGGCGATCGGCAACCCGGCCGACGGCCCGTACGTCCTGGACATCGCCCGCCGCACCGGCGGCGCGGTCGAGGACGTCACCGACGCCGAGATCGTCGACGCGATCCGGCTGCTGGCCAGGACCGAGGGCATCTTCGCCGAGACCGCCGGAGGCGTCGTCGTCGGGGTGCTGCGCAAGCTGGTCGCCTCGGGCACGCTCGACCCCGACGCCGAGACCGTGGTGCTCAACACCGGCGACGGTCTCAAGACCCTTGACGCGGTGGCCGCGGAGGCGCGCCCGACCGCGGTGATTCGGCCTTCTCTTGACGCATTCCGTGCGGCTATCGCCTAGAAATCGTGAAAGGTACTGAATTATGAGCGTTTCTGTGCGGATTCCGACGATTCTCCGGACTTACACCGATGGTGCCGCCGAGGTGAACGGAGAGGGTGAGACCCTCCGCGATGTTCTTCAGAAGCTCGACGCGGACTTCCCGGGGATCGGCGCCCGGATTCTTGATGAATCGGGAAAGATCCGACGTTTTGTCAACGTCTATGTCGGGGATGAGGACGTCCGTTTTGTCGACAACCTCGACACGGCCACGCCCTCCGGCGTCCAGGTCTCCATCATCCCGGCGGTGGCCGGAGGCTGATCCTCCCGCCCTGACGCGGCGCTGACCGCCCCGCGCCGCCCCCAGGGCGCCCGCGACTCCACGGCACCCGCCCGGCTCCGGCCGGGCGGGTGCCGCGTTTTATGACGCAAGCTCATATTCAGGGACTTAGATGGGTCATGTAACCCTTAACTAACTAATAGTGATAGTGAAACTCTGTTCTCGTACTAAAAGCTCTCGTAAAGCGGTAGTTTGGTGCTTGACTCTGTTGCCCTACCGCTTCCCACAGGTATGGTCGGAACGATCGACGTGGCGAAGTCCGTCCCGGCGATTGAGGACTTCGCGAGAGGAATGGGCGTCGTCCTTAAGACCAGTAAGAGGAGTCGCAAGTGGCGCAGGGCACCGTCAAATGGTTCAACGCGGACAAGGGCTACGGCTTCATCGCGGTAGACGGTGGTAAGGATGTGTTCGTCCATTACTCCGCGATCATGATGGACGGCTACCGTGCCCTCGAGCAGGGCCAGCGGGTCGAGTTCGAGATCACCCAGGGTCAGAAGGGTCCCCAGGCGGAGTCCGTCCGGGCGGTCTGACGTAGCCGTTTCGTGAATTCGCAGGGAAGAGCCGGTGGATCCCGCGGTATCGCAGTCCGCTGGATCCTCACCGCCCAGGCCCGGCTCGCCCCCAGCGGGCGAGCCGGGCCTTCGCGTCGTACGGGACGGGCGGCCGTACGGGACGCGTGGCCGCGCGGGGGTGCGTAGAGGGGCGGGTCGAGGGGCGGGGCGGTGGTGCGCGGTCGCACGGAGACGCCGGGAGGCGCACGGGGGCGCGCGGAGCCCGCGGAGCCCTCAGGGGGGCACGAACGCTGACCGCCACGCACCACGGCCGGGGCCGGGCACGCGGAGCCCTCAGGGGGGGCACGGAACGCGCGGCGAGCCGATGGTGACGCGTGGCCCACACCGACGTGACGCGAGATCTACGTCCGCATGACACGGAGTTGACGTCCCCGTCTCGGGCGGCGCAGGTCAACGGATCGTGGCTTGCACTCGACAGGGTAGAGTGCTAAACAGATTGTTGGCACTCGCGCATAGAGAGTGCCAATCCTGGATCGAGGCGATGGGGCCCGCCGAACGGAGTCGTGGGCCCACATGCCGTCGCGGGCGTCGGCTCGATCCGGTGTAAGCCACCCTTTCTCTGGGAGGTTAGCCGTATGGCAGCCAAGATGATCGCGTTTAACGAGGACGCCCGGCGCGGTCTCGAGCGCGGCATGAACCAGCTCGCGGACGCCGTCAAGGTGACCCTCGGCCCCAA
>NZ_JBPXMC010000053.1:0-32474 GCF_051918885.1 Streptosporangium sp. OZ121
CCCTACCGGCCCGGCCTGCTCACACTCCAGCGCTAAGGCACATGGACCCGCTGACCCAGACCGGCTCCACCTGCTGACCTTCCTTCCGTCCTGACGAGGGGACCTCCGGTGCGGCGCGACCCGCCGCACCGGAGGTTTCGGCTTGAGCCCAGACAGGGCGAGCCGTCAGCGGAGTGGCTGGAGGCGCCCCGGCAATCGAAAGGACATGATGTGAGACGAAGGCTCAGGGCCATGCTGGCGGCCGGCGCCTTACCCCTGTTGATCGCGGGCCTGCTCCTGGCGGTCCGGCCCGCCGCGGCCGCGTCGCTGACCCAGGTGACCAACTTCGGTAACAACCCGACGAACCTCAACATGTACATCTACGTGCCGGACAGGGTCGCGGCACGGCCGGCGATGCTGGTCATGGTCCACTACTGCACGGGCACGGCCGGCGGAGTCTTCAACAGCGTCGGGCGTGACTACGTGACCGCGGCGGACCGGTACGGGTACATCATCGTGGTCCCCGAGGCCACCCGGGAAGGACGCTGCTTCGACGTCTCCACCCCTGCCGCGCTCAGGCGCGACGGCGGCGGTGATTCCACCGGCATCATGTCCATGGCCACGTGGGCCCGGCAGCGCCACAACGTCGACCCCGCCCGCATCGTGGTCAGTGGCTTCTCCTCCGGCGCGATGATGACCAACGTGCTCGCCGCCCAGTACCCGGACGTGTTCTCGGCCGCCGCGGCGTTCTCCGGCGTCCCCGCCGGGTGCTTCGCCACCACCAACGGATCGCTGTGGAACAGCCAGTGCTCCGGCGGGAACCTCATCAAGACCCCGCAGCAGTGGGGCGACCAGGCGCGGGCGATGTATCCCGGATACACCGGCCGCTATCCCCGGATGCAACTGTGGCACGGCAGCACCGACACCACGCTCGCCTACCCCAACTTCGGCGAAGAGATCAAGCAGTGGACCAACCTGCACGGATCGAGCCAGACACCGGCGTTCACCGACAGCCCTCGGTCGGGTGTGACCAGGACCCGGTACGGTGCCACCACGACCCAGGCTCCCGTCGAGGCGTTCAGCTTCGCGGGCTACGGCCACTCCCTGCCGCTGGACGGCATGTTCCCCCACGCCATCACGTTCCTCGGCCTCGACGGCGGCGCGGACCCGTCGCCGTCGCCCACTCCGACGGTGACTCCGACGCCGGGAACGGCGGGGGCGATCCGGGGTGTGGGCTCGGGCAGGTGTGTCGACGTGAGCGGCGTCTCCCAGGCCAACGGCGCCGCGGTGCAGATCTGGGACTGCAACGGCCAGACCAACCAGCAGTGGGCGACGACCGGCGCGAGTGAGCTGCGGGTCTACGGCAACAAGTGCCTGGACGTGGCCAACCAGAGCACCGCCAACGGCGCCCTGGTCCAGATCTGGGACTGCAACGGGCAGAACAACCAGAAGTGGCGCCTGAACGCCGACGGCACCATCACCGCCATCGGCGCGAACAAGTGCCTGGACGTGCCCAACAGCGCCACCGCCAACGGCACCAGACTCGCCATCTGGGACTGCAACGGCGGAAACAACCAGCGCTGGACCCGAACCTGACCCCACCGAGCGGAACCCGCCCGGGGTGGTCGGTGTCCCGGGCGGGTTCTTCACCTGGTCGATCTGAGCCGATCGGCGGGAAGCTCGCGCGGACCGGTTCGACGCGGAGGGCCGTCGAGGCCGGTCCCCGGAGGTATGGCGGCGTTTCCGGTGGATCGGGTGGTGTCGCCGAACGCGAAGAGGGCGGATGCCGGTAACGCTCGCATCCGTCAACCGGGCCGGACAGAGCGTCTGGGGCGGGACGCTCGGCCCGAGTTACTTTGTTAGCGCTCACATAAGTTCATCGAGACCTGTCCTCTGCCCGGCGGGCTTGGTCGTGGGTGGTGCGGCAGAGTAGACACGAAGTGAGGAAGGCCTGTCAAGAATCAGGAAGGTCTCGCGTTCCGGGCGTTTGCCCGGCGCCGGGTCCCATCTGCTTCCATCAAATGGCGCTCGCTCTTCCCGGAGGCGCGGTGCGGTGAAACTTTCACCCGTGGCCGTCCCCGCGACGGCCGGGCGGCCCCTCGCTCTTTTCCTCCCGAGCAGAGCGGCCATCGGCGCACGTGGTGCTCGCCGCGGGCGTCCGGCGCGACGGCGTCGGGCGTGTCCTGGCGGCGCCGTGCCCGTACCACCCGCGTGATCCGCTCGCGGGAGATCAATCGGCCGGCGAGAAGATGCGCTGCTGGATCTCTCTGCGGTAGTCGTCCAGCGTGTTGTCGATGTGTGTCGCCGCGGCCTGGGCCGCCGCTTCCGGGTCTCCGGCGCGGATGGCCTGGTAGATGGCGTCGTGTTCCTCGACGGCCTTGGCCGCGTGCCCGCCCACCGAGCCGCGCAGTCCGATGAGGTTGGACTGGGCCTGCAGCCGGCGGGCCTCCCGCACCGCTATCTGGAGGAACATGTTGTGCGAGGCTGTCGCGATGGCGGTGTGGAAGGCGTCATCGCCCTCGTTGAACAGATCCTCGCGTCCGATGTCGAACCCGTAGCGGCACACCCCGGCCGACTTCTCGATGTCTCCCAGCTCAGCCGGGGTGGCACGGCGGGCGGCCAGCCGGCTGGTCTCCATCTCCTGAGCCCGGCGGAACTCGAAGAGCATGTAGATGTGGTCCAGGTCGGTGGGCAGGAAGAAGGACGCCCAGCGTCCGGTGCCGAGCATCCCCTCGTCGTCGGCCACGTAGAGGCCGCGGCCCTTCTGGGCGCGCACCCGGCCGAGCGCCGAGAGGATCTTCACCGCCTCGCGCACGACGGTCCGGCTCGTGCCCAGCTGCCGGGCCAGCTCGTTCTCGGTGGGCATGCGGTCGCCGGGCCGCAGGCGCAACCGACTGATCAGCTCCAGCACCTGCTCCGCGGCCACCTCGTAGCCCGGCCGGTACACGCCTTCCGCACGCGGAATATCGACCACGCCGCTCCCTCCCTGCCACCGCCTCCTCAAGGGTACGACCAACCGGGGCCCAGATCAGCAGCAATCCTCGCAACCTACCTGACATAGAGTGCTACACATCTGTCGCGGCACGGAATCCGCGAACCGGCCGAGGGAAAGAGCAAGCCTTCCAACTGCGCTTATGCTCGAAAGAGTTCCCACTCTGACAATGGTCCGCTTGTGAGGAGTCAGAAATAAGTGGGCTTAAGGTCTTGACGCGCCTCAGCGTGAGGAACGTAATTAGTAGCTAAGTCTCCGGGACGCCTCCTATCGGGGGTCTCCTCCTTGGCTGGACCGCATCTGGAGTGGGGCACTCCGCGGCGGTCGTGCATCGTGACCCGACCGTCTCGACTCACGCAGTCCCTCAGATCACCCCCCTCGCGGTACCACTCGCCGGACACCGCGACATGTCTGGAGAATCATGTGAGCGATCGGAACCAGCCGCGCGGACGCGCCCGACACTGCGGCGACCGGCTGCCGGCGCCGGGCGTGGGGCGGCACTCGCCGCGCTCGCCGGCCGTGCCGCCGCCATGAGGGCGGTCGCGGACGGCCCACGCGGGTCAACGGCGGCGAGCCGGCGGCGCGGTCGGACCTCACCGGGCGGCTCGCGGCCGAGCCGTACCGGCGGAAGCCACCGGAGGTAAGGACGGACATCGTCGTCCACGACGGTGACGCGAACGGTTCCGCACCAGTTCGCACCAGGACGCGGTTGTCCGGCGACACCGGCAAGAACCGGCCAGACGTGGTGTTCGGCGCGGGCACCGGCGAAACGGCGTTGAGCCGCCACACCGGCCGGCTGAGACTCCTACCCCCCAATGAAGGAGAACCAAGTGGTTTCCCCATCCAGACATGTCGACGTTCCCACCCCAGGGGGAGTCGCGTGATGTTGAAGCAGAGATCCTTCTTCGGAGCGATCGCGGCCGCGGCGCTTCTCGTCCTGTCCACGGGTCACGCGGCACTGAGCAACAGCGTCGGCGCGACCACGTCGTCCACGGGCACCGCCGCCCTCGCGCCGACCGCCGGGTGCGGCAAGGCCCCGGCGCTGGCGAGTGGCACGCACACCATCCAGAGCGGGGGCAAGACCCGCTCCTACATCCTGAGACTCCCCGACAACTACAACAACAACACGCCCTACCGGGTGTTCTTCGGGTTCCACTGGCGGGGCGGCACGATGAACGAGATCGACTCGGGCGGCACCAGCGGCTACCCCTGGTCCTTCTACGGCATGCGGCAGCAGTCGAACAACAACGGGATCTTCGTCGCGCCCCAGGGCATCGGCAACGGCTGGGCCAACTCCAACAACGAGGACATCACCCTCGTCGACGACCTGAACAGGCTGCTCGACGCCTCCCTGTGCGTCGACACCACGCAGCGCTTCGCCATGGGCTTCAGCTACGGCGGCGGGATGAGCTACTCGCTCGCGTGCAGCAGGGCGACGGTCTTCCGCGCGGTCGCGGTCTACGCCGGCGCGCAGCTCAGCGGGTGCAGCGGCGGCAACGACCCCATCGCGTACATGGGACTCCACGGCATCAGCGACAACGTCCTCAACATCTCCCAGGGACGGTCGCTGCGTGACAGGTTCGTCAGGAACAACGGCTGTACCGCCCAGAACCCGCCCGAGCCGGGGTCGGGCAGCAGGACGCACATCACCACCACCTACTCGGGCTGCCGGGCCGGGTATCCGGTCGTGTGGGCCGCCTTCGACAACGGTCACATGCCCGGTCCAGTGGACGGGACCTACGCCGAGAGCGGCATCACGACCTGGACCAAGGGCGAGGTGTGGAGGTTCTTCTCGCAGTTCGGGAGCGACCCCAACCCCACGCCGACTCCGACTCCGACGGTGACTCCGACGCCGGGAACGGCGGGGGCGATCCGGGGTGTGGGCTCGGGCAGGTGTGTCGACGTGAGCGGCGTCTCCCAGGCCAACGGCGCCGCGGTGCAGATCTGGGACTGCAACGGCCAGACCAACCAGCAGTGGGCGACGACCGGCGCGAGTGAGCTGCGGGTCTACGGCAACAAGTGCCTGGACGTGGCCAACCAGAGCACCGCCAACGGCGCCCTGGTCCAGATCTGGGACTGCAACGGGCAGAACAACCAGAAGTGGCGCCTCAACGCCGACGGCACCATCACCGCCATCGGCGCGAACAAGTGCCTGGACGTGCCCAACAACGCCACCGCCAACGGCACCAGACTCGCCATCTGGGACTGCAACGGCGGAAACAACCAGCGCTGGACCCGGACCTGACCCCTTTTCCGAACCTCTGAGACACCTTCAGGATCCCTCGCCGGGGAAAGCATCGTCCCGGCGAGGGATCCCCTTCCACGGCAGGAGCACTTTCACATGCCTGACCGCCCCGGGGCGCAGCCGTCCGCACCTGGACGGCTGCGCCCCGGGCGGTGCGAGGACCGGCGCCGCAGCCGCCGGACCGGCTCCGATGGGACGTTCCGCCGGCCACTCCCCCACCCCCCGACACAAGGAAGTCCCGTGTTTGAATTCTCGTACTCCGCGATGCGGAGACTGATGCTGGCCGGAGCCGCCGCGATAGGGCTGACCGCCGCGGCCGCCCTGGTGGCGCCGGTCTCGCCCGCCTCGGCGGCCACCACGACCCTCTACGCCTCCCCTTCCGGTAGCGGCACCACCTGCTCCGCCGCCCAGCCGTGCTCGCTGCCCGCCGCGCAGACCGCGGTGCGGGCGCTCACCGGGGCGATGTCCGGTGACATCGTCGTGGAGCTGGCCGGCGGGACGTACCGCCTCTCCGCGCCGCTCCGGCTGACCGCCGCCGACTCCGGCAACAACGGCTACACCGTCAAATGGCAGGCCGCCGCGGGCGCCCGTCCCGTGATCAGCGGCGCGAGGGCGGTCACCGGCTGGTCGCTCGCCGACTCCGGGAAGAACATCTGGCGGGCCGACGTCGGCACCGGGACCGACACCCGGCAGCTGTACGTCAACGGCGCCATCGCCACCCGCGCCCGCACCCAGGTGAACCGGGCGGACTTCACCGCGAACAGCAGTGGCCTGTCCTTCACCAACGGGGCCCTGGGCTACCTGAACAACCTCGCCAACAAGAGCCGGGTCCAGGTGGAGAGCGTCGGCTCGTTCACGGACCGGTACGTGTCGGTGCAGAACATCACCGGGAACTTCATCGCGATGCAGCAGCCCGGCTGGAGCAACAACAACTTCGGGTACGACACCTTCACCAGCCCGCACCGGGCGGGCCCGCTCTACCTGAGCAACGCGTACGAGTTCCTCGACTCGCCGGGCGAGTGGTACATCGAACCCTGGACCGGCACGCTCTTCTACATCCCGCTCTCCGGGCAGAACATGAGCAGCGTCAGCGTGGAGCTGCCGGTGCTGCAGTCGCTGGTGAACGTCGGGGGCACCTACGACGCGCCCGCGCACCACATCGCCTTCACCGGCATCACGTTCACCGGCACGACCTGGATGGCGCCGAGCGGCAACCAGGGCTACGTGGACCAGCAGACCGGCGTCTACATGGCCGGCAACTGGAGCTGGCCCGCCTTCACCTCCTGTCACAACGGCTGCCCGCAGTTCGAGGCCACCCGGCCGAACTGGTACCAGATGCCCGCCGCCGTGCAGGTGTCCGCCGCCAACAACGTCACCTTCAGCGACTCGCAGTTCTTCAACCTGGGGCAGACGGCCATCGGCATCGGCAACGACGCCAACGGTCACGCCAGCGGTGTCGGCCTGGGCGCGAGCAACATCACCGTCACCCGCTCCGAGATCGCCCGTAACTCGGCCGGCGGCATCGTGGTCGGCGGCGTGCGCGCCGACGCCCACCACCCCGGCGACCAGCGGATGGTCAACCGGAACATCACCGTCAGCAACAACCGCATCCACGACCTCGGCGTGGAGTACCGGGGCATCGTCTCGGTCCTGACCACCTACGTCAGCACCGCCACCGTCACCAACAACGAGGTCTACAACATGCCCTACACCGGCATGTCGATCGGGTACGGCTGGGGCGCCAACGACGCCGGCGGCAGCGAGCACTACGCCGGCCGCGGCCTGTACAACTACCAGCCGCGCTACACCACGGCCACCACCGCGTCCAACAACCGGCTCTCCGGCAACTACGTGCACGACGTCATGCAGCAGATGAACGACGGCGGATGCATCTACACGCTGTCGGCGAACCCGGGCGGGCTGATCAGCGACAACTACTGCCTGCGGACCAACGGCTACTTCGGCGTCTACTTCGACGAGGGCTCCCGGTACTACACCGCCCGCAACAACGTATTCTCCTCCACCGGTACCTGGGCCACCGCTAACTACTGGTACGCCGAGAACATGGGGAACTTCACCGTCACCGGCAACTGGTCGACCAACGGCAGCACCAACGTGACCAACGGCGACCGCGGCAACGTCGTCAACAACAACGTCACGGTCACCAACGGCAACTGGCCCTCGGGCGCCCAGGCCGTGATGGCGGCCGCCGGGCCCCAGGGAAGCACCCCCCAGCAGGGCGTGCAGCTCGTCGGGGTCCAGTCGAACCGCTGCCTCGACGTCACCGGCGCCAGCACCGCCAACGGGACCCAGACGCAGCTGTGGGACTGCGGCACCGGCACCAACCAGCGCTGGACCCAGACCTCGGGCAAGCAGCTGCAGGTGTACGGCAACAAGTGCCTGGACGCCTACGGGCAGGGCACCGCCAACGGCACCCAGGTGATCATCTGGGACTGCAACGGCGGTACCAACCAGCAGTGGAACGTCAACGCCGACGGCACCATCACCGGCGTGCAGTCCGGTAAGTGCCTGGAGGCGAGCAACTTCGGGACCGGCAACGGGACCAGGGTGCAGCTGTGGTCCTGCACCGGCACGAGCAGCCAGAAATGGACCCTGCGCAGCTGATCCAGCCGTCTCATCCCTTCGCCGGGGCGGGTCCACCGCCCCGGCGAAGGCCATCGCCCGGACGCCCCGGCCGCGGAAGGCCGGGGCGAGGGGATGCCGCCCCGGACGAACTCACCGGTCCGGGGCGGCCTGGGGGACGTCGCCGCCGGAACGCGGTGCCGGACATCCTCCACCCCGCTGACACCACCGACACGAGGGAAAGCGCCGCATGAGCACGCCAGGCGACATCGACGACCTTCTGCTGCATCTGGAACGCGAAGGACTCGTCCTCCATCTCGGCGTCGGTGACGCCACCGTGTGGTTCGCCGCCGAGTTCCGCGAGCGCATGATCGCCGAACGGCTGGCGATGCTGCCGGACGAGCCCCTGGTGAGCGTCGCCACGGCCGCCGCGGTGCTCAACGTCCCGCACTCCCATGTCATCGCCGAGGTCCACGCCGCCACCCTGGCCGGCCACGACAGCGGCCGGCAGGTCCGGGTGCGGCGCGAGGCCCTGGTGCGGCGCATCACCACCCTGGGCCTGCCCCACCCGGCTCCCTCAGCCGAGCCCTCGAACCTCCCCGACAGCCCTACGCGGGGAAACGCGCGTCCGTAGCCGCCGACCTCATCTGGAGCGCTCCCGTGCCCGCCCCCTCCCACGCACCTCCGCGCGCCCGGGGAGCGTTTCGTCCGCTCTCACGCCTGCCCCATCCGCTGGCGCTGGCGGCCGAGGCCGTCGATCTCGACTTCGACCACGTCGCCCGCGCGCAGGTACGCCTCCGGGCCGATGCCGAGGGCGACCCCGGCGGGGGTGCCGGTGTTCACCACGTCTCCCGGCTCCAGGACCATGAACTGACTGAGGTACCAGATCACGTGATGAACGCCGAAGATCTGATTCTTGGTGCTGCCGTTCTGGCGGAGCCGCCCGTTGACCCACAGGCGCAGGCCGAGCGCCTGCGGATCGCCCACCTCGTCCGGCGTGACCAGCCACGGGCCCAGCGGGTTGAACGTCTCGCACGACTTGCCCTTGTCCCACTGGCCGCCGCGTTCGTTCTGGAACTCCCGCTCGGAGACGTCGTTCGCGATCGCGTATCCGGCGATCACGCCCGCCGCCTCCTCCGGGGAGGACAGGTAGCGGGCCGTGCCGCCGAGGACCACCGCCAGTTCGACCTCGTAGTCGGTCTTCACGCTGCCGCGCGGCACCAGGACCTCGTCCTCGGGGCCGACGACCGTGTTGGGCGCCTTCATGAAGACCACCGGCTCGGCGGGGATGGGGGCGCCGGTCTCCTCCGCGTGGTCGGAGTAGTTCAGCCCGATACAGATGATCTTCCCCGGCCTGGCCACCGGAGCGCCGATCCGCTCGTACGGTCCGGCCTCGGGCAGGCCGCCCTCGGCGAGGGCGGAACGTACCCGCTCGACGCCTCCCCCGGCGAGGAACGCGCCGTCGATGTCGGCCGTCAGCGCCGACAGGTCCAGCGCCCTGCCGTCGGGTCCCATGACGCAGGGCCGCTCCTGGCCCGGCCGACCCACCCGAAACAGTTTCACGAAACGCCTTCTTCCACTTGGTTCACAGGCATGCCCAGCGGGCCGAGCCTGGCGGATTCATCGGATCGAAGTAAAGTCACTGGACGCCGCGTCCTGGTCGAGCGGGATTCGCGTTCAACGCTCCAGGCGCACGGGCTCGTCCGGCCCGCCGCGGCGGACGAGCCAGGCGTCGGTGATGTGCTTGAACATCGCCTCGGCGGCCCCGGCGGGGTCGTGGGCGGCGATGCGCTCGTAGATGCGGCGATGGCCGAGGTTGGACGCCACGCACAGGGCCCGCTGGGGCTGGCCCATGTAGCGGGCGGTGTTGATGACCTGGCTCTCCAGGGCCCGCACCACGCCACGGGCGATACGGTTGCCGGACGCCTGCATGATCACGTCGTGGAAGGCGCGGTCGTGATCGGCGTACGTGACATGGTCGTCCACGAGCTCGTCCATCCGGTCCACCAGCGCGCGCAGCCGGTCGACGGTGTCCTGATCCGCGAGGCGGGCGGCGAAGTTCGCCATGTCGGACTCCAGCACGCGCCGGGTGACGACGAGGTCGTCGAGGATCGCCAGGCTCTCGTCCTCGGCGATGGTCGCCGCGAGGACATGCTCGTCGAGCATGTCCCACATCGTCGGCGGGGTGACGATGGTGCCGCTGCCCTGGCGGATCTGCACCAGCCCCTTCTCCTGAAGGATCTTCACCGCCTCGCGGATGACGGTCCGGCTCACCGAGAAGGTGTCGCAGAGCGCGGGCTCGGCGGGCAGCGGCGTGCCCGGCGGGTGCGCTCCGCGAACGATGCGCTCCACCAGCTCCGCCGTCACCGCCCTGGCGAGGTTGGCCGGCCGTCGCACCCAGGCCGGGGGTGGCGCCACGCTCGGCGGCGATTCCTGCGATGCCGTCATATCTCCTCCGGTGCCGCGGGCGGCGCCACATTTCGACATCAGTATATGTCACGTGTATTGACGTCAGACGTCATACGAATTACGTTTCGCCTCACATCGCGGCCGGGCGAGCCGGCCGTCCTCTGGAGAGTGAACAGCAATGAAGCAGCGAACACTGTGGTCCGCCCTCTTGGTCGCCGGACTGGCCTTAACCGGCTGCGGAAGCGCCAGCCCTCCCGCGTCGTCGCCGAGCGACTCCGGCAAGGTCACGAAGCTCTTGGTCTGGGACTGGAAATCCGGTGACGCGGCCGCGGCCTCCTATATCCAGAAGGCGAAGGACGACTTCGCCAAGAAGCACCCCGGCGTCACGGTCGAGTTCGTGGCCCAGCCGTTCGACCAGTACTACACCCTGCTGGGCGCGGCCATCCAGTCCGGCACGGGACCGGACGTCATGCTCTTCAACGGAGGCGGCCAGATCCGCGACCGCGTGGACTCGCTCCTCCCCCTCGACCAGTACGTCGCCGAGGACAAGCAGCGCCTGGCGGGCTGGGACGCGTTCAGCAAGGACGGCAAGATCTACGGCGCGCCGGTGACGTTGCAGGGCCACCCGATCTACTACAACAAGACGCTGTACGAGAAGGCGGGACTCGACCCGGCCAGCCCCGCCACGACGTGGAAGGAGTTCGTCGACGACTGCGGCACCATCAAGCAGAAGACCGGGGCCGACTGCTTCGCGCTCGGCAACAAGGAGGGAGCCGGCATCCAGTTCTTCATGTCGGGCCTCGGCTCGAGCATCCTGACGGCGCAGGAGTACGACGACTGGATCGCCGGGAAGCGCGCCTGGGACTCCCCCAACGTGAAGCAGATCTTCAAGCTGTGGAAGGACGCCGGCGACTCGGGGCTGAACAACAAGGGAGGCAACTCGACCGCGATGTTCAACGACGCCTTCACGATCTTCAACTCCGGCAAGGCCGCCCACATCATCGGGCTGATGTCGGACATCGGGCACTGGAAGGACTTCAGCGAGTTCCTGGGGAACGACAAGGTCGGCGTCATGTCGTCCCCGGTCGTCACCAGCGGAACCACCCCGAGCCTCGCCTACGACGGCGGCATCGGCTACGCGGTCGCGAAGTGGGCCAAGGACCCGAAGATGGCCTCCGACATGGTGCGGTCGCTGACCACGACCGACGCCCTGACCTCCTTCTACTCCGACGCCGGCGCGATCGCGTCCGACACCACGATCGACGTGTCGCAGGGCCCCGTGGCCGTCGGCACGATCGTGTCGCAGCTCAAGGAGGGCAAGCCCGCCCTGCACGTCGCGTTGTCCTCGAAGACCCTGGACCTGATGGGAAGGCTTTCCCAGCAGCTCCTGAGCGGATCGGCGACCGTCGACGAGGTGGTGGAGCAGCTGGCCGCCTCGGATCGGGCGAGCTGATCCCGTGCCGATCCGAGATTCGTCTCCGTTGGTCCGCCCGGTCGACTCCGGGCGGACCGGCGGGGGAGAGACGAGGCGGCGGGCACGTCCCGGTGACCCCGGGACCGTTTCCCGTCCGGCCTCCCGCACGTGGCGTTCCGACCGTCTCGCGCCCTACGTTCTGGTGGCTCCGGCCCTGCTGATCATCGTGGCGCTGCGGCTGTGGCCGCTGCTGCTGGGCGTCAACTTCTCCTTCACGGGCGACGGCGAGCGCAACGGGATGATGGTCGGCCTCGACAACTACCTGGAGATGTTCCAGGACGCGACGTTCCAGAGCGCGCTGCGCAACGTCGGGCTGCTGGTGCTGCTGCTTCCGGTGGCGGTGGCCATCCCGGGCCTGCTGGCGACGTTCATCTACCTGCGCGTGCCCGGGCACCGTGTCTTCCGCAGCGTCTACTTCTTCCCGGCCGTGCTATCGCCGGTGATCGTCGGCGCGATCTTCAACCTGATGCTCGCCTACGACGGCCCGTTGAACACCGTCCTGGCGACGATCGGTCTCGGCCCGGTCGACTGGCTCGGCGACCCGGACGTCGCCATGTTCGCGGTCGTCGGCGTGCACATCTGGGCGACGTTCGGGATGGCCCTGGTGGTGTTCCTCGCCGGATTCGCCACCCTGGACCCCGCGCTCCTGGACGCGGCCAGGGTGGACGGCGCGTCGCTCCCCCAGATCATCTGGCATGTGATCATCCCGGGTCTGACCCGCACCATCCAGTTCGTCTTCGTGACCACGATGATCGGGATGCTGACGTCCATGTTCGGCCTGCTGTACGTCATGACCAGCGGAGGGCCCGAGGGGTCCACCTACCTGCCGGAGTACTACGTCTGGATCCAGCAGGGACAGATGAACCGCCCCGCGCTCGCCTCGGCCGCGTCGACGGTCCTCTTCCTCATCATGCTCGTGGTGGGGCTCATGCAGATCAGCGTGCTCCGCCGCGCCGGAAGGGAGGACTGATGTCCGGCAGCCGCCTGACCAAGTGGGTGGTCGCCGTTCCGATGGTGCTCCTCGCGCTGGCGACGATCTACCCCCTCGTGTTCACCACCAACGTCGCCATGAAGACCCGGCGTGAGTACGTCCTCGACCGGTTCTCCCCGACGACCTCCCTGCAGTGGGACAACATCGTCACCGCGTGGACCAGCGTCGGCATGGCACGATACTTCGCCAACTCGCTCATCGTGGTGACGATCTCGGTGATCCTCCTGCTGCTCCTCGGGTCGATGGCGGGATTCGCGCTGAGCCAGCTGCGGTTTCGCGGTTCCAAGGCGCTTTTCCTGGGCTGTCTCGCGGCCCTGTTCATCCCGTTTCAGGTGATCATGGTGCCGCTCGCCCGGGTGATGGCGGACAGCGGCCTCATCGACACCTACCCGGGACTGATCCTGGCCTACGTCGCGCAGTTCCTCCCCTTCACGATCTTCCTGATGACGAGTTACTACAAGACCGTTCCAGGGGAGATCATCGACGCGGCGAGAATCGACGGGAACACGACGTACGGCGTCTACCGGCGGGTCATGCTGCCGATAGGCACTCCGGCCCTGCTGTCGGTCGGCATCCTCAATGCCCTGTTCTGCTGGAACGACGTGCTCATCTCCCTGCTGATGATGCCGTCGGCCGACCACCGCACCCTCATGGTCGGGGTCACGTCGCTGCGCGGACAGTACTCCGACGACATCCCGACCTTCGCCTCCGGGGTTCTGATCGCCGCCGTGCCCGTGTTGATGGTCTATCTCTTTCTCCAGCGGCAGATCGCCGACGGCGTCACCGCCGGTTCCACGAAGGGCTGACATGCGTATTTCGGGGTATCGCACTTTCACCACGGTCCAGGAGTGGGACCGTCCGGTCGGTGACGCCAACGGCGTCTACGCCGACGGGGTCGTTCCGGTGTCGATCATCGTCGTGGACACCGACGAGGGGATCACCGGCGTCGGCGTCGGGCCGCACGTGGAGCTGGACAACGTCTTCGCCGCCATCGAGGGCGAGGATCCGCGCGGCGTCACGGCGCTGTACGACCGCATGCTGCGGCAGACCTTCAAGGCGGGCCACGCGGGCGCGGTGTTCGGGACCATCGGCGCGCTCGACACCGCCCTGTGGGACATCAAGGCGAAGGCGGCCGGCGAGCCGCTCTGGCGCCTGCTGGGCGGGCGCGACCGGCGGGTCCCCGCCTACGCCTCGGGCCTGGACATCGGCCTGACCGACGACGAGCTCGTCTCGGTGTACGAGGTCTACGCCCGGCACGGCCTGCGGGCGGCCAAGATCAAGGGCGGCCTCGACATCGAGCGGGACCGGCACCGCCTGACGCTGGTCCGGGAGGTCCTGACCGAGGCCGGGCACGGGAAGCGGCCGGGCCTGATGCTCGACGCGAACGAGGCCTGGTCGCGCAAGCAGGCGATCCGGCACGTCTGCGAGCTCGAGCGCACCCTGGACCTCACCTGGATCGAGGAGCCCGTCCGGCGGTGGGACGCCGAGGGCCTGGCCGTCGTCGGCCGCGGGATCCGCGCGTCGGTCGCCACCGGGGAGAACCTCACCGGGCTCGAGCAGTATCGCCCGCTGCTGGCCGCGGGTGCCGTCGACATCGTCCAGACGGCCGTGGTCTGGGGGATCACCCACTTCCTGCGGGTGTCCGCCCTGGCGCACGCCCACGATCTGCCGGTCAGCCCGGTCGGCAACGTCCCGGTCGGCCTGCTGCACGCCGCGACGTCGGTGCCGAACCACATGGCCAGCGAGCTGCAGGACCTGCGCCCGCCGCTCGGGGTGTCCCTCGACCTTCACATCGAGGACGGCGCGTTCCACCTCGGGGACTCGCCCGGCCTGGGCCTCACGATCGACGAGGACGTCATCAGGGGGCTCACCCGCCGGCCGGGCACCCTGTCGGCCGACGGCCCCGGCGTCCGGCCGGAACAGGCCGGCCGGCGGCTGCTGGCGGTGACCGACAACGGTCACGTCGCGCAGCAGCGCCTGCTCGCCCCCCTGGTCATGGACGGTCAGCACCGGACGCCGAGGTGAGTCCTCCGTTCGACGCCGGCCGTCCATGACGCGTCCCTGACCGGAAGAAGGGAGCGCACGTGTGCCCGTCACCCGTGCCGCACAGACGTACATCGGTCGCGACCCGGGCGGAAGCCGTCCGGGCGGGCCACACGATCGTGGTCGCGCCCCCCGGTGCCGGGAACGCCGACGACGGGGGGCCGGGTAGTACGGACCGGCCGCTGGCGACCCTGGAGGAGGCGCGGCGGCGGGCGCGCGAGGCCGCGGCCGAGGGGAACCGCGACGTCACCGTCCTGCTCCTGGACGGGACCTACCGGCCGGCCTCGCCGCTGCGCCTCGACGCCGCCGACTCCGGCAGGAACGGGCACACCGTGACCTGGAAGGCGGCGCCCGGGGCCACGCCCGTGCTGAGCGGCTCCCAGCCGGTCACCGGCTGGGAGCCCGACGACCCCGACGGCGCAGCCGCAGGCGTCTACCGGGCCCACGTCGGCACCGGATTCGACAGCCGGCAGCTCTACGTCGACGGGATCCCGGCACGGCGTGCGCGGATCGAGCTGGCACGCGGCGACATCACGCTGACCCCGACCGGCTTCACCATCGACAACCCGGACCTCGCCTACCTGGCCGCCCTGCCCGACCAGGGGCGCATCGACTTCCAGGCGACGCTGACGTTCACCAACCGGTTCGCGCCGGTGCGGAGCATCTCCGGCTCCACGGTCGTCATGCGGCAGCCCGCCTGGGACAACAACACCTACGGCTACGACACCGTCCAGGCTCCGTTCCGCACGCCGAGGTTCTTCCTGCTCAACTCCAGGAGCTTCCTGGACGAGCCGGGCGAGTGGTATCTGGACCCCGCGGCGGGAACGCTCTACTACAAGCCGCTCCCGGGGCAGGACCTCTCGCGCGCGCGGGTGGAGCTGCCGCGGCTGGAGACGCTGCTCCAGGTCGGCGGCACCTACGACGAGCCGGCCCGCGGCCTGCGGTTCGAGGGCCTGACCTTCACCGGCACCACGTGGTTGCGCCCCGGCTCGCCCGACGGGTACGCGAACCAGCAGACCGGCGTGTTCGTCAGCGGCGTCCAGCCCCACCGGCCGGCCGACGCGTTCACCTCGTGCTCCATCGGCTGCACGGGATTCGAGGCCTCCCGTGAGGGCTGGGAGCAGGCGGCCGCGGCGGTGCAGGTGTCGGCGGCGGACGACATCGCGTTCGTCGGCTGTACCTTCGTCAACCTCGGTTCCGTCGGGCTCGGCATCGGCAACGACGCGGGCGCCCACGCCACCGGCGTGGGACTGGGCGCGCACAGGGTCTCGGTCGTGGGGAGCACGTTCACCGCGAGCTCCGGCGGCGGCATCGTGGTCGGCGGCGTGCGCCCCGACGCGCACCACCCGTCCGACCCTCGCATGGTCAACAGCGACATCGTGCTCAGGGACAACCGCGTCCACGCGACCGCGCTCGAGTACCTGGATCAGGCCGCGATCCTCGCCAGCTATGTCACGCGGCTGGCCATCGAGCACAACCACGTCTCCGACATGCCCTACATAGGCATCGGGCTCGGTTACGGCTGGGGCGCCGACGACCCGGGAGGCAGTCCCGACTATCTCGCCCGGGGGCTCTACGACTTCCGGCCGGTCCACGGCACGCCGACCACTCTGAGCGACGTCCGCGTCGTGGGCAACCACGTGCGCGACGTCGTGCAGGCGCTGTCCGAGGCGAGCTGCGTCTACACGCTCTCGGCGATACCCGGCGGCGTCATCGACGAGAACCACTGCGAGAGCAGCGGGCAGTTCGGCCTGTACTTCGACGAGGGTTCCCGGTACCTGAGCGTGAGCCGCAACGTGTTCCTCGACACCGCGGGACCGTGGGCGCACGCCAACATCCAGAACGGCAACCACACCGGCGACCTCACGCTGACCGGGAACTACGTGACAAACCCCGCCATCACCGGCATCGCCGACGGCGACCGCGGCAACGTCGTCCGCGGCAACGTCGTCGTCACCGGCGGCAACCTCCCGATCGAGGCCAGCCGGGTGATCTACAACGCGGGCCCCACCGGCCCGTACCGCGGCGCCCCCGACCCGCGGCGCCCCCCGGCCGGTGCCTTCCTCGCGGCCGATCCGGGCACCGTGAGCGCCGGTGATCCGGCCACCGTCACCGCCACGGTGACGAACCTGGGCGACAGCCCGGTCACCGGGCTGACCGTCTCGATCGCCGTCCCCGAGGGCTGCCGGGCCGAACGCGCCGGCAGGCCGGTGAGACGCGTGCTGCCGCCCGGCGCCTCGGACACCGAGACGTGGAGGATCACCGCACCCGGGTCGTCCACGACCCCGGCCGGCCACGCCCCCGTCAGGGCGACGGTGATCTTCCAGGCCGGCGAGACCGGTTACGTCCTGGACAGGTCGCTGACGCTGACCGCGCCCGACCCGCCGCGGGAAGGTGGGACGCCGGGTCGATCACCATCTCCCACGCCGCCGGCGTGACGCGCCGGTCCGGCCTCGACGGCCTCACCGCGAGCCGGCCCGGGTCCGCCGGACCGTGACCGGCCCGTACGGCCTCCCGGGCACCAGGAGGCCGTACGGGCGATCCCGCTGCGCGGGGCGTCCCCGGCCGGTCACGGGCGTAGCGGCTCCATGTTCAGGGCTCCGGAGCGGAAGGCCGCCACCTCCACCTGGGCACCGGGGAAGCCGGCCTTGCGCACGGCGGACGTCAGGCCGGTCAGGCCGGCGGCGCGGGGCGTCAGGTCGGCGGCCACCTCCACTCGCACCCGGTCGCCGAGGTCTCGTACCCGCAGGTCGGTGACCGGCAGGCCGGCCCGGGCCAGCAGGCGGCGCACCGCACGCTCGGCCGTCTCGATCCGGTGCAGCCGGGCCGGCGTCACCTCCACGCCGTAGGCCACCCGGCTGGCCAGGCAGGGCGCGGCAGGCTTGTCCCAGGTGACCAGGTCCCACGCCTTGCCGGCCCGCCGTACCTCGGCCTTGGTCAGGCCGGCGTCGCGCAGCGGGGCGAGCACCCCACGCTCGTCGGCGGCCCTGATCCCCGGCCGGAACGGGTCGGCGGCGTCGTCGGCGTTGGTGCCGGTGGCGACGTGTGCGACGCCGTGCTCCGCCGCCACCCGGCCGATCACGTCGAGTACCTCCGACTTGCAGAAGTAGCAGCGGTCGCGGCCGTTGGCGCGGTAGGCGGGGTTCGCCATCTCGGCGGTGGCCGGGAGCAGGTGCCGTACGCCGAGGGAGGCCGCGAACCGCCGGGCCGCGTCGAGTTCCTCGGCCGCCAGGCTGTCGGAGACCGCCGTCACCGCCAGCACCCGCCCGGTCCCGAGTGCCCGGACCGCCGCCGCCAGCACCAGCGCGGAGTCGGTTCCGCCGGAGAAGGCGACGGCGAGCGAGGGCAGGGGCGTCAACCGGTCGAGCAGTGCGGTGATCTTGGCATCGAAGGTCATCCCGATCTCTCTCGCGTAGGGGGCCGTTCGTGGAACAGCCGCAGCGCCCGGGCGGCCGTCTCGCGCAGGGACAGGCCGAGGGCGGCCGAGGCGGCGGCCACGTCGTCGTGTTCGGGTTTGGCCGAGTGGGGTCCGTGCTTGACCCGCACGCGGTGGCCCGCCAGGTCCACCTCGGTGGTGTGCCGGGGCAGGGCCGTGCGCTCGACCGCGACCTCACGCACGCCGAGCGCGCCGGTCTCGGCGAGGAGCAGGTCCCGCAGGGCCGGTGCGGCGGGAGGGCGGCACAGCAGGTGCAGCACGTGCGCCGGCCGGCCCTTCTTCATGGTGGCCGGGGTGGCCCAGGCGTCCAGGGCGCCGGCGTCGAGGGCCCGGGCGATCGTGTGGCCGAGCACCTCGCCGGTGACGTCGTCCAGGTTGGTCTCCAGGACGACCAGGGGCTCGGTGCCGGCGCCGCGGGCGGGCTCGGCGACGGTGACGGCGACGATGTTCGGGCGGTCGGGAAGCTCCCGGGTGCCCGCGCCGTAGCCGGTCGCCACCGGGGTCATCGCCGGCGGCGGGGTGTATCGCGCTCCCATGGCGCGCAGCAGCGCCGCCCCCGTGGGGGTCACGGTCTCCCCTGGCAGGTCGCTACCGGCCACCAGGGCCCCCCGCAGCAGGGCGGCGGTCGCGGGGGCCGGTACGGGCAGCACGCCGTGGCGGGTGGTCACCGTGCCGGTTCCGAGGGGGATCGGGGCGCAGTGCACGGCCGTGACGCCGAGCAGGTGCAGCGCGGCGGCCACGCCGACGATGTCCACGAGGGCGTCGTGGCCGCCCAGCTCGTGCAGGTGCACCCGGCCGGGGTCGGTGCCGTGGATCCGGCCCTCCGCCTCGGCGATCGCCCGCAGCGCGGCGGTGGCGAGGGTGGCGACCGGTTCCGGCCGGGCGGCCCCGGCCATGGAGATCAGCTCGGCCGCCCGCCGCTCGGTCGCCGTGTCGGTGACCACGACCCGTACACGGGTCACCGTCAGCCCGTGACTGACCGCCCGCCCGGCCGTCAGCTCCCAGCCGGTGAGACCGGTCGATCCCACCGCCGCGCGGATGCCGTCCAGCGGGGCCCCGGCGTCGATGAGCGCCGCCAGCAGCATGTCCCCCGCCAGCCCGGTGAACGGGTTGACCCAGCAGATCACGGCCTTACCTCCTGCCCCGCCGCCTCCGCGCCCGCCGGGGACGGGGAGGGCGGGGACGGGGACGGGGAGGCGCGGCGGGTGGCGGTGTGGGCGAGACGGTGAGCGGCCATGGCGGCGCCGAAGCCGGAGTCGATGTTGACCACGGTGAGGCCGGCGGCGCACGAGGACAGCATCGCCAGCAGGGCGGTGACGCCCTCCAGGGCCGCGCCGTACCCGACGGAGGTGGGCACGGCGATCACCGGCGCCGCCACGAGGCCGCCGACGGCGCTGGCCAGCGCGCCCTCCATGCCCGCCACGACGATCACCGCGTCCGCCGCGCGCAGCCGCCCGGTCTCGGCGAGCAGCCGGTGGATTCCCGCCACTCCCACGTCGCGGACCACGGTGACGTCCAGCCCGAGCGCCCGGGCCACGGCCGCCGCCTCGGCCGCCACCGGCCCGTCGGACGTGCCCGCCGTGACCACCGCGACCGCGAAGGACCCGGTCGCGGCCGGCCGCCACACCAGCAGCCGCGCCACCGGGTCGTGGGATCCGCCCGGCACGGCCGCCAGGACGGGCCCGGCGACCGCCTCCTCGACCCGCGTGGCCAGCACGGGGCCGGTGTTGCGGGCGAGCAGGGCGGAGACGATGCCGGCGATCTCCTCGGCGGTCTTGCCCGGCCCGTAGACGACCTCGGGCGTCCCCTGGCGGGCCTCCCGGTCCACGTCGACCCGGGCGAACCCCAGGTCCACCACCGAGCGTTCGCTCATGCCCGGCCGCCGGACAGGTAGGGGATGGTCTGCGGGCCCTCCGGCAGCACGCACACGCGGGCGCCCGGCCCGGCGGCGGCCAGCGCCTCGGTCACCGTGGCCGCGATGTCGCCGGTCTGTTCCAGGTGGGCGGTGGCCAGGTCGGCGTCGCCGAGGTAGGAGGTGTGCATCACCACCCGCGCGCCCGCCTGGATGCGTGCCTGGATCTGCACCTGCCACTGGTCGGGGACGGTCACCGGCCGGGCGGCGATCGCGTCGAGCAGCGCCCGCGGGGAGGACTCCGAGGCGAGCACCTCGCGGTAGGAGCCGTGGTCGGGGAAGCCGTCGCGGCACTCGGCGGCGCAGACGATCACGCCGCCCGGCCGGACCACCTGGAACGCCGCCGACATGCCCTTGACCGCCTGGTAGAGGTTCTGGTCGAGGGGGTAACCGGAGTTGGTGGTGACCACCACGTCGAAGGGCGCCTCGACCTCTCGCATGGCGACCCGGCGGGCGGCGGCGGTGGCGGCGGCGTGCATGGGCAGGATGTCGCCGCCGAACGCCGCCGCGATGTCCTTGTCCCGGTTGAGGATCACGTCGAGGGCGAAGGTCACCCCGGTGCCCTCGGCGATGGCCCGCACGTCGTCGTGCACGGGGTTGCCCTCGATCACTCCCCAGGTGGCCCGGGGGTCGCCGATGCGCGCGGCGTCGTGCAGGGTGAGCACGGTCTCCAGCGCGGCCAGGCCGGGGGCGACCAGCTTGGGCCCGCCGGAGAAGCCCGCGAAGAAGTGTGGCTCCACGAAACCGGTGGTGATCCGCACGTCGGCCTCGACCCAGGCGGTGTTCAGCCACACCGGCACGTCCTTGCCGAAGCGGCCGAGGTAGGTGAGCGATCCCGGGTCGCGGGCGTCGTGGTTGACGATCCGCACGGAGTCCACGACCGTGTCGCCGAACATCGCGCGCAGTTCGGCCTCGGTGTTGCCGCGATGGGTGCCGGTCGCGACGAGGACGGTCACGTCGTCGAGGTCGATGACGCCGTCGAGCTCGTCGAGGATGGCCGGGATCATCAGGTGCCGCGGCTGGGGGCGGGTGATGTCGCAGGCCGAGATGGCGACGGTCTGGCCGGGCCGTACCCTCTCGCGCAGCGGCGGCCCGGACACCGGGTCGCGCAGAGCCGCCCGCAGCGCGCCCGTCTGGTCGGGCGCGGCCGCGTGGTGGACGGGAGTCACCACCGTGGTGGCCTCGTCGGGCAGTTCGACCGTCAGACCGGTCTCCCCGTAGGCCAAACGGATCTTCATCGTGTCTCCTCACCGCCGAGCTCCGGCCAGAGCCCGTCGGCGATCTTAGTACCGGCCGGGTCCTGATCGCCGTCGGCCCCGGCCGAGGTGGCCTCCACGTTCTCGAGCACCGAGCGAAACCACGTCTCGGTCGTGCCGATGTGCATCAGCGCCGCCGCCTGGGCGAGCGTCGCATCACCGGCGGCCAGGGCGTTGTAGATCGCCTCGTGCTCGGCGATGGTCTTGTGCGAGCTGCCGGTCTCGACCGTGCCGCGCCACACCCGCATCCGCAGGGTGCGGCCGGAGATCCCGTCGAGCAGGGTGGACAGCGTCTCGTTGCCGGTCGCCCGCACCACGGCGCGGTGGAAGGCGGCGTCGTGGTGGTTCAGCTTCTCCACGTCGTCGCTGGCCGCGCGCATCGCGGCCAGGTGCTCGCCGATCTCGGCGAGCTGGTCGGCGGAGATCCGGGACGCGGCCAGCGCGGTCGCCGCGGGTTCCAGCATCCGCCGCACCTGGACGATCTCCAGCAGCGTGTCGTCGCTCAACAGCTCGACGGCCAGCCCCAGCCCTTCCAGCAGCAACCGCGGTTCCAGGCTGGTCACATAGGTGCCGTCGCCCCGCCGTACGTCGAGCACCCGGGCCACGACCAGCGCCTTGACCGCCTCGCGCAACCCGTTGCGGGAGACGCCGAGCTGGGCGGCGAGCTGGTGCTCCGGGGGCAGCCGCGCCCCGGGGGGAAGATCACCCGACTGGACGAGTGCCCGGATACGGGAGATCGCCTCGTCGGTCAGGGACATGGGCACGGCCTCCGGTCGTGGAGTCGCTCGATCGGTGCGCTGTTCACCGCGGGAACATAACAGACATCCCATGTTCGCGTGAAAGGGCGATCCACCGCAAGGGAATCATGGACCACTCATGTGCGACAAGGCCTGAAATATTCAGCCAATTCATCATATTTACGGTATTTCGCCAGAAGGTCTAGACACATCACATCGAGAGGATTACAAAGACATCCCATGTCCATGTGGTGAAGATCCCTTCACCTTCCGGAAACATCCGCTGGAGGTAGACCTTCGTGCGCACGTATCGCCAGAGCGGGTCACCGTGACGGAGCTGATCACCGCGGTCGAGGCCCACGACATCCGGTTCCCGACCTCTCGATACCTCGACGGTTCCGACGCCATGAACCCCGAGCCCGACTACTCCGCCGCCTACGTGATCGTGCGGACCGACGGCGGGCAGGAAGGGCACGCGCTCGCCTTCACCGTCGGGCGCGGCAACGAGATCGCCGTCGCCGCCGTGGAGTCGCTGGCGCCGCTGGTCACCGGACGACCGGTGGCCGAGGTGCTCGGCGATCTCGGCGGGGTGTCGCGCCGGCTCACCGGCGACAGCCAGCTGCGCTGGCTCGGCCCCGAGAAGGGCGTCATCCACATGGCGGCGGGAGCCGTGCTCAACGCCCTGTGGGACCTTCGCGCGCGCAGGGCGGGCAAACCGCTGTGGCGGCTGCTGTCGGAGCTGTCGCCGGAGGAGATCGTCGACGTCGTCGACTTCCGCTACCTGGAGGAGGCGCTCACCCGCGAGGAGGCGCTGACCATCCTGCGCGACGCCGAGCCTGGCCGCGCCGGGCGCCGGGCGCGCCTGCTCGCCGAGGGCTACCCGGCCTACACCACCACCCCCGGCTGGCTCGGCTACACCGACGACAAGCTGGTCCGGCTGGCCAAGGAGGCGGTCGCCGACGGGTTCCGCCTCATCAAGCTGAAGGTCGGCGCCGACCCGGCCGAGGACGTGCGGCGCGTGCGGCTGGCCCGCGAGGCGGTCGGCCCCGACGTGCGCATCGCCGTGGACGCCAACCAGGCGTGGAACGTCGGCCAGGCGATCGAACGGCTGGCCCCGCTCGCCGAGTTCGACCTGTACTGGATCGAGGAGCCCACCTCCCCCGACGACGTGCTCGGCCACGCCGCCATCCGGGAGCGGGTCGCGCCCATCAAGGTCGCCACCGGAGAGCACGCCCACAACCGGGTGATGTTCAAGCAGTTCCTGCAGGCGGGCGCGATCGACATCCTGCAGCTCGACGCGGCCAGGGTCGCCGGGGTCAACGAGAACATCGCCATCCTGCTGCTGGCCGCCAAGTTCGGGGTGCCGGTGTGCCCGCACGCGGGCGGCGTCGGCCTGTGCGAGATGGTCCAGCACCTGGCGATGTTCGACTACGTGGCCGTCAGCGGCACCACCGAGGACCGCGTCATCGAGTACATCGACCATCTGCACGAGCACTTCACCGACCCGGTGGTGATCAGGGACGGCCGGTACGTCGCTCCCCTCGAACCGGGCGGAGGCGGCGAGATGCGTCCGGCCTCGCGCGCCGAGTACGCCTACCCGCACGGCCCCCGGTGGGCCACCGGCGCCGGCACAGGCGCCGACACGGCCCTCGCCGCCGGAGAGGTGGTGTGATGGGCGCCTTCGACGGGCTCACGGCCGTCGTCACCGGTGGCGCCTCCGGCATCGGCCTGGCCACCGCCACCCTGCTGGCCGAGCGCGGGGCCCGCGTGGCCTGTCTCGACCTGTCCCCCGGCGTGCCCGAGCCCCTGCTCGGGCTGCGGGCCGACGTGGCCGACGACGCGTCGGTGCGGACCGCCGTGGCCGAGGCCGCGGACCGGCTCGGCGGCATCGACGTCCTGGTGAACAACGCGGGAATCGGAGCCCAGGGCGGTATCGAGGACAACGACGACGACGAATGGCGCCGGGTCTTCGACGTCAACGTGTTCGGCATGGTCCGGGTGGCCAGGGCGGCGCTGCCGTACCTGCGGGCGTCACGGGCCGCGGCGATCGTGAACACCTGCTCCATCGCGGCGACCGCCGGGCTGCCCAGCCGGGTCCTGTACTCCTCCACCAAGGGCGCGGTACTGGCCATGACCCGGGCCATGGCGGCCGACCTGGTCGCGGAGGGCATCCGCGTCAACTGCGTCAACCCCGGCACCGCCGACACCCCGTGGGTGAACCGGCTGCTGGAGGCCGCCACCGATCCCGAACAGGAACGCCGGGCGCTCACCGCCCGTCAGCCGATGGGCCGTCTGGTCTCGGCGGACGAGGTGGCCGAGGCCGTCGCGTACCTGGCGAGCCCTCTCGCCGCCTCGACCACCGGCACCGATCTGGCCGTGGACGGCGGCATGCACGGACTGCGGCTGCGGCCCAGCACAGGAAAGGAACGACCATGAACCGAGGACTCGCCCTGGGAACGGCCCTCGCCCTGGCGGCCGGGCTGACCGGCGCGTGCGGGGGCGACGGCGGCACGGGCACCGGCACCGGCACGGCCGCCCCGGGAGACGCAAAGCCGGTCGTCGGAGTGGATTACCCCCGCTCGGACACCGACTTCTGGAACTCCTTCATCAAGTACGTCCCCCAGTTCGGCGCCGAGAACGGTCTCGACCTGAAGACCTCCAACTCGCAGAACGACATCGCCAAGCTCACCGCCAACGTGCAGAGTCTCGTCAGCCAGGGCGTCAAGGGCCTCGTGCTGGCGCCGCAGGACACCGCCGCCGTGGCCCCCACCCTGCAGCAGCTCACCGCCAAGAAGATCCCCGTCGTCATGGTCGACACCCGCCCCGAGCAGGGCGACGCCTACATGGTGGTCCGCGCCGACAACCGGGCGTACGGGGAGAAGGCGTGCAAGTTCCTCGGCGAGAAGCTGTCCGGCAAGGGCAAGGTCGTGATGCTCCAGGGCGACCTGGCCTCCATCAACGGCCGCGACCGCACCGAGGCGTTCAACGAGTGCATGAAGGCCAACTACCCGGACATCACGGTGTTCGGCGAGGCCACCAACTGGGACGGCGCCCTCGCCTCGCAGAAGCTCCAGACGCAGCTCACCGCCAACCCGGACATCAAGGGCGTCTACATGCAGTCGAGCTTCGCCCTGGCGGGCACCCTCCAGCTGCTCAAGCAGCGCGGCCTGCTGGTCCCCCCGAGCGACCCCAAGCACGTCTTCGTCGTCTCCAACGACGGCATCCCCCAGGAACTGAAGGAGATCGCCGCCGGCAACATCGACGCCACCGTCTCGCAGCCGGCCGACCAGTACGCCAAGTACGCGCTGGAGTACACCAAGGCCGCCATCGACGGCAAGACGTTCCAGCCCGGCCCGACCGACCACGACAGCAACATCATCCAGGTGCGACCGGGCCTGCTGGAGGACCAGCTCTCCGCGCCCCTGGTGACCGCCGACGGCGGCACCTACGGAGACGTCCAGAGCGTCAAGTCGGACGACTCCTCGCTATGGGGAAACAACCTTGGCGGCTGACCAGACGACCACGCCTCTCGTCGAGGCGGTGGGCGTCACCAAGAGGTACGGCGAGACCGTCGCGCTGGACGGCGCCGGAATACGGATCATGCCCGGCCGGACTCACGCCCTGGTCGGCCGCAACGGGGCCGGGAAGTCCACCCTGGTCTCGATCCTCACCGGCCTGGCGCCCCCCGACGAGGGCGAGGTACGGTTCGGCGGCGACCCCGCCCCGCGCCTCGCCGACCGCGACGCCTGGCGGCAGCGGGTGGCCTGTGTCTACCAGAAGTCCACGATCATCCCCGAGCTGACCGTGGCGGAGAACCTCTACCTGAACCGTCACGACCTGAACCGGTTCGGGCTGGTCCGCTGGGACGCGCTGCGGCGCAAGGCGGCCACGCTGCTCGCCACCTGGTCGGTGGACGTCGACGTGCGCCTGCCGGCCGGCGAGCTGGACGTCGAGCAGCGGCAGTTCGTGGAGATCGCCCGCGCGCTGTCCTTCGGCGCCCGGTTCATCATCCTCGACGAACCGACCGCCCAGCTCGACGCCGCCGCCATCGCCCGGCTGTTCACCCGCATCCGCGCCCTGCAGGAACAGGGGGTGACCTTCCTGTTCATCAGCCACCACCTGCAGGAGATCTACGAGATCTGCGACACGGTCACGGTCTTCCGCGACGCCCGGCACATCCTGACCACCGCGGTGGCCGACCTGACGCACACCGAACTGGTGGCGGCGATGGCGGGAGAGGCCACCGGCCTGACCGCGCCGCTCCCCCGGGCGGCCGTGCCCGCCGACGCCGGTATGGCGCTCGACGTGCGCGACCTGTCGTACGGCGACGCCTACCGGGAGATCGGCTTCCACGTCCGGGCCGGCGAGATCGTCGGCCTGGCGGGCGCGGCCGGCAGCGGCCGGACCGAACTGGCCGAGACCGTCGCCGGGCTGCGCGCGGCCGATTCGGGCACGATCGAGATCACCGGACGTCGTCCCCGCCCCGGCAGCGTGCCCGACGCGCTCGCCGCGGGCGTCGGCTTCGTCCCCCGGGACCGGCATCACCAGGGGTTCGTCTCGATGATGTCGATCGCCGACAACGCCACCATGACCGTCCCCGAACGGCTCGGCGAGGCCGGTCTGATCAGTGGCCGGCGGCGCGACCGGCTGGCCAGGACCCTGATCGACAACTTGGCGATCAAGACCCCCGGCCCCGAGCTGCCGGTGATGGGCCTGTCCGGCGGCAACCAGCAGAAGGTCGTCATGGCCAGGGCGCTGGCCTCCGACCCCCGGGTGCTCGTGCTGATCACCCCCACCGCCGGGGTGGATGTGAAGTCCAAGGAGTTCCTGCTCGGCAAGGTCGAGGAGACGGCCTCGAAAGGGAGCGGCGTTTTGATCGCCTCCGACGAAATCGACGACCTGCGGCTGTGCGACCGGCTGCTGGTGATGTTCCAGGGCCGTCTCGTCGCGGAGATGGCCGCCGGATGGCACGACCACGATGTGGTGGCGGCCATGGAAGGAGTCCGGCTCGATGCCCCCTGTGCCCCCGATGCCTGAGAAAACCCGTACGCCCGCCGCGGAGAGTGCCGCTCCCCTGCGGGAACGGCCACGGGTGCGGCTCGCCCGGCTGCGCGACCTCGCGCTGATCCCCGCGATCATCGTGATCGCCGTTGTCGGCCAGATCGTCCACCCGATCTTCCTGCAGGGCGACAACCTGATCAACATCCTGCAGACCATGTCGGAGATCTCACTGCTGGTCATGGCGCAGACGCTCGTCCTGGTCGCCGGCAAGATGGACCTCTCGCTGGAGTCGACGTTCGGCCTCGCGCCGGGTGTGGCCGCCTGGCTGACCGTCGCGGTCGGCTCGGGCGCCGGGCTGGGCGTGCTGTCGGGCGCCTGGGCGATCCCGGTCACCCTGGCCGTCGGCGTGCTGATCGGCGTGATCAACGCTCTGCTGATCGTGCGGTTCGGGCTCAACGGCTTCATCGTCACCCTCGGCATGCTGATCGTGCTGCGCGGCCTGCTCACCGGAATCTCCGGCGGCCAGACCTTCTTCAACCTGCCGCCGTCGATGCTCTATCTCGGCTCGGCCCTGTGGTTCGGCGTGCCCGCCTCGATCTGGCTGTGCCTGTTGCTGTTCGCCGTCGGCATCGTGCTGCTCGGCTTCACCCGCTACGGCCGCGCCCTGTACGCCCTCGGCGGCAACGTGGACGCGGCCAGGGCGGCCGGCATCCGCACCGACCGGGTGCTGTGGACCGCCCTGGTGGGCGCCAGCCTGCTCGCCGCCCTGGGAGGCCTGCTGCTGTCGGGACGCCTCGCCTCGGTGGCCGCCGCCCAGGGCGACGGCGCCATCTTCACCGTGTTCGCCGCGGCCGTCATCGGAGGCGTCAGCCTCAACGGCGGCAAGGGCACCATGTTCGGCGCGTTCACCGGCATCCTGCTCCTCTACATGATCCAGAACGTCCTCACCCTGGCCGGCGTGCCCGCCCAGTGGATCCAGGCCCTCAACGGCGCCATCATCCTCATCGCCCTCATCCTGTCCCGTCTCACCGGAGGCAAAGTCCAGGAGTAACCCGCCCCAGCCACCCCTTTCCCGTTCCTCCGCCGCGGCACTTCCAGGTGCCACACCCCCTACCGATTGGAACGACATGTCCGACGAGAACCACCTGTCACGCAGGCGACTGATGCAGATCGGAGCAGCCGGAGCCGGCTCCATGCTGTTACCCCTGCAGTGGACGGCGGCCGCCAGAGCCGCCTCGGCGCCCCCTCCCGCGGTGACCGCCGCAGGCGATCTGGCGCTGTGGTACGACGAGAGTGCCGGCACCGACTGGCTGCGCGCTCTCCCGATCGGCAACGGCCGCCTGGGCGCCATGGTGTTCGGCAACGTCGACACCGAGCGGCTGCAGCTCAACGAGGACACCGTCTGGGCCGGCGGCCCCTACGACCAGAGCAACACCCGGGGCGCGGGGGCGCTCGGGCAGATCCGGCAGCTGGTCTTCCAGAACCAGTGGAGCCAGGCCCAGACCCTGATCGACCAGAACATGCTCGGCAGCCCCGCGGGCCAGCTGGCCTACCAGACCGTCGGCAACCTGCGGCTCGCCTTCGGCAACACCTCCGGGGTCTCGGAGTACAACCGCTACCTGGACCTGACCACGGCCACCACGACGGTGTCGTACCTGAAGAACGGCGTGCGCTACCAGCGCGAGACGTTCGCGAGCGCGCCGGACCAGGTGATCGTCATGCGCCTGACCGCCGACAGGGGCGGCTCGATCACCTTCTCCGCGACGTTCGACAGCCCCCAGCAGACGACGCGATCCAGCCCGGACGGCACGACGGTGGCGCTCAGCGGCGTCTCGGGCAACATGGAGGGCAAGACCGGCGCGGTCCGGTTCCAGGGCCTGGCCAAGGCCGTCATCGAGGGCGGCACCGTCAGCAGCTCCGGCGGCACGCTGCAGGTGACGGCCGCGAACAGCGTGACGGTGCTGATCTCCATCGGCTCCAGCTACCGCAACTACCGCGACGTCAGCGGCGACTACCAGGGCATCGCACGGCAGCATCTCAACGCCGCCGCCGCCAGGAGCTTCACCGACCTGCGCGCCCGGCACGTGGCCGACTACCAGCGGCTGTTCGGGCGCACGACGCTGGAGCTCGGCCGCACCTCGGCGGCCGACCAGCCGACCGACGTGCGGATCGCGCAGCACAACAGCGTCAACGACCCGCAGTTCTCGGTGCTGCTGTTCCAGTTCGGCCGCTACCTGCTGATCTCCTCCTCCAGGCCCGGCACCCAGCCGGCCAACCTGCAGGGCATCTGGAACGACTCGCTGGCGCCGTCCTGGGACTCGAAGTACACCATCAACGCCAACCTGCCGATGAACTACTGGCCGGCCGACACGACGAACCTGTCGGAGTGCTTCGACCCGGTGTTCGCGATGATCAACGATCTGGCGGTCACCGGCGCCCGCACGGCCCAGGTCCAGTACAACGCCGGCGGCTGGGTGGCCCACCACAACACCGACGCGTGGCGGGCCACCTCCGTCGTCGACGGCGCGTTCTGGGGCATGTGGCAGACCGGCGGCGCGTGGCTGGCCACCCTGATCTGGGAGCACTACACCTTCACCGGCGACCTCGCGTTCCTCCAGCAGTACTACCCGGCGATGAAGGGCGCCGCGCAGTTCTTCCTCGACACCCTCGTGCAGGAACCGAGCCTCGGGTTCCTGGTCACGAACCCGTCGAACTCCCCGGAGCTGGCCCACCACAGCGGCGTCAGCGTCTGCGCCGGCCCCACGATGGACAACCAGATCCTGCGCGACCTGTTCAACGGCTGCGCCAAGGCCAGCCAGGCGCTCGGCGTCGACTCCGACTTCCGAACCCGGGTCCTGTCCGCCCGGGACCGGCTCCCTCCGATGAAGACCGGCTCGCGCGGCAACATCCAGGAGTGGCTGTACGACTGGATCGAGACCGAGCCCGCCCACCGGCACGTCTCCCACCTGTACGGCCTGCACCCCAGCAACCAGATCACCAAGCGCGGCACCCCCGCGCTGTACACCGCCGCGCGGCGCACCCTCGAACTGCGCGGCGACGACGGGACCGGCTGGTCGCTCGCCTGGAAGATCAACTACTGGGCGCGGATGGAGGAGGGCGCCCGCGCGCACACCCTGATCCGTCTCCTGGTGACGACGGCCCGGCTCGCGCCGAACATGTTCGACCTGCACCCGCCGTTCCAGATCGACGGCAACTTCGGCGCCACCTCCGGTATCGCGGAGATGCTCCTGCAGAGCCACAACGGCGAGCTGCACGTGCTCCCGGCGCTGCCGTCCGCCTGGCCGGCCGGGAAGGTGCAGGGCCTGCGGGGACGTGGCGGCTACACCGTGGGCACGACGTGGAGCTCGGGCGCGGCCACCGAGATCCTCGTCAGGTTCGACCGCGACGGGACCGTCAACGTCCGCAACCGGATCTTCACCGGCACCTACCAGGTGGTCGACGCCGACAGCGGCGCCGCCGTCACCGTCACCAAGCCCGAGTCCGACGTCGTCGCGCTGACCGGCCAGGCGGGCCGCACGTACCGCCTCACCGGAACCGGCACACCGCAGCAGCCCCCCACCTACGTGCGGATCACCAACGGGACCACCGGCCTGGCCCTGGACAGCGGCGGCAACGTCGCCTCCGGGTCGAACCTCAAACAGTGGAACAGCAACGACGGCAGCACCAACCTGCATTGGCAGCTCGTCGATCTGGGCGGCGGCTGGTACCGCATCGTCAACCGCACCAACGGCATGGTCATCGACAGCTGGGGCAACACCGCCAACGGCGCCGTCGCCCGGCAGGCGGCCTGGAACGGCGGCAACAACCAGCAGTGGCGCCTCAACAGCGTGGGCAACGGCCGCAACCAGATCATCAACCGCGGCACCGGCACGGCCCTGGACGGCATGGGCAACAGCACCGCCGGTTCCACCGTGGCCATGTGGACCCCGAACAGCAGCACCAACAACCAATGGACCATCACCGGCGTGTGACGGTCGGCGACTTGTCGCGGACCTGATCCACAGGTGCTTCGCCGCCGCCGGCCACCGGTCGCGGCGAAGCACGTCCCGGAGCCTTCACCCTCTCAAGGATCCGGAGTCCGCACGAACCCTGGGGCGACATCCACCCGTGGCGAGGCACGGACCGGCCAGGTCATGGCGAGCGACTCTCCTTCGAGAACAGAGAATCGCCTGTCGGCGCGGAGACCGGAAGGCGATGAAGATCGTTCAACGTCACTGTTTGCGCTAACATCGTCGCGATCAACGCTAGGTTCGCGTCACGGCGGTGTCAATCCGTTCACGCGCCAGAAACTTACGCAAGATCAAGAAAAGCTTTCGGCTCCCCGGAAAGCCACCGCACGGTCGCGGGCGAAGGGCTCCGCGACCGGCTCGATCCGTCTCCACCGGAGCGGCCGCCCGGACCACGCCGATCGCCACGGCGGCCGTCGTGGTGCCCGTCTCGATCGGCGGCCGACGCCGAGCCGGGGGCGGAGGCCCTTTGGACGGGGGGCGTATCGCGAGCGTACCGGGATGCCGCACGTTCCCCGATCATGACCGTTCTCGCTGCTCCCGGCCGTCGCGGGCGCCTCACCTCACGTGGCGAACCGATCGCCGGTCCGGCGGGTGCCGGGAGCCGGCCGGAAGGGAGGCCGCCGCATCTGACAGCCGGGTCACGAACATTCGTTGGATTCGGCCTGAAGTTTATGGTTGCCAAGTCGTAACTTCTGTGAAACTTTCACTTGCGCAGGCGCCGTTAGGTGATCTCTCTCCGGACGAACGTCCAGGCAGGGAAGCGTGCCGAGGGCAATGCGCAGGTCAGCGAGGACCGCGGCTCGTTGACGTGGGCCGGTCAGTCGGATGTACTCCGCGACATCACCCCCCTGAGGAGCAAGCCATGAAGATCTCGAACCTCAAATGTTAGCGGTAACAACTTCTGGCGGCCGGGACCTGGTCTCCGGCCGGCCCAGAAGCATCGGACGCATCTCCTCTCACCGGGTCGCGGGGCCCGCCGGCGGGAGGCGGTCGTCGTTCCGCTCCCACGGCCTTCCGGCCCCCCGGCCGCCGCGCCGGGGCCACGTACCGCGCGTCGGCCCGATCAGCGCCTCGTCGAGCGCCGCGGACCGGCAGTGCGCCACCTTCCGGGCAGCTTCACGATCGTCATGTTAACGCTAACAAGTTCTTGAAGGGAGAACCATGCGCCCTCTCAGGCGAAATCGCCTGCGCGTGCTGATCGCAGCCATGGCGGCGTTCGTGCTCACCGGTGCCCTGCTCACCGTCGCCACCTCCTCCGCGACCGCGGCGACCGTCGACACCAACGCCTGGTACGTCCTGGTCAACCGGACCAGCGGCAAGGCCCTGGACGTCTACAACCTGTCCACGGCCGACGGCGGCCGCATCACCCAGTGGACGCGTAACAA
>NZ_JBPXMC010000054.1:0-27414 GCF_051918885.1 Streptosporangium sp. OZ121
TCGTCACCGGAGATCACCACGGCCTGAGGGCCGTTGACGGCGGCGATGCCGACGTCCTGGCGGCCCTCCAGCAGCGGAAGGATGTCCGCTTCGGGGGCGGCGACGGCCAGCATCGCCCCACCCTCCGGCAACGCCTGCATCAACCGGGCCCGAGCGGAGACCAGGGCGCACGCGTCGGGCAGTGAGAGCACGCCCGCCACGTGCGCGGCGGCGATCTCCCCCACCGAGTGACCCACCAGCACGTCCGGGGTCACCCCCAGCGAGGTGAGCAGCCGATACAGAGCCACCTCGAAGGCGAACAGCGCCGGCTGAGTCGTCCCCGTCTCGGCCAGCACCTCGTCCGGGCCCGAGAACATCGCCTCACGCACCGACCCCGGCAACAACGCACAGACCTCGTCCAAAACTTCGGCGAACACCGGGAACGCCGCCGCAAGATCACGGCCCATCCCCACCCGCTGGCTGCCCTGACCGGCGAACAACATCGCCACCCTGCCGCCCCCGGCCGCGGCACCCGGCGTCGCCGTACCGTCGGCCAGGGCACGCAGGCCCGCCACCAGCTCGACCTGATCGGCGCCGACCACCACCGCGCGCTGCTCCAGCAGCGCACGGGCCGAGACCAGCGCCTTGCCGACGGTGGTCGGCGAGACGTCGTCCTGTGATGCCCAGTCCGCGAGGCGGGCGGCCTGCGCCCGGAGAGCCTCGCCGTCGTTGGCGGAGATCAGCCACGGAACGACGGGCAGTTCGGCATCGTCGACCGGTGCGGTGGCGGCCGGGCTCTGCTCGATGATCACGTGTGCGTTGGTGCCGCTGACGCCGAAGGACGACACGCCCGCACGGCGCGGGCGGTCCTCGATATCCCACGAGCGGGCCTCGGTCAGCAGTTCGACGGCACCGGCCGTCCAGTCCACGTGCGGCGACGGCTCCTCGGCGTGCAGCGTCCGGGGCAGCACCCCGTGCCGCATCGCCATCACCATCTTGATGACGCCGCCGACACCGGCGGCGGCCTGGGTGTGGCCGATGTTCGACTTCAGCGACCCCAGCCACAGCGGCCGGTCCTCGGGCCGGTCCTGGCCGTACGTGGCCAGGATGGCCTGGGCCTCGATCGGGTCACCCAGCACCGTTCCCGTGCCATGCGCCTCGACCACATCGACATCCGCCGTCGACAGACCGGCGTTCGCCAGCGCCTGGCGGATCACCCGCTCCTGCGAAGGACCGTTCGGCGCGGTCAGGCCGTTGCTCGCGCCGTCCTGGTTGATCGCGCTGCCGCGCATGACGGCGAGGACCTGGTGACCGTTGCGACGGGCGTCCGAGAGCCGCTCGACGAGCAGCATGCCGACACCCTCGCCCCAACCTGTGCCGTCCGCCGACGCGGAGAACGCCTTGCACCGCCCGTCCACCGCGAGCCCGCGCTGCCGGGAGAACTCGATGAAGACGCTGGGCGTGGCCATGACGGTCACACCGCCGGCCAGCGCCAGGTCGCACTCGCCCGAACGCAGGGACTGCGCGGCCAGGTGCAGCGCGACCAGCGACGACGAGCACGCCGTGTCGACCGTGACCGCGGGGCCCTCCAGCCCGAAGGTGTAGGCGACCCGGCCCGAGGCGATGCTGCCCGCGCTGCCGTTGAGGACGAAACCCTCGAAGCCCTCGGGCGCGTGCGGCAGGCGGCCGCCGTAGTCGTGGTACATCACCCCGGCGAAGACGCCCGTACGGCTGCCGCGCATCGCCTTCGGGCTGATCCCCGCCCGTTCGATCGCCTCCCACGAGGTCTCCAGCAGCAGCCGCTGCTGCGGGTCCATCGCGGTGGCCTCGCGCGGCGAGATGCCGAACAGGGCGGCGTCGAACCGGTCGGCGTCGTGGAGGAAGCCGCCTTCGCGCGCGTAGCTCGTACCGGCGTGGGCGGGGTCGGGATCGTAGAGCCGCTCCAGGTCCCAGCCACGGTTGCCGGGGAAGGCGGTGATCGCGTCGTCGGCCCGGACGAGGAGTCGCCAGAGGTCGTCGGGAGAGACCACGTCGCCGGGGTAGCGGCAGGCCATGCCGACGATCGCGATCGGCTCGTTCGCAGGACCGGTGTGGGCGCTCACCTGGTCGGCGCGCGAGGCGCCGGTGAGCTGCTCGTGCAGGTGCTCGGCGAGCGCGTCCGTGGTGGGGAAGTTGAACAGCAGGGTGGCGGGCAGCCGCAGCCCGGTGGCGGCGTTGAGCCGGTTGCGCAACTCGACGGAGCTCAGCGAGTCGAAGCCGAGGTCCTTGAAGGCCGCCTCGGCGTCCACGGCGTTCGCGTCGGTGTGCCCCAGCACGAGCGCGATGTTCGTCCTGATGAGCGAGAGCAGCGCTCCCTTGTCGGCTCCCGCCCGCACGGGCTTGGCCGTCGCGGCCCGTCGCGCCTGGGACTTGACCAGCGCCCGGAAGACGGCGGGGATCTCGTCCTGGCGGCGCAACGTCGCGGTGTCGAGGCGGGCGAGGATCTGCACGCCCCTGTCGAGCGTGAGCGCCGCGTCCAGCAGGGACATGCCCTGGGCCGCCGGGAGCGGTGCGAGCCCGATCCTGCCGAGCCGGGCCACGTCGGCCTGGCTGAGCGCGCCCGCCATGCCGTTGTCGGTCTCCCACAGCCCCCAGGCCAGGGAGAGGGCGGGCAGCCCCCGCGCGCGGCGGTACGACGCCAGCGCGTCCAGGTAGGCGTTGGCCGCGGCGTAGTTCGCCTGGCCGGCGCTGCCGACGATGCCGGCGATGGAGGAGTACATCACGAAGAACGACAGGTCGAGCTCGCCGGTGAGCTCGTGCAGGTACCAGGCCGCGTCCGCCTTCGGCGCGAAGACCCGGTCGATCCGCTCCGGGGTCAGCGACGTCACGGCGCCGTCGTCGACGACTCCGGCCAGATGGACGACACCCGTCAGCGGCCGGTCGTCGGGAACGGCCGCCAGCAGGGCGGCGAGCTCGGCCCGATCGGACACGTCGCAGGCGGCGATCGTGACCTGCGCGCCGAGCGACGTGAGCTCGGCCAGCAGGGCGTCGGCTCCGGGCGCCGCCGGGCCGCGGCGACCGGCCAGCAGCAGGTGCCGGACCCCGTGCTCGGTGACGAGCCTGCGCGCGGCCAGGGTGGCGAGCTCGCCGGTGCCTCCGGTCAGCAGTACCGTGCCCGCCGGAATTCCGGACGAGCGCTCGATCGCCGGCGCGTTGACCAGCGGTACGATGCGCGGCACGCGGACCGTACCGGATCGCAGGGCCAGCTGCGGCTCGCCGGAAGCGCAGGCGCGAAGCAGCGCGGCTTCCGAGTCAGGGTGTCCGTCGGTGTCCACGAGGACGAACCGTCCGGCGTGCTCGGACTGGACGGACCGGATCAGGCCCCAGATGGGGGCTGTGGACAGATCGGGCACCTCTCCCTCGTCCGCGCCGACCGCACCGCTGGTCACCACCACCAGTTGCGACCGCGCCGACCGCTCGTCCGCGAGCCATCCCTGGACGAGCGCCAGCACCTCGTACGTCCGCTCGCGGCCCGTACCGGCCGGGACGCGCACGAGGACCTGCTCCGCGCCGACCGCGTCCTCCAGAGAGGAGAGGTCGTGGAGTTCCACCACCCGTCCGGGCTCCGCGCCACCGGCTCGTACGCTCACCCAGTCCAGCACGTACGGCGTGCGCTCCGGAGACAGCGCTGTCGCCACGGGCCTGACCACCAGGGAGTCCACCGTGAGGATCGGCACGCCGGTGTGGTCGGCGACGCTCAGAGAGATCTCGCCCGGCCCCTTGGCGGTGGTCCGCACCCGCGCCATGGTCCCGCCCGCCGCGTGCGCCGAGACGCCGGACCAGGCGAAGGGCAGGAACGGGTGGCCGGGCTCGCTGGGCGGCAGGAGATCGCCGAGCGTGATGGAGTGCAGTACCGCGTCGAGGAGGGCGGGGTGGAACCCGAACCGCTCCGCGCCTGCCTGTACGTGGTCGGGCAGGACGATCTCGGCGTAGACGTCGCCGTCCCGCTGCCAGGCGCTCACCAGACCCTGGAAGGCGCTGCCGTATTCCAGGCCCGTGACGGCCAGGTTGTCGTAGAGGTCGTCGATGTCGACGGGCTGCGCGCCCGGCGGTGGCCACTGTGCAAGGTCGAAGCCGGGTGCGGCTGCGGCGGGACCGAGCGTCCCCTCGGCGTGCCGCTGCCAGGTGGTCGTGCCTTCGGGCCTGGAGTACAGGGCCAGGCCGCGCCGGCCGCTGCCGTCGGGGGCGTCGATGACGACCTGAAGCTGGACGGGGTGGTCGTGCGTGAGGACGAGGGGGGCCTGCAGGGCCAGCTCGGAGACCGTCTCGCAGTCCTCGATCTCGGCCGCGGCACGCAGCGCTATCTCAAGGAAGCCCGTGCCGGGAAGGATGGCCGTGCCGTTGACCGCGTGGTCGGCGAGCCAGGGCAGCGTGGTGAGGGAGAGCCGCCCGGTGAGCGTGAGACTGTCGCCGTCGGGGGCCGGGACGGTGGCGCTGAGTATCGGGTGGTCGATGGCGCTGAGCCCGGCCGCTGCCACATCGCTGCCGGATCTGCCTGATTCCAGCCAGTAGCGCTGGTGCTGGAAGGCGTACGTCGGCAGGTCGATCTGCCGTGCCGGGGTGAGGATCGCTCGCCAGTCGACCCCCACACCGTGAGCGTGCAGCCGACCCAGCGCCTCGACCAGCGCCCGGACCTCGTCCCGGTCCTTGCGCGCGGTCGCGACGAACACCCCGTCCTCGACACTCTGCTGAGCCAGGCCGGTCAGCACCCCATCCGGGCCTACCTCCACGAACACACCCGCCTGGCAGGCAGCCACCCCATCGGCGAAGCGCACCGCCTCCCGCACGTGCCGCACCCAGTACGCCGGATCGGTCAACAGCCCCGGCTCGGCGAGCTGGCCCGTCACGTTGGAGACGACCGGGATGCTCGGCTCGGCGAAGGTCAGAGCGGAGACGACCTGCTCGAATTCGGCGAGCATCGGCTCCATCAACGGCGAATGGAAGGCATGCGAGACCCGCAGCCTGCGCGTCCGGGCACTCACCAGGCCCGCGATCTCCTCCACCGCGCTCTCGTCACCGGAGATCACCACGGCCTGAGGGCCGTTGACGGCGGCGATGCCGACGTCCTGGCGCCCCTCCAGCAAGGGAAGGACCTCCGCCTCGGGAGCGGCGACGGCCAGCATCGCCCCACCCTCCGGCAACGCCTGCATCAACCGGGCCCGAGCGGAGACGAGAGCACACGCATCGGGCAGCGAGAGCACCCCGGCCACGTGAGCGGCGGCGATCTCCCCCACCGAGTGACCCACCAGAACATCCGGGGTCACCCCCAGCGAGGTGAGCAGCCGATACAGAGCCACCTCGAAGGCGAACAGCGCCGGCTGGGTCGTCCCGGTCTCACCGAGCACACCATCGGGGTCGGAGAACATCGCCTCACGCACCGAGCCGGGCAGCAGCGCGCAGATCTCGTCCAGGGCATCCGCGAACACCGGGAACGCCGCCGCGAGTTCACGGCCCATCCCCACCCGCTGGCTGCCCTGACCGGCGAACAACATCGCCACCCTGCCGCCACCGGCCGCCGCACCGGGCGTCGTCGTACCGTCGGCCAGGGCACGCAGGCCCGTCACCAGCTCATCCCGATCCGCGCCGACCACCACCGCGCGCTGCTCCAGCAGCGCCCGGCCCGTCGCCAGCGTCCAGGCCGCATCGGCCGGGTTCAGCTCCGGCCGCTCCTCCACCCACGACGCGAGCCGGGAAGCCTGTCCTCGCAGCGCCTCGGGAGTCTTGGCCGAGACCAGCCACGGCGTCACCGGCAACTCGACGGCACCGGCCTCGACCTCGGCCTCCGCCGGACCCTGCTCGATGATCACATGCGCGTTCGTCCCGCTGACGCCGAAGGACGACACCGCCGCCCGGCGCGGACGATCCTTCACATCCCACACACGCGCCTCGGTCAGCAGCTCGACGGCACCCGCCGACCAGTCCACGTGCGGCGAGGGCTCCTCGGCGTGCAGGGTCTGCGGCATGACGCCGTTGCGCAGCGCCATCACCATCTTGATCACACCACCGACACCGGCGGCCGCCTGCGCGTGACCGATGTTCGACTTCAACGAACCCAGCCACAGCGGCCGACCCTCCGGACGGTCCTGGCCGTACGTGGCGATAAGCGCCTGCGCCTCGATCGGGTCGCCCAGCACCGTTCCGGTACCGTGCGCCTCGACCACATCGACATCCGCCGTCGACAGGCCCGCGTTGGCCAGTGCCTGGCGGATCACCCGCTGCTGCGCCGGGCCGTTGGGGGCGGTCAGGCCGTTGCTCGCACCGTCCTGGTTGATCGCGCTGCCGCGCACCACGGCGAGCACCCGGTGGCCGTTGCGGCGCGCGTCCGAGAGCCGCTCGACCAGCAGAACGCCGACGCCCTCGGCCCAGCCGGTGCCGTCGGCCTCCGCGGAGAACGCCTTGCACCGCCCGTCCGCCGACAGGCCACGCTGGCGGGAGAACTCCACGAACGTGCCGGGTGAAGCCATCACCATCACGCCGCCCGCGAGCGCCAGATCGCACTCACCCGTGCGCAGCGCCTGCGTGGCCAGGTGCAGCGCCACCAGCGACGACGAGCACGCCGTGTCGACCGTGACCGCCGGACCCTCCAGGCCCAGGGTGTACGACACCCGGCCGGAGGCGACGCTGGCCAGGCCGCCGGTGAGAAGGTATCCCTCCACGGACTCCGCGCCCTCGAAGCGCCGCGGCCCGTACTCCATGGGGGCGATGCCGGTGAACACTCCGGTCTGGCTTCCCCGCAGCTCCGCCGCGTCGATGTCGGCGTGCTCGATCGCCTCCCACGACGCCTCCAGCAGCAGCCGCTGCTGCGGGTCCATCGCGAGCGCCTCGCGCGGCGAGATACCGAAGAAGCCCGCGTCGAACTCGGCCGCGTCGTAGAGGAACCCGCCGTACCGGGTGGAGGAGGTGCCCCGGTCGTCCGGGTCGCCGGAGAACAGCCGGTCCAGGTCCCAGCCGCGGTCGGTGGGGAACTCGCCGACCACGTCGGAACCGGCGGCCACCAGGTCCCACAGGCCCTCGGGCGAGGTCACACCGCCGGGGAACCGGCAGGCCATCCCCACGATCGCGATCGGCTCGTCGTATCCGGCCGTCCGGACCACCGAGGACGCCGAGGACGCCGAGGTGGTGTCGCCGAGCAGTGCCGTCCGCAGGTACTCCGTCAGCACCGTCGGTGACGGGTAGTCGAACAGCAGCGAGCTCGGCAGCCGCAGGCCGGTGGCCGCGTTGAGCCTGTTCCTGAGCTCGACCGCGGTCAGCGAGTCGAAGCCCGCGTCCTTGAACGCGCCCGTCGCGCTGATCACGTGCGGTGTCACGTGTCCGAGCACCAGGGCCGCCTGGCCGCGGACCAGGTCGAGGAGTGTGCGTTCCTGCTCCTCCGTGCTCATCTCACGCAGGAGTTGCCCGAGTGCCACGTCGCCGGACGCACCGGCCGCGCGGCGCTCGATCGGCTTGCGCAGCAGGGCGCGCAGCATCGCGGGCGCCGGGTCGGCGACCTTCGCGAGGCTCAGCCGCGCGGGAAGCGCCGTCTCCGCCGACGCGGCGAGCGCCGCGTCGAAGAGCGCGAGCGCCTGGTCCGGCGGCAGCGGGGCGACGCCCAGCCGTGCCCACCGCGCCAGGTCGGCCGTGGCGAGCGTCGCCCCCATGCCGCCGAACTCCGAGGAGTTGTCCCACAGGCCCCACGCGAGCGCCGTCGCGGGCAGGCCGAGCGTACGGCGGTGCCGGGCCAGACCGTCCAGGAACGCGTTGGCCGCGGCGTAGTTGGCCTGGCCCGCGCTGCCCAGCGTGCCCGCGCACGACGAGAACAGCACGAACGCCGACAGGTCGCGGTCGCGGGTCAGCTCGTGCAGGAGCCAGGCGGCCTCGGCCTTGGTCCGCCACACGGCGTCGAGCCGTTCCGGGCTCAGGGCCGAGACGACGCCGTCGTCCAGGACGCCGGCGATGTGCACGACCCCGGTCAGCTCCCGGCAGGAGTCGACGAGCGCGGCCAGCGCGTCGCGGTCGGACAGGTCGCACGCGGTCAGCTCGACCCGTGCGCCGAGCGCGGCCAGCTCCGCCGCCAGCTCGACGGCTCCGGCCGCCCGCGGGTCGCGGGTGGGCAGCACGAGGTCGCGTACGCCGTGCGCGGTGACGAGGTGCCGGGTGACCACTCGCCCCAGCCCGCCCGTGCCGCCGGTGACCAGAACGGTGCCGCCGGGTGTCCACGGCGCCTCCCCCGGCGGCAGGTCGCGCTTGGCCAGCCGGGGGACGAAGATCCTTCCTTCTCGTACCGCCAGCTGCGGCTCGTCGTAGGCGAGGGCGGCGGCGAAGAGGTCCTGCGCGGTGCCGTCGTGGTCGAGCAGCACGAACCGGCCGGGGTACTCGGTCTGCGCGGACCGCACCAGACCCCAGACGGCCGTCGCGGCCAGGTCGGTCTCCTCGCCGGTGGCGCCCCTGGTGAGGATCACCAGTCGCGAGGACGAGGGGTGGTCACCGGCGAGCCGGTCCTGGACGGCGGAGAGCACGCGCAGCACGGCTTCACGTGCCCGCGCCGTCTCGTCCCGCTCGTCCTCGTCCACCCAGTCCAGGAACACGTCATCGGAGGCGGGGGCGCCGCCGGTGGCCGGAACCGGGACCCAGTCGACCGCGAACAGCCCGACGTGTTCCGTGGGCACGCCGCCGGGACCGCCGGCCTCCAGCCAGTACCGCTCGCGCTGGAAGGCGTAGGTGGGCAGCTCGACGCCACGGGCCGCGGCCGGGACCGCGGCGAAGTAGGTGTCCCAGTCGACGGTGGTGCCGCAGGCGTGGAGCCGGCCGAGGGCCTGCACGAAGGTGCGGATCTCCTCGCGTTCCTTGCGCGCGGCCGCGACGAACACGCCGTCGGCGAGCGTCTGCTGGGCCAGGCCGGTCAGGATGCCCTCGGGGCCGACCTCCAGGAAGACGCTCGCCTCGGTGGCGCTGATCGCGTCGGCGAAGCGGACCGGCCGCCGCACGTGCTCGACCCAGTACCGGGCGTCGGTGAGCTGCCCGGGGGCCGCGAGGTCGCCGGTGACGGCGGAGACGACCGGGATGCGGGGCTCGTGGTAGGTGACGGTGGCCGCGATCCGCCCGAACTCGGCCAGCATCGGCTCCATCAGCGGCGAGTGGGAGGCGTGCGAGACCCGCAGCCGGCGCGTGCGCACGGTGACCCGCTGGGCGATCTCCTCGACCACGGCCGCGACACCGGAGATCACCACCGAGGTGGGCGCGTTGACGGCCGCGATGGCGACCTGGTCCTCGCGTCCCTCGATGAACGGCAGCACGTGGGCCTCCGACGCGGCGATCGCGAGCATCGCCCCGCCCGGGGGAAGCGCCTGCATCAGCCTGGCCCGTGCCGCGACCAGCGTGCAGGCGTCGGCCAGGGAGAAGACTCCCGCGACGTGGGCGGCGGCGATCTCGCCGACGGAGTGGCCGGTCACGACGTCCGGGGTGACACCCAGGGAGCCCAGCAGGCGGGAGAGCGCGACCTCGAAGGCGAAGAGGGCGGGCTGGGTCATCAGCGTCTCGTCGAGCACGCCGCCGGGGTCGGCGAACATCGTCTCGCGGAGCGGGTACGGCAACTGCCCGTCCAGCAGGGCGCAGATCTCCTCCAGCGCCTCGGCGAACACCGGGAAGGCGGCGGCCAGGTCGCGGCCCATGCCCAGCCGCTGGCTGCCCTGCCCGGTGAACAGCAGGGCCAGCCTGCCGCCGTGGCCGCTGCCGGTCACCACGTCGGGTGCCGCCGTACGCCCGGCCAGTGCCCGAAGGCCCGCCAGCAGTTCCTCGCGGTCGGCGCCGACGACCACCGCGCGCTGTTCCAACAGCGCGCGGTCACCGGCCAGGGCGGCGCCGGTCGCGGCGATCGGCGTGTCCGGCGTCATCCACGACGCGAGCCGCCCGGCCTGTGCCCGCAGCGCCTCCGGGCTCTTCGCGGAGATCAGCCAGGGCGTGACGGGCAGCTCGACGGCGCCGGTCTCGGCCTCGGCCTCCGCGGGACCCTGCTCGATGATCACGTGCGCGTTGGTGCCGCTGATGCCGAAGGAGGAGATCGCCGCGCGGCGCGGACGGTCCTCGACGTCCCACGGGCGGGCCTCGGTCAGCAGCTCGACGGCGCCCGTCGACCAATCAACGTGCGGCGACGGCTCCTCGACGTGCAGCGTGCGCGGCAGCGTGCCGTGCCGCATCGCCATCACCATCTTGATCACACCGCCGACACCGGCGGCGGCCTGCGCGTGACCGATGTTCGACTTCAGCGACCCCAGCCACAGCGGCCGGTCCTCGGGCCGGTCCTGGCCGTACGTGGCCAGGATGGCCTGGGCCTCGATCGGGTCGCCCAGCATGGTCCCGGTGCCGTGGGCCTCGACCGCGTCGACGTCGGCCGCCGACAGGTTCGCGTTGGCCAGGGCCTGGCGGATCAGGCGCTGCTGGGAGGGGCCGTTGGGGGCGGTGAGGCCGTTGCTCGCGCCGTCCTGGTTGATCGCGCTGCCGCGCATGACGGCGAGGACCCGGTGGCCGTTGCGTTCGGCGTCCGAGAGCCGCTCGACGAGCAGCATGCCGAGACCCTCGGCCCAGCCGGTGCCGTCGGCCTCCGCGGAGAACGCCTTGCAGCGCCCGTCCGCCGACAGGCCACGCTGGCGGGAGAACTCCACGAACATGCCGGGCGAGGCCATCACGGTCGCGCCGCCCGCGAGAGCGAGGTCGCAGTCGCCCGACCGCAGCGACTGCGCGGCCAGGTGCAGCGCCACCAGCGACGACGAGCACGCCGTGTCCACCGTGACCGCCGGGCCCTCGAAGCCGAACGAGAACGCCACGCGCCCGGAGATCACGCTGCTGGTGGTCCCGGTCAGGACGTAGCCCTCGGCGTTCCCGGTGGCCTCGTGCAACCTGGGACCGTAGTCCTGGGCCGTCGCGCCGGCGAACACCCCGGTACGGCTCCCGCGCAACCGGCCGGGGTCGATCCCGGCCCGCTCGATCGCCTCCCACGAGGTCTCCAGCAGCAGCCGCTGCTGCGGGTCCATGGCCAGCGCCTCGCGCGGCGAGATGCCGAAGAAGCCGGGATCGAACTCCGCGGCCTCGTACAGGAATCCGCCGTGCCGGGCGTAGGACGTGCCGCTGTTGTCGGGGTCCGGGTCGTACAGCCCGCCCAGATCCCAGCCGCGATCGACGGGGAACTCCCCGATCGCGTCCCCCTCCGAGATCACCAGCTTCCACAGGTCGTCGGGGGAGACCACTCCGCCGGGGAACCGGCAGGCCATGCCGACGATCGCGATCGGCTCGTCGTGGCCGACGGCCCGTTCCACGGCCGGCACCGGCGCGGAGTCCGCGGAGTCACCCGTCAGCTCCGCGCGCAGGAACGCGGCGAGCGCGGCCGGCGTGGGGTAGTCGAACAGCAGCGAGGTCGGCAGCATCAGGCCGGTGGCGGTGTTGAGCCTGTTCCTGAGCTCGACCGCGCTGTAGGAGTCGAATCCGAGCGCCTTGAAGGCGGTGCCGGCGTCCACGGTCGCGGTGGTGGCGTGGCCGAGCACGAGCGCGACGCAGGTCCGTACGAGGTCGAGGAGCACCTGCTCCCGCTCCGGTCCGGCCAGCCCGGCCAGGCGGCCGGTGAGCGGCCGGGTGTCGTCGGATCCGGCGGCGGGCGCCTGCGGGGCGGTGTCGGTGAGCCAGTGGCGCGTGCGCTGGAAGGCGTAGGTGGGCAGCGGGACGCGCCGGGCGCCGGGGAACAGCGCCTCCGCGTTCACCTCGGCGCCACCGGCCTGCAGCGCGGCGAGCGCGAGGCCCGCGGTGAGAGGCTCCGGCCGTCCGTCCCGCAGCGTGGTGACGAACAGCGCGCCGGCGTCCGGCGGCAGGCACTGCTGCCCCATCGCGGACAGGACGGCGCCCGGACCGATCTCCACGAACGTGCTCACGCCCGCGGCCGCCAGGGCGCGGATGCCGTCGCCGAACCGCACGGCCTCGCGCACGTGCCTGACCCAGTGGTCGGGCGAGCACAGTTCCCGGGCGGACGCGGTGGCGCCGGTGAGGTTGGACACGATCGGGATGACCGGTTCGTGGTAGGTGAGCGACTCGGCCACCCGCCGGAACTCGGCCAGCATCGGATCCATCAGCGGCGAGTGGAAGGCGTGGCTGACGCGCAGGCGACGGACCTTGCGACCGCGCTCGCGCATCTCCTCGGCGATCTCGGCGACGCGGCTCTCCGCGCCGGAGACGACCACGGACTCCGGCCCGTTGATCGCGGCGATGCTCGCCGAGGCGTCGAGCAGGGGGAGGATCTCCTCCTCCGTGGCCTGGACGGCGACCATCATGCCGCCGGACGGCAGGTCCTGCATCAGTTTGCCGCGCGCCGAGACCAGGGCGCAGGCGTCCTCCAGCGACAGCACGCCGGCGATGTGCGCGGCGGCGATCTCGCCGATGGAGTGGCCGATGAGCCGGTCGGGGCGGATGCCCCAGTGCTCGTACAGCCGGGTGAGGGCGACCTCGAAGGCGAAGAGGGCGGGCTGGGTCGTCCCCGTCTCGTGGAGCCGCTCGCCGGGGTCGGTGAACATCGCTTCGAGCAGGTCGCCCTCGAAACAGGCGGCGATCTCGTCGAGGGCCCGCGCGAAGACGGGGTACGTGCCGTACAGCTCGCGTCCCATGCCGCGGCGCTGGCTGCCCTGCCCCGCGTAGAGGAAGGCGATCTCGCCGGTGCGCGGCCGGCCCGTCACGATCTCGGCGGCGAGCTCGCCGCGGGACAGCTGCCCGAGTACGTCGGCCAGGCGCTCCGGCTCGTCCAGAACGACGCTCGCCCGGAACGGGAACGCCGTGCGCGTCGTGGCCAGCGAGTAGGCGACGTCCACGGGATCGGCGCCGGGGGTGGCGAGCAGGTGCTCGCGCAGCCGTGCGGCCTGGCCGCGCAGCGCGGCCTCGCTCTGCCCGGACAGCGGCACGATCAGCGGCCCGGCGGGCTGCGCGGACGGCTCGGACGGCACAGACGGCACAGGTGACGCGGACGAAGCAGGCGGCGTGGACGACTCGGACGGCGCGGGCGGCGCGGGCGGCGCGGACAAGGCAGACGGCTCGGACGGCGCGGGTTCCTCCCGCGGGTACTCCGCGAGGACCATGTGGCAGTTGGCGCCGCCCATGCCGAACGAGCTGACCCCGGCCACCAGCGGCACGTCGGCGCGCGGCCAGGGGCTCAGCGCCGTGTTGACCCGGAGATTGAGCTCGTCGAGGGGGATCCGCGGGTTGGGCGTCTCGAAGTTCAGCGACGCGGGCAGCTCGCGGTGGCTGATGGCCAGCGCGGTCTTCAGGAGGCCGACGATCCCCGCGGCCCCTTCGAGGTGGCCGACGTTGGTCTTGGCCGAGCCGACGAGCAGCGGCGCGCCCGGCTCCCTCGCGGCGCCGATGGCGGTGCCGAGCGCGCGTGCCTCGACGGGGTCGCCGACCCGGGTGCCCGTGCCGTGCAGCTCGACGAACTGGACGTCGGCGGCGCTCACCCCGGCACGCTCGCAGGCCAGGCGGATTACCTCCTCCTGGGCATGCTGGTCGGGAACGGTGAGGCCCTCGCCCCCGCCGTCGTTGTTGACCGCGCTGCCCGCGATCACGCAGTACACCCGGTCGCCGTCGGCGAGCGCGCGGGACAGCGGCTTGAGCACGACGATCCCGCCGCCCTCGCCGCGCACGTAGCCGTTGGCGCGCGCGTCGAAGGTGAAGCACCTGCCGTCGGGGGACAGGGCGCCGAACCTGGCGGCGGCCAGCGTGCTGTCGGGGGTGATGTTGAGGTTGACGCCGCCGACGATGGCGAGTCCCGACTCGCCGTTCCGCAGGCTCTCGCACGCCAGGTGCACGGCGGTCAGCGAGGCCGACTGCGCCGAGTCGACGGTCAGGCTGGGGCCCTGCAGCCCGAGGGTGTAGGAGATCCGGTTCGCGAGCAGGGCGCGGCTGAGGCCGGTCAGGCTGTGGCGGGACACGTTGCCCTGGAGCAGCTGGGCGTAGTCGCCGGCCATGGCGCCGATGTAGACGCTCGTGCCGGTGTCGCGCAGGCTCTCCGGGACGATGCCCGCGTCCTCGAGCGCCTCCCAGCTCAGCTCGAGGACCAGCCGCTGCTGGGGGTCCATCATCGCGGCCTCGTTCGGCGCGATGCCGAAGAACTCGGCGTCGAACTCGGCGATTCCGTCGATGAAACCGCCGCGCATCGAGCTGGTCTCCGGCGAGTTCCACCGGCCGTCCGGCACCTCGGTGATGGCGTCACGGCCATCGCGAAGAAGGCGCCAGAAGGATTCGGGATCGGGGGCGTGGGGAAGGCGACAGGATATGCCGACGATCGCCACCGCGTCGTCGGAAAAAGTACGGGAGGAGAGTTCGAATTGCATTGAACCTATCCAGATTCCGACGGAGTGATCAGCTGATGACGTCGTACATCCCGAATCCGGTGGCGACGGTTACCGGCTCCTGGAAAAGCTCCAGCGGAGAGTCGGGACTGAACTTCCCGCTGTGCCGATAGGCGGCGAGCGTGCCGTCCTGGTGCAGCCCGAGCAGGTCGGGGTGCCCGTCCATGTCGATGTCGGTGAGCGCCATGAGGCGCATGTCCTGCCAGCCGCAGGCGACGGTGTGCCAGGTGCCCCCGGTCGCCGTGCCCGGCCTGCCGTCGAACTCGTAGAGGGCGAGGTCGCCGTTGGCCCGCCGGATCAGCAGGTCGAGGTTGCCGTTGCCGGTGAAGTCGGCCATCGCGACGGGGAGGTCGTCGACGTCGATCTCGGTGAGCCGCACCGGATCCTTGTCGTAGGTCTCGTTGCGGAGAACACCCAGGTCGCGGTGAGGGAACACGTCCACGTTGCCGGCGTCCTTGCCCCGGCCGAACGTGTCGTCCGTGCCGGTGCCCGTCACGTCGGCGAACCCGATCGTCTCCCACTGCCGGCCGTCGTCGCGCCTGCCGGACACCCGGATCGGCTCGTCGAACGGGCCGATCTCACCCGGGGCGCCGAGGTTCCGCAGCAGGAAGAAGCCGTGCTCGCCGTTCTCGCCCGGGTTGATGTCGAACTCGTGGGCGCTGAACGCGCAGATGTCCGCCTGCCCGTTCCCTGTGGCGTCGATCGCGCGGACGAAGAAGAAACGCCACCACCCGAAACCCTCGCCGATACTGACCGGCTCATCGAATGTGGCGGTGCCGTTGAATTCGCCGCTGTGCGGATAGACGAAGAGCTCGCCCGTTTCCGTGTTTCGTACGAGCAGGTCCGGCCGCCCGTCTCCGCGGAAGGACCGGCACTGACCGTTCGCGAAATTCGGTGCCATTCTTGTAGCTCCTCCCGCCGGGTTTACCGAACTTCAGTATTCGCGAGGCGGGAGAAAGCGGGTAACCCCTAAGGGCCACTAAAAGCGCTGGTAGGACCATCATTAGGGGGCGGGAACACGGCGACGCCCGGCGGGCCTGGGCGACCGCCGGGCGTCGGGCGCCAAGCATCGGATGTCGGTGTCGAACGTCAGGTGTCGGTGTCGAGCGCCGGACGCCCGGCGCCGGTGCCGAACGTCAGGCGTCGGGTATCGGCACCGCTGCCGTCAGGCGTCCCGCGAGCGGAACACCGCGAAGGCCACGATCAGCAGGACGGCGGTGAAGGCGGCCATCAGGCCGAGCCCCGTCCAGGGTGCCAGCCGTTCCGCGTTGTGGACGGTGGTGGTGACCCGGAGGCCGGCCGCGATCGGCCAGTACGTGCTCACCCAGTTTCCGACGGCGTCGGGCATGAGCCTGGGCCCGATGATGGGGATGATGAAGTTGACGGCCACCACCACGGTCGTGGCGGCCATCGTGTCGCGCAGCAGGCAGCCGAGTGCCACGCCGGTGAGCCCCACCAGGGCCCAGATCAGCCCCATGCCGACGACGGCGCGCAGGACGCCCGGCTGGCCGAGCGCCGCGGCCGGGGCTCCGGCGGCGCCGATCACGGTCTGGCCGACGAGGAACGCGCCGAAGGCGGCGATCTCCCCCATCACCAGGGCGATCAGGCCGAACGTCCAGATCTTGGCGGCGAGCAGCCGTCCTCGCCGCGGGACCACGGTCAGGCTCGTGCGGATCATCCCGGTGGCGTACTCGGAGGACACCACCAGCACGCCGAGCGCGCCCACGGCGATCTGGACGAACAGGAACCCGCCGTACATGCTGATATAGGTCGGGTCGAACGCCGCTCCCGCCTCCCGGTAGCCCCTGGCCGCCCCGTTGGCGGTGAGCGCGCCCGCGCCCACCATGACGGCGACGGTCGTCAGCAGGATGGGGACGTTGGATGGGATCGTCCGGAACTTGGTCCATTCCGACCGCATCGTGTCCGCGATGGCGCTCATGCCGCGCTCGCCTGGAACTCGACGCTGTCGCGGGTCAGATCCATGTAAGCCTGCTCCAATGAGCGTTGTGGTGTCAGCTCCGTCAGCACGACCCCGGCGGCCAGCGCGGCCTCGCCGATGCGCCTCGCCTCCAGCCCGGTGACGATGAAGGAGCCGTCGGTCCCTTCCTGGACGGAGCCGCCCGCCTCCACCAGGTGGGGGACGAGCCGGTCCTTGTCGTCCGTCCGCACCAGCACGTTGGAGCCCTGCCGGACGAACTCACCGATCCCGATGTCCGCGATCAGCCTCCCCCTGCCGATGACGAGGAGATGGTCGGCGGTCTGCGCCATCTCGCTCATCAGGTGGCTGGAGACCAGGACGGTGCGCCCCTCCCCGGCCAGCCCGCGCATCAGCTCGCGGATCCACTTGATGCCCTCGGGATCCAGGCCGTTGACCGGTTCGTCGAACAGCAGCACCTTCGGGTCGCCGAGGAGCGCCACCGCGATCCCGAGCCGCTGGCCCATGCCCAGGGAGAAGGATCCGGCCCGTTTGCGCGCCACCGATTCCAGCCCGACCAGCTCCAGCACCTCGTCCACCCGGTTGCCCGGGATGCCGTTGGTCTGGGCGAGACAGAGCAGGTGGTTGCGCGCCGTACGGCCCTTGTGCAGCGCGCGGGCGTCCAGCAGCGCGCCCACCTCACGCATGGGCCTGGCCACGCCCACGTAGCCGTGGCCGTTCACCGTCACGCTCCCGGCGTTCGGGGCGTCGAGGCCGAGGATCATTCTCATGGTCGTCGACTTGCCCGCTCCGTTCGGGCCGAGGAAGCCGGTGACCCGGCCGGGCTCGACGGTGAACGTCAGGTCGTCCACGGCTGTCCTGTCGCCGAAGCGCTTCGTCAGTCCGTCTATCTGGATCACGTTCCCGTGCCTCTCGTGCGTGTTTGCCGATCAAGAGGTTCCCGCCCCGTCCGGCCCGTACGCGGGCACGGCGAGGGCATCGAGCATAGGGCGGAACTTGAGCCTGGTCTCCTGGAGCTCCACATCCGGGTCGGAGCCCGCCACGATCCCGCACCCCGCGTAGAGGGTGGCGGTCCCCTCGTACAGGTGGGCGGAGCGGAGGGCGACGGCGAAGTCCCCCTCCTGGTCGGCGTTCATCCAGCCGACCGGGCCCGCGTACCAGCCGCGGTCGAAGGGCTCGGTCGCGGCGATCCAGTCGAGCGTTCCCTTCCGGGGGTGGCCGCCGACGGCCGGGGTGGGGTGCAGCCGCTCGACGAGGTCGAGCACGCTGGTGTTCTCCGGGTCGGCGATCTCGCCCTCGATGCGGCTGTGCAGGTGGCGCAGGTTCGGCAGGTCGAGCACGTGCGGCTCGGCGGGCACCGAGACCTCCCGGCACACCTGCTCGAAGGCGTGGCGGAGCATCTCGGTGACGACCTGCTGCTCGCGCCGGCACTTGTCGTCCTCCAGCAGGGCGGCGCGCAGCCGCGCGTCCTCGGCCGGGGTGGCGCCGCGCGGCATGGACGCGGCCAGGCTCATCGACCGGGCCCGTCCCGCGTGCAGGCTGACCAGCCGTTCCGGGGTGGCGCCGACGAAGGCGTGCCCGTCGGCCGCGACGGCGAAGACGGTGGTCCCGGACCGCGTGCCGAGCAGGGACCCCAGCACGGACGGCACGTCGTAGGGACAGGGCGAGCTCACGCGCAGCTGGCGGGCGAGGACCGCCTTGTCGAACCTGCCGCGGCCGATCTGGTCCGCCGCCCGCGCGACCAGCGCCTTCCACTCGGCGGCGGGCGGGATCTCCGTGACGGTCGTCCCGGCGAGGTGGGGGCTGGGGCACGGGCGCCCGCCCGCGGCGGAGAGCAGGCCGCAGGCCTGGGCGATCACCCCCACCACGTCGTCCTGCACGGGGTCGCCGGGATCGACGCTCACGCTGAGCGCGAGCGTGGTCCGCCCGTCCCGGTCCCGGGCGACCAGGATCCGGGGCACCCACATCAGCGCCTCCGGGAGCGGTCCGGGCCGCGGGGCGAAGGCGAAGCCGCCGACCAGCGACGGCGTGGCGCGCGGGCCCGGCCCGCCGGTCACCGCGTTCTGAACGGTTCTCTCCCAGCTCGTCCGGATGCCGGCGAAGCGGCCCGCGCCGCGTTCGACGAAGTCGGCCGCGCTGCCCATCGCGATCACGCTCGACTCCGGCGACATCCAGACGAACGCCCGCCTCGTCCGCGCGAACACCGGCACGAGGAGCCCGGCCGGATCGACGGGGTCGATCTCCTGGCGCCAGGTCGCGAGGGTCCTGCTCGCGTTGTTGCGCGCCTCGGCTGTCGCCTTCGCGTGCACTTCCAGGAATCCGGCCAGGTCGATGTCCGGCAGGCGCGGGCCGATGCCCGGCGGGTACGGATCGGTGTTCGGCGTGCGCTGGTCGATGTCAGGCAGGTGCGGATCGATGTCTGGCTGGTGCATGGAGAATCGTCCTCTGTTAACCGAACATGCCCACGAGCTGCTTCTTGCTGACCTTGCCGAGCGGCGTGACGGGGAGCGCCTCGACGATCTCCAGGCGGTCGGGGAACTTGAAGGCCGCGACGCCGCGCCCGCGCAGGAACGCGGTGAGCTCCACCAGCGTCGGAGGCGTGCCGCGGGGGACGACGCAGGCGCAGCTCCGCTCGCCGAGGATCTCGTCGGGCAGGCCCACGAAGGCGACCTCGCGGACGTTCGGATGGGCGAGGAGGTGGTTCTCCACCTCCTCCGCCGCGATCTTGTCGCCGCCCCGGTTGATCTGGTCCTTCACCCTGCCCTCGAAGATCACGTGCCCGGTCGGCAGCAGCCGCACCAGGTCGCCGCTCCGGTAGAAGCCGTCCGCGGTGAACGACCGCGCGTTGTGCTCGGGCGCCCGGTAGTAGCCGCGGGTGGTGTACGGCCCGCGCGCCAGCAGCTGGCCCACCTCTCCGGGGGCGACGTCGTTGTCGTCCTCGTCCACCACCCTCACCTCGTCGTCCGGGGAGACGGGCAACCCCTGGCTGACCAGGACCACGTCCGCCGGATCGTCCGGCCGGTGGAAGCCGCACAGGCCCTCCGCCATGCCGAATGCCTGCTGGAGCCGGCAGCCGAGGGCGGGCTCCACCCGGCGGGCCAGCTCGGGCTGCAGCTTCGTGCCGCCGATGGTCACGCGGCGCAGGCTGGAGATGTCGTGCTCGCCCCACTCGGCGGCCTCCATCCAGAGCAGGGCCGCGCCGGGAATGAGGCCGGTCTCGGTCACCCGCTCGCGCTCGATGATCGGGAAGGCCTCGTCCGGGCTGGGGCCCGGTGCCAGCACGAGTGTCCCGCCCGCGTGGAAGGTGGCCAGCAGCCCGTGGGTCAGCGGCCAGTTGTGGCTCAGCGGCAGGTTCACCAGATGGACGGTGTTCTCGTCGTAGCCGCAGGCCTCGGCGACCGCGCGCCCGCTGTAGCTCCATTCCTGGTGGGCGCGCGGTACGAGCTTGGGGACGCCGGTCGTGCCGCCGGACAGCAGGAAGAGCGCCACCCCCGCCGGGTCGGGGCGGGGCAGGTCGGGCAGGCGCTCGCCCCGTACGTCGCCCAGCGCCACGAAGCCGGCCGAGTTACCCGGGTCACCCGCGCCACCCGGGTCGCCCGCGACGAGGACGTGCTTGACGGTGGGCACGCGGGCGACGATCTCGGCGGCCAGCTCCCGGTAGTCGAACCCGAGATGCGTGTCCGCGATGACATAGGCGACCGCCTCGGTGAACTCGCAGAAGTAGGTGATCTCGCTGCTGCGGTGCGCGGGCAGCGCCAGGACCGGCTGGGCGCCGATCCTGAACAGCGCGAAGAAGAGCGTCACCAGCTCCGGCAGGTTGGGCAGCTGCACGACGACGCGGTCTCCGGCGCCGATGCCGAGCTCGTGCAGCCCGGCCGCCATCAGGTCGGCGCGCGAGTCCAGCTCGGCGTAGGTCCACCGGTGCGGGCCCGCCACGAGGGCGGTTCTCCCCGGGTGGGAGCGGGCCAGCCGGCGCAGGAACTCGCCGAGGTTCTCATCGGTCCAGTGGCCCGCCGCCCGGTAGCGTTCCGCGAACTCCTCGGGCCAGGGGGTGAATCCTTCGAGCACGGGGGCGTCCTTTCCTTCTCAGCCCGCGGCCGAGGCCGTGGCCTCGGCGAGCAGGTGTTCCGCCAGCTCGGCCGGGGTCGGGTAGTCGTAGACCGCGTCGGCGGCCAGTGCGATGCCGGTCAGCTCGCTGAGCCGGTTGCGCAGCTCCACCGCGGCCATCGAGGAGAAGCCGAGTTCGAAGAACTCCGCGTCGGGCTCGACCGCGCCGGGCAGCGGGAACTGCAGGATCGCGGCGGCCTGGCGGCGCACCACGTCGAGCAGGATGCCGTGGTGCTCCTCGGCCGGGCTGTCGTCCAGCAGGCGGCGGAAGGCGGCGACGCCGTCGACCACGTCCTCCGGCTCGTCCTGGAGGAGCACCGCCTCGGGGATGGCGTCCAGCAGCCGGGAGCGCGTCGCGGCGGCCAGCGCGATCCAGTCCGGGTCGGCGACGACGAGCGTCGTGTCCCCCTGGCGCAGCGCGTGGCGGACGGCCGCGACCGCGTCGGCCGGTTCCTTCAGGCCGACCGCGCCGGACAGCGCCGGCAGCCCCGCTTCGCGCCGCCCGGCGGCCAGTGCGTTGAAGTACTCGTGGTCCGACGCGCCGTCCTCGCCCCAGGCCGCCCCCGCCGGCGCCAGCATGACGAAGGCGGACAGGTCCGCCGAGCGGGTCCGCTCGTCGAACAACCGGGCCGCCTCCGGCGTCGTGCAGACGACGGCGGTCACCGGGAGATCCAGGAGAGCCGAGAGGACCGGGAGACCCGAGAGGCCGTCGCCGATCGCCCGCACGACCACGCCGGGCTCGTCCGCGAGCCTGGCGTCGGGCTCGGTGAGGACGACCTGGTCCGCTCCGTTGCGCGCGGCCCACCTGCCCAGCTCGGCGGCGGTCTCGTCGAGCGGCCCGGCCAGCATGACCGTGCCGCTGGGCCGCCATTCCGCCCCCAGCGCCGTCCCTCGGCACGGTGCCGGTCGCAGCCTGCGCGCGAACACCCCGCCGAGCCGTACGGCCAGCTCCTCCTCCCCGGTCACGCCGGAGAGCACCACGCACAGCTGTCGCAGCACGTGCTCGTCCAGCCTGGCCGGGAGGTCGATCAGCCCGCCGTCCCGCAGCAGCCCCTCGCGGGCCATGGTCCTGAGCGCGCCCCATGCCCGTACGGTCACCGGCACGACGTCCCCGTCGGACGGCGACACCCGGACCGCGCCCCGCGTGAGCACCCAGACCGGCGCCGAGCCGGGCGCGATCTCGGGAAGGGGCGCGCCCTCCGGCAGCAGGTAGACGACGCCCGCCACCCCGGCGTCGGAGGCGGGCAGCTCCGGGAGCACGACGGTGTCGGCGCCGTGCGCGGCCAGCCCGGCCGCCAGCGCCCGGCCCGCTCCGGCGGAGTCGTCCGGCGCGACCACCGGCCAGGTTCCCGACAGGACCGGCGCGGGCAGGTCGGTGAGCGGCTGCCAGCCGAGCTGGTAGCGCAGATGCTCGTGCTCGGCTCCGGTGCTCCCGCCGCCGTGCAGCCTGGCCAGCGCGGGCAGCAGGTCGTCCAGCGTGGCTCCCGCGCCGAGGCCGAGGGTGGCGAGCAGCCCGTCCAGGTCCTGGCGCGCGACGGCGTCCCACAGCTCGCGGTCGGGCGGTGCGGCCGCCACGGCCGTCTCCGCCGGGGGCGGGTCGGGCCAGTAGCGCTGCCGCTGGAAGGGATAGGTGGGCAGTTGCACGGTCGCGCCCGCGCCGACGACCGCGCCCCAGTCGACGTCGGTCCCGTGCGCGGAGACCCGCGCCAGCGCGTCGAGCAGCGCGGCCGCCTCCGGCCGGTCACGGCGCAGCGCCGGGACGGCCACCCCGGTCCAGCCCTGTACGCAGTCGCCGACCATGGCCGACAGCACGGCGTCGGGGCCGAGCTCCAGGAAGGTGGTGACGCCGCGGCTCTGCAGCGTCCTGATCCCGTCGCAGAAGCGCACGGCCTGCCGCAGGTGCCTGGCCCAGTACTCCGGCGAGGTCAGCTCCTCCGTGGTGGCGGGTTCGCCGGTGACGTTGGAGATGACGGGGATCGCGGGCGGATGGTAGGTCAGCTCTCTCGCGACGTTCAGGAAGTCCTCCAGCGCCGGCTCCATCAGCGGTGAGTGGAAGGCGTGGCTGACGGCGAGCCGCTTGGTCTTGTGCCCGCGCCCGGCCAGCAGCTCCGCCAGCTCCAGCACGCTCTCCTCGGTGCCGGACAGGACCACGGAGGCCGGTCCGTTGACCGAGGCGATGCCGACCCTGTCCTCGTACCCGGCCAGCAGCGGCAGCACGTCGGCCTCCGCCGCGCGCACCGAGATCATCGCCCCGCCGGGCGGCAGCGCCTGCATCAGGCCGCCGCGCGCGGCCACGAGCGTGACCGCGTCGTCCAGTGACAGCACGCCCGCGACGTGCGCGGCGACGAGCTCGCCGATGGAGTGGCCGGCGAGGAAGTCCGGGCGCACCCCCCAGGCCTCCAGGCAGCGGAACAGGGCCACCTCGACGGCGAACAGGGCGGCCTGGGTGTAGCGGGTCTGCTGGAGGAGCGCGGGGTCACCGGTGATGACGTCGCGCAGCGGCCGGTCGAGATGGCGGTCGAACCGGGCGCACACCGCGTCGAACGCCGCCGCGTACTCCGGGTAGGCCGCGTACAGCTCCTCCCCCATCCCCTGCCGCTGGCTGCCCTGGCCGGTGAACAGGTAGGCGATCCTGCCCCGGGCGGCCGAACCGGTGATCACGTTGTCCGCCGGCCGCTGCGCCAGCACGGCGTCCAGCCCGGCGGTGAGCTCGTCGCGGGTGGCGCCGAGCACGACCATCCGGCGTTTGAACGAGGAGCGCGTCGTGGCCAGGGACCGGGCGACGTCGGCCGCCGAGTGCTCCGTCCACGACTCCAGGTGTCCGCGCAGCCTGCGCGCCTGGGCCTTGAGCGCGTCCTGCGTCTTGGCCGAGAGCACCCACGGGATCAGCGGGCGCTCGGGCGCGTCCCGCTTCTCCGCGGGCTCCTCCGGCGCCTGCTCCAGGATGACGTGGGCGTTGGTACCGCTGATCCCGAAGGACGAGACGCCCGCGCGGCGCGGCCGCGCGGTCTCGGGCCACGGCGTGGCCTCGGTGAGCAGGCGCACCGCGCCCGCCGACCAGTCCACGTGCGTGGTCGGCTCGTCCACGTGCAGGGTCCTCGGCAACACGCCGTGCCGCATCGCCATCACCATCTTGATGATGCCCGCGACACCGGCGGCGGCCTGGGTGTGGCCGATGTTCGACTTGATCGAGCCGAGCCACAGCGGCCGGTCCTCCGGCCGGTCCTGGCCGTAGGTGGCCACGATGGCCTGCGCCTCGATCGGGTCGCCGAGGGTGGTGCCGGTGCCGTGTCCCTCGACGGCGTCGACGTCGGCGTTGGTCAGCCGGGCGTCGGCCAGGGCCTGCTCGATCAGGCGCTGCTGGGAGGGGCCGTTGGGGGCGGTGAGCCCGTAGCTGGCGCCGTCCTGGTTGATCGCGCTGCCGCGCACCACCGCGAGGACCTTGTGGCCGTTGCGGCGGGCGTCGGAGAGCCGCTCCACCAGGAGCATGCCCACGCCCTCGCCCCAGCCGGTGCCGTCCGCCGCGTCGGCGAAGGACTTGCAGCGGCCGTCGGCGGCGAGGCCGCGCTGGCGGCTGAAGTCGACGAAGACCGCGGGGGTGGAGAGCACGGTGACGCCGCCGGCGAGCGCGAGCGAGCACTCGCCCCTGCGCAGCGCCTGCATCGCCATGTGCAGCGCGACCAGCGAGGAGGAGCACGCCGTGTCCAGGGTGACCGACGGGCCCTCGAAGCCGAAGGCGTACGACACCCGGCCGGAGGCGACACCGGCCGAGACGCCGGTGCCGACGAAGCCGTCCAGGTCGCTCGGCACGTTCTGCAGGTGCACCCCGTAGTCGTGGTACATCAGCCCGACGAACACGCCCGTACTGCTGCCGCGCACGGCGGCCGGGTCGATGCCCGCGTGCTCCAGCGCCTCCCACGAGCCCTCCAGCAGCAGCCGCTGCTGGGGATCCATGGCGACGGCCTCCCTCGGGGAGATGCTGAAGAACGACGGGTCGAACGCGGTGGCGTCGTAGACGAACCCGGCCTCCCGCGCGTAGGTGGTGCCGGGGTGCTCCGGGTCGGGGTGGTAGAGCTCGTCCAGGTTCCAGTTGCGGTCGGGGGGGAACATCGACATCGCGTCGCCCTCCCCGGCCACCAGGTTCCACAGGTCGTCCGGGCCGGTGACGCCGCCGGGCAGCCGGCAGCTCATGCCGACGATGGCGATCGGCTCCTCCGCGCTGATCGCGCCGTGAGTGGACACGGCCGCCTTGGGACCGTCGAGGAGCCTGCCGCACAGATACTGGACGAGGGCGACGGGCGTCGGATAGTCGAAGATCAGTGTGGCGGGCAGCCGCAGCCCGGTGGCCGCGTTCATCCGGTTACGGAACTCCACCGCCGTCAGCGAGTCGAAGCCGGCCTCGTTGAGGGGCCGGTCCTGCTCCACGGCGCCCGGGTCGGGGTAGCCGAGCACGGTCGCCACCTGGTCGAGCACCAGATCCATCACGATCTTGTGGTGCTCGCTCTCCGGCAGGCGGGCCAGGCGCTCGCGCAGCTGCGACGCGGCGGCCGGGTCGGAGCCGACCACCCTCCGCTTGGAGACGGGGACCAGCCCTCGCAGGATCGCGGGCAGCGCGCCGAACTGCGCCGCCATCCGCAGGTTGCGCAGCTCCAGCCGGATGGGGACCAGCGTCGCCCGGTCGGCGGCGCAGGCCGTGTCGAGCAGGGCGAGGCCGTCCTCGGTGGTCAGCGGGACGACTCCGGTACGGGCCAGCCTGGCCCGGTCGACGTCGCTGAGGGTGCCGGTCAGCCCGCTGTCCTGCTCCCACAGGCCCCAGGCCAGGGAGAGGGCGGGCAGGCCGAGCCTGCGCCGCCGTACGGCGAGGGCGTCGACGAACGCGTTGGCCGCCGCGTAGTTGCCCTGGCCGGGGCCGCCGAAGACGCCCGCGGCCGAGGAGAACAGCACGAACGCCGAGATCGGCAGGTCCTTGGTGAGCTCGTGCAGGTTCAGCACGGCGTCGGCCTTGGGGCGCAGCACGGCGTCGATCCGCTCGGGCGTCAGGGTGGCCAGCACGCCGTCGTCGAGCGTGCCCGCCGTGTGGACCACCCCGGTGAGCGGGTGCTCCGCGGGGACGGTGGCCAGGACGGCTGCGAGGGCCTCGCGGTCGGCGGCGTCGCAGGCGGCGACGGTCACGTCGGCGCCGAGTTCGGCGAGCTCGGCCACGAGCCGGGCCGCGCCCTCCGCGTCGGGGCCGCGCCGGCTGGCCAGCAGCAGCCGCCGCACGCCGTGCCCGGTCACCAGGTGGCGGGCGACGAGGCCGCCCAGGGTGCCGGTGCCCCCGGTGATCAGCACGGTTCCGCCGGCCTCCCAGCCGGTGGTTCCGGGCTCGCCCCCGGTCTCGGCGTCAGGCTCGACGGCGTCGGGCTCGGCGACCGGGTGGCGGGCGAGCCTCGGGACGAGGATCTCACCCTCGACCAGGGCGGCCTGGGGCTCTCCCGAGGTCGCGGCGGCCAGGACGGCCCGCCACGACGCGTCCGTGCCGTCGACGTCCAGCAGGACGAAGCGGCCGGGGTTCTCCGACTGCGCCGAGCGGATCAGCCCCCACACGGCGGCGCCGGGCAGGTTGTCGCCCGCCACCACTCCCTCGGTGACGACGACCAGGGGGACGTCGGCGTACCTGTCCTGGTCGAGCCAGGACTGTGCCACCGCGAGGACCTCGGTGGTCGCCGCCCGCGCCCCGTCCGCCGGGTCGGCGCCGGTGACCGGGCTACAGGGCAGGAACGCCAGCCTCGGCAGCGGCCCTTCCGGGTCCGGCGCGCCGACCTGGGCCCCGGCCGCCTCCAGGACGGTGCCGAGCCGCGAGCCGTCGCCGCCGGCGATGACGTAGCGCGCCTCGCCGGGCTCGGTGGCCGCCACGGGCTGCGCCGCGACCCAGTCGAGGGCGAAGAGCGCGTCGCGCAGCGGGTCGGTGCCCGCCTTGAGGTCCCCGGCGGCCAGTGCCCGTACGACGAGCGAGTCCACGCAGGCGACGGGCGTGCCCGCGGTGTCGGCGACCTCGACGCGGACGCCGTTCGTCCCGGCGGGCGAGAGCCGCACGCGCAGGGCGGCGGCGCCGGTGGCCGCGAGCCGCACGTTGGTCCAGGCGAACGGCAGCATCGGGCCGCCGGAGGCCCCGGAGGCCTCGGTGTCGAAGAAGCCGCCCACGGCGAGCGGCTGGATCGCCGCGTCGAGGAGGGCGGGGTGCAGGCAGAACTCGCCGGCCGCGGCGCCCTCCGGCAGCGCGACCTCGGCGAAGATCTCCCGGTCCCTGCGCCACACCGCGGTCAGCCCGCGGAAGGCCGGGCCGTAGTCGACGCCGATCCCGGCCATCAGCTCGTACACGTCGCCCGCCTGCAGGGCCGTCGCGCCCGGCGGCGGCCAGGACGGCTCGGCGAAGGTGGCCGCGGCGGTGTCCTGGGCGAGGAAGCCGCTCGCGTGCCTGGTCCACGGTTCCTCGTCGGCGCGGGAGTGGATGGTCAGCGGGCGCCTGCCGTCCTGGTCGGGCGCGCCGACGGCGATCTGCACGTGGACGCCGCCGGTGGCGGGCAGGACCAGCGGCGCCTGGAGCGTCAGCTCCTCCAGCAGGTCGCAGCCGACCTCGTCACCCGCCCGTACGGCCAGCTCCACGAAGGCGGTTCCCGGCAGGAGCACCTGACCGTTGACCGCGTGGTCGGCCAGCCACGGGTGTGTCTTCAGCGACAGCCTGCCGGTGAGCAGGACGCCCTCCGCGTCGGCCAGCGACACGGCGGCGGCGAGCAGCGGGTGCCCGGTGGTCCCGAGGCCGAGCTGCGCGAGGTCGCCGCTGGTCTGGACGCTGCCCGGCCAGTAGTGCTGGTGCTGGAAGGCGTAGGTGGGCAGATCCACCCGGCGAGGCCCGGCCGGAGCGATCGCCCGCTCCCAGTCCACCTCCCCGCCGCGCACCCACACCTCGGCCGCGCTCGTCCACAACCGGCGCACCCCACCGTCATCACGCCGCAACGT
>NZ_JBPXMC010000055.1:0-26814 GCF_051918885.1 Streptosporangium sp. OZ121
AGCACGAGGGTGCCGAGGGCGCCGGCGACCAGAGCCCGGCGAAGACCGCCGAGGGGTCGCCGGGTGCCGGGCGGGGGTATGGCGTTTGTGCCCATGCCTGAGCCTCCATAACTGCATCACAGAAACGCGGAAGCGGATAATCACGAGGGGAAATCCGCAGGATCGACGCCGCGTCCCGTCACAAGGGAACGCACACCACCGGGGCGTCGTGGCCGACGGCCCCTGCCGCCCACCACCGACTTGGCATGGGGCCGTCTCGGGGACTCAGTGTGGAAACTATTACAAAATGTGTCAAGCACATCTAGAAAGGTTCGGTCCGCACTGCTTGCTCCCTATGTCCTACACCTGCGCCAACGTCTCCTGACTCCTGAAAAGCCGCGGTTCCGCCGGCTGGGCCGATGCGTCTCCTGTGAAATTTTCATCACATCGACCTGTCCGGTGCGATGCGGTGACCCGTGAAGCACCAGATGAGCCGTGCCTGCCTCTCGCTTCTTCCGGCACGCCATGTTTCGTACTCTTGACAGCTTCTCCCTACCTAGTGTTTGCTCCGCTCCACCACCACAACCGTTCGACGGAGAAGGAGCCACCACCGGCAGGCGAAATGTTAGCGCTCACATCTTTTTGTTCCCCTCAACAGGCACGTGTTCCCCTCAAAAGGCATGCTCGGCGATCGTGAATGCCCAGACAGACACCACATCCGAGGGTTCCCTCCCTCGCGATCGCCGATCTCTTGACAGGAGGCCTTCCCGCACGGCGGGAGCTCAGATCAGCCTGATGCATCGGGTCTCGCAGCCCTCGGGTGACCGGGGACACCTGCGATGCGCCCGAGCCGCCATGCCCGACCGCCAGGCCCGCCACCACCTGACATCCGTTGGCGAGCGATCCGAATACAGACTGTCAGCGCTACACGAGCTGTCGGCAGCGACTGCCCTCAGCTGCCGGAAAGAGGTTGAGCATGCGTGGGTGGAGACGGTGGTTCAGCGCGGCGCTTCTGGCCGTGACCGTGGTTGCCCTGGGCGCGGTGACGCGAACGAGTGTCGCCGGCGCGGAGTCCAACGGCGGGGTGCGGGTCATGCCGCTGGGCGACTCGATCACCGAGGGAACGCAGGTGCCGGGTGGATACCGCATCGGCCTGTGGCAGCGGCTGGTCTCCGGCCGGTACACGGTGGATTTCGTCGGGTCGCAGTTCAACGGGCCGGCCGGCCTGGGTGACCACGACCACCAGGGACACCCCGGCTGGCGTATCGACCAGATCGACGCGAACATCACCAACTGGGCGCGCACCTACAATCCGCGCACGGTGCTGCTGCACATCGGCACCAACGACATCCTGCAGAACTACAACGTGGCCGGCGCGCCCCAACGGCTGTCGACCCTGATCGACCGCATCACGACGACGGTGCCGGACGCGGACGTGTTCGTCGCCACCATCATCCCGCTGTCCAACTCCGGGCAGGAGGCCGCCGCCCGCACCTTCAACGCGGCCATCCCCGGCATCGTGCAGAACAAGGTCAACAGCGGCAAGCGCGTCCACCTGGTCGACATGCACAGCAAGCTGACCACGTCCGACCTGATCGACGGCATCCATCCCACCGCCGGCGGTTACGACAAGATGGCCGCCGCCTGGTACGCGGCACTCCAGTCGGTCCCCGGCACCATCGGCCAGCCCGGCGGCCCCAGCCCGACGCCGACGCCGACGCCCTCGCCCGCGAGCGGGATCCGCGGCGTGGGCTCGGGCAGATGCCTGGACGTCGCCAACGTCTCGCAGGCCAACGGCGCGCAGGTGCAGATCTGGGACTGCAACGGGCAGGTCAACCAGCGGTGGACGCCGACCGGCGCGGGTGAGCTCCGGGTGTACGGCAACAAGTGCCTGGACGTGGCCAACATGAGCACCGCCGACGGCGCGCAGGTGCACATCTGGGACTGCAACGGCCAGAGCAACCAGAGGTGGCGCCTCAACGGCGACGGAAGCATCACCGCCATCGGTGCGAACAAGTGCCTGGACGTGCCCAACTACTCCACCGCCAACGGCGTCAAACTCCAGATCTGGTCCTGCAACGGCGCCCCCAACCAGCGCTGGACCCGCGTCTGACGCGGGTGAGGAGCGCGGCGGTCTCAGGCGCGGGCATGGCGGGAGCCGGCCCCCGGGAGGCCGCCCCGGCGGGGGTGAAGTCGGCACGCCGTACTCATCGGCGTTCGTGTCCGGCCCGCACGGTGACGCGTGAAGTTCTCGGCACAAAGATGTTAGCGCTCACAGTCTTCCTGGATCGCATGAGAGGAGCGCCGGGTGGGACCTGGCCCGAGGCGTCGTCCGCCCATCATGGCGGACGTGGCGAAGATGGCGGGCGTGTCGCACCAGACGGTCTCGCGTGTGCTCAACGACCATCCCAACGTCAGCGAGGAGACTCGGGCCCAGGTCCTGCGCGCGATCGACCTGCTGGGCTACCGGCGCAATCTCGTCGCACGGGCACTGGTCACCAGGAACTCCCGCCGGCTGGGCGTCGTCAGCTTCGACACGACGCTGTACGGTCCCGCGAGCACGGTCTACGGCATCGAGCAGGCCGCCAGGAACGCGGGCTACTTCATCAGCATCGTGAGTCTTCGGACCATCGACAGGGCAAGGGTGCTCGACGCCATCGGCTATCTGACCGAACAGGGCGTGGACGGCATCGTCGTGGTCGCCCCACAGCGTTCGGCGGCCGAGGCGCTGGAGGACATGCCGGCCGGCATGCCGGCCGTGGCCGTCGAGGGCGGACGGACGGACGGTGTGTCGGCGGTCAGCGTCGACCAGGTCGAGGGTGCCATCCTGGCGACCCGGCACCTGCTGGACCTGCGGCACGAGACGGTCTGGCACGTCAGCGGTCCGGCCAACTGGCTGGAGGCGGAAGGCCGCGCGCACGGCTGGCGCGAGGCGCTGACCGCCGCCGGCCGTCCGGTCCCCGACCTCCTGTCCGGCGACTGGAGCCCACGCTCCGGCTACCGCGCCGGGCAGCGGCTGGCCGCGATGATCGGCGAGGTCACCGCCGTGTTCGTGGCCAACGACCAGATGGCTCTGGGCGTGCTGCGGGCCCTCATGGAGCGAGGAGTGAGAGTCCCCGGCCAGATCAACATCGTGGGATTCGACGACATCCCGGAGTCGGAGTTCTTCTCCCCTCCTCTCACGACCGTCAGACAGGACTTCGGGGCCGTGGGCAGGCGCAGCATCGACATGCTCGTGCGGCAGATCGAGATGGGGGAGCCGTACGTGCGCGAGCGGCACGTCGTGCCTCCCCGTCTCATTCTCAGAGCCAGCACGGCGACGGTGCGCTCGTCGCCCACGGAAGCAGGAGAGGAGCTCCGCGCGGCCCGCCCCGGGCCGGTCGTCGACGTCGGCGCAAAGGCGGAGATCCAGCGCCTGCGCCGGGGACCGGCGCAGGGGGAGTAGGCCTTGCCGCCGCCGGATCTCGCCGCGGTGGTCGTCGAGGTCGCCTTCACGGCGGATCAGGCGGTTTCGGATCAGTACGACACATATGAACGTTTCATACGGGAGGTTTAGGTGCGGACGGCAGCATGGCGGACATCGTCGCAGGTGAACGCGAAAAGCGGCTCACCGCGGCCAGAATCTCGATGTGCATATTGTGAAATAAGTAGGCTTAAGACCTTGACGGGCATAAGTGGTCGGAACGTAATTGGTAGTGAGGTTCCGGGTGCTCCTTCCGGTACCTCCCTGGCCGGATCACATGAGCGGGACGTGGAGGCGCTTCGCGGCCCTCCGTGTCGTGGTCGGCCATGTCGACATCCACCGCCTTGCCGCACCACGCCCTCTTTCGTGGTGTCACCGGCGAGGCACGCCATCCCGGGAGAAGCACGTGCCCGATCGAACGAGCTCCGCGGACGAGTTCCGCGGACGAGGTCGGCCCCAATCCGGCGTGGCCGTTCCCGTCGGCGTCGTGATGACCAGGAGACCGCCTCCACCGGCCCACCCGTCACGGTCGTCATGCCGCGGAGCGGCATGATCCGGCCGCCCTCGTAGCCGGATCCGCGCAGCCGTCGTCGTACACCTCCCCGTTCGACGACGGTCTTCTCCTCGGGAGGGTTTCACCCACCTGAGGAGGACGTGACCTGACCCACCCCCCACCCCCGAAGGAACCACTGTGCAACCACCTTCGCCCGCCAAGGGGCGCAGACCGGTCCTGACCGGTATCGTCTCCGCGGCGCTGGCCGCGGCGTTCACCATCGTCGCCCCGGTCACCTCCACCCTCGCGGCCACCCCCGCCCTGCACGCGTCGTCAGCCGGCGCCGGCGGGGCGGGCGCGCAATCCCAGGCGCTCGCGCTGAACATCCCGGCGTCCGACTACCAGCAGGTGCCGCTCGCGTCGGGCGGCGGCGAACTGGGTGAGGCGATGTCCCTGGCCGTGCTGCCGAACCGATCGGTCCTCCACACGGCACGCGACGGCACGTTGCGCGTGACCGACGTCAACGGCAACACGAAGGTGGCCGCCAGGCTCAACGTCTACGCCCACGACGAGGAGGGCCTCCAGGGGGTGGCGGTCGACCCGAACTTCGCCACGAACCGGCACGTCTGGCTGTACTACTCGCCCCGGCTGAGCACGCCGACCGGCGACGCCCCGGCCACCGGCACCCAGGCGCAGTTCGACCAGTGGAAGGGCGAGTTCTACCTGTCTCGGTTCACCCTCAAATCGGATGAGACGCTCGACACGGCCAGCGAGAAGGTGGTCCTGCGGGTCGCCAACGACCGCGGCCAGTGCTGTCACGCGGGCGGTGACCTCGACTTCGACGCGCAGGGCAACCTGTACCTGACCACCGGCGACGACACCAACCCCTTCGAGTCGGCCGGCTACTCCCCGCTGGACGAGCGGACCAACCGCAATCCCCAGTACGACGCCCAGCGCTCGGCCGGCAACACCAACGACCTGCGCGGCAAGCTCCTGCGGATCAAGCCGCAGGCGGACGGCACCTACACGATCCCCAGCGGCAACCTGTTCGCGCCGGGGACGGCGAGGACGCGGCCGGAGATCTACGCGATGGGTCTCCGCAACCCGTTCCGGATGAGCGTCGACAAGGCGACCGGCGTCGTCTACCTGGGCGACTACGGGCCGGACTCGGGGTCGACCAACTCCAACCGTGGGCCGAGCGGGCAGGTGGAGTTCAACCGCATCACCGCCGCCGGCAACTACGGCTGGCCGTACTGCACGGGTTCCAACACCACCACCGAGACCTACAACGAGTGGAACTTCGCCTCCAACAGCACAGGCCCGAAGTACAACTGCGCGGGAGGCCCGACCAACAACTCCTTCCGCAACACCGGCCTGACCACGCTGCCCCCGGCCAAGCCGGCGTGGATCAAGTACGCCGGTGACTCCGGCTCGCCGCCGGAGTTCGGCAGCGGCTCGGAGTCGCCGATGGGCGGCCCGGTCTACCGGTACGACCCGAACCTGAACTCCAGCGTCAAGTTCCCCCAGGTGCTCGACGGACGGTTCTTCGCCGGCGAGTACGGCCGCCGCTGGATCAAGGCCATCGAGGTGAGGTCCGACGGCGGCTACGGGGAGATCTCCGCGTTCCCCTGGTCGGGGACGCAGGTGATGGACATGGCCTTCGGCCCCGACGGGGCGTTGTACGTGCTGGACTACGGCACCGGAAGCAACAACCAGGCGCTCTACCGGATCGAGTACATCGGCCAGGCCGCCAACCGCAACCCGATCGCCAAGGCCTCGGCCAACAAGACCTCGGGACCGGCTCCGCTGACGGTGAACTTCTCCTCGGCGGGCAGTTCCGACCCCGAGGGCGGCGCGCTGACGTACTCGTGGAACTTCGGCGACGGCACCACCTCCACCGCCGCCAACCCGAGCAAGACCTACACGGCCAACGGCTCGTACACCGCCACGCTCACCGTCCGCGACCCGCAGGGGCTGACCGGAGGCGCGAGCGTCGCCGTGTCCGTCGGCAACACGGCCCCGACCGTGACGCTCACGACCCCCGGCGACGGCCAGCTGTTCTCCTTCGGTGACACGGTGCCGTTCCAGGTCACCGTGAGCGACCCGGAGGACGGAACGATCGACTGTTCGAAGGTGACGGTGACCTACTCGCTCGGCCATGACAGTCATGCCCACGAGATCACCTCCAGGACCGGCTGCAGCGGCTCCGTCGCGGTGCCGGTCGACGGTGAGCACGACACCGCGGCGAACATCTACGGCGTCTTCGTGGCCTCCTACACCGACGGGGGTGGCCTGACCGCCACCAGCAGCCGGACGCTGCAGCCACGGCACCGGCAGGGCGAGCACTTCGGCGCCCAGCAGGGCGTGCAGACGGCCGACCACGCCAGCGCCGAGGGCGGCAAGACCGTGGGCTTCGTCGACGACGGCGACTGGATCTCCTTCACGCCGTACAACCTGAGCGGCGCCAACAGGTTCACCGCGCGGGTGTCCTCGGCGGGCGTGGGCGGCCGGATCGAGGTCCGCGCGGGCTCGGCCACCGGCACGCTGCTGAGCACGGTCAACGTCGGGAGCACCGGTAGCTGGGAGACCTTCGCCGACGTCTCGGCGAACCTCAGCGGCGCGCCGTCCGGTGCCACGACGCTGTACCTCGTCTTCCGCGGCGCGACCGGCCAGGGCTACCTGTTCGACCTGGACGCCTTCACCTTCGGCACCGGTACGTCGCCGACACCGTCGCCGACGCCGACCCCGACGCCTTCCGGTGACACGAGCGCGTTGCGGGGCGTGGCGTCGGGCCGGTGCCTGGACGTCTCCGGCGCCTCGCAGGCCAACGGCGCCGTGGTGAACATCTGGGACTGCAACGGGGGAGCCAACCAGCGGTGGACCTCCAACAGCTCGGGTGAGCTGCGGGTGTACGGCAACAAGTGCCTGGACGTGAACGCGGCCGGGACCGCAGACGGCACCGCGGTGATCATCTGGGACTGCAACGGCCAGAACAACCAGAAGTGGCGCTTCAACTCCGACGGCACCATCACCGCGGTCGGCAGCGGCAAGTGCCTGGACGTGTCCGGCAACGGCACCGCCAACGGCACCAGGGTGCACATCTGGACCTGCCTGGGTGCCAACAACCAGAAGTGGACCCGCGTCTAGCGGTCCGCCACACCACGCGACCTCGACCACACCACGAGCACGTCATCGATGTGGCGCCCGGCGCGGCCCGGCTCATCGCCGGGTCACGCCGGGCGCCACGACGGAAGGACATCCATGTTTCGACATCTGACCCCCGCCGCGCTCGGGCGCACCGGGGGTGGCGGCCGGAGGACCTCCGTGCTGCGACGCCTGTCGGTGGCCGCGGTGGCCTTCACCGCCGCCGCCGCCACGACCCTGATTCCCGCGCTTCCCGCCCAGGCCGCCGCCTTCGAGGTGCTGGTCTTCTCCAAGACGGCCGGGTTCCGGCACGACGCGATCCCCGCCGGGATCCAGGCCATCCGCGACCTGGGGGCCGCCAACGACTTCGCCGTCACCGCCACCGAGGACGCCGGCGTCTTCAACACCTCCAACCTCGCCCGATACAAGGCGGTGGTGTTCCTCAACACCACCGGTGACGTGCTGAACGACAGCCAGCAGTCCGCCTTCCAGTCGTACGTGGACGGCGGGGGCGGTTACGTGGGGGTGCACTCGGCCGCCGACACCGAGTACAACTGGCCGTACTACGGGCAGCTGGTGGGCGCCTGGTTCAACAGCCACCCGGCGATCCAGCAGGCCACCGTACGCAACGAGGACCGGGCGCACGCCGCGACCGCTCACCTGGGGACGACCTGGACGCGGACCGACGAGTGGTACAGCTTCCGGAGCAACCCCCGCCCGAACGTGAAGGTCCTGCAGAACCTGGACGAGAGCACCTACAGCGGCGGCGGCATGGGCGACCACCCGATCACCTGGTGCCGTCCCCAGGCCTCCGGCCGCTCGTTCTACACCGGCCTGGGGCACACCCAGGCGTCGTACGCGGACTCGAACTTCCGCACGCTGCTGCTGGGCGGGATCCGGTACGCGGCCAAGGCGACCAACGCCGACTGCCGCCCGGAGACCGGCTACACGGCGTTGTACAACGGGTCGACGACGGGCTGGACGCAGGCCGGACCGGGGTCGTTCACCAACAACTCCGCCACGCTGACCTCCCAGGGCGGCATGGGCATGCTCTGGTACAACGCCAAGGAGTTCGGCTCCTACTCGCTCAAGCTCGACTGGAGGCTGAACGGCGACTCCAACTCCGGGGTGATCGTCGGGTTCCCGGCCACCGGTGACCCGAACGCGGCGCTCAACACCGGGCACGAGGTGCAGATCGACGCGACCGACAGCGCGGACAAGACGACCGGGGCGATCTACGGGTTCAAGGCGGCGGACATCGCCGCACGCGACGCGGCGCTGAACCCGCCGGGTCAGTGGAACACCTACGAGCTGCTGGTGGAGGGTGAGCGGCTGCAGGTGTTCCTGAACGGCGTGAAGATCAACGACTTCACCAACACCGACCCGGTCCGCTCGCTCCAGCAGGGCTACATCGGCATCCAGAACCACGGGTCCCCCGACGTGGTGGCGTACCGCAACATCCGCATCAAGGAACTGGGCGGCGTGAACCCGACGCCGACCCCCACCCCGACGCCGACCCCGACCCCGACCCCGACCGCCAACACGAGCGCGTTGCGGGGCGTGGCGTCGGGCCGGTGCCTGGACGTCTCCGGCGCCTCGCAGTCCAACGGCGCGGCGGTGCACATCTGGGACTGCAACGGGCGGTCCAACCAGCAGTGGACCTCGACCGCCTCGGGTGAGCTGCGGGTGTACGGCAACAAGTGCCTGGACGTGAACGGCGGGGGCACCGCCGACGGCTCCGCGGTGATCATCTGGGACTGCAACGGGCAGAACAACCAGAAGTGGCGCCTGAACGCCGACAACAGCATCACCGCGGTCGGCAGCGGCAAGTGCCTGGACGTGTCCGGCTACGGCACCGCCAACGGCAGCAAGGTGCACATCTGGAGCTGCCACGGCGGCACCAACCAGAAATGGACCCGGGGATGACCGCGATGTGACGTGACCCTGGAGCCGGTCCGCCCCCCCGGCGACCGGCTCCAGGGGCGTCCTCGCCGGGTGGGCGCGCGTGGTTCACGACGTCCGGCGTATGTGGGCGGCGGCCAGGATGAGATACGCGCTGGCCGTCCAGGTGTAGGCGCGATCGCGCAGCCCCGTCCCGGTGCGGGCGTCGAAGTTCTCCGCGAATCCCGACTTCTCGCACAGGGCGCGGAACCGGGCGCTGATCTCGTCGGCGAGGACCGTCTGGCCGGCTCGGCGGAGGCCGTCCTCGATCAGGACCGTCGAAGGGGCCCAGATCGGGCCGCGCCAGTAGCCGTCGTCCCGGTAGTGCGGTGAGGTCGGCAGTTCGGTGGCGAGCCCGTATTCGGTCAGGTGGGTCTTGATCCTGGCGGCCAGGGCCGTCTGGACGTGCTGGGGCAGTTCCTCGCCCAGCACGATCGGCATGAGGTCGAGCAGGCTGCTGCTGGCCCAGGTCTCCTCCGAGCCCGCGCTCCGGGTGGCGAACCGGTCGTCGCGCCACAGCCGGGCGAGCATCGCCTCGCCCATCCGGTCGGCCGCCTGCGACCAGCGGGCCGCCTCACCGGGCAGGGAGAGTTCGCCGGCCAGGCGGGCGAGCGTGCGCATCTGGAGGATCAGGAACGACGCCAGGTCGGCCGTCTCGACGACGCGTTCGGGCGCGAACGTGGTCGCGTTGTCCCATCCGCTGTCGTTGCCGTGCTGGTAGTGGGCCAGTTCGTGTCCGGGCACCCGCCGGGCGGTGAGCCAGAAGGTGGTCCACCGTTCCAGCAGGCGGTAGACGTCGGCTCGTTCCTCTCCCGACACCGGCGGGAGATGCCGCAGGACCCAGCCGTGGATGGGCGGCTTGACGAAGTTGTACAGGATCTCGGAGTGGGTGATCGAGTCGGGCAGCGCGCCGGTGGCCTCCTGGTGGTCGAAGGGCAGCCGGAACTGGTCCCAGGCCAGGGAGGGCAGGCCCTCGGCGAGGGCGATCGCGTTGAAGCAGTGGTCCCAGCTCCACACCTTGTCCATCCAGTGCTTGGACATCAGCACCGCCGGACGGGTGACGAATCCCGCCGCGCGTACGGTGGCCGACCACAGCACGTAGACGGCGAGCTCGGCGGCGGGTGTCCGGTCGTCCCGCCAGGGCGCCACGGTGTCGAGGTACTCCTCGTAGTCGCGCCGGGCCGCGCCGGCCACCTGCTCGAAGTCGTGCTCGCTCGTGTACGGGGCGCGGGCGGTCTCGAACTCCTCGACGGCGATCTCCCACGCGTCCCCGTCCCCGGTGACCACGACGCCCCGCTCGGTGGTGCCGAGCTCCTGCGCGCCCAGGTGTTCGGTGATCCGCCCGGCCAGGAGCGTGACGCGGTAGCGGCGCCCGGTCTGGTAGACGGTGAAGACCGCGGACCCGTCCCGGGGGTCCTGGAAGAAGTAGGGACCGCTGAACGGCGTCAGGACCGGGTCGGCGGCCAGCAGCCGCAGGTCGGCTCCGTGTCCGCGCACCCGCACGGTGTCGGTGTTCTCGTAGGCGAGGTCGATCCGCCCGGGGTCGCAGTCCCAGGTGAGCCGGTGCGGGGTGGCGGTGACGACGCTGCCGGCGGTGGGGACCAGCCGCAGGATCGGGTGCATGCCGGTCTGGTGGGAGACCAGGTGGACGTCCCGGGCGTAGGTGTTCTCGCCGATGACCGGTGAGAAGCCGAACCAGGACCCGCGGAAGCTGAACGGGATTTCCCGCAGGGAGAACACCGGGCCTGTGGCGGCGGCGGTCATGAAGTGACGATCCTTTCGGTGGGAGGGTGACCCGGTCAGTCCTTGACGGCGCCCGAGGTCACGCCGGCGGTGACGTAGCGCTGTGCGATGACGAGGAGAACGACCGCGGGTATCGACGCGACGACGGCGGTGGCCATGATCGCGTTCCACTGCTGGTTGTTGTTGCCGATGTAGTGGTAGATGCCCAGGGTGATCGGCTGGTGGTCGCCTCCGCTGTCCAGCGTGCTGGCGAAGATGAAGTCCGACCACGCCCACAGGAACGCGAACAGCGACACCGTGATGATCGCGTTGCGGCTGACCGGCAGGACGATCGACCAGAAGGCCCGCACGGCTCCGGCGCCGTCCACCCGAGCGGCCTGGAGGAGTTCGTGCGGGATGCCCGACATGAACGTGGTGAGGATGAGTACCGCGAAGGGGACCGCGAGGGTGGAGTCGGCCACGATCAGCCCGGGGAGCGTGTTGAGCACGCCGAGGTTGAGGAACATGGCGTAGAAGCCCATCGCCATGATGATGCCGGGAATCATCTGCGCGATCAGCAGCACGAAGCTCAGGGCCCTGCCGCCGCGCGGGCGCAGCTTGGCCAGCGAGTACGCCGCCGGGGCCGCGATCGCCAGGGTCAGCAGCACCGTCCCCAGCCCGACCACCAGGCTGATGCCCAGGTAGGGAAGCTGCTGGTCGAGGACCGCGCGGTAGCCGTCCAGGGTTCCGTGTACGGGGAACCACGACGGCGGGCTCCTGCGCATGTCGCGGTCCCGGGTGAACGACACGTTGATCATCCAGTAGACCGGGAACAGCATCACGCCGGTCAGCGCGAGCCCGATCACGGTCTTCCACCAGCGGCGCGGGGTGCTCATGAGAGGTCCTGCCTTCGCTGGAGGCGGATGTAGAGAAGCCCGAAGACCAGCGCTATCGCGATCAGGATGTTCCCGACCGCGGCTCCCGGGCCGAAGGACGGCACCAGATTCCCGAAACCCAGCCGGTAGGACCAGGTGGACAGGGTCGTGGATGAGCCGCTCGGCCCGCCCTTGGTCATGATCCAGATGATGTCGAACACCTTCAGCGTGTAGACCAGCCCGAGCAGCAGCGTGATCGCCGAGACGGGGCGCAGCAGGGGGAAGGTCACGCTCCAGAACCGCTGCCAGCCCGACGCGCCGTCCAGGGCGGCGGCCTCGTGGACGGACGGGCTGATCGACTGGAGACCGGAGTAGAGGATCACCAGGTTGAACGGGACGCCGATCCAGATGTTGGCGGCGATCACCGACCACAGCGACCAGTCCGGCGAGGTCAGCCAGTTGACCGGACCGACTCCGAACGCGCCGAGCACCGCGTTGACCACACCGGAGTCGCTGTTGAGCATCCAGGCCCAGGTCGAGGACGACACGATCAACGGGAGCAGCCACGGCACCAGGAACAGGGCGCGCAACGTCGCCGACAGCGGGAAGTTCCTGACGAAGAACAGGGCCAGGGCGAGTCCGACGGTGAACTGGAAGGCCAGTGACACCACCGTGAACACCACGGTCTGCCACAGCGCGGGCCCGAAGGTGGCGTCCCTGAGCACTTCGACGTAGTTGGCGAACCCGGTGAAGGGCGCGTCACCCTGGACGAACGAGCGCACCGTGTAGTCGCGCAGGCTCAGCTCCACGTTGCGGAACAGCGGGTAGGCGTAGAACACCAGTAGATAGACGATGATCGGCATCAGGAAGCCCCACGCCGCCCACCGATCCGACCTCCGTCGGGCCGCTTTCCGGTGGCCCGATCCGTTCGGGACGGGGCCACCGTCGGCAGGGGCCGGGCGCCGGGTGGGTGCCTGGGCGATTCGGCTCATGGTCCGGGCCTACTGGATCGCGCTCGCCGCCGCGGTCTGCGCGTCGGTCATCGCCTGCTCGGGGTTCTTGGCCCCGCTCAGCGCCGCCTGTACCGCGCCCCACATCGGTTCGGAGATCTTCGGGTACTTGGTGCCGAGGTCGTCGCCGGTACGGCCCTTGGCCGCCTTGACCGCCTCCACCCACACCGCGAGCTCGGGATTCTCGGTGCTCTGCCGTGCCTGTACCTGGTCGGTGGGCGCGATGTACGACAGCGCCGTCGCCGTGGCGAAGGAGTTGTCGGTGCTGGTCAGGCATGTCACCAGCTTCTGGGAGGTGGCGTAGCGCGCCGTGTCCTGCTGGACGGGGACGCTGACGAACTCGCCGCCGGTGGGCGCCGCGGCGGTTCCGCCGTCCTTGGCCGGCACCGGGATGATGCCGTACTTGAAGCCGGTCTCCTTGGCGTTGGCCAGTTGCCAGGTGCCGTTCTCGGCGAAGGCGTACTCGCCGGTGGCGAACTCCTGCCAGCTGGTGGTCTGGGTGTTGTTGATGACCGAGTTCGGGGCGAGCCCCTTCTTCAGCCAGCCGGTCCACAGCGCCACCGCCGACACGCCCTGGGGGGAGTCGAGCTTGGTGAGCTGCGCGCCCGAACCCCAGAACCAGGGCAGGAACTGGAAGCTGCCCTCTTCGGTGCCGATGGCGGAGAACGTGATGCCCTTCTTGCCCGCCGCCTTGACCTTCTCCAGGGCCGCGGTCAGCGACGCCCAGTCCTTGACCGAGGCGATGTCCACCTCCGCCTTGTCGAGCACCGCCTTGTTGTAGTAGAGCGCCAGGGTGTTGGCCCCGATCGGGACGCCGTAGGTGTTGCCGCCGCTCTGCCCGGCCGCGAGGAGGTTGGGCGAGATCGCCGAGATGTCGAGCTTGTTCTCCGCGGTCGTGGTCAGCACGCCGGCCTCGGCGAGCGTCGACACCACCGGGTTGTCGACGATGAGCACGTCGGGGGCGTTGCCCTGCTGCGCGGCGAGCAGCGCCTTGTTGGTCAGGTCGGTGGTGTCGTAGCCCGTGCGTTCGATCGTCACGCCGGCCTGGGTGCCGCAGGTGTCCAGCAGCTTCACCCAGTCGGAGGTCTTGTCGTACTGCGGATAGGGGTCCCAGACGGTGTACGTTCCGCCGCCCGCCGCCTGGCTGGAGGCCGCCGCGGTGCCCGCCGTGCCCTCGGTGGAGGAGGGGGTCGAACAGCCGGCCAGGCAACTGGCGGCCAGGAGAGCCAGGCCCGCGCCGAGCGTGTGTCTGCTCAATCCTGCTGATCTCGGTGCCGACATGGATCCGGCCGTCCTTTCGGGGGCAGGTGATGTGGGTACGGTGAAGTTCGTTGCTCGCACGGTTCCGGCCTCCGTTGACCGGCGTCACACGCCTGTTTCCGCTCGATGTCGAACCGATTGTTCGAATCGGTTCGACTGAACCTAAGGCGATGTCGTATTCACGTCAATGGGTCGCCCAGGATCTCCTCGCCCGGAAAGCCGTTCTTCCTGGTCAGATCGCGACTCCTCCAGGAGAATCGATTCGATGCCCCTGAACCCGACTGGAAGTCGCATGATCAAATCCCTGCCCAGGCGGGGTGCAGGGTGGTTTCCCGGCTGGTCCTGCACCACGACCTCGAGGGCAGCCTGTCCGGCGGCGTGGTCCGGCCGTCTCCGGGTGCCGGTCACCGGAGCGGAGGCCGGCGGGTCCATGCGGTGGTACGGCGCGGTGGAGTCATGGCGGGGACAGTGCGGGCGCCGGCGCCGGACCCTGTCATTCCGCGTACGACGACGCGGTCACGTCCCGGTCGGCCGGTCGTCGACCGGTCTCGCCGTGCTCTCCCGGATCGTGAGGGTGGTGGCGAGTTCGAGACCGACCTGCGTCGGCTCCTCGCCGCGTCCCAGGGCCAGGGCCAGCTCGGTGGCGGCGGCGGCCATCTCGGTGAGCGGTTGGTGGACGGTGGTGAGCGGGGGGTCGACGAGGGCGGTGACGGGCAGGTCGTCGAAGCCGACCACGCTCAGGTCGGCGGGGACGCGCAGGCCGAGTTCGCGGGCGGCCTGGTACACCCCGAGCGCCTGCAGGTCGTTGCACGCGAAGATCGCCGTCGGCCGGTCGGCGGCGCTGAGCAGGCCGAGCGCGGCCACGCGTCCGTCCTCCAGGGTGAGGCCGGCGCGGAGGATCAGGGCCGGGTCGACCGGCAGGTCCGCGGCCTCCAGCGCGGAGCGGTAGCCGTCGAGCCTGGCACGGCAGCACAGGACCTTGTCCGGGCCGGCGATCATCGCGACGCGGCGGTGTCCCAGCTCGATCAGGTGACGGGTGGCCGAACGGCCGCCGGCCCAGTTGGTGGCGCCCACGAACGGGACGCCGTCCGGCAGCTCGCCGGTGGGGTCGAAGACCACGAACGGGATGTTCTTGGCGCTCAGCTGGTCGCGCTGCTCCTGTGACAACTGCGCGACCGTCACCACGCAGGCCGGCCGGCGCGCGAGCGTGTCGTCGATCGAATGGTTCAGCGGATCGTGGTGCGGGCCGAACTCGGTCAGCGTCACGCCCACACGCTGCTCGCGGGCCACCCGCTCCACACCGCGGATGATCTCCATTCCCCACATGTCCTCGAGCTGGCCGAAGACGAGTTCCAGTACGTTCTTGCGATTGCTCCTGCGGTAGCCGTACTCCGTGACCAGCGCCTCGACGCGGGCGCGGGTGTCGGCGGCGACGCCGGAGCGGCCGTTGATGACCTTGGAAACGGTCGGTACCGACACTCCGGCGGTCTCGGCGATGTAGGAGATCGTCACGGGACGGGACGGGTCGCCCTTCTGTCGTGTCGCGTCGGTGGCCGGTCCGCCCGGCTCGTCAGGTGACACCTGGGCCCCTTTTCATCGATGATCTCCCGGTCGACCACGCCCGAGGGCCGTTCACGGCGCCACAATAGCCTGTCAGCCGGAAACGACATGTCCTCTGTCGGCACGGAGAGATCCGACGAGGAACGTCGATGGCGGCGCCACCGGCTCCTGGCCGGCGGGCGTCCCGGCGGCCAAGGCCGCGCGCTTCGCCGCTGAGGCCCGCGCGCTGGATGCGGAGGAGATGCGTGATTTCGCGGCGACATCTGTCACGCGGGTTCGGTGCCGCCCCGCCGCCCCGGCGGGCGGGGGGCCGTGACCCGCCGGGAACCGATCTATCCGAGCACCGGGTAGTTCGCGCGGAACACGTTGTGCGGGTCACGGGCCCGCTTGATCTCCCGCAGCCGCGCGAGCGCGCTGCCGGAGAAGGACTTCGCCGCCGTGTCACCGGGGGACAGCACGGTGTACGGCTTGCGGCCGCTGACGCAGGCCTTCAGGTCGGCCACGACCTCGGCCTGCCTGGCGCGCGTCGCATCGGCCACGTGCGGCAGGCCGAGACCCAGCAGGCCGAGCAGGTACGGCTCAGCCACCGCGCCGCTCGCACCGGCCCCGCCGCCCGGCTCGGCGAGCGCCCCGCCCAGGTGCCTGATCTGCACGTTGATGAGCGGTTCCACCGGCTTGGCCAGCAGGAGCTCCACCGCGTCCGCGTCCAGGCCGGTGAGCAGCTCCGCACGAGCGATGGACGGGACCGGATCGGTGGGCTCGGCGGTGATGTCACCCAGGTCGGCGAGCGGGACGACGCCGCGGCTGTCGGAGATCGCGCCCTCGATCTTGTCGAGGCGCGCCAGCAGGTCCTCCCCCTGAGCCGCCTCGCCCAGGTAGGCCAGATCCAGCGTCACCATCGGCGACGCGCCGGGTGGCTGGAGCCGGTTGATCCAGACACTGAGTGCACGCGGCGCCTCAGCGGTGATCTCCAGGAACGCGTCGTACACCTCCCCGGTCCGGTGCTCCGGCCAGATCACGCGCCCGCCGTACAGGACCGGCACGGGATACAGCTCGAGTTCGAGGGCGGTCACCACCGCGAAGTCCCCGCCACCGCCGCGCAGCGCCCAGAACAGCTCGGGATCGGACTCGGCGGTCACCCGGCCCGGCTCGCCGTCGGCGTCCACGATGTCGACAGCCCGCACGCTGTCGGAGGCGAAGCCGTACATGCGGCTGAACCAGCCGACCCCGCCGCCCAGGGTGTAGCCGGTCACGCCGACCCCCGGCGCGCTGCCGGCCAGGCCGGTCAGACCCAGCGGACCGGCCGCCGCCAGCACCTGCCCCCACCTCACGCCCGCGCCCACCCGGGCCACGCGCTCCCGCGCGCGTACCTCCACCTCGTTCAGCAGGCCGGTACGCAGCAGGATCAGGCCTTCCACGTCACCGGAGGCGCCATGCCCGCTCGGCTGCGCGGTCACCGTCATACCCGCCCGCCGCGCGTAACGCACGAGCGCCGCCACGTCATCGGCATCCGCGGCCTCCGCCACGGCCGCCACCGGCTGCCTGACGGTCAGATTCCACGCGGTGGCCGCCTGCTCGAAGCCGTCGTCATCGGGCAGGAGCACGCGCCCCTTGAGGACACCGCGCAGATCGTTGATCGTCATCGTCGTCTCCCTTTTTCAGTTCTCAGAAAGTCGAAGCGCTCTGGCCGCCTGACCGTGTGGTCACGCGATGAGCAGGAGCGCGCCGATCGCCAGAATCACCACGGCGGTGGCGCCGTGGATGCCGTAGGCGGTCGCCTTGGGCCCGTTGCTGCGCAGCACGATCACCGCGTCACCGACGGGTATGGCGCCGGCGGCCAGCATGAACCAGCCCAGCAGGTGGGTCGTTCCGCCGGCCAGCAGGATGAGGATGAAGAGCCCCGAGGCTATGTCGCGCACGGCCTTGACGGACAGCCAGGCCTGGAAGCCGCGGTCCTCGGTCGGCGTGTCGGGGATGCCGAAACCGGCCGCGGCCTGCGGCGCCCGGAAGGCGTGGACGCCCATGAAGATGACGCTCGCGCCGACCAGTCCGGCGAGCACGGTGGCGATGGTGTCGGTCATGACCCGAGTCTCGGGGCTTCGCCACTCCGCTCGCGCTCACTTCGGCGGTGGCCTAACAATAGGGGAGTGATCCGCTACCGATTGGGCGCCGGTGCTGCGAGCGTGCGGTGGGCGATGTCGCCGATCCACGAAGTGGTCAGTCTTGCCCAGCTCCTGAACGAACCGCAGCGTCACCCGATGTTCCACCCGTGGCTTCGCCGTCGCCACCACCGTCTCTCGGACCTGGACCTGAGGGCGCTCACGGTCTTCATGGCCGAGGGCGCGTATCGACCCGACTTTCTCGACCCGTCACCGATGTCCAGTGAGCCGACGTTCGAGGAAGGCATGGACGCCCTCCTCGCCGCGCCGGCGGACCAGGCGTACGCCGAGCTGGTCGACGCCATGAGGGGGCGCGGGGCAGAAGTGGGCCGCCGGCTGCTCGATGACCCCGACCGGGCCAGGTCCGAGGCCGCCGATGCGCTGCGCCGCCTCTGGAGGGCGGTCGTGGAACCGGAATGGCCGTCCATGCGGCAGGCGCTGCGTGCCGAGATGCTGGATCGGGCCATCCAGGTCAACCGCGAGGGGCTGCGCGCGACCCTTCCGCGCCTGCACCCCTCCGCCGCGTGCGAAGGCGACACCGTCACCGTCGAGAAGACCGTCGACATCGAAGTCGACTGCCCCGAGGGACTCATTCTCGTTCCGTCACTGTTCATCACCGACCGGATGCAGTGCACCACCTCGGACCACTGGACTCCGGCGATCTATTACCCGGCATCCGGGCGGTACCTCTGGGCGGCACCTCCCACCCCGAGATCCCTTGACCGTCTTCTGGGAACGACTCGATCGAGGATCCTGGCCGCGCTCACCACTCCGCTGCAGACGACCGTGGTGGCCAGGCTGGTGAGCGTCACCGTCCCGACGGCCAGCGAACACCTGGCGATCCTGCGAGACGCCGGGTTGATCGACAGCAGCCGGGCCGGTCGTACGGCCACGCACGAGCTCACCGAGGCTGGACGCGCTCTCCTGGACGCGGCCTCGCCGCGACCATGACCGTTCGGGGAGCCGCTGGTCCTCCCTATCGGATCGGTGCGTGATCGATTTTCCGCGGACCGCACTCCCGCGGTCGTGGTCACACCGAACCCTTTTCCCTGAAAGATTCAGGATGAGAAGCTGGAAAGTTTCTCTGCTTTTTCCCGCTCCCTTCGCTGACCTGCCCGAAAAGGCTGGGCGGCCTGCTCGATCCCGGGAATCTCAGGCTGAGCCGTCCTGCGTGGTTGGCGGTGATTCTCTTCGTCACTACATTATGTTTCGCGTCAGTCGATAGAAAGTTTCTGTCGACCTGGCCCGTTGTTCGGGATCGGGCCTGAGCGCCGCGTCGGCACCTGCCACGCACATTCCCTCATCACCACGTTCGTCCAACGTCGTTTTCCAAGGGCAGCCGATCGGCGCGGTCGAAAGGGCGACGCGCCCAAGGGAGTGAGAAATGCACAGCTTACGTAAGGTCCGCCAACGGATCGGCGCGATCGCGGGCATCGTCATCGCGTTGCTGACAGTGGGAACGATGACGGCCGTGAACGCGCGGGCGGTGGCCGGCTGCGGTGTCGTCTACACCGTCTCCACGCAGTGGCCGGGCGGGTTCACCGCCAACCTCAACGTCACCAACCTCGGTGACCCGATCAACGGCTGGAGGCTCGCCTGGACCTTCCCCTCGGGCCAGCGGGTCACCCAGGCGTGGAACAGCACGGTCACCTCCTCCGGCGCGCAGGTCACCGCGGCGAACACGAACTGGAACGCGGCCATCGCCACGAACGCGACCGTCTCCCTGGGGTTCAACGGATCGTGGACGGGCGTCAACACCGCGCCCACGTCCTTCACGCTCAACGGTGTCACGTGCACGGGAAAGGTGGTCGGCCCCTCGCCTTCGCCCAGCCCGACACCGACACCGACGCCGACGCCGACGCCGACGCCGACACCGACACCGACGCCGACACCGACGACCGCGATGGACACCGTGGCCGCCATGCAGCCGGGCTGGAATCTCGGCAACACCCTCGACGCCATCCCCGACGAGACGGCATGGGGCAACCCGCTCACCACGCAGGCGCTGCTCCACCAGGTACGGTCCCAGGGGTACAAGAGCATCCGAATCCCGATCACCTGGAGCAACCACCACGGTCCGGCCCCCGACTACACCATCGACGCCGCGTGGCTGAACCGCGTCCGCCAGGTCGTCGACTGGTCCCTGGCCGAGGACTTCTACGTGCTGATCAACCTTCACCACGACTCCTGGCAGTGGATCAACACCTACCCGTCGGACTCGGCGACGGTGAAGAACCGCTACACCGCGCTGTGGCGCCAGCTCGCCGGCGCCTTCCGCGACCACTCGCCGAAACTGCTGTTCGAGAGCATCAACGAGCCGCAGTTCGCCGGCACCTCCGGCGACGAGCAGGGCGACCAGCTGCTGAACACGCTCAACACCGAGTTCGTCGATGTCGTCCGCCAGTCGGGCGGCACCAACGCCACTCGCGTCCTGGTCCTGCCCACGCTGCACACCAGCAGCGAACAGGGGCGCGTGGACGCGCTGGCCGCCACCTTCACCGCGTTGCGCGACCCCAACCTCGCCGCGACGGTCCATTTCTACGGCTGGTGGCCGTTCAGCGTGAACATCGCGGGCGGCACCAGATACGACAGCAATGTCGAACAGGACCTCGTCGCCGGATTCGACCGGGTGCGCACCGCCTTCGTCTCCCGCGGCATCCCGGTGATCATCGGGGAGTGGGCACTGCTCAGCTGGGACCACACCCGCCCCGGCATCATCGAGCGCGGGGAGTTTTTGAAGTTCATCGAGGCCGTGGGTTACCACGCCCGCATCCGCAACCTCACCACCATGGTCTGGGACGCCGGTCAGTTCCTGAACAGGAACGAGCTGCAATGGCGTGACCAGGGCGTGTTCGACATGATGAAGGCGAGCTGGACCACGCGTTCCGGCACCGCCTCCACCGATCAGGTGTACGTTCCCGCCAGCGGCACGATCGCCGGCCAGACGCTCACGCTCAACCTCAACGGCACCACGTTCCAGGGCCTGCGCCAGGGCGGCACCCCATTGAGCCAGGGCAGCGACTACACCGTGTCGGGCACCACGCTGACCCTCACCTTGGCCGCCCTCACCCGCCTGGCCGGCAACCGGGCCCACGGGGTCAACGCCACCATCGAGGCACGGTTCTCCCAGGGCGTGCCCTGGCGGATAAGCGTCATCTCCTCCAGCACGCCGACACAGGCCGCCGCGAGCGGAACGACGACGTCGTTCGCCATTCCCACCCAGTTCCGCGGTGACCAGCTCGCCACGATGGAGGCCAAGTACGCCGACGGCAGCCCGGCCGGACCGGCCAACTGGACCACCTACAAGGAGTTCTGGCAGAACTTCCAGCCCGACTACGGCGCCGGCACCATCATCATGAAGCCCGAGTTCTTCGCCGAGGTCAACGATGGCCGCATCACGCTCATCTTCCACTTCTGGAGCGGAAAGCAGATCACCTACTACCTCACCAAGTCCGGCACGACGGTGACCGGCGCCACCACCTGACCACCACCGTGACGGGTGCCGCGCTTCTCGGCGCGGCACCCGAACGGCAGGCGGAGGCCAACCGGTCTCCAGGCGGCTCGTTCGAACCACGCGAGGACGCCGTCGATCTCACGCGGATCGGCGTGGATCCACGGCGCCCCGCGGAACTCGATCGCCATCCTGATCGTGGTAGCGGCCGCGCCTCAAGACGCCGGCCTGATGATCGACGAGAACGACACACCGGACCACTGGGTCGCGTACCACCGGGAGCGGACCGAGGAGTCCCGCGCTGTCGCGGCTTCGATCGGGGCGGACGGTGTCAGGCTCGGGTCCATTTCTGGTTGGTGCCGCCGTGGCAGGTCCAGATGTGCACCTTGGTGCCGTTGGCGGTGCCGTAGCCGGAGACGTCCAGGCACTTGCCGCCGTACACCCGCAGCTCACCGGCGCCGGTCGAGGTCCACCGCTGGTTGGGCTGCCGTTGCAGTCCCAGATCTGTGCCTGTGCGCCGTTGGCCTGCGAGGCGCCGCTAACGTCCAGGCAGCGTCCCGATCCGACGCCCTTCAGCGCGCTGCTCGTGCCGCTGGAGGGCGAGGGCGAAGGAGTGCCGCCGCTGTCGAGGCCGAGGAAGGTGATGGCATAGGCGAGCTGGCCGCTCATCGGCAGCTGGTGGCCGACCCCGCTGATGCTGATCCCCTCCACCGTGGCCTGCGCAGAGGTGACGCCGTATCTGGTCCGGGTCCAGTTCGACTGCGGATGGTCGGTGAACGCCGGGGTCTGGCTCAGCCCGTGCAGGTTCGTCCACTGCTCGATCTCTTCGCCGAAGTTGTTGTAGTGGAGCGTCGTGTCCGTGCTGCCGTGCCACAGTTGCATCCGAGGCTGACGGCCGGTGTATCCGGGATACATCGAGCGGGCGAGGTCACCCCACTGCTGCGCGGTCTTGATCACTTGCCCGCCCGAGCACTGGCCGTTCCACAGCGACCCGTTCGTGGTCGCGAAACACCCCGCGGGAACTCCGGAGAACGCCGAACCGGCGGCGAACACGTCCGGATACTGAGCGGCCAGCACGTTGGTCATCATCGCCCCCGAGGAGAACCCGCTGACCACGATCCGCCCCGGATCCACGTTGTAGCGCTGTCGCGCCCAGGCGGCCATCGCCATGACACCGGTGGAGTCGCCGCCGCCGTCACGCCGCAGCGCGGCGGGGGGTGGACACGTCAAGGCGGCATATTCCGCGTCCGCCATGGCTCGTGCCGCTGGCGATGATCATGAACGGTCGACGGCGGCGACGGGCTCGGCGTTTCGACAGGCAGACGGGGAGGACTTTTCCCGGCGCGGGTCGCGCGGGCAGGCACGGCTCTCATGCGGGGAATGAAAGTTTCATACTCATTGTGCGGTCAGGGCCACAGGTCTTGTCTGACCAAAACCTTCCGAACCGGGAGGGGCGAGCCGACCATGATGCGATTGTGACCTTTGATGACGACAGACGTCCAGGGAGGACGGCAAAAGATCAATGCATGTGGCGAAGGGCTTGCATGTGCCCCGAATAAGCCTGCTTCACAGGCCTCTTAGGTAGGCCTATCTCGTCATCGGAACCATTCGTCTCTCTTGCTGGAGCCCTCCCGTCGCTCACGCCAGACGCCGTCCGGGTCGCTCGCACGCCTGCCGCGGCGCTCGAAACCATGCGTTTACCTCCATAACACATTTTATTGACATCACTGACAGCGAGATCTAGGCTGCGGTCGAATCGATTCGATGCAGGACATCCTGGTTTTCGCGCCACCCCCCACGAAGCCCCACGAAGCCATTCCACTCACCTGTGCGCACAGCACCCATGAGTGAGGAGAGTCCAAGATGAACGTTGGCGACATCGTCCGCCGAGCCCGGCTGTGGCGTCCCGCACCGTCGCTGCCGGCCCCTCGTCCCCGCCCCCGCGCGTCCGAGGAGTCAGGAGTGGACATCGCACCCGGCAGGCGGCGCGGAAGCCGCCGCGCGATCGCCGCCTTTCTCGCCGTCGGCGCACTCGTCGCGGGCCCCGTCGTGACGTCCGCCACGCCGGCCCAGGCCGCGGACCAGTCCATCGCCGTCGACTTCTCCGCCGGCGGCGGCACCCCGACCTACCGGGCCTCCGGTTGGATCTACGGCATGACCGAGAACGCGTCGGGCCCGCCCGACCAGTTCTTCACCGACGTGAAGTTCCGGTACATGCGGGCCGGTGGAGCACAGCTCGACGGCCCGGGTGGCTGGGTGTCGGGCAAGTACGACCGCCGGTGGAACGCCACCCGCGCCCAGCTGCTGCGCACCCGGTCACTGGGCGGGGAGTTCATCCTGCTCGTCCACGACCTGTGGGGCGCCGACGGCTACCCGATCTCGCGCTTTCCCGGCGACAACGGCAACTGGACGGACTACGACAACTTCCTCACCCGCCTGATCAACGACGTGCGGGCGACGGGCGCCCCGGTGCAGTGGGACCTGTGGAACGAGCCCAACATCACGCTGTTCTGGAACCGCCCCCAGTCCCAGTACTTCGAGCTGTGGCGACGCACCTACCAGCGCATCCGGGCCGCGTTCCCGACGCAGCTCATCGTCGGGCCGAGCTGCGCGTGCGTGCCCTCCACCGGCCACGCCTTCTGGAACCAGTACCTCGACTACGTCAAGGCCAACAACGTGGTGCCCGACATCATCAGCTGGCACTCCCTGCCGGGCGACCCGGTGGCCAACGTGGCGGCGGCCGACACCACGCTGAACTCCCGTGGCATCCCGCACCCGCGGCCCTACCAGATCAACGAGTACGGGGCGTCCAACGAGCAGAACCCCGCCGACGGGTCCTGGTACATCGCACGACTGGAGCGGGCCGGCGCCGACGGCCTGCGCGCCAACTGGGCGGGCGGCGGAAACCTGCACAACGACCTCGGCAACCTGCTCGTCCGCAACTCGGCGGGCCAGTACCAGCCGAAGGGCGAATGGTGGGCCTACCGCTTCTACGGCTCGCAGACCGGCCAGATCGCATCCGTCACCCCCAGCGCCTCGTACGACGCGTTCGCCACCAAGGCGGCCGGGACGGCCAAGATCCTGGTCGGCGGCGGCACCACGACCGGCAACATCGCCGTCAACCTGCGGCGCCTGGACGCCACGAGCGGCATCGTGGAGAACAACCAGGTGAGGGTCGTCGCCGAGCGCATCCCCTACAACGGCGGCGGAGCCGTCACGGCTCCGGTCACCGTCCAGAACTCCGTGGTGACCCTGTCCGACAACGGCACGACGGTCAACCTGCCGCACACCGCCATCGACGACTCCTACACCATCACGCTGCTGCCGCCCTCCTCCGACCCCGGCAACGGGTCGACGTCGGTGTTGCGCAACCTCAACGCCGGCCGGTGCCTGGACGTGCCGAACGCCAGCACCGCCAACGGCACCCAGTTGCATCTGTGGGACTGCGGCAGCGGCACCAACCAGCGCTTCACCCACACCTCGGGCAAGCAGTTGCAGGTGTACGGCAACAAGTGCCTGGACGCCTTCGGGCAGGGCACCGCCAACGGCACCCAGGTGATCATCTGGGATTGCAACGGTCAGGCCAACCAGCAGTGGAACGTCAACGCCGACGGCACCATCACCGGCGTGCAGTCCGGTAAGTGCATGGAGGCGAGCAACTTCGGGACCGGCAACGGGACCAAGGTGCAGCTGTGGTCCTGCACCGGCACGAGCAGCCAGAAATGGGCCAGAAGCTGACCCGGTGACCTGCGGGGATCACCGGGATCTGTAAGGAATCCGTTTCTTCGCCGGGCCGCGCCCTCGGAAAGTCGCAAGACGACCCCGTACATCCGAAGGACGCGGTCCGGCAAGAGGCAAGAAGGAGGCAGCATGCCCCTCGCAAGCTTGAGAAGGACGCTCGCGGCCGGTGCGAGCGCGTTGATAGCCGCCGCCTGCCTGACCGGTGGCGGTACCGCCGAGGCCGCCACCACCGGCCCGTGTGACATCTACGCCGCGGGCGGGACGCCGTGTGTGGCCGCGCACAGCACGACCCGTGCGCTGTACGGCGCCTACAACGGCCCGCTGTATCAGGTGCGGCGCGCCTCGGACAACACCACTCGTGACATCGGCGTGCTGAGCGCGGGCGGTGTGGTCAACGCCGCCACCCAGGACTCGTTCTGCGCCGGCACGAGCTGCCTCATCACCATCCTCTACGACCAGTCCGGCCGCAACAACCGCCTCACCCAGGCGCCGCCCGGCTACTGGCCCGGCCCCGGCCCGGGCGGATGGGACAACCTCGCCGACGCCAAAGCGGCCCCGATCACCGTCGGCGGCCAGAAGGCCTACGGCGTCCGCATCGAACCCGGCACCGGTTACCGCAACAACAACACCAACGGGGTGGCGACCGGCGACCAGCCCGAAGGGATCTACGCCGTCGTCGACGGCACGCACTACAACCAGTGGTGCTGCTTCGACTACGGCAACGCCCAGACCGACGGCCAGGCCGATGCCCCGGCCATCATGGAGACCGTCTACTTCGGCGCCAACAAACAGTGGGGCTACGGGGCCGGGGCCGGTCCCTGGATCATGGCCGACCTGGAATGGGGGCTGTTCTCCGGGGTGAACGCGGGCTACAACAACCTCGCGCCGATCAACCACCGCTTCGTCACCGCCATCGTCAAGGGTGAGCCGAACCACTGGGCGATCCGGGGCGGCAACGCGCAGTCGGGCGGCCTGACGACCTACTTCGACGGGCGGCGCCCCAACGGCTACCACCCGATGAAGAAGGAGGGCGCCATCCTGCTCGGCATCGGCGGCGACAACAGCGTCTCGGGCCGCGGCACCTTCTTCGAGGGCGTGCTGACCTCCGGTTACCCGTCGGAGGCCACCGAGAACGCCGTGCAGGCCAACATCACCGCCGCGGGCTACGCGCCGGCCGGCGGCAACCCGCAGCAGGGCGTCCAGATCGTGGGCGGCCAGTCCGGCCGGTGCCTGGACGTGCCGAACGCCAGCACCACCAACGGCACCCAGTTGCATCTGTGGGACTGCGGCAGCGGCACCAACCAGCGCTTCACCCACACCTCGGGCAAGCAGTTGCAGGTGTACGGCAACAAGTGCCTGGACGCCTTCGGGCAGGGCACCGCCAACGGCACCCAGGTGATCATCTGGGATTGCAACGGTCAGGCCAACCAGCAGTGGAACGTCAACGCCGACGGCACCATCACCGGCGTGCAGTCCGGTAAGTGCATGGAGGCGAGCAACTTCGGGACCGGCAACGGGACCAAGGTGCAGCTGTGGTCCTGCACCGGCACGAGCAGCCAGAAATGGACCCTGCGCAGCTGACCCCGGCGGCACGCGGAACGTCTGGACTCGGTGCGGACCTGGCCGCGCCTGCCTTCGCGGCGACGGCGGCGGCTGTGAGAGGCCCGGCGGCGAGATCCTTCTCGCCGCCGGGTCCGCTGTTCGCGGATCGATTCGATGAGCCGGAGAGCGTGCATCTCCACCGACGGGCTTTGACGGTGTGGGCTGACCGCACCGGTGCGGGCGGCGCGGGCGAACGGCTCTCGGGTGCGGCGTCACGTTCGAGGCGAGGACCGCCTCGTCGGCCGCGACACCGCCGCACATGACCGGCGGGCCGTTCAGCCGCCATGTCGATTCCTGCCCGGTAGAAGGCTCGTGCCTCCTCTCGGGGTACATCAAAGTGGTGTGCCCCTGGTCTTGTGGAGGCGGGTTCTTGGATTCTTGTGCCATTCGTTGAGAGGAGAGTGGCATGGGACG
>NZ_JBPXMC010000056.1:0-26735 GCF_051918885.1 Streptosporangium sp. OZ121
GTCGAGGCACCCGAGGAATAGACCAACCCCACCCCCGGGGTGCGGCCCTTACGCGCCGGCGGCACCTCGAACGGGTAGGAGTGGGTGTAATCACCGCTCCTGCCCGCTTGCCCGGCCCCGCCGCTCAGCTCCACCGCGCCCGGCGCCTGCTCCATTGACTCCGCCGCGTTGCCCGGCCGCGTCGCCTCCGCCAGCGCAGGCGAGAGCGGACCGGCCACCAGCACGCTCGCCCCCATCACCACCACGGCGAACGCGGCGACGATCCGGCGACCCACAGGGCCCCACCGCCCCCTGCTCGACTCGCTCCCAGACGATAACCTCGGTGTGATCACCGCGACGACCTCGATTCGAAAGGCACCTAAAGCCCGCATAAAACAGCGGGCGCCCCCAGGGTGACGACGCCGCCTGTCACCGGGCTAACCGCCCTCTGTCGTTCAGCTTTCAACCACTGTCATCACCTTTCACCCCCTCCTCACCGGCGACCGGTCCGGGCCGGATCGGTGGTCACAGCGAGCCAGGCGTGACGGCGTCGGGTGAATCGGCGGCCGGGGGCCGTGCCGGCAGGCGTCGCACCGCGGGAACGCACAACAACGCGAGCGCGGCCGGGATCGCGACGGCGCTCATCGCGTACAGGGTGGGGTACACGCCCAGGGCCTCGGACACCGGCCCGGCGAGCACCAGGCCGAGCGGCATGAGCCCGGCCGACAGCATGTGGTCGTACGAACTCACCCGGGACAGCGAGCCTTCGGGCACATGCGTCTGCAGCGCGGTCTCCCACAGGACGAAGAAGATCGAGACCGCCACGCCCGTCACCGCCTCGAGGATCGCGATGACCGCGATCGAGGCACCCGATCCGATGATCATCGCCTGGCAGGAGGCCACCGCGAGCGCGGCGGCGGCCGCGGCCATGGGGCGCGGGAGTCTCAGACGGTAGGCGCACACGTCGCCCGCGATGGAGCCGATGCCGAAGGCCGCCACCACCACCGACCAGCTCGCCGGACCGCCCCACTCGCGTTCGGCGAGGACCGGACCCAGGACGTACACCGAGGGCAGCACGACGACGTGGTAGACCGCCATGGCGGCCAGGCCGGACCACACCCACGTCCGGGTGCGCACCTGCACCCAGCCGGCGCGCAGCTCGCCGAGGAACGTGCCGCCGGTGGTGCCGGCCCTTTCCTCGGACGCGGTCTTGCGGGGTTTCAGCCTGGCCAGGAACGCGGCACTGGCCGCGAAGGTGAGGGCGTCGAGAGCCAGGGCCCCGCCAGGGCCGGCCAGTGAGATCAGGACACCCGCGACGGCCGGACCGAGCACCAGCCCCGACGAGTGGACGAACCCGCGCAGCGCGTTCGCCTCCTGAAGCCTTCCCGCCGGGACGACCAGCGGCATCAGACCGGTGGAGGCCGGCATGAAGAACGCGTCCGCCGTGCCGAACACGGCCATCAGCAGGACGAGATGGTAAACCTCGGCGACACCGGCCAGCAGCAGCACGGCGGCCACGCCCTGCGTGACGAACCTCACCAGGTCGGAGGCCAGCATCATGCGGTGCCGCTGGAAGCGGTCCGCCCACACCCCTCCCACCAGGGTGAACAGCAGCATGGGCAGCAACGCCGCGGCCGTCACCAGCCCCACGTCGGAGACGGACCCGCCTATGGAGAGCACGGCGAACGGCACGGCCACGAACGACACGCGGTCGCCCAGCACCGACAGGGCCTGTCCGGCGAACAGGCGGGCGAACTGCGGCTCATCCCGCAACACGCCGGGAATCAGAGATTTCACGTGGGACCAATCGGGAAATAGTGGAATAGAAGAGGCGAGCCCGATGGTAGGAAGCGCTTCCTGGCCTGTCATCCGAGGTTCACCGGCGAAAGGCGGCCCTCGACGGCGGTTCCTCTCCGGGGCGCGGGCGTCCGCAGATCGTGAACCGCCTCTTCGACCGGCGACGACGAATCGTGATTCGTCACCGGGGCTCTACCCCGACGGCAGCGCCGGTTCGGAGACACGTTCCGGGCGGTTGGCACGGACCGGGGAGTTCTTGCGAGGGCGGCCACGCGGCAACTTCCGCGGGACGACCGTTCCCCGCCGGATCAGCTCGCCGCCCCAGACGCCGCAGGGTTCCTCTCGCTGCAGGGCGCGGGTCAGGCAGTTCGTCCGGACACGGCACCCGCGGCACAGGCCCTTGGCGATCTCCAATTCCTCGGGGAGGTCGGAGAACCACAGGTCGGGGTCCGCGTGGCAGGGCAGTTCGGTGTGGTCGGCGTGCCGAACGAGCGCGGCCTGCGCCGTCTCTACGGAGCGGAGGGACATGGCGAGTCGATCCTCATCCGGGAGGAGAGCTCCCGATACTCCGCCTCCATGCCGTTCTGAATGTCTCTTGTTCGTCGCCTGCCCGGATCGTCGGCCGCGTACGGGTCGTTTCTCATGCTCTGAGCTCCTCTCCCGGCCGTACCCGTGGCCGGCGTCCGGCCGGCCGGTTGTTCGCCGAACACGATCCGGGCCGCCGTCAGAGCCGAGCCGCACCGGATGGTCTCGTCGGCGAGCCGATCCAGTACCCGCTCCTCCTCCGTGGCCTCCTGCGCCGTCATCTCGTAATAGGTGCGGAACCCGGGCCTGCCGGCGTACTCGCGCATCGGGGAGGAGACGGCCCGCGTCGACGGGTCCGTCACGACGTCCGCCGTCCGCCCGCCGGAACGGGTCAGGACGATCGCCTGCCTGAACAGGGGAAGCAGCCGCCTCATCGGATCGACGTCCTGTCGCGTCGCTTGATCTGGTGAGGATTCACAGTGATCTCTTTCGCCGGCCCGTGGTCCGCATCAGGTGTTCGTGCGCCTCGGCGGCGAGGCGGCGCACCTTCGGTTCGGGATGGTTGCCGAACCGGTGGCGCAGCTCCCGCAACCCCCTGGCCGCCTCGTCCGGACATTCGGCGAACATCGCCAGCAGCCGGGCGCGATCGTCGGCCGCTTCTCCGTGGTCGGGATCCGTGCGCAGGCAGAGTGCTAGGTCGATCCACGCGCCGGCCGGGTCCCCGGCGCGTAGGCGGGCGACCGCGCGCTCGTGCAGGACGTCGGCGTCCAAGCGGAGCCGCAGCGCCTGGGTGAAGCCGCCGATCGCCTGCTCGAACTTGCCCGCCCTGACCTGCACCTGCCCCTGGACCCTGTGACACAGGGGCTGGGCGGGAGCCAGGCTGCGGGCACGGGCCACCTCGAACTCCGCGTCCTCGTACCGGCCCATCGCGGAATGCAGCAGCGCCCGGTTCAGGTAGGGCTTGAAGTAGGTGAAGTCCAGGGCGACGGCCACGTTGAAATCGGCTCCGGCCTCCGTGAACCGGTCGCAGCGGTAGTAGACCTCGCCGCGGCAGTTCACCGTCTCCGCGGGCCGTACCCCGCCTCGTTCCAGGGCCGTCGTGAAGTCGGCCAGCGCCGCTTTCGCCTGCCCGATCCGGGCATAGGTCTCCCCGCGCTGGTGGAACAGCGCCCCGGACATGGGGGCCTGGTCGATGGCCTCGTCCAGATTCTTCAATGCTCGCCAGAACAGGCCGGCCTCGAGTTGGACGCGAGCTCGCGCCGCCAGCACCGCCGGCTCACGCGTGTCCACATCGGGCCTGGTCTTCTCCAGGTCGCGCACCTCAAGCATCATGATCACCCCTATAGGCCACCGGCGGCTGTCCGGTGGGGCACGGCACTTCACGGAACCGGCGACACCGCTCATGGGCGGAGGCCGGCCGAACCGGTCACCGGGTCCGGGGACGCCCGCCGGCACGACCGCGCCGCCCCGGCGTCTCCTCGGAACCCGTGTGTCCGTGGAATCCGGGCGAGCCGGCGATCCGGCTGGGGCATCTCCTCTCTATACGTGACCTGCTCGCCGACCGGTTCGGCTCATCACGGCTCGGATGCCCGGCCGCACGTGGTCAGCGGGCCGGTGACACGCCGCGGCTCACGCTCGACGGGTGAGAAGACCCCCGGAAGTAACGGAGATCGCCTTCGCCGCCGTCCGGCCGGAGGTCTTCGCGGCTCTCACGCCGGAGGTCTTCGCGGCTCTCACGCCGGAGGTCTTCACGGCTCACGCCGGCGCCGGGAGATCCGTGGCGGGCCGCCCTATCCCGCCTCGCAGCCGATCGCGACCGGGTCGTCGGCGTCCCTGTGAGCCACGTCCCCCTCGCCGGATCCGCAGTCGATGGCCTTGTCCACGACGCCGTCCGCCGCTTCGAGGGTGTCGGTGCCGTTCCTGCCGCTCAACTTGTCGCTGCCGCCGCCCCCCACCAGGATGTTGGCGGCGGCGTTCCCGATCAGGCTGTCGTCGAAAGAACTTCCGATGACCTTGTCCATATCGCCGATGCCGTCGGTGTCGCCCTCACGGCCGTCGTCGCTCGAACCCGTGAGCGTCACCGTCACCGGGCCCGTGCTGTGCTCGTAACTCATGGTGTCGACGTCCGCGGGCTCGCCGGGAGAGTTCGCTCCACCGCTGTAGTGGATGGAACTGACGCCGGTGGCGCGTCCCCCGTAGAAGACGTCACTGCCCTCCTCGCCCACGACCAGGCCGTCCAGCGGGACGAGGCTCTCGAACGAGTCGTCGCCCTCGCGGAGTTCGGCGCTGACGGCGGTGAAGACTCCGTCGCAGGCGACGCGTGTCCTCACCACGTCGCCGTCATGGTCACGCGGGTAGCGGCAGGCGGGCTCTCCCACGATGTCGATGTTCACGGTGTCGAGGACATGAAGCTCTCCGCCGCTCTGGAGAATCCTGACGTCGTTGGTCCCGGCCGTACCGGTGTAGGAGATCCTTCCGTCCTGGATCCGGACGACGGACTCGCCGTCACCGGCGTGACCCGGTGCGGCGAGAGCGCCGATCAGGGCTGCCGACAGGCCGGCCAGGGCGGTCATCCGCAGGCCGCTCTTCCTTGTGATGCGCACAGCACTTCCTCCGGGTGGTGACGACAGGCGGGAATCTCCCGCCGGTATCGGCCTGCTGTACGCCCGTCCGCAGTGTCTGGTTCCGCGGGAGGTGATCCATCGGGGTGCCGGTCGAGGGACTCCGCCAGGACCAGTGCTTCTCCGGTTTCGGCTAGTAGTGGACTATTTGTGGCGATTCCATGTGGTGCAGGCTTTCTTCGCGCCGGCGGCCGAAGACACGGATCGACCGCCGGCCTCGTCATCGCCGATCCCACGCTGCGGAGCCCCGACATCGACCACCACGACCACCACCGCTTGCGCGAGCAGGGGCATGTCCTGCTGTCCGGCCCTTTCGGCACGGCGGCGGCCGTCGCCATGCTGCGGAGGATCGGCCGGCTGGTCCCGCAGCACGGCGGGGGTCTCGCTCACCGTGTCGTCGCCACCAGCGGGTTCGAGCGCCGCCGGTATTCCAAGAGCACCAACGCGATCGGCGTCCACACCGAGGCTCCGGGATGGGATCCTCCCCCTCGATATCTGGCCCTGTACTGTCACACGCAGGCCGGCTGCGGCGGAGGACACACCGACCTGGTGGACGGCAGGGCCTTCCTCGCGACCCTTCCCCCGGAGACGGTCGAGAAGATGCGCTCGCAGGACGTCGCCTTCCCCGCCGGGCGCGGAGGTTTTCTGCGCCGGCCGCTGCTGGTGTCCGCCGATGACGGGGAGGACATCCTCAGGTTCTCCTACAACCTGCTGACCTATGGAGACACCGAGCCGTGCCTGGGCGCGGAACCCTCCCTCGAGGGTTCGTTCGGGGGCGGCCTCGCGGTGCTGGCCGAGGAGTTCCGCGTCCGCCACCGGACTCGCGTCCTCATCCCCGAAGGGGGCCTGCTCGTCTGGGACAACTGGCGGATGCTGCACGCGCGTCTGGCCTACCGGGACGCGCGCCGCCGTCTGACCCGATACTGGCTCGCGAAGTGACACTGCGCTACACCGCGTCTCCCTACGTCTGCGGTGCCATCGGCCCGTGGGACGCGCGGGTTCTCGCCTCGCTGCTCGACGCCTCGCCCGCGGGCGTGCGTCGCCTGCACACCTCACCGTTCGCGACGCTGTACGCGACCGCCGGCCTGGAGACCTGGTCGGCCGGACCGCGGTCCGGGGTGCTGTGGTGGGCGAGGGCACATGATCTTCCTCAGCCGGGTACGTGGCAGGAGGCGGCCGAGCGGCGGCTGGCCGCCGGTCTGGTCACGGACGCCACCACGGCGGTCCTGCACACCGACGCGCTCGGCCTCTCGGAGGTGTACGTCCGCGAGGTGGGCGGCGCGATCTACTTCGCGTGCCGGATCGACCCCCTGCTCTCCCTCGACGATCGGCCGCTGCACGTCGACTGGTCCACCTGGGCCAACGTCTTCGTGCTGCTCACTCCGGTCGGCGAACAGACTCCGTTCGAGGAGATCAGGCGGCTGGAGGGCGGGACCGGGTGGCGAGCGGGCTGCGACGGGATCGGCAGGGTCGCCTTTCAACCGTCCTGGCGGACGGCGGCACCCCGAACGGTGCGTCCCGAGGAGGTGGCCGAGCTCGTCTCCGCCCAGATCCCGCGGCGCACCGACCAGGCGATCACGGTCGCGCTGAGCGGAGGCTGGGATTCCCGGCTGCTGGCGGGTCTGGCCGTACGGCACGCCCCGGGAAGAGTGCACGCCTGGACCACGAGCAACGATGACGGGCTGGATCACGACATGCGCTGCGCCGAGTCCGTGGCGTCCGTGCTGGGCATGCCGCACCGTGTCGTGACCCCGGGGCCGGAGGCCTGGCTGGACGATCATGAGGAGGTGTGGGGCAGAGTGCAGTACCAGACCCTCCATCATGTCTGGCAGCTGCCGCTCGCCCGCGCGGCCAGGACGTTGAACGGGCCGCTCCTCGACGGTCTGGCGGGCGACGCCCTGTTCCGGAACCGTCCCTACTACGCCGAGATGGAGTCCTCCGGCCACCGCCAGGCGCGCCGTTCCGCGTGGAGCGCGCTCACCGGCGGGCGCCTGGACCATCCGGAACTGTTCGCGCCAGGCGTTCGCGACATGCTCCGCGACCTCAGCCAGGAGTCCTTCGACAAGGTGATGACCCCCCTCGACGGGCACCACGCGCTGGCCGCCGCCTCCAGGCTGCTGCGCACCTCCCGCAGCATCGGAAGCTCCCCGCACTGGGTACTGGGCCCGGAGATCGAGGTGGGGTTGCCGTTCGTCCACCCCGAGGTCATCGCCGCGGGCTTCCACATGCCACCCGCGCAACGCCGGGACAACGGCTTCTACCAAGCCATGATCGAATACGCCGGCGGGGACATCGCCCGGCTGCCTTCCACCCACGACGTACTGGACGACACTCCGCGCGGTGTCCCGCGTAAGCGAAGCTCCGCCGCCCTGGCCGCCGTCGTCAGGAAGATCGAGGCCGTCGAACCGGCGCTCCGGCTCCTGGGCCCCAGGCTGACGGCCGCCCTGGCCGATCCGGCGGCGCGGTACCGGCAGGCCCAGTGGTCGGTTCCCCTCACGACGTTGCAGTGGGTCGCCATGCTGGCGCACTGGCAGTGGAGGTACGGCTCTCGCCTGGCTCCCGGCAGCCTGATCTGACCGATATGACGAAGAGGTTCACATGCGAGGGATGACTCCTCGACGCCTGATCATCGCCTTCGCGGCCGTGCACGCCACGGCGGCGGTGGCGCTGATCGTGCTCTCATTCATCGGGGCGATGAGCCCCGGGCTGTCCGTCCTGCTCCTGGTGGCGGTCGGCGCGGTCGGCGCGGGCCTGGTGGCGGCGCTGTACGCCCGGGTCGCCGACGGCAAGGCGCTGCGCATCGACGCCAAGGTCAAGCGCCAGGAGCAGGTCGTCCAGCACATCAAGGATGAGGTCGCCTCCCTGGGCTCGGCGGTCGACGATCTGGGGGAGCGGATCCGGCTCGACTCCCGGACGAGCTCCCTCCTGCTCAACACGACCCTCGGGGAGAGCCGTCTGGAGTCCGCCAGGCAGACGGAACTGCTCAGGGAGTTGCGTGACGGGCTGGGATCACCGGGCCGGAGCGTGCAAACGGACCCCTACCCGCAGATCGAGGCGTTCATCGACCTGCGGCATCTCTTCCGGCCGCACGCGCCGTTGCCCGCCCTGCGAGAGACCGCGCTCCCACCCGATCTCATGCGAGCGGTCGTCTGCGAGGTCGCGACCGTCAGGCCACGGCTCATCGTCGAGTGCGGCAGCGGCGCGTCCACCGTCTGGCTCGGATACGCGGCCAGGAAGTACGGCGGCGGACGGGTGGTCACGCTCGAACACGACGAACGCTTCGCCGACGAGACCTACGACCTTCTTCGCATGCACGGGCTGCTCGACACCGTCGAGGTGCGGCATGTCCCGCTGGCGTCGTGGGCCATCGGCGGGGAGTCGTGGTCGTGGTACGCGCCCTCGGGGCTGGAGAGGTTGCGCGGGATCGACCTGGTGCTCGTCGACGGGCCGCTTCCCGACGCCAGATATCCCGCGCTGCCCCTGCTGCTGCCACACTGCGCGGAAGAGGTCTCGATCGTTCTCGGTGACACGGACCGTAGCCAGATGCGTCGCATGGCGCATCGCTGGCTGGCCGAGCACAAGGAGCTGAACAGCAGCGTGCTGCCCGTGGAAAGAGGAGCATTCCTGTTCCGCCGGGTACCGAGGTGATCGCCGGTTTTCTGCGCGGCAGGAAGGATGTCGTCGCCGCGTTCGCCGGGGCCGACGCAGAGGAAGCCCTGCCGCGGAGCACCGAGGTGAAAGTGGTGGACCTCGACCGCCTGACGGCCCCGGTCGCGGCGGAGGCGGGGGCGGTCGCGGTCGTCGCGGGATCGCCGACGGATCTGCGGCGGGTCGTGGCCGCGAGCGGACTCCTCCCGGCGTGTTCCGCCGTCGCGGTGTGGATCGTGGACTCGCCCTCGTGGTGCCCGCCGCCGTCACTGGTGCTGCCCTGGCTCTTGGAGGTCAAGGTCGTGCGGGGGGCGTCCTCCGGCTGGCTGCTGACGGTCCGCTTCTCGGGGAAGCGACCGCCGGGCGAGGTCGTCGCGCACATGGTGCGAGCGATCAGCGGTGCCCCGGTGAGCGGCCTGCCGGTGACGGCACTGGCCGGCCCGCGTCTCGGGCAGTGGCGGCCGGGGGATCCGGCGGTGATCGCGTGCGGGCCGGCGGGCCCGGAACCGGACAGGTCGGGAGCGCCGGCGTGCGAGGTGGCCGTGCGGAACCCGGCTCAGGAGCCGGGTCCGTGGACCGATCCCCGGGTCCGCGTGATCGACGCGCGCCCGGCCGCCGACGTCGGCTGGGGGGACCTCGGGGCATCGGCGGCGGGTTCGTTGTCGCCGGCGCTGCTGCTTCCGCAGGCGGTGCCGCCCGTGGACGAGCGCACGGTGAACCCGCGCGGCTTCGTCGCCGAGCCGGCGGCGGGCGTCGCGACCCTGAGGCAGAGCTCGGAGCGGTGGGTGATCGAGGCGGAGGGCGAGGAGCTCGCGCGTTTCGACGACGAGGGGACCGTGAGGGACGTCGACGTCGACCGGCTGCGCCGGCTGCGTGCCGTTCGCATCGCGTGGTGGCCGGCCCACACCGGTCCGCTGGCCGCCGTGCGTGTCGTCGCCGGGCTGGCCGCCGCCGGGATCCCCCTTCTCACCGAGGAGGTGCCCGGCTGGGCGGTGGCACTCGGCACGGACCTCACCGACGCCCTGGTGTTGGCGACGGACGCGGACCTCACCGACGACCTGCGCCGGGAGGAGCACAGCATACGGCTGCGCCGCGCCGCCCTGCGTTCGCACGGTGTCCGGGGACGGTGGGGCCGGCCGGCGGCGGGCCGCGGCGTGTCGATCTCGGTGCTGCTGTGCACCCGGAGACCGGAGCGGCTGCCCTTCGCGCTCGCGCAGATCGGCCGCCAGCGGCTGGTGGACGCCGAGCTGATCCTCATGCTGCACGGCGTCGACGCCGGAGCCTCCGACGTCGGGAAGGCGGTCGCCGCCTTCGATCGTCCCGTCACCGTCGTGGCGGCGGACTCCTCCGTCCCGTTCGGAACCGCTCTCAACCTCGCGGCCGGTCATGCCCGCGGCTCCGTGCTGGCGAAGATGGACGACGACGACTGGTACGGCCCCGAGCATCTCGCCGACCTGGCCCTGGCGCTGGACTACTCGGGCGCCGATCTGGTCGGAGTGGCCTCGGAGTTCTTCTATCTCGAACAGATCGGGGTCACCGTCCGCCGGTCATGGACGAGCGAGGTCATGGCCGACCACGTCGCGGGTGGCGCCTTCGCCGTCTCCCGCTCCGCCTTCGACGCCGTCGGCGGCTTCCGGCCGATCCCCCGAGCCGTCGACACCCAGCTGTTCACCGCCGTGCGCGGAGCCGGGGGGCGGATGTACCGTGCGCACGGTCTCGGCTTCATGGCCCGCCGGACGGCCAGAGCCGGTCACACCTGGCAGGAGCCTGTCGGCTATTTCCTCAGGTCGGCCCGCCGCCAGTGGCGCGGGTTCCGTCCGAGCCGGTTGCTGGAGAGCTCATGAGCGTCCAGCCGCGTGTCCGTCACAACGACTACGGCGTGCTCGCCCCTCCGCCTCTCGGAAGCTGGACGCCCCGGCTGTCGGTGAGTGTGGTCGTCCCGGCCTACGGCGAGCAGGAGAAGCTCGATCTCACGCTCGCCGCCCTGCGAGGTCAGACCTACCCCGGTCACCTGCTCGAAGTGATCGTGGTGGACGACGGCAGCACACCCCCGCTGCGTCTTCCCGAACTGGCCCCGCAGGCCACCAGGCTGGTGGTCACCGAACCCGGCTCGCGTGGCCGGGCGGCCGCCCGCAACGCCGGGGCCGGCGTCGCCGACGGTGACGTCGTGCACTGGCTCGACGCGGATGTCGTCTGCGCTCACGACCAGGTCGAAGCGCAGATGAGATGGCACCATCTCGCCGATCACCTCGTCGTCAAGGGCTACGTGCGCTACGTCGACTTCTCGCCGGGTGGCGTGTCCCCCGGGGAGGTGGACGCGGCCGTTCGGGCAAAGGACGTGGAGAAGCTGTTCGACATGACGCGAAGCGTCCCCCACCAGTGGATCGTCGACCTGGTGAACTCGACGCGGGGGCTGCGGGACGCTCAGGACAGCGCCTATCGCCTCCACGTCACCAACTGCGCCTCGGTCGGCCGCGCCCTCCTTGAGGCGGCCGGACCGATGGACCACGACCTGATCTTCGGAGAGGACACGGAGCTGGGGTATCGGCTGGCATGGTCCGGAGCCGTCTTCGTTCCCGAACCCCGGGCCCGCAGCTGCCATCTGGGCAAGTCCATGATGATGCGTGACGGCGAGCGCGTGCGGCGGTTCAACCAGGCTCATGTCCCCGATCGGATTCCGCTCCAGCGCTGGCAGCGTACACACCCGCGCCGCATGTGGCTCGTTCCGCTCGTCGAGGTCGTCGTCGACGCCGAGCCCGCCGGATACGAGGAGATCCGGGCGACGGTCGACGGGTTTCTCGCCGGTGAGCTGCACGACCTTCGCGTCACCCTGCTCGCGCCGTGGGATCGGGTACGCCTGGATCCGCGCAACCCGCTGGACGGCGAGGAGGTGGATCTGGCCCTACTGCGGGAGCTCTACCGGCACGAGAGCCGGGTGCGCTTCGCGCGACCCCGGGACGACATCCCCTTGCGCGCTCCTTACCGCCTGATCTGCCCGCCGGGCTGGGTGCCGGCCGCCGACACCCTCGGTCATCTGGTGGACCTCGCCGAGGAGGGCGGCCACGGTCTCGTCTCCGTCGCCCTGGCCGAGGAGGACGACGTGATCGCGGCGCGCCTGGAACGGCATGCCGCGTTCGCGCGGGCCCGCCTGGTCAAGCACACCGGGGAGGAGGTCGACGACGTCGTGGAGGTCCTGTACGGGACCCACTGGGTGGACGGCGCGGCGTGCGGCTTCCGCCCGGCGGCCCAGGCCGGCGAGGCCGGGCGGAACGCCGGCTCCGCCGAGCTGAAGGAGCTGCGCTCGAAGGTCGCGAAACTGCTCGCCGAGAACGATCGCCTGAGGGAGGAGCTGGGAGAGAGGCGAGCCGCCGACGTGGGGAAGCCGCCCTCCGGGCTGTTGCGAACCTTCTTCGGCCGGGAGAGGGCCGGCGGTTCCCGCCCGTGAGCGGAAAGGCCGGTGAAAGAAGGGCGACAGGCCGTTGACAGATGCCCGCGATACCTGTCGTGAGCTCGCACGACTCCAGAGAACGAACGCCAGAAGGTGGTGCGTATGACCGGTGACGGCGCGAGACGCAACAGTCTCGACCCCACGACGGAGGCCTTCGTCGCGAACCCCTACGACGCCTACGAGGCGGCTCGTCGGCACTGCCCCGTGGCGGAGGTCGCCGAGGGGTCGTGGGTCGTCCTCGGTCGCGACGAGATCGTACAGGTCCTGGGAGACACCGACCGGTTCACGAGTGAGAGGAACCTCGACGGCGACTACCCCGTCACCTCCGAGACCGGGGACATCCTGAGCACCTCGGAGTTCTTCGCCCGCGGGATGTTCAACGCCGACCCGCCCGACCACACTCGCCTGCGGGGCCTCCTGGCGGACTTCTTCAGCCCCAGGAACGTGCGCCGTCTCGGGCCCGAGATCCGCGGCGTGGCGGGCTCGCTGGTGGACGGTTTCAAGGATCGAGGCGGTGCCGACCTGATATCCGCCCTGGCCTACCCCCTGCCCATGAAGGTGATCTGCACCCTCATCGGTGTCCCCGACGAGGACCACGGCATGGTTAAACGCTGGAGCGAGGACTGGACGGCCCTTCTCGTCCTGCCCCTGTCCGAGGAACGGCAGGTCGAGTGCGCCCGCAGCATGGTGGCCTATGACGCCTACTACCGGGAGCTGCTGGGCGCGCGTTCGGCGGACCCTCGCGACGACATCGCCGGCGTGCTGGCGCGGGCCTCCAGCGGTTCCGATCCCACATGCACGACACAGGAGTCGATCGTCATCCTGCGCTCGCTGCTGCTGGCGGGTCACGAGACGGCCTCCGGCCTCATCGGCAACACCCTCTACCATCTGCTTCGCACCGGCACCTGGCGTGATGTGGTGGCCAGGCCCGAGCTCATTCCGGCCGCGGTCGAGGAGACGCTGCGCTTCGACCCGTCCTCGCAGAGCACCGCCCGGGTGGCCGTCGCCGATGTCCCCATTGGCGGCCAGGTCATTCCCAAGGGCGCGCGCGTCCATCCCATGACCGGAAGCGTCGGGCGTGACCGCGCCCACGACGAGGACGTGGACAGCTTCAGGCTCGATCGAGGGCAGGCGTCGAGACATCTGGCCTTCGGCTACGGGCTCCACTACTGTCTCGGCGCCGCCCTGGCCCGTTCCGAGGCGTGCGCCGCGCTGGAGGTACTCGCTTCGGCGCTGCCGCGACTGCGACCGGCCGACGATTTCCAGGCGGAGTTCCTTCCCGGCGGCTTCAGTTTCCGAGGGTTGAAGAGCCTGCCCGTCGTCTGGTGACCCTCCGCACGCCGGTGGTGGCCAAGCCCGGCTTGCGGGCCGGCTCAGGCCGCGAGGGCCGCGAGGGCCGCGACCCACGCTCAGGAGGATGACGGCCGCCCTCCGAGAGCCCGATGACAGGTGGACCTGCCATCTTCGGCAGGTCCACGTCGATTTCCACCACACAGAGTAAGGAAGTACCTCCAGCCATGCGCATCGGATTCGCGCTACCTCAGATCGGCCGGCTCGCCCGTCCATCGCTCATCATCACCACGGCGGTCGCCGCCGAGGAGCTCGGCTACGACAGCCTGTGGGTGCTCGAACGCCTGCTCAAGCCGGTGCACCCCCGCACCCCCTACCCGGGGACCCCCGACGGCCGGCTGCCCGAGGCTCTGGGCACGGTCTTCGACCCCTTGTCCGTCCTGTCGTTCGCGGCCGCCCGTACGGAATCGATCGCGCTCGGCACGAGCGTGCTCTGCATGCCGCTCCACAACCCGGTCATGCTGGCCAAGCAACTGGCGACCATCGACGTGCTGAGCGGCGGACGCCTGCGGGTGGGACTGGGCCTGGGCTGGTCCGAGGACGAGTACGAGGCCGCGGGAACCACCTCGGCCGACCGCGGCCGTAAGGCGACGGAGTTCGTCAAGGTGCTCAAGGAGCTGTGGACCGCCGACAAGCCGGCCTTCCACGGCGAGTTCTACCGGGTGGCGGAGTCGGAGTTCCGCCCCAGGCCGGTGCAGACGCCTCACCCGCCGCTCTATCTCGCCGCGTTCGACGAGCGGGCGTTGCGGCGCGCGGGCCGGCTCGCCGACGGCTGGAACCCCGCGGCCCTGCCGGCGCAGGCGCTGACGCCGATGATGGACCAGGTCCGCGCGGCGGCCGAAGCCGAAGGCCGCGACCCGGGCGCGCTCCAGATGATCGTACGAGCCAACGCCGTCGTCACCGAAAGCCCCTTGGATCATGCCCGCCAGAGCTTCCACGGGACATGGGAGCAGATCTCCGACGATGTCAGAGCGGTGCGCGACGCCGGGGCTGACGAGATCTTCTTCGATTTCACGCTCGTCCAGGACGACATGACCGGCGACGAGTACGTCCGGCTCCTCAAGGAGGCGCTGCCGAGGGTTCGAGACGCGATCGGGAGCGCCTGACCACCGCACCGTCGTACCCGGCCTGCCGGCGGAACCGATCACCGGCACGCGACCGTACCTGATCAGTGTCGCCCGTGACACGAACCGTCGTGGCACGAGGCGACCTCATCATGAGCACGCCTTACAGGAGGCCGGGTGCCCACACGCAGTTTCCCCTCTCGACGCATTCCCCTGGTGGTCTCGCTCGCGGCGGCGTCCCTTCTCGCCTGGTCGTCGATCGGCGCCGCCATGCCGCCGGACCCCGCCGATCGGGGCAACGGCTCGAACACCGTGGCCGAGCGCGACGAGATCGCGGCCCTCGACCACGGACCGCGCCTCTCCGGCCGGCCGGCAGGCGTCAACCGCCCGGATCACGCCCAGTCCTATCCCCGGCGCACTCAGCTCCGGACCTATCCGGAAAACCCGGATGACGAGTCGATCGAACTCGGTCTGGCGCCCTACCACGCACTGGCGCCCAAGCTCAATCTTCTGCAGTCGCGCGGAGACCGCGTCTCGGTGGAGGTCGTCGGCGAATCGGCTCTCGGCCGCGACCTGTACCTGGTCACGCTGACCGCCCCAGAATCGGTCGCGGAGACCTCGCGGCAGACGGCGTGGAGACAGAAGATCGAGAACGATCCGGTCGCCGCGGCGGCCGATCAGCGCCTGCGCAGGGAGTACAAGACCCCGCTGTGGATCAACGCCAACATCCATGGAAACGAATGGGAGGGAACCGACGGCGCTCTCCGTGTCATCGAGTATCTCGCCACGACCGACGACGGCGCCGCGAAGGAGCTCCTGCGGCGCAACAGGATCTACTTCAATCTGACCGCCAATCCCGACGGCAGGGTCACCGGGGACCGGAACAACGCCAACGGCTTCAACCTCAACCGTGACTTCGTCACCGCCTCACAGGCCGAGACCCGGGCGATGAGGGAGATCCTCATCCGGACCCAGCCACTCGTCGTGCTGGACGAACACGGCTACGTGCCGAACACGCTCATCGAGCCCACCACTCCTCCGCACGGGCAGAACTACGACTTCGATCTCTACATCAAGCACGGCCTGGCGGTGGCCCTCGACATGGAGGAAGCGGTCAAGGCGCTCGGCCACCCGGAGGCGGCCCAGCCGGAGATCCCGTTCCGTGACTACGCGCCCGGCGACTGGGACGGCTGGGCACCGATCTACACGGCGCAGTACGCGATGTACCACGGCGCGGTGTCCGCGACGGTGGAGATCCCGCTGGAGGTCAACGGGCAACCACCCGGCACCGACCTCAAGCGGCGGTCGGCCATCAACACCGACGTCGTCCAGGCGACGATCCGCCGTGCCATGACCTACGTCGACGAGAACCGGCACGATCTCATCGCGAACCAGATCGAGATGTTCCGGCGGGGCGCGGCCGGCGAGAAACAGCGCCTCATCCCCGACGGCTTCGTACCCGGCTTCGGGCCCGAAGACCGGTACACCACGGAATTCCCCCGCGCCTATGTGATCCCCGTCGGGACCGCCCAGCGCTCCGCCACGGCCGCGGCCCGGCTCGTCGACCACCTGGTGGCCAACGACGTCCGGGTGCGAAGGGCCGACGCCCCCTTCACCCTCGGCGGACGGGACTACCCGGCGGGCTCCTACCTGGTGGACATGCGCCAGCCCAAGCGCGGCCTGGCCAACGTGATGCTCGAGACCGGAAGCGACATCTCGCGGAAGGTTCCCGACTCCTTCGACATCGCGGCGTGGAGTCATCGCCTGCTGTGGGGTGCCTCGGTCGACGTCATCCACTCGGGGGCGGTCAGCGTGCCGGGTCGTGACGTGATGGCGGCATCCCCGACGGGAGGGGTGGACGGTCCTGCCGGCCGTGACCTGGCCATCACGCTCGTCGACGCCCGGGAGGCCGGCGCGATCAACGACCTGATCGAGCGAGGGGTCGCGCTGCGCCGCCGTACGGACGGCACGTTCGTCGTGCCCGCCGGCGACCGCGGCGCCGCCGTCGAGGTGGCCGAGCGCCACGGTGTGCGGTTCGCCGAAGCCTCGCCGGGAGAGATCGGAGCGCCCGTCGAGCGGCCTGTCCTGGCCGCGGCGGTGGCCGCCGACGAGCTGGTCGCGTTGCGCGGCATGGGATTCGACGCCCGCCCCGTCTCCACCGCGCTCCTCAACGCCGGATTCGACTGGTCCGACATCGATGTGCTCATGGTCTCCTCGGGCCTGCGCCTCACCGAGCTGAACACGGCCGCTCGTGACGCCCTGCGGGGCTTCCTGGCCCGGGGAGGCGTGATCACCCGCGGCGCCACCGGATCGGCGTTCAACGCCGAGGCCGGGCTGCTGACCGTGCAGGCGGTGGCGGGACCCGGCCGGGCCAGCGGTGTGGTCTCGGTGTCGCATGACGCCGGCGGCCTGTTCGGCGCCGAGGCGCTTCCGCACTCGTTCGTGTACCGGCCGCAATGGTTCACCGGTCTCGGCCCGGAGGTGACCGTGCGGCAGCGCTACGCACCGGGCACGCCTCTGGTCGCCGGCCACTGGGTGCCCTTCACCGACGGGACCGGCGGGCCGGATCAGGCCGCGGGCCAGGCCGCCGTCGTCTCCGGAACCTCCGGCCAGGGCGCGCGAGTGGTCATGTTCGGTACCGAACCACTGCTGCGCGACCACACCAAGGGGTTGTTCGCCCAGGTCGCCCATGCCGTCTACTGGATCACGGCGCGGTAGCCACCCGTGACGGGCCCGGCGCGGCGCCGCCGCGCCGGGCCCGCCCTCCCGTCTCGGGGGTTGAGGAACATCGGACCGGAAATTGGCGCTTGTACGCTCCGTGATGGTCTACCACGGATAACAGTCTGTTATCCGTACCAACGGTGACGATGGCCTGCGGTTTCGCGCGTCTGCCTTCACACGAAGCACCCCCACTGACATCATCTCCGCGCGCAACACCAACGGCTTGCTAACGCCACCGACGGTTCGGTTGCTGCTCAACCCTCGGGAAGCCCTCGGCCGCGCGTGCGATATCCACCTAAACGCCCCGAAAACCTGGACAGGGGCATGATCATCCCTAATTCTTTGCCTCGATGTCGCCGTTCCATCACATGGATGAAGTGTTCACGTCGGTCCGCAGGAGTTGGTTGACAAGTCGTCATGGTTGTTTTGAACAGGAGTTAGCCCAGGTGTCTCCTTCTCGTCGTACCCTCCTCACCGGCGGTGCCGTCGGCGTGGGTCTTGCCGTCGCCGGTAGCCTCCCGTCCCTCGCCCAGTCCCACCCGGACCGGCTCCGCCCGCCGGCCGGGAGCGGCCACCCGCCCTTCCCGCCGCTCGTGGACGACCCCGACGGCATCTTGGCCCTGCCCAAGGGTTTCAAATACTCCGTGGTCACCAAGACCGGCGTCACTCGGCTCGACGGCGGCCAGGGAACGACCCCGTCCGACCACGACGGCATGGCCGTCTACGACGCCGGCCGCGACCGTTACACCCTGATCCAGAACCACGAGATCGACCCGGGCGCCGAGTTCGGCGTACCGCACGTCAAGGGCACTGTCTACGACCCCGGTGCCGTCGACGCCGGTGGCTGCACCGTGATCAGGACTGACCGCGCGGGCCGCAACCACGGCGAGTTCGTCGCCCTCTCCGGCACCATCGCCAACTGCGCGGGCGGGCCCACCCCGTGGGGGACGTGGCTGACCTGCGAGGAGGCCGAGGAGCGGGCCGGGGATTCCTGGAAGGAGAACGGCAAGTCCGGCGTCTTCCAGAAGGACCACGGTTACGTCTTCGAGGTCTCGGCCGACGGCAAGGCGGACCCGAGGCCGATCAAGTGCCTGGGCCGCTACGCCCACGAGGCCCTGGCGATCGACAAGGACCGCACCAAGATCTACCTCTCCGAGGACGCCGACGGGCCCAACGGCCTCTTCTACCGCTGGACCGCGCCTCGCGGTGTCAAGCTCGGCCCCGGGGTGCTCACTCGCCTCGCTCCGGACGCCGGCGTCCTCGCCGCGATGCAGATCATCATGGATGACGGCTCGGTGCTGCCGGACGTCGCCTACCTGACCTCCGCCCAGCTGGGCCGCCCCTTCCCCGTACGGTGGATCGAGGTGCCCGAGCGCGACGCGCGGACCAAGACCGTGCGCGAGCAGTTCGCCGACGGCCAGGTTACCCGCGGACGCAAGTTCGAGGGCGTGTGGGGCACCGACGAGGGCGTGTACGTGGTCAACTCCTACGCGTGGGACGAGGGTGACCTCCCGGCGGACGCGGCCCCGCACGACGGCATGGTCTGGTTCTACAACTACCGGGCCCAGACCATCCAGCTGGTGACGTACTTCCCGCACCAGACCGCGTCGGAGGAAGGCACGCCGACCAAGTACAGCGACCTCACCTTCGACGGCCCGGACAACGTCACCGTCACCCCGTGGGGAAGCCTCGTGCTCGCTGAGGACGGCTCGGGCGCCTCCCACGTGCTCAGCTCGATCCCGGGCGGCCCGACGTACGCGATCGCTCGCAACCAGCTCAACGACTCGGAGTTCTGCGGCCCGACCTTCACCGCCGACGGCAAGGTGCTCTTCGTCAACATGCAGGACCCCGGCCTCACCCTGGCCATCACGGGCCCCTGGGAGAAGTATTTGGGCTGACGAGCCCGATCGACCGGCGGAGGGTGCGGAGCAGTTCGGTCCTGGCACGTTCGGTCTCGCCAGAACAGGGTCCTGACCTGCCAGGACGGCTTCGCGCCGGTCGACCGCCTCGAGTCCTGGATCGAGCTCGACCTCGAGGGTGCCGTTGAACGCCTCGGCCGCCGCGTTGCCGGGCGCGCGGCCCGCCTCGACATGGCGTGAGGGCGGCGGCCCTACCTCAGTGGTGGATGTCGGGGACGAGGACGACCTTGCCCGTCGTCGCCCGCGACCTCAGGGCGGCGTGTGCCGCGGCCGCCAGGCCTCCAAAGCGGTGCTCAGGTCGCTGTCAGGGCCTGACAGGTCGAGGGTGTGCAGGTCGATGGAGCGCCGGATGACGCGCTGGTCCTCGGTGACCGCCGCCATCGCACACAGCAGGGCTTGGGCGGCCGACCGTTGGCCTGAGCTGAGGCGCTGGTACACCTCCTCAGCGTGGGATGCGATGCTCCCGGTGAGACCGTCGGCGCTCTTGTAGGCCGCGATGGTGAGGGTGTCCCCTTCCCTGCGCTGCCAGGCGCGGCTCAATTTCGAACTGGTCGATGACAAGAATCATCCGCCTGCGGCCACTCGCTTGCACGCCACGGTCGGCAGGGTCGCCGGCCGTCAGGGGTGTCGCCGGTGGCGGTGGTGGTGGCGACCCGGTAGTGGCCGGGGTTGGCCGGGACGGTCTTGGGCTGCTGGTTCCCCGGTCCTGCTGAGCCCGGAGACCAGCCTGTGAGGAGGGCATCGGCCTCATCACAGGCTGGCTGGTGATCGTTAGACAGGTGTCACGGGTGCGGGCAGTGGTTGGCCACGCAGAGCGGAGGCCAATCCCCAGGCCCGATGAGGTCCGGGGTCGGCGGGTTGTCCGGGGTGCCGGGGTAGCGCTGGTTGTACCAGGCCTCGATCTGGCCCAGGGGGCCGATCCCGAGGTAGTCGGTCTTGCGGTCGCCGTTGACGTCGGCGAGCCTGACGTTCCAGCGGTCGACGCCGACGTCGCCGCTGACCTGGCCCTGCCAGATCCATCCTCGGCCGCCCAGATCGTTGATCCAGGCGCGGACCTGGCCGTTGTCCTGGACGACGAGGTAGTCGACCTTCCGGTCTCCGTATGGGGGTCCCCGTAGCAAACGGCGTAAATCCAAACCAAAAAACGCTGGACCGCCCCGTCGGTCCCTGCCGACGTCGAGCGCCGCCGGGAGGCCCCCGATGAGACCGAGGCCGTCGCCAAGACCGCCGTCCACCGGCTGTTGTCGGGGTGCCGTGTTGGGTCGGACCGGGGCGCCCTGCCGTGATTACTCCCGGTGGCTTTCCCCGGCCCGCCCGCCGCACCCGGCGTGCGTGTCTCCACGCACCGGGCGCTCCACATGCCTTGCCCGCCGGTCAGCCGCTTGAGGCGGTTGCCGGTGTCGGAGCCCATGGAGTCGCGATGTTGCCACCGCGGTAGCGGTAGCGCTTCACCGAGACGGTGGATGTGCCGGTGAAGGTGACTCCCTGGTGAGCGATTCTCCAGCCGACGTCGCAAAAGCGACGCCTGAACTCCGGCATCCCCATGCGGGCCTTGCCCGCATACTTCCGGCGGATCCAGCGCATCAACCGGGACCAGGTGTGGGCGTCGATCGCTGCGAAGGTCGCCTTGGAGACGCCGTAGCGGAAGTAGTTCGCCCACTCGCGCAGCATCCTGTTCAAGCTCAAGATCAGCCTGGCCAGGTCCTGATTGCGAGTTGACCTGTGTGTCTTCGCCGACACCTTGTCCCTGATCGCCTGGACGGCCTTCCTGGACGGCTTGGTGTAGACGAAGTACTTGTTCGTCCCTCGCTTCCGCTGGCGGCGGATGTGATATCCGAGGAAGTCGAACCCCTCGTCAATATGGACCACGCGGGTCTTGTCCGGAGCCAGCCGCGACCCCAGCGGGGCCAGTACGGCCGACCTCCTCACGCAGGCTCTCGGCATGATGCCGGTCGCCCGACACCATCAACACGAAGTCATCAGCGAACCTGATGAGCCTCCAGTTGCCCTGGCCCTTGAGTCTGCGCCGGTTCCGCCGCCGCCACGTGCTCATCATCTGACGCCACTGCCGATCGAAATGATCGTCCAGCGCGGTCAAGGCGATGTTGGCGAGCAGCGGGGACAAGACGCCGCCTTGCGGGGTTCCGGTCCAGGTCTCTTCCCGATTGCCGTCCGCCGTCATGACGCCGGACTTCAGGAACGCCTTGACCAGCGCGTTCACCTGCTTATCCGAGATCCTCGCCCGCAGGCGATCCATCAGGGCCGTGTGGTCGATCTCGTCGAAACACGCCGTGATGTCGGCCTCCAGCGCCCACCGGTAGTTGATGGGCTCAGAGGCCAGATGGTGAATCTCGGCGATCGCGTCGTGCGCGCGCCGGTTAGGGCGAAACCCATACGAGCACGGCAGAAAGTCCGCCTCGAAGACGGGTTCGAGCACCTGCTTGAGACTGGCCTGGACCACCCGGTCAGCGACGTGAACCCGGGAGGGTGGGACGTCAGGCCGGTGGGCGATCGTTGAGGATCTTCTGAAACAGGAGGTGATCCCGCCATGTCCCGTCGATGTGCAGGTAGTTCGGCGCGGTGCCGATCAGGGCGAAACCGCACTTGGCCAGCACCCGCTGGGACGGTTTGTTGCTGATGACGGTGCCCGCCTCCACCCTGTGCAGGCCGAGCTGTTCACCGGCGGTCTGGCAGGCCAGTCGCACCGCGGCCGTGGCCAGGCCGCGCCCCACGCGGCGGGCATCGACCCAGTAGCCCAGGTTGCCGCTGCGGAACACCCCCAGGACGATGTTCGACAGCGCTATCGATCCGATGATCGTGTCTTCCTCCACCAGCACCCACCGCGCCGAGCGGCCGGCGTCGCGTTGATCCAGCTGCTCGCGCAGCGAGGAAAGCTGCCCTTCCGGGGTGAAGAAATCCTCACTCCGGCGAGGTTCCCACGGTCGCAAGTGCTCACGACCGCGTAGATACGCCTGGCACAGCTGATCGGCGTCATCAAGGCGCACAGGGCGCATGCTGATATTCCCTGCGACAACCACAGATTCTCCGATCATCGGAGCACTTTACAACCGGTGGACCGGGTCGCGTACCGAGAGTCGTCCGTCCCGTCGGGCCGGTGACCGGTGCGGCGACTTTTCGCGTGAGGACCCGCGCACGCGCCTCGCGATCAAGGCGCGCGGCGGGCCGGGCGTCACGTGTCCGTCCCTCGGGCCTTCGGGCTCTCACCCGTTGACAGCCCTGGCGGGCGAAGAGGGCGGGGATGGACTGGGAACCACGGCGGCGGTGCCGCGCGTACTACCTACCGACGTCGCCGGCGCGTGGACGAACCCGCCGTGGCGGCACCCTTTTCGTTCCTCTTCACAAGGACTCATTCACCATGCGTAAAATCTTGTCGGTCCTCGCCCTGGCGGCTGCCGTCGGCGGTCTGCAGGCGGCACTGGCCGTGCCCGCCAGCGCCGACACCCGTGCGAGTGTCACCGGCGGCAATCTGATCGTCTCGGCGGTCGCCGGTGGGGGGCGGGCGAACGATGTCACCCTCACCTCGGCCAACGGCGACATCGTCCTGACCGACCTCGGTGACGCCGTGGTGCCCGGTACCGGCTGCGTGCGTCAGAGCGCCAACGCCGTGCGCTGCTCCGGCGTCACCGTCATCCAGCTCAACCTGGGTGACGGCGACGACTCCGTCACCAACACCACCGCGCTGAACACGCTGGTGCGCGGCGGCGGCGGCAACGACACCTTCGACGGCGGTACGGGCCGTGATCGGTTCGTCGGCGGCGGCGGCAACGACACCTTCCGCGGCAACGGCGGCGACGACAGCATGGATGCCGCCGGCACCGCCGACGGCAACGACACCTTCCTGGGCGGCACCGGGATCGACACGGTCCTCTACAGCGGCCGCACCTCCGCGGTGACCGTCGCGCTGAACGGAGTGGCCGTCAAGACCGGCGCCACCAACTCCGACGAGACCCAGGAGGTCGACACCAACGGCGCCGACGTCGAGAACGCGACCGGCGGCGCGGGCGGGGACAAGATCACCGGTAACCAGCTCGTCAACGACCTGCGCGGCAACGGCGGCGACGACACTCTCAACGCCGGAGCCGGCGCCGACCTCCTCAACGGCGGACCCGGCGCCGACGTCCTCAACGGCGGTTCGGGAGACGACACCCTGCAGGCCGTGGACAGGGTCGGCGGCAACGACACCGTCAACGGCGGTAAGAGCACCGACCGGTGCGACATCGACAACGGCGACACCGAAACCTTCTGCGAGAACTGAGCCGTAGCGGCGATCCGGCGGGCGTCTCCCCACCGTGCGGGGAGACGCTCCGCCGTTTCCCGTCGTTTCACCCCATCGGGCGAACGGCCCGCCGGTCAGGGCGTGATCGCGATCCTGGCGTTCCCCGAGCCGCGACGAAACCCTCCGCGCAGGCTCCGCCGCGCCCCGGCCAGGCCGGACGCCCGTGCGAGGCCGTCGCCGTCCTTCGAAACCATCGAGTCGCCCGAGGCTGAGAGAGCTCGCCATCGTCGCCGTGCTCCGTGCTCCGTGCTCCCCGCTCCTTGCTCCGTCATGAGAGTGCCGCTTTGGAATACCGGGTAGGGTGCTGGTGTGACGCAGAAAATCTCGATCAGCATTCCTGACGAGCTCCACGCGGAGCTGACGGTATGGGCCGAGCAAACGGGCGGCACCGTATCCGGTTTCTTCGCCGAGCTGGCCCGGCAGCGCCTGGACGCCGACCGTGCTTCACACGAACGGCTGGCCGCCCTGACCGCCAAGGATCGGGCCGCCGGCCCCGACTCCTACGATCGGCGCCGGAGCGAGCTCCATCAACGCATGACCGCCGCCAAAGCCGCTGCCATGCGCAAGAAGGCCAACCCCGCGTGATCTCCGGATACATCGCCGATCTCACCGCCACCCTGCGGCTCCTTTCCGAGGATGAGCAGGCCGCCGAGATCCGCACCGCCCTGGACCTGCTCACCCAGGATGGCGACACCCTCCTCCTGCCCGTCACCACACTGGCTCAGGCGACGATCATCGGTGACCCCGAGCCGGAGACGCTCATGTGGTTGTTCGGGTTCAGGGCCTGCAAAGTCGCCAACCTGAGCAGCCAGGAGATCTTCCGCGTCACCCGGCAGGCCAGACACGCGCCCCGGCCGCACGAGGTCCCGCTCCACCAAGCCCATACCGCCTATCTCGCGATGGAGCGAGGCTGGCCCATCCTGACCGGTGACCCCGCCGGCTGGGCCGGATACGACCACCTGGAGCTCGTTCAGGTCTGACGAACCGCACCTTGTACCGGAGTCCTCAAGCGGCTCCTCAGACGCCTCATCCGGTTCAGGCTCGTCCGATGCTCGGCGGGCGGGCGGGCGGGCGGGAGGGCGTTGCGGCGTTCCGTCACCGCACGGTCGTGCGGCAGGGCCGGCCGCCATACCGTTCTGCCGGATCACGCGGCCGGGATCGACCGTGCGTGCCGATCCCGGCCGACACGGGATGTCACCCTCCTCGAACCAGACCCGGGACGCGGGTCGAAAGCCCCGGGTGTAGCCGGCCGTCTCCTTCTGTGCATTTTGACCATTTAGCGAACCCCAAGTTCAGCGACGGGCGTAGTGGTCGATGAAAGCCGATGGGGCGGACCTGTCGGGGGATCTCCACCCATCCCAGGAGGAGCACAAGATGCGGACCACCACGAGGAAGATCTTGCGATCATCGGCTCTGGCCGGACTGTCGGCCATCGCGATCGGCGGTGCCCTGAGCCCGGCTCACGGGGCCGCCACCGCCTCCGTGGCCGTTGACGGCGAGCAGCTCACCTATGTCGGCACCAACGATCGCAACGAGGTCAAGATCCTCTCGGTCGATGGGAAGATCCTGCTTTCTGACAGGATCCGGATCACTTCGGGGAATGGCTGCCGGGCACCGAACCCCGCCATCAGCGGGGTCGTGGAGTGCTCGGGAAGCATCGCCTCCCTCAAGGCGGAACTCGCTGACGGCTCCGGCCTCATCAAGGTCGGCGTTTTCGTCGCCGGTCCGGCCTTCGGCAGGGGGAACGACGGCCGCAGGTCGAGCCCATCGGCCGGCGACCGTCACCACTTTGCTCAATAAGGCAGCCGACGACCTGATGGGCTGCGGAGGTCCAGCTCAGCGGCTTTGGGGGTGGATGTCGTTCCCGGTTTACGCTGCACACGGATACGTTTCACAGCTAATCTCCTCAGTTCTGGCGAGGCGGATGGACAAGTAAGAGGTGTCCTTGTCAGGGCACGCGGTGAAGTGAAACGGATGATGTCTCATTTGCTCTTTCAGCTGAGTTCTGGGATCTCGCGCGGACCCGGTGTCCTCCGGACGGGAAGAGTCCTCTCTCGCCGCGCAAGGCGAGTAGACCCTGGAATATTCGTGTAAGCAGCTGTAGAGCCCGTCCGGTTCACCATGGACGCCTCCCTTCCTTTTCGATCGGACAGCGGCCGAACACCACCGGTTCTCTTGCGACGATCCTGGGCCTCCCCTCTCTCACATGGCTGGCTTGTCGCTTTCACGATCAAGTGAGGCGATCACGGGTCGGCCCGCGTCTCCTTCGCCCTCACGGGGAATTGCGCGCCCTCGCACGCCCGAAAAGGTGGTAAAGCGCATCAAATATCTAATTCAGTTGACAGCCGCATGGGGTCCTAGGAGCCGAATCAGGCTATAGGGATCGTTAGTTCGTCCCGCTTTGGCGGGAGGTTACATGAATGACTGGAGCACCTAGTGCTGGATACGGGAGGGGATTCGTCTCTCGCGGAGCGTTTCCGCAAGGGCGATCCGCATGCGTTGACCGAGATGTACGAGAGGTTCGCCGCGCCGATGTTCGCGACCGCGCTGAATCTGCTGGGCGATCGTGAGCTCGCCGCCGACGCGGTGCAGCTGGCCTTCGTCCAGGCCTGGAAGGCGGCCGGGTCGTTCGACGCCGAACGTGAGCTGCGTCCGTGGTTGTACGCGATCGTCCGCCGGACGGCGGTGGATGTGTACCGCCGCGAGCGCCGATTCACCAACACCGTGCCCATCGACATCCTGAACCTCGCCTCCGAGACAGACGAGTGGGACATGGAGCGGGTTTGGAGTGTCTGGCGCGTACGAGAGGCACTCGATAGCATGTCGCCCGAGGACCGGGCCGTCCTCTATTTGACATACTTCGAGTCGCTGAGTCAGAGCGAGATCGCAGGGTGTCTGGCGATCCCGATCGGCACGGTGAAGAGCCGAACGTCACGAGCACAGAAACGGCTCGCGAATCTCCTGAGGCCAACACTTCTAGACGTGAACGAATGACGACCGGACAGATGAAACTGAACCAGCGGCAGGCTGCGTAGTAATAGTGTGACGATCAAATTCGGCCGTAGGAAACCGTCTGCCAGGAGGGATGACGTGCGTGACGTCAATGATGCCGGGGGCGATAGGCCTTCTCTGGACCCGAGCATAACCTCCGCTTTGACGGATCCAGCCGTATGGGCCCCGGTTCCGGCGGATCTACGGCAGCGGGTTATGGATTCGGTGTTCGAACCGCCCGCTTCCCCGGTAATCCCTATGGCCGGCGTGCGACGGAAGCGGCGTGGTGGTTTTTGGCCGTTGGTGGGGGTGGTCGCGGTGGTGGCGGTGGTGGTGGGTTTTGTGGTGGGGGTGTCGGTGGCGGATCGTTCGGGG
>NZ_JBPXMC010000057.1:0-18024 GCF_051918885.1 Streptosporangium sp. OZ121
AGAACTCTGATGCGTACGTCAGACGGGTCACTGCACGCTCGGGCCTTGGCGGCCCTCCCGCTCCCGATTCCCCCGTCGCCTGAAGGCGACGGTCCCCTCGGGAGGAACTGATGGACGCCGAACCCGTAAGAACCGCCCGGCTCACGTTGGAGCCGCTGGCGGTGTACCACGCGGCCGAGATGGCCGAGGTGCTCGGCGATCCGGCCCTGCACGCCTTCATCGGCGGTGCGCCCGAGACCCCCGAGCAACTCCGCGACCGCTACGCCCGCCTGGTCGCCACCCCGCCACCGGGCCGGGAGGAGTCGTGGCTCAACTGGGTGATCCGCCTCGACGCCCCGGACGGCGGCTCGCACGGCTACTCGGACAACGACCCGAACCGGCCGGTCGACGGCCCGGACGGCGACTCGAACCGGCTGGTCGGCTACGTCCAGGCGACCGTCACCCGTGACCGCGCGGTCGTGGCCTGGGTCGTGGGAACCCCCTGGCAGGGCCGCGGCATCGCCGGGGAGGCGGCGGTCGCACTCGTCGCGTGGCTCAGGGAGCACGGCACGGCCACCATCGTCGCCACCATCCATCCCGACCACTCCGCCTCGTCGGCGGTGGCCCGCCGCGCGGGCCTGGTGCCGACCGGCGACAGGGTGGACGGCGAGGTCGTCTGGAGTTCCGTCCGGTTCCCGGGCCGGCCGTCGCCGGGACGCGTCTGAGTAGGGATGCTCAGGGGCGGCTGAGTGCGCGCGCCCTCCCCGCATTCCCTGACCTTCGAAATGCTCAGCCCATGAAATGGTGGATTTTCCTGGTCGGGCTCGTCGCCACGGTGGTCGCGGCGTGGCTGCTCGTGTACGCCCACGTCCCGCTCTCCGCGTTCCTGTCGCTCGGGCTCGGCGCGATCAGCCTCATCTGGCTGATCGTGCTCCTCACCCTGCCGTGGAACCTCTACTTCGGGGCACGCCAGGTGGTCCACGAGATCCACGTGTCCAGGGAGCGCGGCATCGAGGTGCCCGAGGGGCACGAGGCCGAGGCTCTGGAGATCGCCCGGCGGATGCGCCGGTTCGCCATCGGCGGCCACGTCGTCTCGGCGGCGCTCCTGGCGGTCATCACCTACTTCTCGGGCGCCTCGGTGGGCTACTACTTCGCCGGGTTCTACCTGCTGAGCACCGGTTTCCGCCCGGCGGGCGCCTACCTGTCGCACCTTCGCGAGCGGGTCACCACGTTGATGAGCGAGGCCCGCCACCCTCGCGAGGACATCGTCTCCCTCGTCGCCCGGGTGGACGGCCTGGCCGCCGAGGTGACCGCGCTGACGAAGGCGGCCGAGCGGCTCCGGGGCGTCACCGAGACGCTTGGTGCCGACCTGCGGAACGGCGACGAGGCCCTGGAGCGGCGGATCACCGGTCTCGCCCGGCGTTTCGAGGACACGGTTGACGGTCTCACCGACAACCACGAGGTCATCACCGGCCTCAAGGCCTTCCTGCGCCTCGTACGCGCCGACGCCCACGGTCACGGTCACGGTCACGCCTGACCGTCGCTCCTCGGTACGGCGGGAAGGTCCGCGGAAGCGGGAAGGTCCGCGTACGGCGGGAAGGGGGACTCTCAGCGGGGGACCAGCTCCTGTGACCCGCTGAGCTCCCGGGTGAACCAGGTGATGGTGCGGCGCAACCCCTCGATGACATCGATCTTCGGTCGCCAGCCCAGCGCGGAGGTGGCCAGGGAGATGTCGGGACGGCGGATCTCGGGGTCGTCGTCGGGGCGGCAGACGAACCGGATCGGTGATCCCGAGCCGGTCAGGTGGCGGACCGTCTCGGCCAGGGCCAACACGGTCAGCTCGGTGGGATTGCCGATGTTGACCGGGCCGGTGAGCTCGCCGCGGGCCAGGGCCACGATCCCCTCCACGGTGTCGTCGACGTAGCACACCGACCTGGTCTGCCCGCCGTCACCGGCCACCGTGATCGGCTCACCGCGCAGCGCCTGACGCACGAAGGTGGGAATGGCCCGGCCGTCGTAGGGCCGCATCCTGGGCCCGTAGGTGTTGAAGATCCTCACGATCGCGGTGTCGGTGCCATGACAGGTGCGGTACGCGGTGGTCAGGGCCTCGGCGAACCGTTTGGCCTCGTCGTAGACACTGCGCGGCCCGACCGGGTTGACGTTGCCCCAGTAGCTCTCGCGCTGCGGATGCTCCAGCGGATCCCCGTAGACCTCGCTGGTGGAGGCCAGCACCAGCCGGGCCTCCTTCTGCCTGGCCAGCCCCAGAACGTGCAACGTGCCCAGGCTGCCCGCCTTCAACGTCTCGATCGGATGACGCAGGTAGTCCACCGGCGAGGCCGCCGAGGCGAGGTGCAGCACCAGGTCCACCTCCCCCGGCACATGCACGAAACCGGTCACGTCACACTCCACCAGCCGGAAGGCCGGCAACCCCACCAGATGCTCGACGTTGCGCGGCGAACCGGTCAGGAAGTTGTCCAGGCAGACCACCTCCGCCCCTTCGGCCACCAGGCGCTCGCACAGATGCGAGCCCACGAACCCGGCCCCACCGGTCACCACGACCCGCCGCCCGTTCACCGCACGCCCACCTCCGTCAACCGCGCCGCGGCATCCAGGACATCCCAGACGCCGATCTCCAGCAATCCCGGATCGGGCTGGTACCCGTAGGGGTCGCCGAGGCCTCCGGTCCACAGGACGGTGTGCGGCCCCGTCTCGGGAGGCCCCCACCTGGCGGGCGAGACAGGCCCGAACAGCACCACGGAGGGAGTGACGAAGGCCGCCGCCAGATGGGCCACCCCGGTGTCGCCGCAGATCAGCAACCGGGCCCTCGCCATCAGCCCGGCCAGTTCGAGCGGGCCGGTGCGCCCGGCGAGCACGGACGTGGACGGCAGCCCGGCGAGCAACGCCACCCGCTCGGCGAGGTCCCGCTCCTTCTCGCTCCCGGTGATCACGATCTCGTGCCCGTTGTCCCGCAGCTCCGCGGCCACGAGCGCGAACCGCTCCGGCGGCCAGCGCCTGGCCGGGTACGCGGCTCCCGGGTGGACGACGACCGGCCGCGACCCCTCGTCACCGAGCCGGGGGCGCTCCAGTTCCAGGTCGGCGGGATCGGCCTCGATGCCGTACCAGCCGAGCAGGTCGCACCAGCGCCGCACCTCGTGCACGCCGTCCGGCCAGTCCGGTCCGTACGCGTCGGGGAAGGCCGGGTGCGTGTGGGTGAGCAACCGCGCCGGGCCGGTGCGGTGGAGCGCGGCGATGCTGTGCGGGCCGCCCCCGTGCAGGTTGACGGCGACGTCGACGCGACGGCCGAGCGGCGGTACGTGACCGGGTCCCGACACGTCGCACACCTCGTCCACCCCGCCGATCAGCGGCACCAGGGGCGCCAGCGCGGAGGGCGCGGCCAGCACGATCCGGTGGCCGGGGTGGGAGCGCCGCAGGGCGCGCAGCGCCGGTACCGCGGTGAGCAGGTCCCCCAGTCCCAGCCCGCGCAGCACCACCATGAGCGGCCGGTCCCCCGCGGGTTCCGCCACATCGACGCTCCGCCCTCCGGCGTCGGTGTCGCCGACGGTCTCGAGGGGGCTCGCGTGCTCCGGTACCAGGGGGACTCTCATGTGACTGCCTCTTTCACGAACGTCGGGGCGCTCCTCATGTGACGGCCTCTTTCACGAACGTCAGGTGGTCGACCGCCTCCACGACCCGCGTGCTCGGCACCGACGACAGGCAGGGGTGACCGGGGACCGGACAGGTGCCGGCCCGGGTCCCCCCGCAGGGAGCCCGCTGGTCGCCGAGGATCACGGTCGGCACCCCGTACGGCGCCCAGCGTCCGGCGGGGACCACGGGGGCGAACAGGCTGACGACCGGCGTGCCGACCGCGGCCGCGAGGTGGGCGGGACCGGCGTCGGCGACGACCACCGCGCACGCTCCCTCGAGCACCGCGGCGAGCTCGGGAAAGGTCGTCCTGCCGCCCAGGTCGACGACGGACCTTCCCGGACGCCCGCCCGGCCGCCCGCCGCGTGGGGCCGAGGGGTCGTCCGAGCCCCGGCCGCCCGTCGCGACGGACTGCCCGTCGACCCAGCCCTCGGTGAAGGTGGGCTCGTCGGCCTCCTTCCAGCCGCGCAGGCGGACGGGACCACCGCCCATCCAGCCGCCCGCGAAGAGGGGGCCGGGCGACAGGCCGTGCTGCCCGACGCCGGAGGCGATCCGCGCGGTGAGCGCCCGCTCGTCCTGGCCGCCGGTCACGACGACCCTGCGGCCTGAGCGGACCAGGTCGTGGACCGCGCGCGACCAGCTCTCCTCCGGCCACGCCCTGGCCGGGGCCGACACCCCGGGGTGCAGGACCACGTAGCCGGGCGGCCCGGTGAGGTGGCCGACGTCGGGCAGCGGGCGTCGTACGGCGAGGTTGCCCGGATCTCCCTTGGGGAGTTCGAATCCCGCCGCACCGGCGAGCCCGAGCATGCGCTCGGGCTCCGGCACGTCCACGTCCTCGTCGACGACGTGCCGCACGTCGAGCAGCGAGCCGGGGTAGTCGGCGGAGATCGCGGCGATCCTCAACGCGCCCGCGAGCCTGAACAGCAGGGCCAGCGGCAGCGGCGACTGGTGGTGCGAGGTGAGGATCAGTGCCTGCTCGGGGGCCACGTCCCGGACGATCCGCAGCAGCCTCAGGACGTGCGGGCCGGTCATGGGCGGCGCGGCCGGGTCGATCCACGGCGTGCGCCACTCCACCACCCGCGACACCCCGGGCAGCAGCTCGGCGGCGGCCCGGCCGTACGGCCCGGTCAGCAGCACGACCTCCCGCGCGCTCGCGGCCACCGCGCGGATCGCGGGCCCCGCCAGCAGGACGTCGCCCGCGTTGTCCACGCGGGCGACGAGAACGGTGCCGGTCATCACCGCTCCCCGGGTCGGGCCACGGCGGTGGTCTCCCCGTTGACCACGGGGACGGCCGACGGATCATGAAATATCGCGTTTTTTCCGAGAAATCTCATGGTGCTCGGCCTCTCGTTCGATATCTAATGACTACCGAGCGGAGCGGCCACACAAACCGAAAAATCGTATATAAGCGCAGTTGAGAGGGTTATGCGATTACTTTTATCGCTATAAGTAATCGTTCCCAGGATTAGCTGGTTCCCCGGCCGGGTAACGAGGCGGATCACCGCGACGGTGGATCTCCCCCACGAGACTGAAGCGCCCCCGAACGGGACCGGACGTCCCCTGACGGGACCGGACGCTCCCTGCCGACCGGACGGCCGGGATGACCCGGACGGCCCGATGACCAGACGGCCGGGAGGCCGGAGGCAGGGAGACCGGAGGCAGGGAGACCGGAGGCAGGGAGACCGGGGGCAGGGCTCAGGGAGCCGTACGGGACGGGGTGCCCAAAAGCCGGTCAGCCGGGGAGGAGATGGGCGTTGGGCTCGCGGGCACGGCCCGCCAGCTCGGGGATCTCCACCACGGTCACCCCGGCCGCCGCGAGTTCCTCGGCCCCGTGGCAGTCGACGAAGACCAGCGGCTCGCGCCAGGCCATCACCACGCGCCGGACGCCGCTGTCCAGGATCAGGCGGGTGCAGGTCCTGGGACGCGACCTGCGCGCGCTGCACGGCTCCAGGCTGCTGTAGACCGTGGCACCGGCCAGCCGGGGATCGTCCGGGGAGATCTTGCCGAGCGCCGACTCCTCCGCGTGGACGTGAGGATCGCCGCCCTCCCGCGAGTATCCCCGGGAGATCTCCTCGCCGCCGGCGGAGACGACCACGGCGCCGACCGAGAAGGCCGTCTCCGAGGGCGGGCACGACCTCGCCAGGTCGCACGCCAGCTCCAGCCAGTCGTGGTCGCTCATCCGGACCTCCTCAGCTCAGCGAATAGCGCAGGAGGGTGACGTCGCCCATCTTGCGGACCTCCGCCAGGTCCATCCTGCGGCGTCGGTCGCGGGGGAAGTCCCCGCCCAGCACGAAACGCGGGGCGGCGGGGTCGCCGACGAAGAACGGGGCGACGACGAGGTGGAGCTCGTCCACGAGGTCCTCCCGCAGGAAGCGCGTGTGGACGGAGGTGCCGCCCTCGACCATCAGGCGGCGCACTCCCCGCCCGTGCAGGTCCGAGAGGACGCGGCCGAGATCGACCGTGTCGCCGCCGTCGCCGCCGTCGCCCGGGGCACCGGCGTCGACCACCTCGGCGGCCCCGCCGAGACGGCCGGCGAGCTTCGCCACGGCCGCCGGCGCGGCGTACACGATCTTCTCCGCGTCACCGGCGGTGAAGAAGGCGGCGTTCGGGTCGAGGTCCCCGGTGACGGTCAGCGTCACCTTCGCCGGAGAGGGCGGCAGGCCGCGCGCGACCCGCTCCCGCCCGCGCTCCGGTGACCTGACCAGGAGCCGGGGATCGTCGCGGCGGACGGTGCCCGCCCCGACCAGGATCGCGTCACAGGTGGCGCGGACCGCGTCGACCCGGTCGAAGTCCTCGTCGTTGGAGAGCAGGAGCCGGTGCGGCGTGACGTCGTCGATGTATCCGTCGACGGACATCGCGCAGCTCAGCAGCACGTACGGGCGCTCGCCCACCCTCCACCTCCCCGGTCGGGCACCGGCCGATCGTAACAACCTCCCTCCCGTCCGCTCGCGGCGAGGCCCGCCCCCGGCGCGTCCCGCCCGGCGCGCTCCCGATCGGCCACGCGGCGGCGAACACGGAATGTCATCTGTACGTCAGCGGCAATTCCCCGATTGTTTACCCTCTGTTAACCTAAAACTGAAGCTTTCCAAATGAAGGGTCATAAATGCGTGTGAGCTCCCCGAGCCGTGGTCACGGGCGCTTTCCCGGCCCCCCGCGCCGTCTCCGAGGACCGGCCGGCCATCGCCTCCGCGACACCGGCGCCTCGTGCGCCCGCGCCGCCCACGCCTCGCACGCCCACACCACGCACACCACTCGCGCCACCCGCGCCACCCGCGCCGCCCGGGGCGAGGGAGAGGCGTGACGGCGAGCCACCCGGCACGCGAGTGCCGCGAGAGCGCGGGGCACGACCGGCGGTCCCCTCGCTGATGGGATGGACCCTGGCGTTCGCCGTCGTGGCGATCCTCTTCGTGCTGGCCAGCGGGGCCAACGACGGCGCCACCATCATCGGCCTCGGGCTCAGGTTCCCCCGCTCCCCCGGCTGGGCGGTCGCCGTGCTCCTGGTGTCCGTGCTCTTCGCCGTCCCGTACCTCCTGGGGGTCGCGGTCGCGCGCACGTTCACCGAGCGGCTGGCCGGGCTCGGGACGAGCGGCGGCGCGGCGGCGTTCCTGGTGGGAGTGGTGATCGCGGTGGCGGTGGTCGCGGTGCTGACCGGCAGGGGCCTGCCGACCAGCCTGACCCTCGCGGTGATCGGCGGCATCAGCGGCGCGGGACTCGGCGCCGGGCTCCCCGTGTCGTGGCGCGACCTGGGCACCGTCCTGGCGATCGGGGCCGGCGCGCCCGTGGCCGGGCTGGCCCTGGGCTACCTGCTGGGGGCCGTGTCGCACCGCGTGCCGTCCTACCGCCGCATGCCGCGGCTGGTGTTCACCACCCACCTGCTCGCCTACTCGGCCCAGTGCGTGGCGTACGCGGTGAACGACGGCCAGAAGATGATCGCGGTGGTGAGCGTGGCGATCGGGGTGAGCCGTGACGGGCTCGGCGGGGTGGGGCCCGTCGAGGTCCCGCCGGTGTGGATGGCCGCCCTGGTGGCGATCTTCCTCGCCGGCGCCCTGGCGAGCCTGATCCGCGTCGGAGGCCGGCTGGGCCGCGGGGTGGTCATCACCCGCCCGCTGCACATCGTCTCCGCCGAGGCCGCGGCCACCGGCGCCGTCCTCGGCAGTTCGGCCCTGGGAAGCCCGGTGAGCATGACCCAGTCGATCACCGCGGGGGTGGTCGGCGCGGCGACGAGCGAGGGAGCGAGGAGAGTGCGATGGCAGGGTGTCGTGAACGTGGGTACGGCGTGGCTGGTCACGCTGCCGTCGTCGATGGCGCTGGGCTGTCTCGGCGGTCTCGCGCTGAGGCTGACATGAAGCGCGCCAAGGGCAGGACCCGGAGGTTCGCGCGCGCCTGGGACGACCTGCGCGGCCGGTCGGGGCGGCGGATCGTCGGGCTGGTGAGGGACCAGGTCGCCATCGCGCGGGCGGGGGCCGAGCTGGCCCGCTCGGTCGCGTCCGGCGAGATCGAGCGGTCGGCTGCGCGTGCCCGGATGGCCGACGTGGAGCACGAGGGGGACGAGGCCAGGGCCGAGCTGGTACGGCTCCTGCGACGGGTGCTGGCGACCCCGATCGACAGGGAGGACCTGTTCAGGCTCTCCCGCTCGATCGACGACGTGCTGGACCAGCTGCGCGACCACGTACGCGAGATCGACCTGTTCGGGCCGGAGGACCTGCGGTTCGCGGCCGAACCGCTGCAGGCGGTGATCGACGGTCTCGACGAGCTGGAGGGCGCCGTGCTGAAGATGATCGACGCCCCGGCCTCGGTCACCGTGGCCGTGCTGGCCACGCGCAAGGCGTGCAGCCGCGTCCGCCAGCTCTATCAGGCCCGGCTCGCCGAGCTGTTCGCCGGGCCGCTGGACATGGACACCCTGCGCAGGCGCGAGCTGCTGTCGCGGCTCGACGCGGTGGGCCGCCGGCTCGGCGAGGCCGCCGACGCGCTCGCGGACGCGATGCTCAAGCGGAGCCACTGAGGGCGTCCTGGGGCCGTTCGCGCGGGGGCGCAGGGACGACGAGACGGCGGGCCGGGAACTCCCCCGCGGCCGGATTCGTCATTCACCATGCGGCGTCCATCCTGTGACGTCCCCGACGCTGAGAGGCATCTCCCGTGCGTGGCTCATTCTTCGGAAACCTTGACCAGGACCGGCTCCCCGACCATTTCGCCCTGCAGAACGCCAAGATGCTGCGGGTGCGGCTGGGCGGGGAGGTGCTGGCCCGACAGGGGGCGATGGTCGCCTTCCAGGGGCAGATGGACTTCGACTACGAGGGCGCGGGGAGCGTCGGCCGCTTCCTGAAGAAGATGGTCAGCGGGGAGGGCGCGCCGCTGATGCGGGTCCGCGGGCAGGGCGTGATCTTCTTCGCCGACAACGCCACTGACGTGCACCTGTTCTACCTGGAGAACGAGGCGCTCACCGTCAACGGCACCAACCTGCTGGCCTTCGACCCGCAGCTCACCTGGGACATCCAGCGCGTCCAGGGCGCGGGCGTCGCCGCCGGCGGCCTGTTCAACACCACGCTCAAGGGCACCGGCTGGGTGGCGGTCACCGCGCACGGCGCCCCCGTGCTCCTCGACGCGGCCCAGGCGCCGACCTTCGCCGACGGCCAGTCCGCGGTGTGCTGGAGCGCGGGGTTGCACGTGGGCGTCAACCGCACGATGAAGGCGGGGGCGCTGATCGGGCGAGGCAGCGGCGAGGCCCTGCAGCTCGCGTTCCGGGGAGAAGGCTTCGTCCTCGTCCAGGCGAGCGAGGGCCCGATCGTCCCCCAGTCCGGCGGCTGACCCCGGTGGTCACGGCCTGACCTGGATGAGCCCGTGGGCGCCGGTGGTCAGCCAGGGGCGGCCGGTGGCCTCCAGGGCCTTGACCACGTCGCCGTCCAGGCCGACCGCGACCTCCGACTTCAGGGTGCGCAGCGCCGCGACCGGACCGGGGAAGTACGCGGTGGCCTCGGCGAACGGGGTGGTGTGCGGCCAGGCCCTGTCGCCGACCAGACGGCGGTAGTTCAGGTCACCCTTCATGATCGTCAGTGACGCGGACGCGAAGTCCTCCCGCATGCCGACCGGCATCTCGCGGTAGGGCAGGGGCGCGCAGGAGAAGGCGTGCGCTCGGACGAGCAGCCGTCCCGACCCGAGCGCCGCCCGCAGCCGTCCCGCGGCCTGTGCCGCCTCGCCGCCCGCGGCCGACATGCGCCGCAGGCAGGCCAGGACGTCGGCCGGGGTGGCGTCGGACACGTAGTACGGCAGCGGCTTGACGTGCAGGACGACCTCGCCCGTTCCCCGGGCGTGCAGCAGGTGGTCGATCAGGACGAGGTCGGGCAGCAGCTCGCTCCCGGCGTTGTCGGCGACGAGGCAGATCCGCGCGACACCCCCGTGACCGGCCTCGTCATCGGGAACGCCGGATACGCCAGATACGCCAGATACGCCGGATACGCCGGAGACACTGAAGGCGCCGGCAGCCCCGGGACCGCCGAGAACACCGGGAGCACCGGAAACACCGCGAACGCCGGAGGCACCGGGAAAGCCGGCCCCCTCGCCGCCGATCAGCGACCACAGGAGCGCGCTGTCGTCGGCCACCAGCCCGGATTCGCGGCCGGCGAGCTCGGGGCCGGCCGCGACCCGGAACACGAGGTCGGCCCGGTTGCCCCACAGCGCCCTCAGGGTCAGCGTCCGGGCCAGCTCGGCGGGGGGCAGGGCGGCCAGGGCGTCGAGCTCGCGCAACTCCTCGTCGACGGCCTCGCCGGACAGCTCGGCCTGCTTGAAGGGCTCGAACGGGTCGACGCCCTGCCACGCGCCGGGGCCGAAGTAGCCGACCGCGGACAGGAGCTTGCGGTAGAAGTAACTCTCCGCCCACAGGAACGGCGCGTCGTCCCACCGCCGCCCGATGTGGCCCCGGTCCCAGCTCTCCCACAGGTCGCGGTCGTGCGCGGAGCCCTCCAGCGGTTCGATGACCCCCTCGATCTCCTCGAGCAGCAGGTCGAGGGCCCGGTTCACCCGGATGTCGTACGGCGTGGCGGCCCGGACCTTCTCGATCAGGGCGGGGTGCCGTTCATGGAGGACCCGCCACGGATAGGAACCGGGGACATCGCTCAGGAACTCCGGCGGATCGCAGGGCGCCGAGGGCACTCCGGACAGCTGCCGGGCATCACCGTCTGCCATTTCCGACTCCTTTTTTGACGCAGGACGACTCTTGTTATGAAATATGTTTAGCTAGAGCGAACAGGCGGTCACGCCGCTTGACGGAGGGAGCCGTAGGTGGGCACATCGGAGCGTCGCAGCGGTGAGGAGCTGGACCGCCACGACGCCGTCGGAGCCCGGATGCGGCAGTTCCGCAAGGAGCGCGGTCTGACACTACGCGGTCTCGCCACTCACTCCGGGCTCTCGATCGGGTTTCTCTCGCAGGTCGAGAGGGGTATCTCCTCCATCGGCCTGACCGCGCTCAACAGCGTGGCCACCGCTCTCGACCGCAGCGTGGCGGAGTTCTTCAACGACGTACCGCCCGCGGAGGAGACCGAGGAGGAGCGCGCCCCGGCCTCCCAGCTGCCGAGCCACTTCACGCTCACCCGCTCGGCGACGGCCGCCACCGAGTACATCTCGGGCCAGCAGACCTACCGCATGCTCTCGGCCAGGGGTCCGAACCTGGTGCTCGAACCGCTGCTGGTGCACATCGCGCCCGGCGGCAAGCGCGAGAACTCCTACGGTCACGCCGGGGAGGAGTTCGCCTTCGTGCTGGAGGGCGAGCTCCTGTACGAGGTCGACGGCGTCGAGCACCGGCTGCACCCGGGCGACAGCGTCCACCTGAGGTCGACCGTCCCGCACAGCATGTTCAACGACACCGACCGGGTCACCACGGTCGTGTCCGTGGTGACCCCCCGGCTGTTCTGACCTCCACCCGCCGGGGCGGCGGAGACGGCCCGCGGCGGCGCGGGGTGGATCGGTGACTGCGCCGAACGGTCGATGACGGCGCGGGGGCGGCCACCGACGGCGTGGAGCGATCAGTGACGGCGCAGGGCGCGGGCCGCCAGCGCGACCGCGGCCAGCGCGCCGAGCGCCCCGGCGGCGACCGCGCCGCGCCGGCGGGAGACGCGCCGCTGGATCTCAGCGTACGGCACCGTGCTGAACGACACGAGCTCGTAGCGGGAGACGTAGAAACCGGGCAGCAGCCGTTCCAGGCCGTGCTCGACGCGCTTGCGCAGCAGGAACGACCGGGAGGCGACCTTGTCGCGCATCTCGACGAAGTTCTCCAGCGCGAGCTCGGCGATGGTGTCGGCGTGCTCCTTGCGGCGGGCCCCGTACATGGCGAGGGCCCGGGGAAAGTCGTCGCCGGTCTCCTCCAGGCAGCGGTCGAGCTCCACGCAGTCCTCGAAGCCGCAGTTGGCGCCCTGGCCGTAGAAGGGGACGATGGCGTGGGCCGCGTCGCCGAGCAGGCCGACCACCGCTCCGGCGGTGCCGCGTACGTGCCAGGGGCGGGCCCGCATGGTCACCAGGTGCCCGATCGGGTTGTGGGCGTAGTCCCCGGCGAGGTCGGGCATGAGGGCACGGGCGTCGGCGTAGTTGGCGGCGAAGAACTCCTCGAACCGCTCCGCGGTGTCCAGCTCCGCGAAGCTGCCCGGACCCGACTTGGGCCAGAACAGCGTGCAGGTGAAGGACCTGTCCGGGTTGGGCAGGGCGATCATCATGGCCTTGCCGCGCGGCCAGATGTGCAGCGCGCCCGGGTCGAGGGCGAACCCGCCGTCGCGCGCCGGGATCGTCAGCTCCTTGTAGCCGTAGTCGAGATACTCCTGGCTGAAGTCGAAGCCGGGAAGGAACTGCAGCCGTCCCCGTACCGCGCTGTAGGCGCCGTCGGCGGCGAGCACGACCGGGGCGGCACGGGTGACGGGCCCGCCGGGCGTGTCGAAGTCCATCCGGCCCGAGTCGACGTCGAGCCCGGTCAGCCGGTGCTCGAAGAGGGCACGGACCCCGGGCATGCCGAGGGCCGCGTCCAGCAGGGTGCGGTTGAGCTCCGAGCGGCTGATGGAGTTGATCGCCCGCCGCCCTCCCGCGCTGTACGGCTGGAAGCCGAGCGTGCCGTCGGGGGCGTGCGTCATCCGGCCGGACATCGGCAGCGCGGCCTTCAGCACGGTCTCGTCCAGCCCGATCCGGCGCAGCGCGTCGATCCCCCGCTCGGAGATCGCCAGGTTGATCGAGCGCCCGCGCTCGGGGGCGGCCCCGCGCGGGTCGGGCCTGCGCTCGTACAGGGTGACCTCGTAGCCTCGGCGGGCCAGGTAGCAGGCCGTCAGGCAGCCGACCAGCCCGGCGCCGACCACGGCGACCTCGCCGGGTGAACTCATGCCGGTCTCACCTCCCCGGCGAGCGCGTCGGCCGCCCGCCAGCAGTCGTGGAACGTGGAGTACATGGGCACGGGGGCGAACCGGATGACGTCCGGGCGCCGCACGTCGGCGAGGACACCGTGGACCTCGTGCAACCGGGCGGCCAGGTCGGCGACACCGCCGGCGCCGTCCCCGGTCACCCGGAGGGAGAGCTGGGCTCCGCGCCTGGCCGGGTCGGCGGGCGTGACGATCTCCAGCGGGCGGTCGCGGGCCACCTCGGTGAGCAGCCGTTCCAGGTAGCCGGTGAGCGCCAGGCTCCGCTCCCGCAGCGCCGCCATCCCGGTCTCGGCGAACATCCGCAGCGAGACCCGGACCGGGGCCATGGCGAGGATCGGCGGGTTGGAGATCTGCCAGGCGTCGGCGGTGGGGACGGGGACGAGTTCGGGCCGCATCTCGAAGCGGGTCGCCTGCTCGGTGCTCCACCACCCGGCCAGCCGGGGCAGCTTCGGGTCGGTCACGTGGCGCCGGTGCACGAAGCAGCCGGCGACCGCGCCGGGACCGGCGTTGAGGTACTTGTACGAGCACCAGGCCGCGAAGTCCACGTCCCAGTCGTGCAGCGCGAGCGGCACGTTCCCCGCGGCGTGCGCGAGGTCCCAGCCGACGATGCACCCGGCCGCGTGCCCGGCGGCGGTGACGGCGGGCATGTCGAGGAACTCGCCGGTCAGGTAGTTGACCCCGCCGAGGAGCACGAGCGCCACCCGGTGCCCCTCGCGGGCCAGGTAGTCCGTGATGTCGGCGGTGCGCAGGCAGTCCTCGCCCTCGCGGGGGCGCAGGCGGACCACCGTCTCGTCGGGGTCGAGGCCGTGGTGCACGGCCTGGCTGCGCACCGCGTAACTGTCGGAGGAGAAGGCGTGGTCCTCGATGACGATGCGGGTGCGCTCGCCCGCCGGACGGTAGAAGGTCGCCATCATCAGGTGCAGGTTGACCGTGAGGGAGTTCATCACCACGGTCTCGTCGGGGAACGCGCCCACCAGGGCGGCGGCGTCCTCGCGCAGCTCGGCGTGGTAGGGCAGCCAGGGGTGTGCCGCCCGGTGGTGTCCCTCGACCGCGTGCAGGGCCCAGTCGTCCAGCTCGGCGGAGATCGCGGCGCGGGCGGCACGGGGCTGGAGGCCGAGCGAGTTGCCCGCGAAGTAGGCGACCTCGGGGTAACGGCAGGAGGCGGGGGCGGGCGGGACGAGGAACTCCGCGCGGCGGCACACCGGCTTCCCGGTGCCCCCGGCCTGCTCGGCGTACTCGGCGTCGGCGGCCAGCGCCTCCCCCTCGCCGGGGCCGCCGGGGCTTCCGGGACCGCCGGAACCGTCATGTCCGCCCAGGTCGCGGCGCGGGCCACCGGCCGGGTCACCACGCGGGTCACTGCGCGGGTCACCACGCGGGTCACGGAGGCCGCCGGGACGTCCCGTCCTCGCGGCCGTCACGCCGACACCTCGATCGCCGGGCCTCCGGCGCGCTCATTCGTCACGTCGTCTCCTCCTCCCCTCTTATGTTCACCCATACTGAACTGAGGTGAAATTAGCGGCGCGCGACGATTCCGGCCGCACGCTTTGCGGACGGAAGGTTCTCCGGGCATCCGGTTTCGAGATGACGGAGCGTCACCCCGGAGGGTGGCGTCTCACGCTCGGTCAACGCGTTGTCGCCACCTTCTTCGGGGAAAGGTCCAGCGACGGCAGTACCTCGGCGCCCAGCAGCTCCACGCCGCCGTCGTCGGTGAGACCGTGCGGCGTACCGAACTCCACCCGGTGCGCGCCCGCGTCGAGGAGGGCCTGGGCCTGCGCGGCGACCTGCTCCGGGGTGCCGGAGAAGGCGAACAGGTCGAGCAGGTCGCCGGGGATCAGCCGCCCGGCGTCCTCGTCCCTCCCCGCGCCGACCAGTTCCTTGACCCGGCCGAGCAGGTCGGCGGGGATCTCCACGGTCGGATCGAGGTCGGCGACCACCGCGAGGTACATGGCGACCTCGGCGCGCGCCCTGGCGCGGGCCGCGGCGCCGTCGGCGTCCACGACGGTCACCGCGCCCAGGACGACGCCGATCTCGCGAGGGTCGCGCCCGGCCGCCACCGCCCCGGCCGCGACCCGCTCGCGGATCACCCCGACCATCGCCGGGTTCGCGCTGCCGCCCACCTTGATCTCGTCGGCGACCCGCCCGGCCAGCGCCGCCCCTCGCGGGCCCCAGGCGCCGAGGAGCAACGGCGGCCGGGCCCGGTGCACGGGGTAGCGCAGCCGGGTGCCGGGCGCGAGACGGAACATCTCCCCCTCGTACCCGCCGGTGTCACCGGCCAGCAGCCGGTAGACCACCTCGGCGGCCTCCGCCAGCGCGGTCAGCGGCCTGGGCTGGGCGATGCCCACCGCGCCGAGCCAGGTGCCGCGCGCCAGGCCCAGGTAGGCGCGGCCGTGCGAGGCCAGGTCGAGGGCGGCGAGCTGCCCGGCGATCTCGTACGGTGCCGTCGAGTACGGGTTGAGGCAGGCCGCGCCGAGCCGCACCCTCTCGGTGGCGGCGGCCATCTCCAGCAGGGGAAAGATCGGCGGCTGGTACATCAGGTCGCCGAACACGCTCAGCACGTCGAAGCCGTGCTCCTCGGCGCGGCGCGCGAGCCGCGCGTAGTCACCGGCCCGCTTGTCGCTCTGCAGGCCGAGACCGATCTCAGCGGCCGTCATCGCGAACCCCCGGCCCGGCGGCCGGCGCGGCCCCCTCAGGTCGGCGCTCATCGCGAACCCCCGGCCCGGCGGTGGTCATCGCGGTCCCCCTCGGTCGGTCGTCATCGCGAGCCCCTTCAGGTCAGGTCGGCGGAGTTCATCCGGCGGCGGCGGGTCCGCTCCACCCGCATCACCAGCCGCTCCTCCGGGTCGGGGCAGGCGAACAGGGTGTCCCGCGCCAGCCAGTCGCCCTCGGCGAGGTCGCGCTGCTTGGCGGCGAGGAAGGGCAGCACCGAGGCGAGCGCGTAGACGCAGAAGTGCTCCCCGTCGGGGAGCCGCAGGTGGGCACTGTTCTCCAGCGTGAAGCGGTCACCCACCTCCATCCCGCAGACGGATCTGCCCTCGATGCGGTCGACCACCACCCGCAGGTCGTACAGCTCCATGTCGCCGTCGCCGTTCCCGCCGATGTCGTCCATGCCGGTTCCTCCCTCGGGCCGTCCAGGCCGTGATCCTCGCTGTCGTACGGCGTGCGGCCCGGCCGGTGGGGGTACCGCCTCCGGCTCGGCGTCCGCGCGGGCGGCCGGCCTCCGGTCACGAGGTGAGCAGTTCGGAGTGGTGGTGCACGATGAGCCAGTCGCCGTCGACGCGGCGCAGCACGTCGGTCACCCGGCTGCGCCGCGCGGGCCCGCCCGGCGGTTCGGCGACGAGCACGTAGCGGGCGACGCCGGTGTCGTCCCACACGTCGATCCGCTTGTCCTCGGCCGCCAGCCGGTCGAGGCGGGGGCGGGCGCCCGAGCCGTCCCTGTCGTCGCGGTAGGCGTCGAGCTCCGCCCGGGTCCGCAGCGGTCCCGGCAGGTGCGTCTCCCAGGTGGTGACCTCGGCGTGCAGGTGCCCGTCGAACCGGCGGCGGTCCGCCGCGAGGAACGCGTCGTACATGTCGTCGATGCCCGCCGCGATCAGGTCGGCGTCCGCGCCGGAGGCGGTGTTCACGGTTTCTCCCATCCCGACCGGTCGTCGCGGACGACCCGGCCGCCCTTCATCACCCAGCGGACCCCGCGGAAGGCCGAGGTGTCCGCGAGCGGGTCCGCGTCCATCGCGATGAGGTCCGCGTACTTGCCGACCTCGACGGTGCCGAGATCGGCGTCGGCGCCGAGCCAGCGCACCGGGCCGAGCGTGCCGGCGTGGAGCGCCGCCGCCGGGCCGAGGCCGCCCTCGGACATGCACTCCAGCTCGCGTACCGAGGCGTTGGTCCCCTCGAAGTCCCAGAACGGCGGCATGTCGCTGCCCAGCAGGACGTCCACCCCCGCGTCGAGGGCCATGGCGTAGCTCTCCAGGTGCCGGGGTCCGGCGCCGAGCGAGCGGCACTGCATCCACTCCGGCACCCCGAGCTCGTCGAAGAACTCCTTGCAGCGGGTGACGAGCAGTGTCGGCACCAGGGACGTACCGCGTTCGGCCATCCTCTTCGCGACCTCGGGGGTGAGCTGGTAGCCGTGCTCCACGCAGTCGAGGCCCAGCTCGACGGCCTCGGCGATCACCGCCGCCGGGCCCGCGTGCGCGGTGACCTTGCGGCCCCAGGCGTGCGCGGTCTGCAGCGCCGCCGCCAGCTCGTCGGAGAACAGTTGCGGGGTGTCGATCCTCTCGTGCTCCCCGGCGATCCCGCCCGAGATCATGATCTTGATGAGGTCGGCGCCCGCCTTGACCTGGCTGCGCACCCCGCGCCGGAACCCGTCGGCGCCGTCGCACTCCAGGGTGTCGCTCCCCTCGTGCCCGTGGCCGCCGGTGCACACCAGGGCGCGACCGGCGGTGAAGATGCGCGGGCCGATCGCCCGGCCCGACTCGATCGCCCGGCGCAGCGCGAAGTCGGCGTGGTCCTTCTCGGCCACGCACCGCACCGTGGTGACCCCGCAGCGCAGGGTGCGCCGGGCGCCGTCGGCCATGTAGAGGGCGAGCTCGTGCGCCGTCATGTTCTTCACGCTGTCGCCTCCCCTGCCGGGGAGCGACAGGGACAGGTGGGTGTGCATGTTGACCAGGCCGGGGGTGACGTGCGCGCCGTCGAGGTCGATCGGGTGGGCGTCGCCCGTCCGCTCCAGGATCTCCTCGCGGGGGCCCACGGCCGCGATCCGGTCGCCCCGGATCCACACCGCCGCGTCGGCGATCCGCCCTTCGTCACTCGCCGCTCCGGCCGCCGCCGTACGGCTCCCCGGGGCCGCACCGGGAACACCGCAGGCGCGGGCGTCGGTGACGGTGCAGTTCACGAGGACCACGTCGTTGACCGCGCCGTTCATCGGGCCGCCCCGATCCCGTAGGTGCGGCGGGCCGCGTCGGGGGAGACGTAGCCCTCGGCGACGTCGCGGCGCACCAGCTCGGGATCGCGCTCGCGCGGATCG
>NZ_JBPXMC010000058.1:0-14755 GCF_051918885.1 Streptosporangium sp. OZ121
CGGCCGTATCTGCCGTTCGCCTGGAACGGGGTGTCGGTCCACGCGGTCGGCGCCACCACCCTGCGCGTCAGGGCGACAAGAAACGCCACCGCCAACGTCGGGAGCGTCGGCATCACGCTGAGCATCGCCGACGGCAGCGGCGCACCCGTGGCCGACATCGAGGCGCTCACGCTTCGGGCCCTGTCCACGGCCGGCCTGGGCAACACCGCCGGGCAGAACCTGTACCGGCTCGAGTGGAGTGCGGCTCCGGCCGTTTCCGCCGCCGCGGAGGCGCCCGGGTGGGTGGTCGCCGATTCGCCGGCCGATTCGCCGGCCGGTGAGATCGCGGAGTGCGTGCTGGTCGAGGTCCCGGCCGGGGTGCACCAGGCGCTGGGCCTGGTGCGGGAGTGGCTGGCCGAGGAGCGGTTCGCCTCCTCGCGGCTGGTGCTCGTGACCCGGGGCGCGGTGGCGGTCGCCGAGGTCGAGGACGTGGACCCGGTGCAGGCCGCGGTCTGGGGTCTGGTGCGGGCGGCGCAGGCCGAACAGCCCGGCCGGTTCGTACTGCTGGACGCGGAGGCCGGGCCGCTGGACCCGAGAACGGTCGGTCAGGCCCTCGCCTCGGGCGAGGCGCAGGTCGCGGTCCGGTCGGGCGCGCTGTGGTCGCCGCGCCTGGCACGCGCGGCCGTACCGGAGTACGAGCGGCTGGAGTTCGGGCCGGAGTCCACGGTGCTGGTCACCGGAGGCACCGGCGGCCTGGGCGCGCTGGTGGCCAGACATCTGGCCGCGACCTACCAGGTCAAGCATCTGCTGCTGGCCAGCCGGCGCGGCGAGCAGGCTCCAGGCGTCACCGACCTGGTGACCGAGCTGACCGACCTGGGCGCCACGGTCACGGTCGCGGCCTGCGACGTCGGTGACCGGGACGCGCTGGAGCAGCTGATCGCTGCCATCCCCGTCCAGCACCCGCTGAGCGGCGTGGTGCACGCGGCCGGCGTCCTCGACGACGGCGTGATCACCGCGCTCACCCCCGAACGGCTGGAGCGGGTCATGCGGCCCAAGGCCGGCGCGGCCTGGCACCTGCACGAGCTCACCCGGCATCTCGACCTGTCCGCGTTCGTCCTCTTCTCCTCCCTCTCCGGGGTGCTCGGCGGGGCCGGCCAGAGCAACTACGCCGCGGCCAACGCCTTCCTCGACGCCCTGGCCGAGCACCGCAGGTCACAGGGACTGGCGGGCACCTCGCTGGCCTGGGGCCTGTGGGAGAGCGGGGGCATGGCGGACGACCTCACCGAGGCCGACATACGCCGCATGGAGCGCATGGGCCTGAAGCCGCTGCCGGTGGCGGACGGGCTGGCCCTGTTCGACGCCGGCCTGAACCACGACCTCCCGGCGCTGGTCGCCGCCCGGTTCGTCCAGGCCAGGACCACGGCCCGTACGGCGATGCCCCGGGCGGGCGCCCTGCACGGGCTCACCGAACGGCTGGCCGCGATGGAGCCCGCGGAGCGCCAGGCGGCACTGTCGGACCTCGTCCGCGGCCAGGCGGCCATGGTCCTCGGCTTCGCCGACGCCTCGGCGATCGAGCCCCAGCGCCAGTTCCAGGACCTGGGCTTCGACTCCCTCACCGCGGTCGAGTTCAGGAACCGGCTCAGCGCCGTCACCGGGCTCCGGCTGCCGGCCACGCTGGTCTTCGACTACCCCACCTCGATCGAGCTGATCGAGTATCTGGTGGACCACTTCGACGGGGCGGAGGACGAGGAGGCGCAGATCCTGCGGCTCTTCGCCGAGATCGAAAAGATCGAGAACACCGTGACCGGGCTGGCGGAGGAGAGCGTCGCCCGCAACCGGCTGGTCGCCCGCCTCAAGGACTTCCTGACGGGCCTCAACGGCTTCGGCGCGGCCGACCAATTCGAGACGGCCACCGACGACGAGATGTTCGCCTTCATCGACAACGAGCTTGAAGTCTCCTGACCTGTGCGCTTCTGCTGAGAAGGAATACCCGAGATGGCAAACGAAGACAAGCTCAGGGACTACCTGAAGCGGGTTACAGCCGACCTCCAGCAAACTCGTCGGCAGCTGCACGAGATCGAGGGCCGCGACCACGAGCCCATCGCGATCATCGGCATGAGCTGCCGCTACCCGGGCGGGGCCACCTCGCCCGAGGAACTGTGGCAGCTGGTCGCCGAGGGCGGTGACGGGATCTCCGAGTTCCCCGCCGACCGCGGCTGGCGCGAGGACCTCTACCACCCCGACCCGGACAACCCGGGCACGACCACTTCCAGGCACGGCGGCTTCCTCTACGACGCCGCCGAGTTCGACGCGGGATTCTTCTCCATCTCCCCGCGCGAGGCCATAGGGACCGACCCGCAGCAGCGGCTGTTCCTGGAGACGTGCTGGGAGACCTTCGAGCACGCGGGCATCGACCCGGTGTCGGTCCGCGGCAGCCGTACCGGGGTCTACGCCGGGGTCATGTACCACGACTACTTCCGCGCGGAGGCGCTCGGCAGCGTCACCTCGGGCCGGGTCGCCTACGCCCTGGACCTGGAGGGCCCGGCCGTCTCCGTCGACACGGCGTGCTCCTCGTCGCTGGTCGCGCTGCACCTGGCGGTGCACGCCCTGCGCAGGGGCGAGTGCTCGATGGCACTGGCCGGCGGCGTCACGGTGATGGCGACCCCGAACACGTTCATCGAGTTCTCCCAGCAGCGAGGCCTGGCCGGCGACGGCAGGTGCAAGTCGTTCGCCGGCGCGGCCAACGGCACCGGCTGGGGCGAGGGCGTGGGCGTGCTGCTGCTCGAACGCCTCTCTGACGCCACGGCGAACGGGCACAACGTGCTCGCGGTCATCCGCGGCAGCGCGGTCAACCAGGACGGCGCCAGCAACGGGCTGTCGGCCCCGAACGGTCCCTCCCAGGTCCGGGTGATCAGGGAGGCGCTGGCCGACGCTGGCCTGTCGCCCTCGCAGGTCGACGCGGTGGAGGGCCACGGGACCGGCACCACCCTGGGCGACCCGATCGAGGCACAGGCGCTCATCACCGCCTACGGCCAGGACCGGGCCCCCGGCAGGCCGCTCTGGCTGGGCTCGCTGAAGTCGAACATCGGCCACACCCAGGCCGCCGCCGGCGTCGGCGGCGTCATCAAGATGGTGATGGCCCTGCGGAACGGCGTGCTGCCTCGGACGCTGCACGTGGACGAGCCGACCGAGCACGTGGACTGGTCGGCCGGCGCCGTGGAGCTGCTCACCGAGGCCCGCCCCTGGGAGCGTCACGACGCGCCGCGCCGGGCGGCCGTCTCGGCCTTCGGGTTCAGCGGCACCAACGCCCACATGATCATCGAGGAGACGCCCGTCACGCCCGACGAGGCCGAGCCAGAGAGGCTGCCGCTCCCGCTGGTGCCCTGGGTGGTCTCCGCCAAGGACGAGCAGGCGCTCGCGGCGCAGGCCGGCCGGCTCCACACGTGGGCGGCCGCGCACGACGACCTGCCGATCGAGGACGTCGGCTGGTCCCTGGCGACCGGCCGGGCCGTGTTGGACCGGCGCGCGGTGATCGTCGGAGCGGACCGGGCCGAGCTCCTGGCCGGCCTCCAGGCCCTCGCGGAGAACGCGACCCTGCCCGGAACCGTCACGGGAACCGGGACGGGCGGGCAGCTCGCCTTCCTGTTCGCGGGCCAGGGCAGCCAGCGGGTGGGCATGGGGGCGTCCCTCGCGGCGGCGTTCCCGGTGTTCGCCGACGCGCTGGAGGAGGTCTGCAAGGTCCTGGACCCGATGCTGCCGCACCCCGTACGCGAGGCGATGTTCTCCGGTCCGGAAGAGGTGCTGGCCGAGACGGGGATGACCCAGCCGGCGCTGTTCGCCTTCGAGGTCGCCCTCTACCGTCTGCTCACCTCACTCGGCATCACGCCGGACGTGCTGGTGGGTCACTCGGTGGGAGAGATCGCCGCCGCCCACGTGGCCGGGGTGCTCTCGCTGCCCGACGCCTGCACGCTGGTCTCCGAGCGGGCCCGGCTGATGCAGGCACTCCCGCAGGGCGGGGCGATGCTGGCCGTCGCCGCCTCCGAGGCCGAGGTGCTGCCGCTGCTGGAAGGGCGTGACGTCGGCATCGCCGCGGTCAACGGCCCGGAGGCGGTGGTGATCTCCGGCGGCGAGGCCGCGGTGGAGGAGATCGCCTCCCTGGTGAACGCCCGCACCCGCAGGCTGCGCGTCTCGCACGCCTTCCACTCTCCGCTGATCGAGCCGATGCTGGCCGAGTTCCGCCAGGTCGCCCGGTCGCTGACCTACCACGAGCCGACGGTGCCGATCATCTCCGACGTCACCGGCAGGCGCGCCCAGGCGGGACAGCTGACCGACCCCGGCTACTGGGTGGACCACGTACGGCAGGCGGTCCGCTTCTCCGACGCCGTCACCACCGCCCGCACCGGCGGCGCCACGGTGTTCGTCGAGATCGGCCCCGACGCCGTCCTGACCAGCCTGGCCAGGCAGATCCTCGACGGCGACGACGCCGTCGCCTTCGTGCCGACCGCGCGCAAGGACCGCGACGAGGCGCGAGCCCTCGTCGAGGCCCTCGGCCACCTGCACGGCAGGGGCGTCGTCGTCGGCTGGGACGCCTACTTCGCCGACGCCTGCCCACGGCGCGTCGACCTGCCCACCTACGCCTTCCAGCGCAAGCGCTTCTGGTTCATGCCGGGAAGCGCCGCGCCCGAGCAGGCGGCCGACGCCGTCGACCCCGAGTTCTGGTCGGCCGTGGAGCGCGAGGACGTGGCCGCGCTCGCCGCGACGCTGAACATCGAGGACGGCTCGCCGCTGGCCGCCGTGCTGCCCGCGCTGTCGTCCTGGCGGCGCAGCAGGCGCGAGCAGGGCGTGCTGGACTCGTGGCGCTACCACGTGACGTGGGAACCCGTCACCCTGCCGGACGCCAGGCCCTCCGCGCTGTCCGGCACCTGGCTGATCGCGGTCCCGGCGGCGCGTGCCGCCGACGCCTCGGTGCTCTCCGTCGCCGAGGCCCTCGAGCGGCACGGAGCCAGGCCCGAGGTGGTCGGGCTGGGCGACGACCCCGGCGGCGAGGCGCTGCCGTACGGCGACACCGCGCCCGCGGGCGTCCTCTCCCTGTACTGCGACCTGGCCCTGACCCTCTCGCTGATCCAGGCCCTCTCGCGAACCCAGGCCACGGACGGCCCGAACGCGCCGCTGTGGATCGGCACCGACGGCGGCGAGAACGTGAGCCGCGTCGACTTCGTCCGCGACCCCGAGCAGGGCGCGGTGGCCGGCCTGGGCCGCGTGCTCGCCCTGGAGCACCCCGACCGGCCGGGCGGCACCGTCGACCTGCCGGAGACCCTCGACACGCGCGTCCTCAACCGCCTGGTGAGCGTGCTCGCCGGCGCCGGGGAGGAGGACCAGCTGGCCGTCCGCGCCTCCGGGATCTTCGCCAGGAGGCTGACCAGGGCGCCCAGACGGCGGACGGGCCCGGCCGGACGCTGGCAGGCGCGCGGCACCGCCCTGATCACCGGCGGCACCGGCGGCCTGGGCGCGCACGTGGCGCGCCGGCTCGCCCGAGGCGGCGTCGAGCACCTGCTCCTCACCAGCAGGCGCGGCGCGGACGCCCCCGGCGTCACGGAGCTCGTGGCCGAACTCGAAGGGCTGGGCGCGCGGGTCACGGTCGCCAAATGCGACGTGGCCGACCGCGCCGCGCTCGCCGCCCTGGTCGACGAGGTCGAGGCGGGCGGCGACACCATCAGGTCGGTCTTCCACACCGCGGGAGTCCCGCACATCCAGCCGTTGCTCGACCTCGGCCGCGACGAGCTGGCCGAGGCCACCCAGGCCAAGATCACCGGCGCGGCCCACCTGGACGAGCTCTTCGCCGGCCCGCTCGACGCCTTCGTGCTGTTCTCCTCCGGCGCCGGTGTCTGGGGCGGCTCCCACAACGGGGCCTACGCCGCGGGCAACGCGTTCCTCGACGCGCTCGCCGCCCACCGCCGCGCCCGAGGCCTTCCCGGGACGGCGATCGCCTGGGGCTTCTGGGACGCCGCGGGCGGCGGGATGACCACGCTGCTCGGCGAGGACGACGCCCGCAGGAGCGGCGTCCGCTACATGGACCCGCTCACGGCCGTCGAGGGACTCTGGCAGGCGCTGGACGACGACGAGACCACCCTGGTGATCGCGGACATCGACTGGCCCCGCTTCGCCCCGCTCTTCGCCATCGCCCGCAGGCGCCCCCTGCTGGAGGGCGTCCCCGAGGCCGTCGCGGTGCTCGAGACCGGCGGCGACACCGGCGCGGGCGCCGGGGAGGTGTCCGAGCTGGGCGCCCAGCTGGTCCGGCTCAGTCCGCAGGACCAGACCCGCCTCCTGGTGGCCCAGGTCCGCAAGGAGGTGGCGGGTGTGCTCGGCTACGCGGACCCGTCGGAGGTCGGCGTCGACCGGGCCTTCCGCGACCTCGGCTTCGACTCCGTCACGGCCGTCGAGCTGCGCGGCAAGCTCAACCTCGCCTTGGGCATCCGCCTGCCGGCCACCGTGGTCTTCGACTACCCGAACGTGAAGGCGCTCGCGGAGCTGGCCAGGACCGAGATCCTGGGCGTGCAGGAGGACGTCGCGACCGCCGGGAGGGTTCACGGCGACGTGTCCGACGACCCGATCGTGATCGTCGGAATGAGCTGCCGCACCCCGGGCGGGGTGAACGGCCCCGACGACCTCTGGCGGCTGGTCGCCGAGGGCGAGGACGCCATCTCCCGGCTGCCCGACAACCGGGGCTGGGACGTCGAGGGGATCTACGACCCAAGCCCGGAGGCGGTCTTCGCCTCGTACACGCAGGACGGCGGTTTCGTGCTCGGCGCGGGCGAGTTCGACCCCGAGTTCTTCGGGATCTCGCCGCGTGAGGCCCTCGCGATGGACCCGCAGCAGCGGCTGCTGCTCGAAGCCTCCTGGGAGGCGATCGAGCACGGCCGCATCGACCCCGGCTCGCTGCGCGGCAGCCGGACCGGCGTGTTCGTGGGCGCGGCCTACGAGGAGTACGGCCGCCACTCCGACCAGGTGCCGCTGGAGTCCATCGGGCACCTGGTCACCGGCACGCTGAGCAGCATCGCCTCCGGCCGCGTCGCGTACGCGATGGGGTTCGAGGGGCCCGCGGTCACGGTCGACACGGCGTGCTCGTCGTCGCTGGTGGCGCTGCACCTGGCGGTGCAGGCGCTGCGCAACGGCGACTGCGACCTGGCCCTGGCGGGCGGTGTCACGGTGATGTGCACCCCGCTCGGCTTCATCGGCTTCAGCCTGCAGGGCGCGCTCGCCAGGGACGGCCGGTGCAAGTCCTTCGCCGGCTCGGCGGACGGCTTCGGCCTGTCGGAGGGCGTCGGCATGCTCCTGGTCGAGCGGCTGTCGGACGCGCGCCGCAACGGCCACCCGGTCCTGGCGGTGATCCGCGGGTCGGCGATCAACCAGGACGGCGCGAGCAACGGCCTCACCGCGCCGAACGGCCCCTCGCAGCAGCGGGTGATCCGCCAGGCGCTGGCCAACGCGGGCCTGTCGCCGGCGGACGTGGACGCGGTCGAGGCGCACGGCACGGGCACCACCCTCGGCGACCCGATCGAGGCGCAGGCGCTGCTCGCCACGTACGGCCAGGACCGGCCCGAGGACCGGCCGCTGTGGCTCGGCTCGGTGAAGTCGAACATCGGCCACACCCAGTCGGCGGCAGGCGTGGCCGGGGTCATCAAGATGGTGATGGCCCTGCGGCACGGCGTGCTGCCGAAGACGCTGCACGTGGACGAGCCGAGCCCGCACGTGGACTGGTCGGCCGGCAGTGTGGAACTGCTGACCGAGGCCGTCACCTGGCCGGACAGCGGGCGCGAGCGCCGCGCCGCCGTCTCGTCGTTCGGCATCAGCGGCACGAACGCGCACGTGGTGCTGGAGGAGGCTCCGGCCCAGGAGAACGAAGCACCGGAAGCGCCTTCCAAGCTGCCCGCGGTGCCGTGGGTGCTGTCGGGGCGGAACGCCCAGGCCCTGCGCGACCAGGCCGGACGGCTGGCGCGGGCGGTCGCCGGATCCGAGGCGCGCCCGGAGGACGTGGCCCACTCGCTGGCCGTCTCCAGGTCCGCGTTCGACCACCGCGCGGTGGTCGTGGGCACGGACCGCGACGAACTGCTCGCCGGGCTGCACGGGCTCGCGGACGGCGTCGCCGTCACCGGGGTGGTCGAGGGCACGCCCGGCTCGGGCGGCAAGACGGTGTTCGTCTTCCCTGGCCAGGGGTCGCAGTGGCCGGGCATGGGTGTCGAACTGCTGGACTCCTCCGCGGTGTTCGCGGCGCGGATGGCGGAGTGCGAGGCGGCGCTGTCGGAGTTCGTGGACTGGTCGCTGACCGGGGTGCTGCGGGCCGAGGAGGGCCAGCCGGGCTTCGACCGGGTGGACGTGGTCCAGCCGGTGCTGTGGGCGATGATGGTCTCGCTCGCTCAGCTGTGGCAGTCACTCGGGGTGGAGCCGGCGGCGGTGGTGGGCCACTCCCAGGGCGAGATCGCCGCCGCGGTGGTGGCCGGCGCGCTGTCCCTGGAGGACGGCGCCCGGGTGGTGGCGTTGCGCAGCCGGGCGATCGTGGCGCTGGCCGGCCGGGGCGGGATGGTCTCCGTCGCGCTGCCGTCGGCCGAGGTGACCGAGCGGCTGGGCCGCTGGGACGACCGGGTGTCGATCGCCGCGATCAACGGCCCGGCCTCCACGGTGGTCTCCGGCGACGTGGACGCGCTGGAGGAGCTGCTCGCCGGCTGCGAGGCGGCCGGGGTGCGGGCCAAGCGGATCGAGGTGGACTACGCCTCGCACTCGGCGCACGTCACCGCGATCGAGGACGAGCTCGCCACGCTGCTGGCGCCGGTCGCGCCGCGTACCGGCCACACCCCGTTCTTCTCCACCGTGACCGCCGGCTGGATCGAAGGCTCCGAGCTCGACGCCGGGTACTGGTACACCAACCTGCGCCGGCCTGTCCAGCTGGAGCCGTCGGTGCGCGCGCTGATGGAGCAGGGACACGGCGTGTTCGTGGAGTGCAGCGCCCACCCCGTGCTGACCATGGCCGTCCAGGAGACCGCGGACGCGGCCGACCACGACGTCACGGCCATCGGCACCCTGCGGCGCAACGAGGGCGGCCAGCGCCGGATGTGGTCCAGCGCGGCCGAGCTGTGGGCGCGCGGCGGCGACGTCGACTGGGAGCGGGCCATCGCCCCCGCCCGGCCGAGCATCGTCGACCTGCCCACCTACGCCTTCCAGCACCAGCACTTCTGGCTCGAGGAGCGCACCGCCCAGCCCGGCGACGTCGGCGCCGCCGGCCTGGGCGCGGCCGGACACCCCCTGCTCGGCGCGGCCGTGTCGCTGGCCGGCGCGGAGGGCGTCCTGCTCACCGGCAGGCTGTCGCTGAGGACGCACCCGTGGCTCGCCGACCACGCGGTCAACGGGCAGGCGATCCTGCCGGGAACCTCCTTCGTCGAGCTCGCGCTGCGCGCCGGTGACGAGGTCGGCTGCGACCTCGTCGACGAGCTCACCATCCAGGCGCCACTCACCCTGCCGGAGCGGGGCGCGGTCCAGCTCCAGCTCGCCGTCGGCGCGCCCGACGACGAGGGACGGCGCACGCTCGCCGTCCACGCGCGGCCCGACCGCGGGCTGTCCGACGACCCGTGGACCTGCCACGCCGTCGGCGTCCTCGCGACCGGCGCCGCGCAACGACCGGTCCAGGACACCGCCGCCTGGCCGCCCGAGGGCGCCGAGGCCGTCGATGTGTCCGGCATGTACGGCTGGCTGGCCGAGGCCGGCCTCGGCTACGGCCCGACCTTCCAGGGACTGCACGCCGTCTGGCAGCGCGGCGAGGAGATCTTCGCCGAGGTCGCCCTGCCGGAGGGCACCGACACCGGCGGATTCGGCCTCCACCCCGCGCTCCTCGACGCGGCGCTGCACTCGATCGCGCTGCACGCGACCGGCGCGCAGGCCGGGCCGCAGATGCCGTTCGCCTGGACCGGCGTGCGGCTGCACGCCACCGGGGCCACCTCGATCCGCGCCCGGCTGTCGATCCGGGAGGCCGGTCGCGTGGCGCTCACCGTCACCGACCAGGCGGGCGCCCCGGTCGCCGACGTGGCGGCCCTGCTGCTGCGCCCGCTGCCCGCCGCGGGCACCGCTTCGGCCGCCGGTACGGCACGCGACTCGCTCTACGCCCTCGACTGGGCGCCCGTCCCGGCCGGAGAGGTGCCGGCCGGGCAGCGGTGGGCCGTCGTCGGCGACGCGACCGGCCTGTCCCGCGCCGGGATCGACGCCGCGCGGCACGACAGCCTGGCCGCGCTCCTCGCGACGGAGCAGGTGCCCGACCTGGTGTGCGTGTCACTGGACGGCGGCCCTGCGGGCGCGCTGGCCGCGGCCGTCGCCGACCGTACCTGCGAGGCGCTCGACCTGCTGCGGACCTGGCTGGCCGAGGAGCGCTTCCCGTCCTCGCGGCTGGTCCTCATCACCCACGGCGCCGTCGCCGCGACCGGCCACGACGAGGTCGCGGACCTGCGCAACGCCGCCGTCTGGGGGCTGGCCAGGTCGGCGCAGTCGGAGAACCCGGACCGGCTGATCCTGCTCGACCTGGACGGCCACCCGGACTCCTACCGGGCGCTGCCGGCCGTGCTGGCCGGTGGGGAGACCCAGCTCGCGCTCCGCGAGGGGACGGCGTACACGCCCAGGCTCGCCCGCGCCGGATCCGGGCGCGGCGGCGCCATGGTCCCGCCCGCCGGGACCGGGAACTGGCGGCTGGACGTGACCGGCCGCGGCACGGTCGACAACCTGGCGCTGCTGCCCGCGGACAACCCGCCGCTGGCCCCCGGCCAGGTGAGGATCGCCACCCGGGCGATGGGGCTGAACTTCCGCGACGTGCTGATCGCCCTGGACATGTACCCCGGCGACGCCCCCATGGGCGGGGAGGGCGCGGGCGTCGTCACCGAGGTCGCCGACGACGTCACCACGCTCGCGGTCGGCGACCGGGTGATGGGCATCGTCGACGGCTTCGCCCGGCTCGCCGTCACCGACCACCGGCTGCTCACCCGGATCCCCGACGGGTGGACGTTCGCCGAGGCGGCGTCCGTGCCGATCGCCTTCGTCACCGCCTACCACGCGCTCGTGGACCTGGCCGGCCTCCGCGCCGGCGAGTCGCTGCTGGTGCACGCCGCCGCCGGCGGCGTCGGGACGGCCGCCGTGCAGCTCGCCCACCACCTGGGGGCCGAGGTCTACGGCACCGCCAGCGAGGGCAAGTGGGACGCGGTGCACGCGCTGGGCGTGCCCCGCGAGCGGATCGCCTCCTCGCGGACGCTGGAGTTCGCGCGGACCTTCGGCGCCGGAGTGGACGTGGTGCTCAACTCCCTCGCCGGGGAGTTCGTCGACGCCTCGCTCGGGCTGCTGCGCCCCGGCGGGCGGTTCATCGAGATGGGCAAGACGGACGTGCGGGACCCGGCCGCGATGCTCCCCGCGCGCTACCAGGACTTCGACCTCACCCGGCTCGACACCGCGCGCACCGGCGAGATCCTCGCCACGGTCGTCGCGCTGTTCGCGGAGGGCGCGCTCCGGCTGCCGCCGATCCGCGACTGGGACGTCCGCCGGGCCGGTGACGCGTTCCGGCACGTCGCCCAGGCCCGCCACATCGGCAAGGTCGTGCTGACGATGCCGGCCGAGCTCGACGGCGAGGGCACCGTGCTCGTCGTCGGCGGCACCGGCGCGCTCGGCGCGCTCGCGGCCAGGCGGCTGGTCACCGAGCACGGCGTGCGGCACCTGGTCCTGGCCGGCCGCCGCGGCCCCGAGGCCGCGGGCGCCGCCGCGCTGGAGGAGGAGCTGACCGGGCTGGGCGCCACCGTACGGATCGTCGCGTGCGACGCGGCCGACCGGGACGCCCTGGCGGCGCTGCTCGCGGGGATCCCCGCCGAGCACCCGCTGACCGGCGTCCTCAGCACGGCGGGCGTGCTGGACGACGGGATGATCTCCTCGCTCACCCCGGAACGCGTCGAGGCCGTGCTGCGGCCGAAGGTCACCGCGGCCGTCAACCTGCACGAGCTCACCGCCGGGCTCGACCTGGCGCGGTTCGTGCTGTACTCGGGCGCGGCCGGCGTGTTCGGCAGCCCCGGCCAGGGCAACTACGCGGCGGCCAACGCCTTCCTGGACGCGCTCGCCCAGCACCGCCGGGCACGCGGGCAGGCGGCGACGTCGCTGGCCTGGGGCCTGTGGTCGCCGCAGAGCGGCAGCGGGATGACCGGCCACCTGGACGAGGCCGACATCGGCAGGCTGAACAGGTCCGGCATGGGCGCGCTCGACCTGGACCAGGGCCTCGACCTGTTCGACCTGGCCATGGGCGCGGACCAGGCGGCACTCGTGCCCATGCGGCTCGATCTCGCCACGCTGCGCGCGGGCGCGGCGGCCGGCTTCGGGCACCCGCTGCTGCGCGGCCTGGTGCGGACCACGGCCCGCCGCGTCGTGACGGCCGAGTCGCAGGAGGCCGAGTCCCTCACCGACCGGCTGGCGGCCCTTCCCGAGGCCGACCGGACGCCGATGCTGCTGGACCTGGTGCGGAGCCACGTGGCCGCGGTGCTCGGCTTCGCCGGGTCCGAGACGGTGGAGCCCGGCCGGGCGTTCAAGGAGATCGGCTTCGACTCGCTGACCGCGGTGGAGCTGCGCAACCGCCTCAAGACCGCCACCGGGCTGCGGCTCCCGGCCTCGCTGGTCTTCGACTACCCCAACCCCGCCGTGCTGGCCGGGCACCTGCTGGAGGAGATCGCGCCACCGGCGCACAGCGCGGACCGGCAGATCCTGGCCGAGCTCGACCGGATCGAGGCCAGGCTGGCCGTCGTCGCGGCCGGGTGCGAGACCTCCGAGGACATCACGGCCCGGCTGGAGCAGCTGCTCTTCTCCTGGAAGGAGAGGCGGCCGGACACCGGACCGGCGGAGGAGGACGTGGCCGGCCGGCTGGCCGACGCGACGGCGGACGAGATTCTCAACTTCATCGACAACGAGCTCGGCATCTCCTGAGCAGGCGTAGTAGCGAGAGAGGAAGGCAGATGGCAACAGAAGCACAGCTCGTCGAGTACCTGAAGCGAGTGACGACCGAGCTTCACGACAGCAAGAAGCGCCTGCACGCGGCCGAGGAGAAGGACCACGAGCCCATCGCCATCGTCGGCATCGGATGCCGCTACCCGGGAGAGGTCGAGAGCCCGGAGGACCTGTGGCGGGTCGTGGCCGGCGGGACCGACGCCATCTCGAAGTTCCCCGAGGGGCGCGGCTGGGACCTGGAGGCGCTCTACAACCCCGACCCCGACGCCTTCGGCACCTCGTACGTCGCCGAGGGCGGGTTCGTGCACGACATCACCGAGTTCGATCCCGGCTTCTTCGGGATCAGCCCGCGTGAGGCCGTCGCGATGGACCCGCAGCAGCGGCTGCTGCTGGAGACCTCGTGGGAGGCGATCGAGCGGGCCGGCATCGACCCGGCCACCCTGCACGGCAGCAGGACCGGCGTGTTCGTGGGCGCCAACAGCCCCGAGTTCCTCACGATGATGACGCAGGCGCCGCCGGAGCTGCAGGGCTACATGATGACCGGCGTCGCCACCAGCGTGGTCTCCGGCCGCATCTCCTACACCCTGGGGCTGGAGGGCCCGGCCGTCACCATCGACACCGCCTGCTCGTCGTCCCTGGTCGCGCTCCACCTCGCGGTGCGCGCGCTGCGCAACGGCGACTGCACGATGGCGCTGGCCGGAGCGGTGACCGTGCTGGCGACCCCCGGCACGTTCCTCGGCTTCAGCCGGGTGCGCGCGCTGGCGAAGGACGGGCGTTCCAAGGCGTTCTCCAACGCCGCCGACGGCATGGCGCTCGCCGAGGGCGCCGGCGTGCTCCTGGTCGAGCGGCTGTCGGACGCGCGCCGCAACGGCCACCCGGTCCTGGCGGTGATCCGCGGGTCGGCGATCAACCAGGACGGCGCGAGCAACGGGCTGACCGCGCCGAACGGCCCCTCGCAGCAGCGGGTGATCCGCCAGGCGCTGGCCGACGCCAGGCTCGCACCCGTCCAGGTCGACGTCGTCGAGGCGCACGGCACCGGCACCGCGCTCGGCGACCCGATCGAGGCGCAGGCCATCCTGGCCACGTACGGCCAGGACCGGCCCGAGGACCGGCCGCTGTGGCTCGGCTCGGTGAAGTCGAACATCGGTCACGCCCAGGCCGCCGCGGGCGCCGCCGGGGTCATCAAGATGGTGATGGCCCTGCGCAACGGCGTCATGCCCGCCACCCTGCACGCCGAGGAGCCCTCCGAGCAGATCGACTGGACGGCGGGCGACGTGGAACTCCTGACGGAGGCCCGTCCCTGGCCGGCCGGCGCGGAACCGCGCAGGGCGGGCGTGTCCTCGTTCGGCATGAGCGGCACCAACGCGCACGTGATCATCGAGGAGGCCCCCGCCCAGGAGGCGGTCGAGGCCGAGGCGCCCGCCGAGGTGCCGGAGGTACCGGTGGCGCCGTGGGTGCTGTCGGCGAAGACGAGCGAGGCGCTCCGGGCACAGGCCGGGCGGCTGGCGGCGTGGACGGCCGAGCGCGGCGAGCTGCGCCTGGCCGACGTGGCGCACTCGCTGGCGGTGTCGCGGTCGGCCTTCGAGCGCCGGGCCGTGGTGGTGGGGGACCGGGCCGAGCTGACGGCGACCCTGGAGCGGTTCGCCTCCGGCACGGTGTCGGGCGCCGTCGAGGGAGTGGCGGCGACCACGGGCAAGACGGTGTTCGTCTTTCCCGGTCAGGGGTCGCAGTGGCTGGGGATGGGGGTTGAGCTGCTGGAGTCGTCGGCGGT
>NZ_JBPXMC010000059.1:0-14261 GCF_051918885.1 Streptosporangium sp. OZ121
GGCCTTGCCCTGGGGCGGGACCTCAATGCCGCGCTGAATCTGGCCGCGCTCGCGGCCGACGTCGCCCAGAGTCGCGGAAAGACGCGAAACGCCCGTGGAGGAGCGGTAGGACCCGGCACCCGTGCCGGGCGCGCACCGGCGAAACGGGAACCCCGGAAACGGGGAACGCTCCGGCGCAAGCCGGAAGCTGCCTGTGAGTGTGCTCACCACAGCACACTCACAGGTAACGGTGTCAAGGCAGGCCGACGGGCGGGAAGATCTGCTCGGCCCGGTCGCGCTTGGTGAGCAGGTCCCAGTACTGCTCGGCCAGTTCGGCGGGGTCGACGGTGGGGTTGCCGCCCAGTGTCGGATCGGCCTGCGAGGCGAGCCGGTGTCCGAGGCTGCCCTCCACCCAGGCGGCCACCGTGACGGTGCCCGCGTAGACGCCCTTGCCGGAGAGTTCGGCGTTGAGCGAGTGGATCCAGTTGCGGGCCGCGGCCATGACCGGGCCGACCCCGCTCATGCCGGGGGCGGCGAGCACGGCGGACAACCCCTGGCCGAGCAGGACGCCGCCGTCCCCGCGTTCGATCATCTGTGGCAGGACCGCGCGGGCGATCTCGACGGGCGTGTACAGATAGAGGTCGACGATGGCGCGCAGGGCGTCGGCGGTCAACTCGGCGGCGGGGACGAACGGCGCGCTCGCCCCGATAGGCGCGTACTCGACCACGTCTATCCGCCCGAACCTTCCCATGATCGTATCGATCAGTGCGGGGACGGCGGCCGGGTCGGACAGGTCGGCCGTGAACGGCGCGGCGTCGATGCCTTCCTCGGCGAGCGCGGAGGCCAGCGCGTCGAGAGGCTTCCTGCGGCGGGCCACGAGCGCCACGGCGTAGCCCTCGCGGCCGAAGCGGCGGGCGACGGCCGTTCCGAGGCCGCTGCCCGCACCGAAGATCGCGATTGTCCTGGACATGAGGTACTCCTCGAAGTGAATGGTGAGGCGGCCGGGCGATCCGGCGGGCCTCGTGGTGGGCCGCCCGCGCGATCAGGGACTTCTCGTGCGGCGGGATGAGGTCGTTCGTCGTCGGGGGGTCTGAGGCAGGGTCCGCGGGCCGAGGTCGAGGAGGTGGCCCAGGGCATCCTCCAGGAAGCCTTGAGGGGGCTGTGACCTCTAATTCCTCTCATCAGTGCGGTAGCGACATGATGCGTTAGAATCGGAACCCTTACAAAAGGCACACAGGTGTTCGTACCGAACGTGAAGGTGTGAAATGAGCGATGCCCGCCTTGCCCGTCCGGCCGCGGGTCCCTGTGCGCTGTGGCCCGACGACACCGACTTCATCCGGGAGGTCCTCGAGCGCGCCGGCGACAAGTGGAGCACGCTCGTCATCGCGACCCTCCAGGACGGCCCGCGGCGTTACACCGACCTCTACCGCTCCGTTCCCGGCATCTCCCAGCGGATGCTCACCCTCACGCTCCGCCACCTGCGGCGTGACGGCCTCGTCGAGCGCACGTCCTATCCGGAGGTCCCGCCGCGGGTCGAATACGCTCTCACCCCTCTGGGCGCCACCCTGCTGGACACCGTGCTCGCCCTGGCCGCGTGGGCCGTGGACCACCACCTGGAGATCCGCGAGAACCGGGCTCGCTTCGACACCCTCACCCGGTAGGACGGCGGGCAGGGCCGGAGGCGCCGGCGGCGATCGGTGCCGCGGCTGCCGCCAGCTCCTTCCACGACCGGTGAATCCCCTCGGTGAGAACGTCCACGTCGGCGCAGTTCCGGTGGTCGGCGGTCACCGTGAGGTTGAGCCGCCCGCGGTAGGAGAGCGCGGCCACCGCCAGGGTCAGGTTGCCGGCGAGTCCCGTGATCGGTATCGCGTCCTCGATGGGAGCCCCCAGCAGATAGAGCGGAGCCTCCGGCCCCCGAAGGTTCGAGACCTGGAAGTTGATCGACCGCTGGCGGTCTTCCACGGACAGCCCGAGCGCCGCGGCCCAGCCCATCAGGCCGTACACCAAGGTCGAGGCCCGCCGGGACAGGTGCTGCGTGGCCTTGGCGTCCCGGGTTACGGCGGAGACCAGGTCCAGGCGCCGGGCGACGTCCGGTTCCCCGGCCGGTATCCGGCAGAACAGCGAGCCGACCGCGTTGCCCAGCTCGCGGGCCTCACCCGCGTGCCGTATCGATGCCGGGATCACGATCACCAGGTCGAGACCGGCGACGGACTCGCCGCGCCCGAGCAGGAGCTCGCGGACGCCTCCCATGACGATGGCCAGGAGCAGGTCGTTGACCGTGGCCCCGCGGGCACGCGCCACCTTCCCCGCGGCCCTCAGATCCAGCCGCACGACGCGCAGCCGGCGACCGGTCCCGACCGGCGCGTTGAGCGAGGTCCGCGGAGCGGCGGAGATGTGGGGAAGCAGGCGCGCCGCGAAGCCCGCCGCGGAGGCGAGCGCCCGCACGGTCCGCGCCGGGTGGGTGAGAGCCGAGCCGAGCGCCGACAGCCGCCCGTACACGTTGTCGAGGAAGAGCGCCCGGTTCGAGGGCGCCGGCACGGGCCGCCACACGGTCGCGGGCGGGTCGGCGGCCTCGGCCTCGGCCTCGGCGTCCAGGAAGGCGGCGATCAACGCGATCGCCGCCAGGCCGTCGACGAGCGCGTGGTGGATCCTGATGAGCAGGCCTGCGCGGCCGTTCTCCAGGCCGGTCAGCAACCGCAGGTCCCACAGCGGTCGTGAGCGGTCGAGCGGGTCGCGAAGCAGCCGCTCGGCGGCCTCCAGGAGAGCCGTCTCGTCACCCGGCGCCGGCACGCGCGCGGTGTGCACGTGGTGCTCGATCGAGAAGCCCGGGTCGTCCACCCAGAGCGGGGGCCCGCACAGCGGGGGCGTCCGGCGCAGCCTCCGCCGCAGCTCGGGAACCCGGACCAGGCGGCGCCCAAGACGATCCCTGATCGTGCCCAGGTCCAGATCGCCGGCCGCGTCGAGCAGCGGCGCCGCTTCCACCACGCAGAGCACGGCGACATGCTGGGGCGTCGACGGCCGTTCCACCCTCAGCATCATCCGGTCGGTGACCGACAGACGGGGGTACGGGCCGCCTGTGACGGACGGGATCCCGCTTCTCACATCGGATCACCTCCACCACCAGGGTGAGCGCTCCGGCGCCGATGCGGCAGGGTCGAACGTCCCGCGCCGCCGAACCCGAGGACTCCCGTGCAGACCTCGCGCGGCCGTCTCCGCGTACGGCACGTCGCTTCCTTCCTTCAGCGCCGCGATCGCGAACCGGACTGTCAGGCGCGAGTCATTCCATGGCGTCGCGGTCAGGTTCGTCCGCCGCCACGCGGACGGCGCCCGAGGTGAGGGTCATCCGGTCGAACCGGTCGCCTTCCGTCCGCACGATCCATACCTCCAGAACGTCGACGAACTGCGACGCCTCGTCGCCCGGCCGGCATGCGGAAGCGGAACGCCGTACCGGGCTCACATGTGCGTGTGCAGGTTTGTTGCAGCTTTCACTCTCTCCATTGACGCCTTTTGACGGCCGACGCTATGGTTCAAATGACCGGAAAGCGCTTTCCGTGCTGATTTGTGTGGATTCATGTGCCCTCTACCCGGTTCAGCAGAGGCGGCACCGGTGCCGGCCTCTGCCCCCCCGCCGGTGGCCGCCGGTACCGGTCCCCGGGTGCCGGCGTGATCCCGGAACAAGCCCGATGCGCGGGCCCCGCGCGGCAGCAGGCCTCCGGCATCGATCGCACAGAGAAGAACGCGGTCGGTATCCGACGACGAAAGTGAGACAAGGATGAGACGAGCAGTCGCGTTGCGACTCCAGGCGGCCCTGGCCGCGGCGGTCACCGCGGCCGCGGTCGGTGTGGCCGTGCCGGCGATCCAGGCGTCGGCGGCGGTCGGCGGCGCCACCGGTTACGCGACCGCCAACGGCGGGACCACCGGCGGCGCGGGCGGGCAGACGGTGCGGGCCACCACGGGGACCGCGATCCACGCGGCGCTGTGCGGCCGGGCCAGCGCCGGCACCCCGATCACCATCGAGGTCGAGGGGACCATCAACCACGGCAACACCGCCAAGGTGTCGGGCGAGAGCTGCAACACCGCCGCCGGGGTGATCGAACTCAAGCAGATCAGCAACGTCACGATCATCGGGGTCGGCAACGGCGCCGTCTTCGACCAGCTGGGCATCCACATCCGCGACTCCAGCAACATCATCATTCAGAACGTGACCGTCCGGAACGTCAAGAAGTCGGGCTCGCCCACCTCCAACGGCGGCGACGCCATCGGCATGGAGAGCACCGTTCGCAACGTCTGGGTCGACCACGTCACCCTGGAGGCCTCGGGCGGCGAGTCGGAGGGGTTCGACGGCCTCTTCGACATGAAGGACAACGTCCAGTACGTGACCCTGTCCTACAGCACCCTGCGCAACTCCGGCCGCGGCGGGCTCATCGGGTCCAGTGAAAGCGACCGCTCGAACGGCTTCATCACCTTCCACCACAACCTGTACGAGAACATCGACTCCCGTACACCCCTGCTGCGTGGCGGCATAGCCCACATCTACAACAACTCCTACACAAACCTCCACGAGTCGGGCATCAACTCCCGGGCCGGGGCCCGCGCCAAGGTGGAGAACAACTACTTCAAGGACTCCAAGGACGTCCTGGGCACCTTCTACACCGACGAGGCCGGCTACTGGCAGGTCGCCGGCAACATCTTCGACAACGTGACCTGGTCCGCCCCCGGCAGCGACAACGCCCCCGCCGGGCCCAACCCGCAGTCCAACACCACCGTCAGCGTCCCGTACTCCTACAGCCTCGACGGGGCGAGCTGCGTGCCGGACATCGTCCGCCAGACGGCGGGTGCCAACAAGGGGATACGGGTGTCGAACGGCAGCTGCTCACCGCAGACGCCGACGCCGACCCCGACGGTGACGCCCACGGTGACGCCGACCCCCACGCCCACCCCCACGCCGACGATCACCCCTTCGCCCGGCGGGCCCAACCTCAGCATCGGGGCCGGCTCCGACGGATCCAGCAAGGCCGACGGGACGAGCTACGGCAACGTGCGGGACGGCAACCTGAGCACCTACTGGTCGCCTACCGGCTCGACCGGTGACATCTCGATCAAGTGGAGCTCCGCCAGGACGGTCTCCAGGGTCGTCATCCGTGAGGCGTCAGGCTCCGCGGGCGTCATCGGCTCCTGGCAGCTCGTCAACGCAGGCAACGGCGCCGTGCTGAAGTCCGGCAGCGGGGCGGGCGCCATCACCTTCACCCCGACCTCGCTGAGCAAGATCACCTTCAGGATCGCCGGCTCGACCGGCACGCCGAGGGTCGCCGAGTTCGAGACCTACGCCGGGTAGCGGACCGAGTTCCACCACCGGTCACCGGTGACGGGGGCGGGGGCCATCGGACGAAGGCCCCCGCCCCTTCGGCCGCGGACGGCCGGGGGCCCGAAGGGGCCGCGTCCAGCGGCGGCGGGCTGCTTCGGCCGGCGTGGCGTCGCGTCGGGTCGACGGTTGTCACTTCCCTGCCATGCCGGGTTCCCCGCTGATGGACTCCTGGTAGATGTCCGCGTAGGTGCGCGAGTCCTTGATCAGGTCGTCGCAGAAGGCGGCGACGTCGTTGCCGATGAGTTCCAGGACTCCCTTGCCAGCCGCGACGCCCTCCTCGAAGAAATCGATGATCCCTGAGAGCAGGGACCCGTCAGGCAGGTCGACCGGGCCGACCTTGAAGAGGTACCTCTGAATCTCCTTGTAGACGATCTGGTAGTCCGGCGGGAGCGCCTTGACCCGCGCCACGTGCGCCCGCCACTGCCTCTTGCCCTCGATGATGTCCTGGATGCCCACGTCAGCCTCCCAGCCGGTCCAATTTCCTTGCGACGTTCCTGTTCAGCTGCTCGCGCCACCGGTCGCGATGGCTCCGACCGCCTTCTCCGCCGGCCAGCGCCGCGCAGAAGCCCCCGATGTCGTCACCCAGCACCTCGTGAACGCTCTGCCCGTCGGCCGCCGTCTCTTCGAGCAGTCCCAGAACACCGTCGAGAATCGGCATCAGGTTTCGGCCTGTGAAGTCCGAGTAGGGAGAAAGGTGACCCTTGATCTCTCCCCACGCCGCCCGGTGGCCGGCGGGCAACGCCTCGGCCCGAGCTTCGAGCGCCTTCCATTCCCTGGTGAGATCGCTGCCGGTGATGGTCTCCCAGAAGTTCATCTCCCGCCCTCCTTGAGCTTGTCGATCCGCGAGGTGACGTACTCCCATTTCGCCCAGAACGTCGCGAGTTCTTCGCGCCCCGCGTCGTTGAGCGCGTAGAACTTGCGTGGCGGGCCCAGCCCGGACGGTCGTTTCGTCACCTGGACGAGCCTGTTCTTCTCCAGGCGCAGCAGGATGGTGTAAACCGTCCCCTCGACGACGTCGGCGAAGCCGAGTTCGTTCAGTCGGCGCGTGATGGCGTACCCGTAGGTCTCCTCGTTGCCGATGATTTCAAGCACGCAGCCCTCAAGCGTGCCCTTCAGCATCTCCGTCAGGTCGTCCATCGCGGGTCCTCTTCGGTCTCCTGGTACTTGGTGGTACCGAGTACCACTACACAGTATCACAGAGTAGTAGGCCGGGTGCCCGGCGGGCGGCGAGCACAGGCTGCGGAAGCGATTCGAACCATCGGCGCGGCCGGTCGGCGCGGTCATCTCGCGGGCCGGTGTGCCCGTCTCACCTCGCGGTCGATCGCCCAGGCGTCCGCCACCGGGCCCACGTGCCCGAGCTTGTCGGGGTTGATCACCGAGCGGATCGTCTGGATCCGCCCGTCGAGTATGTCGAGCGCCAGGGTGTGGAGCACCTTGCCGTCCCGGTCGCGGAAGATCGCGCCCGGCTCGCCGTTGACCTCGTGCGGCTCGAACGTCACGTCGACCCGGACCAGCCGGGGGAAGACGGAGGCGAGCAGCCGGGCCACCTTCTCGGCGCCGGCGACGGCCCTGGCCAGCTGCGGGGCCTTGCCGCCGCCGTCGCCGACCATCGACACGTCGGCGGCGAGCAGTTCCCGCAGGCCGGCGACGTCGCCTTCGCGGAGGGCGTCGAAGAAGCGCGACGCCAGCTCCTCCCGTTCCTTGCGGACCGCTTCGAAGCGTGGCCGCCCGGCCTCCATGTGGCGCCGCGCCCGCACCAGCAGCTGCCGGCACGCCGCCTCCGACCGTCCCACCGCCGTGGCGACCTCGTCGAATCCGAAGCCGAACACCTCCCGCAGCACGAAGACCGCCCGCTCCAGCGGGCTGAGCCGCTCCAGCAGAAGCAGCGCCGCCATCGACACCGAGTCGGCCAGCTCCGCCGACCGCGCCGGATCCTCGTAGGGGTCGCCGAGCAGCGGCTCGGGCAACCACGGCCCCACGTACTCCTCCCGCCGCACCCGCGCCGAGCGCAGCACGTCGATCGAGATCCGGGTCACCGTGGCCGCGAGGAAGGCCTTGGCCGACCTGGGGCGCGCCGGGGAGCCGTCAAAGCGCAGCCACGTCTCCTGCACCGCGTCCTCGGCCTCGCCGACACTGCCCAGAATCCGGTAGGCGATCGAGAACAGCAGCGGCCGCAGCTCCTCGAACTCCTCGACCTTGCTCACGTCCGGTCCCCGCCCCTCGAACCTCTCGCCCGGCCGTACTCACCGGCGCGCGCATCTTCTGGTGATCGTCCAGGCCGCCGGCGGGCCGGGGCAACGCCCCGAGCCCGGGGGCTCGGGGCCCGCAGCCGGACCCCGAGCCGGTCGCCGACGCCGTTCAGTGGAACTGCCCGGGCTCGTAGTCACCGGCCGGCTGCCGGGTGATGATGTTCAGCCGGTTCGCCGTGTTCATGAAGGAGACCAGGATCACCAGGGCGGCGAGCTGCTCGTTGTCGTAGTGCTTGGCGGCATGCGCCCACACCTCGTCGCCGACCCCACCGGCCGCGTCCGCGACCCGGGTCCCCTCCTCCGCCAGCTCCAGCGCGGCACGCTCGGCCTCGGTGAAGACCGTGGCCTCGCGCCACGCCGCGACCAGGTTCAGCCGCACCGGGGACTCGCCGGCGGCGACGGCCTCCTTGGTGTGCATGTCGAGGCAGACGGCGCAACCGTTGATCTGACTCACGCGAAGCGCCACCAGCTCCTGCGTGGCGGCCGGCAGCGGCGATTCCTTGAGCGCCTTGCCCGCCGCCATGAAGTGCTTGAGGATCTTGCCGGCGGTCGGGTCGGTGAAGTAGTTCAGTCGCGCGTCCATGGTGTGCCCCTCCGTTGTCGTTGACGGCTACACCCTCTGAGACGAGGTGGCCCGGCTCCCTGTGACACGGGCGAACGTGACCTGCGTCTCCCGGACGCCGGGCGTCGTCATCGGCGCGGCTCCCAGCGGAAGATCCGGGAAGCCAGCACGACGGCGACGACGACCCAGCCCAGCGTGGGTGCCAGGAGAATCAGGGAGTCCGTGACGGGAACGCCGCCGTTCCAGGCGTTGACGGCCAGTTCGGTGGCCGAGCCGCCGGGAAGCAGCCGTTTGAGCAGGGTGAGGTCCTCGGTGCCGGTGATTCCCACCCAGCTGGCCACGGCGATGGCGCCGAGGCTGACGGGCAGCGTGGTCACCTGGGCGTGCTCGGGGGAGTTCGTCACTCCCGCCGTGGCCAGTCCCAGGCCGAGCATCATGATCAGCATTGACAGGACGGCCGCCGCCAGGAGGAGGACGTTGTCCGGCCCGCTCGTGACCATGGCCAGGACGGTCATGATCGCGACCACCTGGACCAGCGAGATGACGGTGATCGGCAGGAGCAGCCCGGAGAGGATGCCGGTGTCGCCGGCCGCGGTGGAACGCAGCCGCTTGAGAAAGAGGTTCTGCCGGCGTGAGGCCAGGGTGGTCACCGCGGTGGTGTAGAGCCCGAACGCCCCCACGGTGAACATCATGATCGCCGCGATGTACCCGAGGCTGCCCAGGGCCGCGAAGACCTCGTGCCGGTAGATGAAGAACCCGCTGACGGCCACGGGCATGATGAGACTGGTGACCAGGACCAGCCGGTTGCGGAAGATCTGGACCAGCTCGCCGAGAGCGATCGAGAGCATGGCGAAGCTCCTTTCCTTGGAAGGTTCGGGTGGCTAGTCGCTGCCGATGGCGCGGAAGACGTCGTCGAGCCGGGTCGGCCCGGCCTGGAGTCCCCGCAGCTCCACCGAGTGGTCCTGCGCCCAGCGGAGCAGGGTGTGCAGGTCCTTCTGCAGGCCGAAGGTCTCGATGAGGAACGTGCCGTCGCTGTCGCGGGTGGCCTGCAGCGGTGGTGCGGGGGCGGGGACGGGCAGGGAGAAGCGGATGGCGGCGGGCATGGTCTGCGTCAGTTCGGAGACGGTCCCCTCCCGGTGGAGGGTGCCTTTGTGCATGAGGCCGATGCGGTCGGCGTGCTGCTGTGCCTCTTCCAGGTAGTGCGTGGTGAGAACGATGGTGGAGCCGTCTTCGCGCAGCTTGCCCACGGTGTCCCACAGATCGTCCCGGGACTGGATGTCCAACCCGGTGGTGGGCTCGTCCAGGAAGATCAGCTCAGGCGTTCCGTACACGGCGGTGGCGAAGTCCAGGCGTCGTTTCTCGCCGCCGGAGAGCTGGGACACCTTGGTGCCGGCCTTGCGGGTGAGATTCACGATGCCGAGCACGCGTTCGACCGTGTCCGCGCGCCGGGTGAGGTCTCCGATCAGCCGAACCGATTCCCTCACCGTCAGGTCCGGGGAGAATCCGCTCTCCTGCAGCATGATGCCCATCCTGGGCCGCACCGCCCGCCGGTCGCGGGGACTCTCCCCGAAGACCCGCACGGTACCCGAGGTGGCCCTCCGGTGACCTTCGACGGTCTCCAGGGTCGAGGTCTTCCCCGCCCCGTTCGTGCCGAGCAATGCGTAGAGCTCCCCGCGCCGTACCTGGAAGGACAGGTCCTTCACGGCGTGGAAGTCGTTGTAGGTGATGTTCAGGCGTTCAACGTCGATGACCGGTGTCGAGGACATGTCGTCGATCTCAGCAGCCGCCGCGCCCACCGGGCAGTGCGACGACGTCATGACCTCGCCATGACATTCCTGGGGCTGACATATGACGCAGCGTCACTGGTGCCGTCACGGGGCGGGAAGAATACTGGGCGGACTCAGCTGTTCGATCCCGGAGGGCCACCCATGGACACCAGGCCCCCGCGCATGCCGCTGGCGGGGAGAACGACCGTCCTTCTCCCGGTCTGCGTGGCGTTCCTCCCGCACCGCCTCGGTGCCGGCCCCTTTCCCGACGGCACGGAGTCGTGGCCGCAGGACGACCGGTGGCCGAGGTGGACGGCCGGGACACTCACCGCGGCGAGCGCTCCGGCGGTTCCGGCGTCCGGCCCGACGACTCGGCGACCGGGTGAGGGCCGGTGAGGCCGGTACGGGCGGCACACACGGGGTCCGAGCACGCCGAGGCGTCGCGGGATCGGCTGCGCAGGCTCAATCTCGTCATGTTCCTCCCGCTGCTCGCCGCCGTAGGGGCGCTGCTGGTGGCGAGGGACGCCGAGACCTGGTGGCAGGCCGTCGTCCTGGGCCTGAGCGTGGTCGCGGCCCTGGTGGCCTTCGTGTGGTGGGCGGCGCGCGACATCTCCCGCGTCGCGCTTCCCTGCCTGATCATCACCGCGGCCGTGTGGCTCATCGGAGTGCTGGTGATGGACAGCCGCACGTCGTTCTACGGCCTTTCGGTCGTGGGCTCCCTCACCGTTCCCCAGCTACCGCGCCACCGAGGCGCGGCGGCCTTGGGGCTGACCGCCTACGTCGCCGCCGCAGGCGCGGCGAGGCTGTTGATCACACAGGAGGACGTCTCCGGCGTTCTGATCGGGTACGTCATCGTTCCCGCGGGCATCACCGCGGTGCTGACCGGCTTCATGTTCCCCAACCAGAGGTTCTACGGCCTCGTCGCGGAGCTGGAGGAGGCACGAGAACGTGCGGCGGAGCTGGCCGTCGTCCGGGAGCGCATGCGCTTCGCCAGTGATCTGCACGACATCCAGGGCCACACGCTCCATGTGGTGAAGCTGAAGATCGCGCTGGCCCAGAGGCTGGTGCACAGCGACCCCGAACGGGTGGAGCAGGAACTGCGCGAGGTGCATGCCCTGGTCAGCGACACCATCACCCAGACCAAGCAGCTCGCCTACGCACAGCGACGGCTCAACCTGCCCGCGGAGCTGGAGAACGCGAAGAACCTCTTCGAGGCCGCGGGCATCCACGTGCGCGTCGACCGTGAGGCCGAGGTCGACGCGCAGGTGGGCGAGCTGCTCGGCCAGGTCCTGCGGGAGACGACGACCAACATCCTGCGGCACGCGCAGGCCGAGCAGGTGCGCATCACCTTGTCGGAGTCGGGCATCACCATCGTCAACGACGGCGCGCCAGAGGCTCCGCTCCCCGAACTACGGGGGCTCGCCACGCTCAGGGAACGCGTGGTGGGCAACGGAGGCGAGCTGACGGTGGAGCAGAAGGACGGGCGTTTCCTGACGGCTGCGGCATTCCCGCACGGCCGTTCTGGCGCCGCTCTCTGAAACGGGGAAAGGACGACCGATGACCACCGTGGTGCTCGCCGACGACGAGGCACTCCTCCGCAAGGCGCTGGCGGCGTTGCTCCCGCTCGAGGGCGAGATCACCGTGCTCGCCGAAGCGGAGGAGGGTGAGGCGGCCGTCCAGGCCACGCTGCGACACCGGCCCGATGTGCTCGTCATCGATCTGGAGATGCCCGGTGTGGACGGGCTCGATGCCGTCGCGGAGATCCGGCGTGCGCTGCCGGAGCAGGTGATCCTCATGCTGACCCGCCATGCCAGGCCCGGCGTGCTGCGCAAGGCGCTGAAGCTCGGCGTCCAGGGCTTCGTCAGCAAGTCCGCGGAACCGGCGCACATCGTCTCCGTCATCAAAACCCTGCACGAGGGCAGACGATGGATCGACCCGGACGTCTCCGCCCGCGCCGTCGTCGACGACTGCCCGCTCACCGACCGTGAGATCGACGTTCTGCGAGTGACCGGCGAAGGCTACTCGGTCGCCGACATCGCCACCCGGCTCCACCTGGCGGAAGGCACGGTGCGCAACTACCTCTCCAATGCGATGCAGAAGACCCAGACCCGGACCCGGCACGAGGCGGCGCGGTACGCGCGTGAACACGACTGGCTGTGAGCGAGGCCGAACAGGCCACCGAACCGGCGGCCGGGGCCTCCGGGTCGGCGCCCCGCTCACACCTCGCCGAGCAGACCCCCGACGACGGCGGCCTGTGGCCCATGGTCTTGGCCGTGGCCGAACCGAGCCGAGCCGAGCGACAAAGCCGAAAAGACGATCACCGCCCCCGTGGAGAAGACCGTGAGCCGGCACCGCGCCGGCTACCCGGTGCGCCGTCCGCGTCCGGCGGCGCCGTCGGAAAGGACCCAGCCGGCCAGGAGATCCATGGCCTGCCGCGATGCCGTCCCGGCCTCGGTCGTGTAGACGAAGAGGGTCTGATCGGGATCGCCGGGCATCGTGAACGTCTCGTAGTCGATCGTCAGTTCTCCGGCGACCGGGTGCCGGAGGTGTTTGGAGCCGAACGTGCGCCGATACACGCCGTGTTCCTCCCACCATCGCCGGAACTCGGGGCTGCACGCCGCGAGTTCGGCCACGAGATCCTTCGCGGCCTGGTCGCCGGGGTCGTGGCCGATGTCGAGCCGGAGGCTCTCGACGGCCGCGCGCGCCTGCACGTCCCAGTCCAGGAAGAGGTCTCGCGCCTCGTCGGTGAGGAACATCCACCGCGCGTAGTTCCGTTCCCGCGGCCGGAGCGCGTCGAAGTCCGTCAGCAAGGCCCTGGCCATGCGGTTGGTGGCCAGCACATCGGTCCGGCGGCCGAGGATCAGTGCCGGGTTGCCGTCCAGGGCGTCGAGGAACCGGTGGAGCCCCGGGCGGACCCTCTGGACGGTGGGGACGCGGCGCGCCCCGGAGACGGGTCCGACCAGGTGTCCGAGGTGATCGCGGCCGGCCGCGTCCAGGCCGAGCGCACGGGCGATCGCGTCGAGGACTCCTGCGGACGGGGTGATCGGCCGGCCCTGCTCCAGCCGGGTGTAGTAGTCGGTGGAGACCCCGGCCAGCAGCGCGACCTCCTCGCGGCGGAGTCCGGGCACCCGCCGGACCCGGCCGTCGGCCGGTAACCCCGCGCGAGACGGGTCGACTCTGCCCCGAGCGCGCCGGAGGAAGTCCGCGAGCTCCTTGTTGCCCACCGTCATGCCCACATTCTCACAGAAACAGCACGGATCAACCTGGTCCGCCGCGTCCTAGGTTGCCCGGTCCGAGGACGAGAAGGGCAGGTTGTGGCCCTCCTCGGGGCGATCTCGCCACGAAGACTGGAGTCCATGCCGCCGCCGAGCGGGGCCCTGCGGCGGAACACCGGCCCACCATCGAGGAGACGATCGACATGACCTACCCCACCGGCACTCCGGCGACCTGGTTCGTCACGGGCACCTCCCGTGGCCTCGGCCTCGAGCTCGTGCGGCAGCTGCTCGAGCGTGGCGACAACGTCACCGCGACCACCCGCTCGACCGAGCGCCTCGCCGAGGCCCTCGGCGGCGTGGACACCGAGCGGTTGCTGGCCCTCAACGTCGACCTCGCGGACGAGACCGCGGTCGCCGAGGCCGTTCGCCGCACCACCGAGCGCTTCGGAGGTCTCGACGTCGTCGTCAACAACGCCGGCTACGGCTTTCTGGCCTCGGTCGAGGAGACCACCGACGCCGAGGCCCGGCGGATGTTCGACGTCCAGATCTTCGGGCCGTGGAACGTGCTGCGAGCGGTGCTGCCCATCTTCAGGACACGCAGGAGCGGCCACATCCTGAACATCTCCTCCGTGCTCGGCCTGGTCGCCCTTCCGGGCTGGGGCCTCTACTGCGCGGGCAAGTTCGCGCTGGAGGGCCTGAGCGAGGCGCTCGCCGGCGAGGTCGCGGAGTTCGGCGTCAAGGTCACCGTCGTGGAGCCCGGCTACTTCCGGACCAGCTTCCTGACGAGCGACTCGCTGGCGCTGCCGGCCTCGACGACGGAGGGCTACGAGTCCATCCGAGAGATGACCAGGAGCCACCTGGACCTGCAGGGAAGCCAGCTCGGCGACCCCGTGAAGGGCGCCGCCGCGATCATCTCCCTCGCCGTCTCCGGCGACGGGCCGCTTCGCCGGCTCCTGGGATCGGACGCCTACTCCTACGCCGGCGGCAAGGTCGAAGCCCTCAAGGCCGACATCGAAGCCGGCCGCGAGCTGGCCCACACCACGGATTTCCGTTGCTTGTGAGTGTGCTGTGGTGAGCGCGCTCTCAGGCAGCTTCCGGCTTGCGCCGGAGCGTTCCCCGTTTCCG
>NZ_JBPXMC010000060.1:0-13443 GCF_051918885.1 Streptosporangium sp. OZ121
CCCTACCGGCCCGGCCTGCTCACACTCCAGCGCTAAGGCACATGGACCCGCTGACCCAGACCGGCTCCACCTGCTGATCACCCCCTGAACAGCCCCGGACGCGGCGAGCGCTCTGACCCGCCGCGTCCGGGGCCACCAACACCCCCCATCGAAACCGCCCAAGGGAGACAACAGGTGAGACCCGTACTTCGCGCGGCCGGGAGGAGATCTCGCCGCCTGGTCCTCTGGACCGTGAGCCTGTTCTTGCTGACCACGTTGCTCCCGTCCCTGGCCAGGGCCGACAACCCGATCGTGCAGACGATCTACACGGCCGACCCGGCGCCGCTCGTCCACAACGGCCGCGTGTACGTGTACACCGGCCACGACGAGGACGGCTCGACCTACTTCACCATGCGCGACTGGCGCGTCTTCTCCTCCACGGACATGGCCAACTGGACCGACCACGGCTCCCCCATGAGCCTGGCCACCTTCGCCTGGGCCGACGCCAACGCCTGGGCCGGCCACGTCATCCCCCGCAACGGGAAGTTCTACTGGTACGTGCCGGTGCGGAACCGGGCGACCGGTGGCATGGCCATCGGCGTCGCGGTCGGCGACAGCCCCACCGGGCCCTTCCGGGACGCGCTGGGCCGCCCGCTGGTCGAGAACGGCGAGATCGACCCGCACGCGTTCATCGACGACAACGGCCAGGCCTACCTGTACTGGGGCAACCCCCGCCTGTGGTACGTCCGGCTGAACACCGACATGATCTCCTTCTCCGGGAGCGCGACCCAGATCCCCCTGACCGCCGCGGGCTTCGGCGCGCGCAGCGGCAACGCCAGCCGCCCCACCCTCTATGAGGAGGGGCCCTGGGTCTTCAAGCGCAACGGCCTCTACTACAACGTGTTCGCCGCCGAGTGCTGCTCGGAGTTCATCGCCTACTCGACGGCCCCCAGCGCCACCGGGCCGTGGACCTACCGGGGAACGATCATGCCCCGGCAGGGCGGCAGCTTCACCAACCACGCCGGGATCGTCGACTTCGCCGGAGGGTCGTACTTCTTCTACCACAACGGCGCGCTGCCGGGCGGCGGCGGTTTCACCCGCTCGGTCGCCGTGGAGAAGTTCACCTACAACGCCGACGGCACCATCCCGACCATCAACATGACCACCGCAGGACCACCGCAGGTCGGCACCCTCGACCCGTACGTCCGCCAGGAGGCCGAGACCATCGCCTGGGCATCGGGGGTGGAGACCGAGGCCTCCGGCGAAGGCGGCATGAACGTCGGCTTCATCGAGAACGGCGACAACATCAAGGTCAAGGGCGTCGCCTTCGGCACCGGAGCCTCCTCCTTCACCGCCCGGGTGGCCTCGGGCACCAGCGGCGGCCGGATCGAAGCGCGCCTCGGCAGCGCCACCGGCACCCTCGTGGGCACCTGCACCGTCCCCGGCACCGGCGGCTGGCAGAGCTGGACCTCGGTCACCTGCCCGGTGTCGGGCGCGACCGGCACCCGCGACCTCTACCTGCGTTTCACCGGCGGCAGCGGCTACCTGTTCAACCTCAACTGGTGGCAGTTCACCCCGGGCGGCGGCAGCGGCGGGAACCTGCTGGCCAACGGCACGATGGAGGACGGCACGACGAGCTGGACCAGCTCCGGCGGCACCCTGTCCTCGGCCACCACCGTGGCTCACGGTGGCAGCCGGTCCCTGCTCAACTCCGGCCGTACGTCCGCCTGGCAGGGCCCGCACCAGAACGTGACCGCGCGGCTCACCAACGGCAAGAGCTACACCACGAGCGTGTGGGTCCGCTCGCAGAGCGGCACCCCCAGCGCGAAGGCGACCCTGACGCTCACCGCGAACGGCACGACGAGCTACGTCCAGCTCACCCCGGCGCAGACGGTCAACGCCGGCGGGTGGACCCAGCTCACCGGCACGGCGACGGTCTCGTGGACCGGGACGCTGACCAACGCCTCCTTCTACGTCGAGACGGCCGCGGGCACCGACGGCCTCTACATCGACGACGCCTCCTTCCAGTGACGGGAGGAGTGCCGTGCCAGGACACCGATCACCGCTGACGGCCGTCGCGGTCACGACCCTCGTCGTCCAGCGGCCGGCCGGCGAGAGCACCACCTTCGGCCCGCCCTGGTGGAACGGCTCGCCCCCAGCCGGCACGAGCACCACCTTCGGCCCCATGACCAGCGACAGCGTGACCACCCCCCGGTCGCCTGCGCCTGACCATCGCTAGGAGCGACATCCGTGAGAAAACAGCGAGCACGTGTACTGCTGAGCCTGGCGGCGCTGACCTTGGCGCTCACCCCCGCCACCCAGGCGCAGGCCCTGGAGAACGGCGTTGGCCGTACCCCGCCGATGGGGTGGAACACCTGGAACACCTTCGGCTGCAACATCAACGAGACCCTGATCAAGCAGACGGCCGACGCCCTGGTCAACAACGGCATGCGCGACCTGGGATACCAGTACGTCGTCGTCGACGACTGCTGGATGGACCCCAACCGCGACTCCGCCGGGAACCTCCAGGCCAACCTGTCGCGGTTCCCGAGCGGCATGAAGGCGCTCGGCGACTACCTGCACGCCAGAGGGCTGAAGTTCGGCATCTACCAGGCCCCCTTGGACAAGACCTGCGCCCAGTACTTCGGCTCCTACCCGGGCGCGACCGGCAGCCTCAACCGCGAGGTCCAGGACGCCCGGCAGTTCGCCGCCTGGGGCGTCGACTACCTGAAGCACGACTGGTGCTCCCCCACCGGCACCATCGACGACCAGGTACGCATCTTCGCCAGGATGCGCGACGCGCTGGCGGCGACCGGGCGGCCGATCCTCTACAGCATCAACCCCAACAGCATCCACGAGAAGACCGGCCCGATGCGCAACTGGGGCGACATCGCCAACATCTGGCGCACGACCGAGGACATCACCAACGCCTGGAACACCGGTCAGACCAACGGCTACCCGATGGGCATCCAGAACATCGTCAACGTCACCGTCCCGCTGGCCTCGTACGCCAAGCCCGGCCAGTTCAACGACCCCGACATGATGGAAGTCGGCCGCGGCGGCATGAACGACACCGAGATGCGCAGCCACTTCGCGCTGTGGGCCATGATGGCCTCGCCCCTGATCGCCGGGAACGACGTCCGGAACATGGACAACGCGACCAGCACGATCCTGAAGAACCAGAACCTGATCGCCATCAACCAGGACACGCTCGGCCTCCAGGCCACCCAGATCAGCAATGACGGCACCCGCCGCATCCTGGCCAAGCGCCTGAGCAACGGCGACGTCGCGGTCGCCCTGTTCAACCAGGGCGGCAGCACGACCACGATCAGCACCACCACGTCCGCCATCGGCCTGTCCGGCAACTCCTTCGGCCTGCGCGACGCCTGGAGCAACGCCGTCACCTCGACCACCGGGAACATCTCGGCGAGCGTGCCGGCGCACGGCACCGTCGTGTACCGGGTCAGCGGCGGCACGCCCAACCCCGACCCCACCCCCACCCCCACGCCCACCGCGTCCACGTCCCGCATCCAGGGCGTGGGATCGGGCCGGTGCCTCGACGTGACCGGCGCCTCCCAGACCAACGGCACCCTGGTGAACATCTGGGACTGCAACGGCCAGAGCAACCAGCAGTGGACCTCCACGGCGGCCGGTGAGCTGCGGGTCTACGGCAACAAGTGCCTGGACGTCAACAACAACGGCACCGCCAACGGAACCGGCGTCCTCATCTGGGACTGCAACGGGCAGAACAACCAGAAGTGGCGGTTCAACTCCGACGGCAGCATCACCGCCATCGGTGCGAACAAGTGCCTGGACGTGCCCAACAGCGCCACCGCCAACGGCACCAAGCTCCAGATCTGGACCTGCAACGGCCAGAGCAACCAGCGGTGGAACCGCACCTGATCACAACACGCTCGAAGTCCGATTCCTCATGACCACGTGAACCGCCGGAACCCGCTCGCCGCCGTCGACGCCGTCCCTGCCGGCCCCGAGACGGCGACGGACGCCGACGGTTCACGTGGCCACCTCCACTCCACCCCCCTGGGAGTTCACATGTCACCCCTCAGCCGACGCCGGCTGCTCCAGGCGGCAGGCCTCACCGTCGCCGCGACCGCCGCGGGCCAGTTCACCGGCACCGCACCCGCCTTCGCCGAGATCCCCCCCGTCCGCGCCGACATCGGCGTGTCCGCCCACGCGTTCGAGCTGGGGCAGGTGCGCCTGACGTCCGGCCGCTGGCTGGACAACCAGAACCGCACCCTGTCCTACCTGCGGTTCGTCGACGTCAACCGGCTGATGTACGTCTTCCGCGCCAACCACCGCCTGTCCACCCAGGGCGCGGCGGCCAACGGCGGCTGGGACGCCCCCAACTTCCCCTTCCGCAGCCACATGCAGGGGCACTTCCTGACCGCCTGGGCCCAGGCGTACGCGGTGACCGGCGACACCACCTGCCGCGACAAGGCCAACACCATGGTCGCCGAGCTGGCCAAGTGCCAGGCCAACAACGGCGCCGCCGGCTTCAACACCGGCTACCTCTCCGGCTTTCCCGAGTCCGACATCACCGCGGTCGAGAACCGCACGCTGAGCAACGGCAACGTGCCGTACTACTGCATCCACAAGACCCTGGCCGGGCTGCTCGACGTGTGGCGTTACATCGGCAACCTACAGGCTCGCGACGTGCTGCTGGCGCTGGCCGGGTGGGTCGACTGGCGGACGAGCCGGCTGACCTCCAGCCAGATGCAGGCCATGCTGGGCACCGAGTTCGGCGGGATGAACGCCGTCCTGACCGACCTGTACCAGCAGACCGGCACCGCGCGCTGGCTGACCGCCGCCCAGCGGTTCGACCACAACAACGTGTTCAACCCGCTCGCGGCGAACCAGGACCAGCTCAACGGCCTGCACGCCAACACCCAGGTGCCCAAGTGGATCGGCGCCGCCCGGGAGTACAAGGCCACCGGCACGACCCGCTACCGCGACATCGCCTCCAACGCCTGGCGTATCACCACCAGCGCGCACACCTACGTGATCGGCGGCAACAGCCAGGCCGAGCACTTCCGGCCGCCCAACGCCATCGCCGGGTACCTGTCGCGCGACACCGCCGAGGCCTGCAACACCTACAACATGCTGAAACTGACGCGGGAGCTGTGGCAGCTGGACCCGAACCGGGCGGACTACTTCGACTACTACGAGGGGGCGCTGATCAACCACCTCATCGGCCAGCAGAACCCCGCGGACCCCCACGGGCACATCACCTACTTCACCCCGCTCAACCCCGGCGGCCGCCGGGGCGTCGGTCCCGCCTGGGGCGGCGGCACCTGGAGCACTGACTACAACTCCTTCTGGTGCTGCCAGGGCACCGGTATCGAAGTGAACACCAAGCTGATGGACTCCATCTACTTCCACAACGGCACGACGCTGACGGTGAACCTGTTCACCCCGTCGGTGCTGGACTGGAGCCAGCGCGGCATCACGGTCACCCAGACGACCTCCTTCCCCGCCGGCGACACCGTCTCGCTCCAGGTCACCGGCGACGTCGGCAGCTCGTGGTCGATGCGCGTCCGCATCCCCTCCTGGACGAGCGGCGCCACGATCAGCGTCAACGGCGTCCAGCAGGACATCGCCACCACGCCCGGCTCGTACGCGACGATCACCCGGTCGTGGACCTCGGGCGACACCGTGACCGTGCGCCTGCCGATGCGCGTGGTCATGAAGGCCGCCAACGACAACCCGAGCGTCCAGGCGGTCACCTACGGGCCGCTGGTGCTGTCGGGCAACTACGGCAACACCGCGCTGTCGGCGCTGCCGTCGCTGAACCCCGCGTCGGTCACCCGGACGAGCACCTCGGCGCTCACGTTCACGGCGACCGCCAACTCCGCGACCGTCAACCTCATCCCGTTCCACGACGCCCACGGCCACAACTACACCGTTTACTGGAACACGGGCGGCCAGGGCGGCACGGGGACGGCGAGCTTCCGGCTGCAGAACGCGGCGACCGGGCTCGTCCTCGGCGTCCAGAACATGTCCACGGCCGACGGCGGCCTGGCCTTGCAGTGGGCGGACAACGGCACCGCCGACCACGACTGGGTCCTGGTCGTGGACGGCAACGCCGTCAAGCTGCGCAACGTCCACAGCGGCAAGGTCTTGGGCGTGGAGAACATGGCCACCACGGACAACGCCCGCGTGCTGCAGTGGGGCGACACGGGCACCGCCGACCACCGGTGGACGCTCGTGGACGTCGGGGACGGGACCCACAAGATCCGCAACGTCAACAGCAACAAGCTGCTGGCCATCCTGAACGGCTCCACGAGCCAGGGCGCGCAGGCCGTCCAGGACGCCGACAACGGCAGCGGCGACAACCAGTGGCGCTTCCTGCCCACCGGCGCGCGCCGCATCCAGAACGTCGCCAGCGGCATGGTGCTGGGCGTGACGAACATGTCCACCGCCGACGGCGGCCTGGTGATCCAGTGGGGCGACACGGGCACCGCCGACCACCTGTGGACGGCCGTGACCAGCACGGGCGGCTACTTCAAGCTGCGCAACTCCAACAGCGGCAAGGTCCTCGGCATCGAGAACGCCTCGACGAGCGCGGGCGCGCGGGCGCTCCAGTGGTCCGACACCGGCGCCAACGACCACCGCTGGCGGCTGCGGTACGGCTCCAACGGCTCCTTCCGCATCCAGTGCGCCAACGGCGGCCGCGTCCTGGGCGTCAGCGGCGGATCCACCGCGCAGGGCGCCCAGATCGTGCTGGCCGACGACACCGGCGCCAACGACCGCCTGTGGCGATTCCTGTGAGCGATCCACGATGGACGACGCGGCCGCCACGGTCACGAGGAACCGGGACCTGATCGCCTGCGAGCCGTGGACCGTCACGGGCGTGTGACCGCACGGCCCTTCGCGCGTCGACGCGAGGAGGGGGGCCGGGCTTTCGGCCCGGCCCCCCTCCTCAGGTGACCGGTTCGAGCCGGGTGCGGGGGCCTTCCAGGCGCAGTCTCAACATCGGAGCGACCGTCCCGCCGAAGTGGGCCCGCTCGACCGGGCCCCGGTAGTCGAGGAAGCTGACCACGCGCAGGTCGTCGAGCACCATCCAGGCGTAGGCCTGGTCGGGCTGGGCCGCCGGGTTCCCGATGACCAGGCCGGAGCCGTTCAGGGGTTCGTAGGGGCCCTCCATCGTCGCGGAGACGAAGCCGTACAGGCCGGTCGGGGCGGCGCCCTCCGGTTCGAACGACTGGCGGTGGGTGCAGAAGAACAGGTAGTGCAGGCCGCCGTGGACCACGATGTGCGGGCGTTCGATCTCGCGGTTGATCCCGTCGGCGACCAGGAGCGGCGGGCGCAACGGCAGTCCCTCGGACTCCGGGCCGGCCAGCGCGACGGCGCCCATGTGGCGGTCGCCCCACGGGACGGAGGCCGCGATCAGCAGGTGGCCCCGGAACCAGGCCGGGTCGCGGAAGGCCCGGATCCTCCCCGGCCCCCCTTCGCGTTCGTCGGCCGGAAGGTAGAACTCGCCGCCGGAACGTACGATCTCCCGGTGCTCGGCCGATCCCGGCCGTCCGGGTCTCCCGTCGAGCGGCAGACGCGCCTCGACCACTCGTTGCACGAAGGTGGGCCGCTTCTCGTCGCGGTGCCCGGTCGCCGTGTAGAAGACCGACACGGTGCCGTCCGTACGCCGGATCGCCGTGCCGGACCACTCGCGGCTGCCCGGTGACTCGCCGTCGGGGAAGACGTTCCCGAGGTCGATCCACTTGCCTTCCTCCAGGGCGAGCAGGCGGATGCGGGCGACGTCATGGCGGTCCTCCGGATGGCCGTCCGCTGGGGCGGTCAGGCCCATCCAGAGTTCGCGGCCCTCGAAGAGGGCCGTGGCACCGTCCTCCTCCTGGATCGGCCACATGTCCCACAGGTCCAGGCCGGGCAGCGCCGCCTCGACGGGGCCGAGGATGGGCGGCGCGGTCGTCGCCGGGTCCTCGGTGATCAGGTCGAGGTGGCGGCGCGTCCACCGGGTCGTCGTGCTCACTCGTTCTCGTTTCCGCTCAGGGCCGATCGGGCCAGTTCCGCCGCGCCGGTGATCCCGGACAGGTTCCCGAGTCCCGGCGGGGTGATGACGGTGTCCAGGGGATAGCCACCGGCCAGTTCGGCGGTGCGGGCCCGGACCAGGTCGAGCAGGCCCGGCCGGCCACCGACCCCGCCGCCGATGATCACCGCCTGCGGAGACACGACGGCGGCCAGGTTGTGCACGGCCAGCGCCAGGTACTCCGCCTCCAGTTCCCACGGCTCGCCGTCCTCGAGTTCCTGGGCGGGCCGCCCCCAGCGCCGCCGCATCGACGTCCCCGAGGCCAGCCCTTCGAGGCAGTCGCCGTGGAAGGGGCACGCGCCGGGGAAGGGGTCGCGCGCGGTGTCGTGAGGCAGCCGCATGTGCCCGGCCTCGGGGTGGGTGCGCCCGTGCAGCGGGCGCCCGCCGACGATCACGCCGACCCCGACGCCGGTGCCGACGGTCATGTAGGCGAGCGTGTGCAGCCCCCGCCCGGCGCCGTGGCGCAGCTCGCCGATGGCGGCACCGTTGACGTCGGTGTCGAGCCCGACCGGCACCCCGAGCCCCTCCCGGAAGGGTGTCACCACGTCGGTGCCCGACCAGCCGGGTTTGGGGGTGGTGGTGATGCGCCCGCTCGCCAGGTCGACCGGCCCGAAGGTGGCGACGCCGACCGCCGCCGGGGCGGGATGGCGGCGGAAGAAGTCCACGGCGGCCGGGATGGTCTCGTCGGGGGTCGTCGTCGGGACCACCTCGGTGGCCACGATCTTTCCGTCGGTGTCGGCGAGCGCGCACACCCATTTCGTGCCGCCGGCCTCGACTGCTCCGTACATGGTCATCCCTTCAGTGAACCCTGGAGCAGAGCCGTGACGAAACGCCGCTGGAAGATCAGGAACACCGCGAGCGTGGGGGTCAGGATGAGCAGCGAGCCCGCGCACAGCAGCGGGATGTCGGTGCCCCACTGTCCCTGGAAGGCCCCCAGAGCCCCGGACATGGTGCGTTGCAGCGGGTCGTCGACCAGCACGATGGCCAGCAGGAACTGGTTCCACGTCCACAGGAACAGCAGGATCGCCAGCGACGAGGTCGCCGGGGCGGCCAGCGGCACGTGCACCCGCCAGAAGAGCTGCCAGGTCCCTGCGCCGTCGATGCGGGCGCTCTCGGACAGCTCCTCGGGCATGTTCACGAAGTGGGCCCGCATCCAGAACACCGAGAACGGCATGAACAGCCCGATCAGCGGCAGGATGATCGCCCACCGGGTGTTCAGCACGCCCATGTCGCGCACGAGGTAGTAGAGCGGTGTGATGATGCCCTCGAACGGCAACGTCAGTCCCAGCACGAACGCCACGAAGACGAACCGCCGCCCGGGGATGCGCAGGTGCCCGATGGCGAATCCGGCCATGGTGGCCATGACCAGCGAGATCGGCACCACCCCGAGCACGATCAGCACGCTGGACGTGAGCAGCTCGGTCATCCGGGCGGCGGTGAACGCGGTGACGAAGTTGCCCCACTGCGGGTCGTCGGGCCACTCGAGACCCATCGGGTAGCTGCCCGACGGGTGGAGCGCGGTGACGAGGAGACTGACGAACGGCATCAGCGTGGCCGCCATCAGCACCAGCAGCAACACCCGGCCGGTCCAGGCCTCACGACGATCGAAGATCATGATTTACGTTCCCTGGTGAGCCACTGGATCGGCAGTGCGCACGCGATCACCAGCACGGTGAGGACCACCGCGAGGGCCGAGGCGAGTCCGACCTGGCGTTCGGAGAAGGCCAGGTAGTAGATCTCCAGGCCGGGCACCATGCTGGCGTTGCCGGGCCCGCCCTGGGTCGAGATGTAGACGATGTCGAAGCTGGCCAGCGCGGCCACGACCGTGACGGTGACGCAGACCCCGATCTCCTGCCGCAGGCTGGGCAGGGTGATCGAGAAGAACTCGCGGAAGGGTCCGGCGCCGTCGAGGCGCGCGGCCTCGTACAGGGCTGGATCGATCTTGCTCATCCCTGCCAGCAGCAGGAGCGTGCACAGTCCCAGGAGCACCCAGGCTCCGATCACCCCGACCGCCGGCAGAGCCGTCGAGAAGTCGCCCAGCCAGGCGCGGGTGATCTTCTCCAGTCCGATGGCCGTGAGGATCTGGTTCACCAGGCCGGTCGAGGACAGCAGCCAGCTCCAGGTGATCCCGGCCGCGACCAGCGGGATGACCTGCGGCAGGAAGATGACCGTGCGGGCCACCAGTGCGAGGCGGCTGGTGGCGATGCGACGGATCGTCGCCGCGATGGCCAGCCCGAGCACGACCGGGACCGCGCTGAAGAATGCGATCAGTTTCACCGCGTTGAGGATCGAGGCGAACAGGTCGGGGTCGGTGAAGACCCGCAGGTAGTTCTGGACCCCGGTCCAGGTGGCCACGCCGATGCCGTCCCACTTGTAGAGGGAGTACTGCACCGTCATGGCCAGCGGCTGGATCACGAACACGACGTAGAACGCGGCCGCGGGCAGCACGAACAACCAGCCGGCCCATCTCGGCCCGCTCCGCCGTTTGGCGGCCGCCTTCATCTCAGCCTCCCTTGACCTGGCTCTGGTAGTCGGCCTGCACGCTCTTGAGCAGGCCTTCGGGGGTCTGCTCCCCGGCCACCAGCTTCTGCAGGTTCGGGGTCCAGCTCTTGGCGTAGATCGCGCCGGTGGCGTTGGCGATGAAGTCCATCGCGCCGTTGTCCTGTGCGATCCGCGCGCCCGCCGCGAGGGTGCTCTCGGTCACGCTGCCCGCCGCCACCGTCGGCATCGGCCCGTCGGCCGGGCCCATCGGGTGGGAGCCGCCGACCTCGACGCCGATCGTGCGCGCCTGCGTGTCGGTGGCGACCCAGTCGAGGAACGCGGCGGCGCAGTCGGCGTTCTTGGCGTTCGCCCCGATCCCGAACGTCAGCGGGGCCGACATGGTGGCCCGCTTCCCGCCGGCCTGGGCCGGTGGCATCAGGAAGAAGCCGATGTCGCCCGCCATCTGCTTGTCGAGGTTGCCCGACTCCCAGTCGCCGTTGAACATGAACAGGCCGTCGCCGCCGATGAAGCGGCTCATCATCGTGGCGTAGTCGACGGCGTTGACGTCCTTCCAGAAGTATCCGGCCTTGACCCACTTCTCCAGGTGCCGGGTCGCCTGGAGGTTGGCCGGGGTGTCGATGGTCGCACCGGGTTTCTGGAAGATCCACTCGTTGATCGGCGCGGGCGGGCCGTAGGAGGCCATCAGGTCCTGGAGCGGGAAGGCCAGGCCGCCGGTCGCGCCGCCGTTGAACTGGGCGATCGGCACCAGGCCCGCGTCCTTGGCCTTGGCCAGGGCGGCGTCGAGGTCGGCGAGGGTCTCCGGCGGGTCGGTCATGCCGATCCGCTCGGCCAGCTTCTTGTTGTAGAACACGCCGGTCATGGAGAAGTTCAGGCCCATGGCGTAGAGGGAGCCCTCACCTCGCACGGCGCCGCCGGGCGCCAGGCGCATCTGTTCGAGCTGGGAGGCGGGCCACTTGTCCCAGCCGTAGACCTTGGCGTACTCGTCGAGGTTCTTGAGCAGGTTGTTCTTGACCAGCTCGGAGACCTGGGGAAGGCGCATCAGGTCCGGCGGGTCGTCGGCCAGCACGCGCGGGGCGTTCTGGGTGATCACGGCGAACTGGTCCTCGCGGATGTCCCAGGTGACGTTCGGGTGTTGCTTGGTGAACTCGGCGGTGAGCGCCTTGGGCAGGGGGAACCCGGTTTCGAAGTAGCCCTTCAGCGTGACCGGCGCGGTGCCGCAGGTCGGCGCGGCCGACAACGACGACGCGGCGGCCGTCGGTTGCGCGGTGCCGCTTCCCGGCGCCGCGCAGGCGGCAGCCAGGCTTCCCCCCAGGACGACCACCATCGCCACGCGGCTCCGGCGGGAGTGAACTCGACGAGACATGGTGCGTCTCCCTTTGCTAAATCGGATTAGCGATGCGATAGTCTCACCGCACGCATCCGACGGTGTCAAGGCCCCGTAACCCGGTTGGAATGATGGAGGTCTCTCCCGTGAGTCGACGTCGGGTCACCTTGGCCGATCTGGCCCAGGCGGCCGGAGTGTCCCGTACCACCGCCTCGCTCGTGATGACGGGCAGGGGCCGTGAGCTGCGTATTTCCCACGACGTCGAGCAAAAGGTACTGCGTGCGGCGGACGAGCTGGGCTATCGCCCGAACGCGGTCTCCGTCGGGCTGAGAACCGGGACGACCCGCACGATCGGTTTCGTCTCCGACACCGTCGCGACCTCCCGCCTCGCCGGAGACATGATCAAGGGTGCCCTGGAGGCCGCCCGCGAGCGCGGCGTGATGTTGTTCATCGGCGAGACCGAGGGCGATCCCGAGCTGGAGCGCGGCCTGCTGCACGCCATGCAGGATCGCCAGGTCGACGGCATCATCCTGGCCGCCATGTACACCCGGATGATCAAGGTCCCGAAGGACATCGGCCCCGCCGTGCTGCTCAACGCGCTGCCCAGGCAGGCCTCCGCCCTGCCGTCGATCGTGCCCGACGAGGTCGGGGCCGGCCGCTCCGCGGCCCGGGTGCTCCTGGAGGCGGGCCACCACGAGGACGTCTACCTGATCGGGGCCGGACCGAGGGCGCGCGACGTGCCCGCCGCCAGCGTCGCGGCGGTGGAACGCCTGACCGGCATCGAGGAGGCCGGCCTGAGGATCGCCGGAGCCCGCGTCTGCGCCGACTGGCAGCCCGAGGAAGGCCTGGCCGCGACCCGGTCCCTGCTGGCCGGCCACCGGCCCCGGGCGCTGATCTGCCTCAACGACCGGCTGGCCCTGGGCGCCTACCAGGCGTTGAGCGACGCCGGGCTCTCCGTTCCCGGGGACGTGTCGGTGGTGTCGTTCGACGACCACCCCATCGCGTCGTGGATCCGCCCCAAGCTGACAACTGTGGCGCTGCCGCACTACGAACTGGGACGCAAGGCGGTGGAGGTGCTGTTCGCCCAGATGGGCGAGGAGGCCGAACCCGGCCAGGTGCACCGGGTCGCCATGCCGGTGAGGCACCGGGAGTCGGTCGCGCCCGCGTGACCCCCGGGGGGTGAGCCGACCCGGCACTTCACTCCGACGGACGGTGGGAGCGGCCGGGTATCCGCACCTCACAACTTAGGCGCCCATCTATATTGACAACTATCAAATCAATGAGGCAGGCTGGGCGCTACTTAGACATTCTTCTAATCAGGCGGGAGGCGGGTGGGGCTCAATGGACCGGAGCCCGCCTCCATCCCGGCACCCCTGACGACCAGCACGCGACTCACGGGAGAGACGATCATGAGCGATGGACAGCGCGGCACGGCGGCCCTGGAGATCGAGCCGTTCACGTCCGAGGGCGGCGAGCCGCCCGTGGTGGTGATCGGCGCCGGCCCGGTGGGCCTGGCCGCCGCGGCGCACCTGGCGACGCGCGGCCTGGACTTCCTCGTGCTGGAGGCGGGGCAGCG
>NZ_JBPXMC010000061.1:0-11865 GCF_051918885.1 Streptosporangium sp. OZ121
CACGGCCCCCGGCAAATCGCACTGATCTCCCACCTGTACGCAGCCCCTCGACCCCGAGATCCCGAAGTCGCCGACCGCGGCCCGCGCGAAGCCCGGCGGGGCTACGGTCGCGCGGGTTCACCCACCGGGCGGTCCTGTACGGGTGGCATCCGGGTCTGGGTGTGAACCCGCGCACCACCCGCGGCGCATCCAGGCCCGCGGCTCGTGAACGTCTACCTTTCGATATCGGGGGAGAGCACCGACAGCGCGCCTTGCCGGACAAACTGCTGCAGCGCCGCCTCGGTATCGCGTGCTCGGTCCGGGGTGGTGGCGAGGGTGGCTATCTGGGCCGCGGTACGCCGGCCGTCACACAACCGCAGTAGTCGCACGGCCTCTTCCGACAGCCGGTAGACCTTCGGTCCCCATCGCTCGGCCGTTTTGACGGCTAGCAGGTGCAGCGGGTGTGCCTGCTTGGTGGGCTGGGTGGCGGTCACGTCATGGCTGAAAGAGGAGATTCGCGCCGCCGGTGAGATGCGCGGCCGATGCGAAGTGACCGACAGCGTTCTCGGCGGCGCCGATCCGATCGTGGTCGCGTACTCGGTGGCCTCGCGGCTCACGGCGACCTCGTACAGCATCAGCTCGTAGTTCGCCAGATCCGACAGCTGCGGATCGACCCCTCCGCCGGCGGTCAGCCATCCGAGAAACCGCTGTGCCTCCGCGAGCGTGGAGGTCGTCTGCCACGGCACCTGCTCCAGGTAGCTCCCGACGCGTGCGGCCGACGAGTGCGCCAGGTGGCGCAGGGTGCGTGGCAGGACTGAGCGCAGCGTGTCGTAGCGGACGGTCCTGTGCTCGTTGTTCGTCAGTTGCAGCCCCCAGGGGGAGGCGTTCTTGAGGACGTCGAGCTCGGCGGCTGTCAGCCCGTAGCGTTCCTGGAAACCGGCGGGGTTGTGGTGCAGGGCTGCTTTCTCGCCGGGAAGGGCCAGGATGGCCGCGAGCGCCTCGGATATCCCCATCGGCTCAGCCGTTCACCGCGGCGCCCAGGGCCCGCCGCGCCCGCCGTAGATCGGCGAAGATCTCCGAGAAGTCGTCGGGGAAATCACGGCTGCGTTCCAGGAGACTGCCGCGGGGAGTGACCCGGGTGAGGAGATGATCGAGCAGTTGCCAAACCTGTCCGGGCACCGGAGCGCTGCGACTGTCGCGGGCGGGCGGGCTCGGTGGCCGGGCTGTGCGCCTCATCCGCCGACAGCTCGTACGCGATGGCGTCATTAGTGATCGAAGTCATTATGATCAGCCTCTCTACAAGAAAGTCGCCCCCGGTGAGCGAAGCTTGCCGAAGCATACGGATATCCGAACTCCTTTGTGAAGAAGGCCCGCTCTGAGGGCGTCCGATAACCCACGGATTCTGGTGCGGCTTCTGACGACGACGAATCGGCCCCTGGCGAGATCGGCGGGTTGTACAGCGCCCCTGGCAGCTGAAACCCTTGAATCACTCCGATGGATATGACCATTCCTCGCGATACCATGCGGGCATCCTGGACCGAGTGAGAATTTTCACGTCACTTTCGTGGAACCGTTGACCCGCCTCGCTACGTATCGCCTAAAGCCCTATGTGCGGGAGCGTATGGCGAAAAGAGGAAGGACATCTGCCGGGAATTCGGTCCTGCGGGCAGTCTCGGCACATCACACCGGGGACGGGGCGGGTGAAAATTTCCTTCAGGGCGGAAACAGCTCTGAAAGAACCAATGGAACGGATCACCGTGCCTCTTCGCCTCACCGCCACTCCTGCGGTCCTTTTCGGAGTGGGAGCGGGTGATCGTTGAGGGTGGAACGGCGGCCCGCCGCCGGGCGGGGCGAAAGAGCCGTGAGCATATGCTGAAATGTTCGATATGGAATATTCCCGATTCTTCGACTGCCTCGCGGCCGACTTCGGCCGCCTGCGGGCCGTCGTGCCGATTGACCCCACCGCGGTGGTGCCGAGCTGTCCTGACTGGACCGTCGCCGACCTGACCCGCCACATCGGCGAGGTGTACCTGCACAAGACTCTGCTCATGCGCGGAAGCGCCGAGCCCGACCCGTGGCCACCGAAGGAACTCGCGGACGAGGAACCGCTCGCGCTGCTCGACCGGGCGTACGCCGGACTGCTCGACGAGTTCGGCGCCCGCAAGCCGGGGGATCCGGCCGTCTCCTGGTACACCCCGGATCAGACCGTCGGCTTCTGGATCCGGCGGATGACGCAGGAGACGGTCATTCACCGCATCGACGCCGAGCTCGGTACCGGGCAGCCGGTCACGCCGGTGCCGGCCGACCTCGCCGTCGACGGCATCGACGAGTTGCTCAAGGTCTTCGTGGCATACAGCGTCGCCGAGGAGGGTGACTACTTCACCGACATCCTGGCCCGCTCACCGGGCCGGACGTACACGGTGCGGACCGACGGCGCGGCGTGGCGGGTGCGGACCGGCCCGGGGCGGTTCACCGTCGAGGACGGCGTCGGCGACGACGCGGCCGACGTGACCGTGAGCGGCCCGCCCACTGCCGTGCTGCGCTGGGTGTGGAACCGGGGGGGTGCCGGTGAGCCGAGCGGAGTGACGATCGAGGGCGCCCCCGAGGCGGTCGAGGAGTTGCGGCGCTGCGTCGTCACAGCGACGCAGTGAGAGCCGGCCGCCCGCACGGCGTGCCGGGCGGCCGGCCCCGGCCCGCCCTGACGCGGCAGGCCGGATGGCCGAATCTCCGCACGTGGGTGTGCGGCTCGATCGTCCACGGCAAGGCGGCCTGGCCGGCCCCGGCCCGCCCCGAGGCGGGCTTCCGGATTCTCGACGAGCCGTTCCTCGGCCGCGTCTGGGAGTTGCCGCTGGTCGCGCACGAGAGGTCGTCGTGGGTACGCCACATGATGACGGGCCCCGGACTCGATCCGCGCGCCTACCCGGCCGACTCGGTCGAAGCCGTCGTCGGCCTGCCCTGATCGATCGACGACGGCGACGAGCGCGAGAGTGGTCGTCGATGAAACCGGCGGTTCACAACGCGACGTATTCCTTTGCGACAGTCCCGATATAAACCATCTGTCGGGATCAAACACCATGTCGCCAGGAGCGAAATGCGTAATCCTCGGAAAGTGTTACTCGCGACCCTGTCGCTCTCGGCTGCGAGACGTGGCGCGGGAGCCATCGAACCCTCCAACCTCGACTCACCGGCATGAGCTTCGTACCGAGGTCTCTGCGACCGACCGGTGTCGTCGAGGTCGACGGCTGGAAACTGAAGCGCTATGAGCTGACCGGCACCGGGGCCCCCGTCGATCCCGGGCTCGTGGCCGCCGCCGCCCCTCACATCGCCTCGCTCCTGCCCTCGGAGCTGCGGCACCCGGCCCTGCGACATGGCGGTGAGCCGATACGGTTCGGCTTCCTCCTGCTCCATCAGACGCAGGACGCGCTGTGGCTCAACCTCTACACGTGGGTGCACAGCTCGATCATCCACGGCAAGGCGGCCTGGCTGACCCTGGCCCGCCCCGAGGAGGGTTTCCGGATTCTCGACGAGCCGTTCCTCGGCTGCGTCTGGGAGTTGCCGCTGGTCGCGCACGAGAGGTCGTCGTGGGTACGCCACATGATGATGGGCCCCGGACTCGATCCGCGCGCCTACCTGGCCGACTCGGTCGAAGCCACCGTCGGCCTGCCCTGATCGATCGACGACGGCGACGAGCGCGAGAGTGGTCGTCGATCCTCGCGGGTCTCACCGTCGCGCCCCGCCCGGCTGGCCGGGCGGGGCGCGACGATGGCCGGCACGGCCTCGGCCGTTGGCCGGCGTGTCACCGTGCTGTCGGCTTTACCGCTCGCAGTTGGACGTGGTGTCTCGGCCCGCGTCGATCTGGGCCAGGTCGTCGCTACCGGCGCCGCAGTCGATGAGCGCGTCGGCGGTGTTGTCGGCGGCGAGGATCTGGTCGGCTCCGCCCAGGCTTTGGAGGGTGTCACGGCCCTTGCCGCCGATCAGCACGTTGCTCTGGTTGTTGCCGGTCAGGGCGTCGTCGTGGTCGCTGCCCTCGAGGCGCTCGACGTCGTCGCTGACGTTGTCGAGGTCGCGGTCGGAGGTGCTGCTGCGCACGCGTCCGTCGTTGGCGGTCCTGTCGAACCCGGCCGACACCAGCACGCCGGCTTTGGCGTAGGAGACGGTGTCGACGCCGTTGGACTGTCCCCGCGAGTTGAGGGTGCCGCCGCTGTAGGTGATGCCGGTCCGGCCCGACAGCGAGGCACCGGCGAGGAACAGGTCGCTGTCGCCCTGGCCGAAGACCGCGCCGTTGAGCCCGACCCGGGACTCGAAGTTGTCATTGCCGTCACCCAGGTGCGCGATGATGCCGGTGATCTTCACATTGCCGGCCGCCGTGCACACCGCCTTACGGGTCAGGCCCGTGACCAGGACGCAGCCGGAGTTGGGGCGCGGCGCGACGTCGACATTGACGTCCAGCACCTCGACCTTGTTACCGGACCCCTGAAGGATGATCACGTTGTTGTTGGCCGGGGTGCCCCGGTACCTGATCGCGGTGCCCTCCATCCAGACCTCCGCCTTCAGCGCCGCGGCCGCCTTGACCTCCGCGGCCTGGCTCGGAGTGGCCAGCCCGCCCATCACCGTGGCAGACACCGCGGCCAGAACCGAGATCTGCAGCAGCTTCCTCATCGTGGTGGTACGCATCATGTGCTCCTATGGTGAAACTCTCCCGACAGGCTCACCCCGTCGGCTTTCACACATCGGTACGCCCCCCTGCCGACCTGGGGTTCCTCAACCGGTCAAACGACACACAACATCGCGCCGTCACCGCTCACGGAGGCCCGCGGCAGGCGCCCGGCTCGCAAGCGCCGGGATGGCCTGGGCGCCGCCACCGGGGAGATCGCGAGGCGAGGCCGCAGCCCGCCCGGGGCGGTGGTGCCGGGACCTTCATGTGGCGAGGTGAAGCCGATCCCGCGACGGCGTGGTTCGCCGGCCACGGTGATCGGATCAGCCGGAAACGGCCGTAGCGGTCCGGCGAAGAAACGGTGGGCGTGCCGCCGGCGGACACGATGTCCTCACGCTGGTCGCCAAGCGCGTCACGAAGACGACCAGGCATACCCGGCTTCGGCGCCCATGTCTGTCAAGGTCACCCCGTACTACCGTTGCGGCATGAACACTCCGGCGGCGGAAGTCGACATCGACACCGACCTTGTCGATCGCCTGATCCGCACACAGCACCCGGATCTGGTGGGCCCGCTCACCCTCGTCGCCAACGGCTGGGACAACGTCGTCTACCGCCTGGGAACGGACCTGTCCGTACGGTTGCCGCGCCGCCAGGTCGCCGTCGACCTCATCGTCAACGAGCAACGCTGGCTGCCGGTCCTGGCCGAACACGTCGCGGTCGCGCTGCCCGTCCCCGTCAGGGCCGGCGTGCCCGGTGAGGGCTACCCGTGGCCGTGGACGATCGCGCCCTGGTTCGAAGGCCGCACGGTCACCGACGTTCCGCCGTCCGACCGCTCCGGCATCGCCGTCCCGCTGGCCGACTTCATGACGGGCCTCCACCGGCCCGCACCGCCCGACGCACCGCGTAACCCCCTCCGCGGTGTCCCGCTCGCCGCCCGCGACGAAGCGGTACGGCACCGCCTGCGGTCCATTCCCCGATCAGCCGAGCTCCTCCCTCTCTGGGAGAAACTGGCCGCCCTCCCGCCCTGGCAGGGTCCCGCGCTCTGGCTCCACGGCGACCCGCACCCGGGGAACCTCCTGCTCGACGGGGAAGGACTCGCGGCCGTCCTGGACTTCGGCGATCTCACCAGCGGCGATCCCGCCACCGACCTGGCCGCCGCGTGGCTGGTGTTCGACGAGAACGCGCGCGAGGTCTTCCGATCACACGTGGACGCCGACGAGGTGACCTGGGAGCGCGCACGGGGCTGGGCCCTTGCCCTGGGCACCGCTCTGGCCGTCCACTCGGCCGATGCCCCCGGCATGGCGGCCGTCGGCGATCACGCCCTCGGCCAGGTGCTTCTCACCTAGAGGTGTTACGCGGCCCCCGGCGACGATGATCCGCCCGGTGCCTCACCAGGGGATGACCCCCGCGTCCTGGATGTAGGTGCCGCTGGGGCCGTCGGCGTCAAGGGTTGCCAGGTACACCGCGATCGCCGCCCCCTGCTCGGCCGTGCGCGGCCCGACGCCGTTGTGGATGTCGGTGGCGCACCAGCCGGGATCACCGGCGTTGACCTTGATCCCGGTGTCCCAGAGCTCCTTGGCGTAGGACACGGTGACCATGTTGAGCGCGGCCTTGGAGGAGTTGTACGGCATGTCGTTGAGCTGCCAGACATGACTTTCCCGGATCATCGCGTTCGTCATCGAGGCGAGCTCGCTGGAGACGTTGACGATCCGGCCGGCCGATGACCTGCGCAACATGGGCAGCATCGCGTTGGTCACCGCGATCACGCCGAACACGTTGGTCTCGAAGACGCGCCTGACGACCTCCATCGGCATGGCACTGGGCAACCCCTTGTCGGGCGAGAGGATCCCGGCGTTGTTCACCAGGATGTCGAGCGTGCCGTACTCCTTCTCGAGCCGGTCGGCGGCGGCCTGGATGCCGGCCGCGTCGGTGACGTCGAGTTGCACGTACGGCTGGCCGAGGCTTTCCGCGGCGGCCCGGCCACGCTCCTCGTCACGCGAACCGATGATGGCGGTGATACCCCGCTCGGCGAGCAGCCGCGCGGTCTCGAAACCGATGCCCTTGTTGGCGCCGGTGATGAGAGCCGTCTTCGTCATGTGCATCAGCTCCACGTCATATCCGCCACCTGCGAGATGCCGATGACTCCCGCCTTCGGCAGGGATCCGTCGCCAGGTGGTGGAACAACGTATCTCGATTCGGGACTCCAGGCGGCCCCCCATGTGCCGGCCTCCGCCCGTACGGCGCGCACGATCCCCGCACCGGTCAGCCCAGCGGCCGCGAGCAGCTCCTCACGGCTCCCGTGCTGGATGAAGGCCCGCGGCAGCCCGAGGTTTCGGACGCGGGTCCCCGGAGCGCAGGCCTGCGCGATGCCGGCACCGGCGCCGCCGGACACCACGCCGTCCTCGACGGTGACCACCAGGGTCTTACCGTGAACGAGCTGGAGCAGGCCGGGCGAGACGGGCAGCACCCACCGCGGATCGGCCACGGTGACGCCGAACCCCTCGGCGGAAAGCTGCTCGGCCGCCTCCAGACAGGCTCCCGCCGTCGACCCGATCGCGATCAGAAGCACATCCTGCCCGGTGCTCCAGAGAACGTCGACGGATCCGATCCGCTCCACCGCCTCCAGGTCCTCGCTCGCCCCGCTGACGGGGAAGCGCAGCACCGCGGGGCCTGGCAGTTCGATGGCCTCGCGCAGCAGCTCGCGCAGGCGCTGAGGGTCCCGAGGAGCACCGACGGTCAGCTCGGGAAAGGCCGAGAGGATCGCCAGATCCCACATGCCGTGGTGGCCGGGCCCGTCGGGCCCGGTGATCCCGGCCCGGTCGAGCACGATCGTCACCGGGCGCCGGTGCATCGCCACGTCGAGCAGGAGCTGGTCGAAGGCGCGGTTGAGGAAGGTGGCGTAGATGGCGACCACGGGCCTCAGCCCGCCCAGGGCCAGCCCCGCGGAGGAGGCGATCGCGTGCTGCTCGGCGACCCCGACGTCGAACATCCGCCCGGGGAAGCGCTCGCCGAAGGCGGTCAACCCGGTGGGGCCCGGCATCGCCGCGGTGACGCAGACCAGGTCGGCCCGGACCTCGCCGAGCGCGCAGAGCTCGTCGGAGAACACATTGGTCAGCGTCGCCTCACCGCCGGCCGGTACGACGGTGTGCAGATGATCTTCCTGATCCTGTTCCGCGGGCTGGAATCCGGCTCCTTTGCGGGTGACGCAGTGCACGACGACCGGGCAGGCCATCTCACGCGCCTTGCGCAGGGACGACTCGATCGCGTCGATCTCGTGCCCGGGCACCGGCCCGAGGTACTGGAAGCCGAGGGCCTCGAAAAGGCTCACGCTCGACCGTTTCGCTCGCAGCGCCGCGAGATGGGCGGGAACGGCGCCGTGGGTGGGGGCGTAGGAGCGGCCGTTGTCGTTGAGCACCACGATCACCGGGCGGTCCTTCGCGGCACCGAGGTTGTTGAGCGCCTCCCATGCCATCCCGCCGGTGAGCCCGCCGTCGCCGATGATCGCGACGATCGCGTTCCCGTCGCCCTCGACCAGCTGCCGGGCCTTGGCCATGCCGTCGGCGTAGGACAGCGCCGTCGAGGCGTGGGAGTGGCCGATCACGTCGTGCTCGGACTCGTCCGGATCCGGGTAGCCGCTCAGCCCGCCGAGACTGCGCAGCCGGTCGAAGGCGGCCTGGCGGCCGGTGAACAGTTTGTGCACGTAGGCCTGGTGGCCGGTGTCGAAAAGGATGGTGTCGGCCGGTGAGTCGAACACCCGGTGCAGCGCGATCGTCAGTTCCACGACGCCGAGGTTCGATCCGAGGTGGCCACCACTCGCGATCACCTTCTGGACCAGGAAGGATCGAATCTCCGCCGCCACGGCCGGAAGCTGATCCGACGGGAGCGCGCGCAAATCCTCCGGGCGGGAGATTCGCGCCAGTAGTGAGCTCACAGGGTGGCCTCGATGATTCGAGCGCTACCGAAGCTGTCGAAGCCGCCGGGATCGTTCTCCGGCACCCAGGTGACGTCCGGTCCTGAGATGCCGGCGCCGATAACGCGGATTCGTTCGGTCATGTCTCGTCACTCCGCCGCTGCGAGTTCACTCCAACCAGACCCTGCGGTGTGGATTGTCCCAAAACCGCTTTTTAGTCAGACAGACCAGAAAAGCGTGATTTTTGGTTTTTAGTGGACCTTTGAAATGCGGCACAAGCACCGTGAGAGCGGGACCGTCGGCCATGCCCGCAGGAGAAACCGCGTGTGGCGACGCATGACACGGAGCTACTTCGCTCCTGGCGGCACCGACCCGGGTGAGGCCCTCATCACCGGCATGTGCACAGGGGTGCCGTGCCGCGTCGAAAAGGTGTCTTGGCTCGTTCAGCCCCATACCAGACAGAATAAGCTTTCTGTCTGGTATGGGACTGAACGCTCTCATCTGAACTCGCGCCCTTGTTCTGCGTTCCGTGCCCTGGGCCTGGTCGGCCGGTCAACCTACGGGGCCTGCCTTCGGGCCGCTGCTCGCGGTGTCGTTTCCGAAGGCAGGCCCCGTGGTCTCATCTCAGCCTGTCCTCGTGCCGTTCGCCGGCTCCGGGAGCGGCAGGCCCGGGCAGCTCTTGTCCACCGTCGGCAGCACACCGTCGACCAAGTAGCCCTCCACGATCGTGTCCACGCACTTGTTGTCGTGGGCGTAGATACCGTGGTCCCCCTCACCGGTCACCGTCACCATGCGTGATCCGGCGAAGCGCTGATGAGCTCTGCGTGCGCCCTCGATCGGGGTGGCGGGGTCGTGCTCGGACTGCACCATCAGAACCGGCGGCACTCCCACGCCGTTGGGAACGGGCATCGACAGCGCGGGCCGGTTCCAGGAGGAACAGGCCAGCGGATCACTGACGGTGTTCCAGCCCGCGAGCGGGTAGAGGCGCCCCTGGCGCGCGGATTCCTCGACCACGAAGTCGCGGCCTCTGGTCCAGGGCGTGTCGTTGCAGCTGACCGTCCAGTACGTGCTGAGGAAGGAGTCGTCCGCCGATGCGAGGGGCATGTGAGGCGATGCGGCGATCGCGCTCTTGAGCTTCCGGTCGGCGGCTCGCGCGTTGGCCGTCTTCACTTCCTCCTTGCGTGCGGAGGCCATGTCGAGGAAGGAAACAAGAGCCTCGGCCATGGCGGGAAAGCTGTCCTTGGAGTACATGGCACCGTAGATGAGGACGTAGTCCAGCGTGTTCGGGTGGATCAGCCGACCGTCACCCAGGTCGAGTGGTTCCTCGGCGAGCAGCTCGCGTAGACGCTCGTAGCTACGGTGGACGGCGCCTCCCGTGGCGCCCAGGTGATAGACGTCGTCGTGGCGGGCCACCCAGGGGAGGAAGTCGGCGCGGAATCGGCGCTCGAAACCCATGGGCTGGCTGAGGAAGTGCCTCTGCATCGTGTCGGTGAAGTCCATGTTCGAGTCGAACACGAACCTTCCGACGCGGGAGGGGAAGTAGGTGGCGTAGTAGGCGCCGAGCCACGTTCCTGCCGAATACCCGAACCAGTGGATCTTGTCGCGCCCCAGAAGGTGCCGCAACAGGTCCAGATCGAAGACGGTCTGCTTGGTGTTGACGTAACGGCCGAGTTCTCCCGAGGCGGATTGGCAGCTCGCGGCGATGTGGGCACTGGCGGCGAGAAGCCGGTCCAGGTTCGCGGCGCTGCGATCACGCGGATCGAGATCCTCGCGAATACCGCCCTGACCCGCGCAGGTCACATTGGTGCTCCGGCCCACTCCGCGGACGTCGAAGCCGATGATCTCCATGTTGTCGAGAAGCTTGTCGCCGCTTTTCTGCTGGAAGAAGAGCGGGAATTCGACGCCGGGTCCGCCCGGCCCGCCGGGGTTGACGAACAAGGTCCCCCTGGGGGCATGGCCTTCGGGCCGCAACCGGCTCACCGCGATTGTCAGGGTCGGGCTTGCGGATGGGGCGTCCCAGTCTCTGGGCGTTCGGAACTTGCTGCATTCCAAGACGGCCTGCCGGGGACCCTGATCGAGAACCGCCGAATCATCGCACGGTTCCCAGACGAGCTCTTGCTCGGCGAAAAGCGCTGGGATGTCGGAGCTGATCACGCGCGGATGCTCGCTCGGGATCGACTCAGCCTGGACCTGGGTCGATCCCGTGACCAGAGCACCGGCCACGAGGGCGCTGACGGCGACTCTCGCCTGCCATGCCTTGTATCGCTGTTCGAATGTCACACCCGCAATACGCGAGGTGGTTCCCTTGGGCGTGGACACTTTGAGATCCGGACCATGAATTGGGGCGCTCGACAGCGCCGAGTTCCCGCGACTGGAGCCGATGTACCGGCTACCGAGACGGGATCGGCGCAGGCCCTTTGGCCGGGAACACCACCGTCGAGGTGCCTGTGAAACCGGCGCGAATTGCGATGACGCTCACACCAGGGTTGTCTTCTCCCTGCGCGAGTCCTCTCAGCCGACCGTCTCCGAGGTCTCGGGAAGTGACACTCAGGAAGACAGCACGGATTCGCCCGTATAGCCGGACTCGATCACCTGCTGGGCCGCCGCGGAGCAAGCAGCGGAATCCAAGGGAGGGATATCCAGACCCACCGCGTAGCGGTTGTACATGCAGAATGCCGCAGCGATCAAGACCGTGTCGTGAATCTCCCGGTCGGTCGCGCCCTCTTGCCGTGCTTCTGCCACGAGCTTTTCCGTGACGTTCGATCCGCTCTGCTGAACCGCTCCGGCAATGTCCAGCAAGGTCTTCAGCTTCGCCGTGATCGGTGCGCTGTGCGAGTCCACGAGAACCCGCTCCACCAGCTCCGTACCACCGGGCAACAGGGCGGCAGCGGTGGCGGCATGCTGGTCGAAGCAGAGCGGGGCACGGTTGAGCCGCGAAACATAGGCTCCGATGAGTTCCCGCTCGCCTGCGGTCAGCGTGTTCTCCCCCCGCAGGAGTATTTCCGCCAGCTCGGATATCAGCCGGAAGGTCTCCGGGCTGTATTCGGCCAGACCTGCAGTGCCCGGTTTGTCAGTATGTAAGTCGATATGTGGCACGTGCAGCTCCTCCGTGGTCGAGTAAGCCCCTCTTTCCGGGAAGAGTGATCCTCCGTATCGCCACAGTCAAGTGCCGTCAGCCGTCTATCCCAATGCCACGCCTCCGGCCTGCTCAGCGATGTCAGGAGAGACCGCGTCATCGAAAGCGTCGCTCCTTCGGCCAAGAAGCCGGCGCTGCGCATCCTGAACACACTCGCTCAGGAGGCGGTTCGGGGGGCGGGTGGTG
>NZ_JBPXMC010000062.1:0-11572 GCF_051918885.1 Streptosporangium sp. OZ121
GAAGTTCTCGACCCGCACCGTCAATGTCTGCTCCCTCAAGTGGCCCGGGCGCCCGTGACCCCGGGCCGCCTTTCTTGCGTCGGGCCCATGTCGCGGGGCAGGATCTGGCCGGACTGGGCGTAGGCGGCGTCCCAGGTGGCGGGGACGTACTCGTCCTTGATGCCGAGCATGTGCGCGGTCACCTGCCAGACGCGCAGGTACGCCTCCGGCTCGGCGGGCCGGACCGGCACCTTCCACTCGATCATCTTGCGCATGGCGAAGGTGGGCAGGGTGTGCCAGGTGACGAGTATGTCCTCCTGGCTGATCGGGATGTCGCCGCCCCAGTGGGGGGACTGCTGCAGCAGGTGCCGCACCGCGGCGTGCACCAGCCGGGTCTTGACGCGCTCGACGATGCACGAGCCGGCGGGGCGGTAGCCGTCGAGGGCCCCGACCGCGAAGCCGAAGATGCTCGTCTTGGCGACGCGGTCCTCCATGTCGGCGCCGCCCTTGGAGTAGTAAAGGTGGTCTGCGGTCACGTATCCGCGATCCCCGCATCACCGCCGGGCGGTACGGCGGATGTGGACGACGGTAAGCCGACCGGATGGCCGGTAGATGGTGTTGAACTCTTCGGGGCCCTGGCGCGACACGCGCCGGGGCCCTTGTGCGCGTCAGGGAAAGGAATGTATGGGTCAACGTCGCTCGGCTGCCGGTGGAGACACGATCGCTCACGGCAGGATCGCGCACACGGCCGGATCCACGCCCGGATTCAGGGCCGAAGACCGGTTCGAGGATCGGTTCGACGATGAGGACTAGGGCAACGCCGTTCAGTTAGGTGTGGAGGCTGTCGGTCAAGGGGTGCCAGTAGGCAAAGCAGCGGAGCTGCCGTAGAAGAGGGGTGTCACTCCAAGACATCCTCACTACGGGAGCTCCGCTGTTGGAACAGACTGCCATAACGCGGACAGTCAAGGTAGCGGCCGGGGTGTTCGCGCCCGGTCATATCGGCGAGTTGACCCAGATCGTGCCGTTCGAGATGGTCGATGACGTGCTGGCGGTCACCAAGACCACCGAGCGGCGGGTCCGGCTGGTGCCGGCGCGGGTCACGGTGTACTTGCTGCTGGCCGGGGCGTTGTTCGCCGAGCTGGGCTACCGGCAGGTCTTTGACCGGTTGTGCGCCGGCTTGGCGGCCCTTGCACCGCACACGCCGAGCGGCAGCGCGTTACGCTGAGCCTCTCCCCAGTCGATGACCAGCATCTCACCCGGCGTCCAGATCGCCGGGCGCCGCCCGCGATGGTGATCACGCCGCCAGGCCTTCTTCACTGAGGCGACCAGACGCCGGAAGTTACGCGCCGATCCGGTACACCCGGCGGCCTGGGCCAGCGGCAGCAGCCGCTCGGCCGAGATCTTCCCCGCGGTGGCCTTCACCTTCTCGGCCACCAACTCGGCGACCGCGTCGAAGTTGTGCTCACGGGATTTACGGCAGGTCGGCTTGTTGTTGGTCTGGGACCGCTCGATGATGCGTCTGACGGTCTTGTGGGTGGTGCCGCATATCTGCGCGGCGCCGCGATAGGTGCCCACCTCGCGGTAGGCGGCGATGATGTCCATGACTTCCCCCGAAGACTTCGTGGCCGAACAGACCCCCTGAGCGGTGATCTCGTGACTGGCTGACACCGTCACGATCACCGCCCAGGGCACACATCTCCCGATGACACGCGAGCGAGAAGCGGGGACCTGAACCGGCCATCAGCGGTGACCACGAACTGGCCACCTGTGGGGACTCTTACATGGCCACGGACACAGGGCCCTTTACATCATCAATTGGTTCTCATCTCGATCCGCCAAGAGGCGACATCTCGCATGTCCCCTCCGATCGCAAAGGGTTTTCCATAAACAAATGCCTGAGGGTCGCCCTCGTGGCAACGGTCGCCGCAGGATCCTTGTTCGCCGGAGCGCTGCCTGCACAGGCCGCCAACCGCGACAACTGCCGCGGACAGGTCTCCGGCATCTCCACGAGCGGCTCTGCCGTTGTCGCCACGTACGTTGTCATATGCAACCGGGTCCAGAACCGCATCATCGTCTCGGCAGACGTCAACCGCCACAACATCCCGATGAAAACCGTGCGCCAGACGAAGACCTGTAACAACACCACCAGGTGTAGCGTCCATCCACGGATTTCCAATCCCAAAGGCAGGAAGTTGTTCTCCGGAGATGTGCTGAGCGGGGGCCTGAGCCTGGACGCGCTCATGACCTGCATATCCTCGGACGAGTTTCACTGACCGGCCCACTCGTTGACCTTGCGCCGAGGGCCGCGACGCGTTGCGCCGCCCGAAGGCCGGTAAGTCGGGGTGACGGATCCTGCGTCGCCGGCCGGTCGCCGCGCGACTGCTGGTCGTGGTGTTCTTCTCCGTGCCGATGGAGGTGGCGCTCCACCGTACGTGCGCGGGATGCCGGGCGCCGACGCGTCGGCGCCCGGCCTGCTGTGGGGCGCGCTGGGCGTGGGCGCGTTCATCGGCGCCTCACCGGTCAACCAGTTGCGCGACCTGCCGCAGCGGCACGTGCTGATCGCGATCATCGGGCTGTGGACGATGTGCCCGATCGCCCTCGCCCACGTCGGCGACCTCACCTCGGCGGTGATCGTGTTCGGGCTGGGCGGTCTGGTGGGGGCGCCGTTCACGCCCGTCGTCTACAGCTTCCTGCGGTCGCGTGTCGAGCCGGAGGAGCAGCAGCAGGTCGTCACGCTCTGGACGACCGGCTCGACGCCGGCTGCGGGCGTGCCGCTGATCGAGCCGGCCGAGAGCACCAGAGGGCTGCGGCCCTCCGGTGCTCTGACCATGCTGCTGCTCCCGATCGCGGCTCTCACCGTACTCAGAGACGGTCAGGCTGAGGAGTGAGCGTCGAGCCGGGTGAAGGTGGAGCCGGCCGGCTGCGCGGGCGCCGAGCACGTGGCCCCCGCACATCCGCATCTCGGTGCTGCCCCGATAACGACGCCAGTCGAAACACCGAGAACGGACACAACGCCTACGATCCTCTTCCGCTGCCGGTCATTAAAATTACTTTCCTTCCAGGCACTTTTCGAGTTTTGCGCCGACCGAAACTCTATACGGCCTCGGTATATTCAGAGAATATGACCGGCATACGGGCGCTGGATTCCGCCGGGTCCTGCGCACCAGGTGATGACGGCGCGGACATGGCCGGGATCGCGCCTGGATCAACGAGTGGAATCCAATCTCGACTGAACCCGCACCTGGTCCTACGACAGGCTCAAGCAGGCCTGCCGCGAGCCGGTGACCTGGAAGGTGACCGGCCGTGCCTTTCCGAACCCGCGATCATCGCGTCTCCCTCGCCGCCGCCTCCTCCCACCGGCGCTCGGCGGTCCACGGGCGACGGCCCTACAGCGGTCCCACGGAAGGTATGTACGGCGAGGGTGTCGAGCGGGCGGCGTCGGCCGGTGACGGCGCCGGGCAGAAGCGGTCTCGCCCGGGCAGTGCCCCGGTGGCCAGGAAGGAGTTCATCGCCTCGTCGGCGCAACTGCCCAGCCCGACGACGCCGTGGCCACCCTGGTCAACCGTGATCATGACGGCCCGCCGTCCGAGCGCGGCGCGCAGGCCGCGTGCGCCCGCCAAAGAGGTGGAGGGATCACGGGTGTTCTGCAGGATCAGCACGTTGCGCGGCCCGTGACCGGTCACCGTCACCGGCGGCTCCACCGGCCGGCTGTGCCAGGCCGCGCACGGCCACAGGTTCGAGGGCATGCCCGCCGTCACCGGCCACGCCCGCCGGTCGGCCGCGACCTGCCGGGCGTGCAGCGCCACGCTGCGCGGCCAGGCCGCGTCATCGCAGATCACCGCGTAGAGCGCGGCGACGTGGTTGTCCGCCGGTGTCTCCGCCCTCTCCGCGCCCCCGTCACCGCCGGCCCTGCCGGCCGGCCCCGGCCGGTCCAGCCGCGTCAAGACGGCGGGATCCAGGGTGGATCCTGAGACGGCGGCCGCGACCTCCTGCCACAACTCGGCCATGGAGGGGAAGTAGCCGTCGAAGTAAAGCCCCATGCGGGTGATCTCGCGCAGGGCGTTGCCGTCGAGGACGAAGCCGCCCGGGTCCGGCAGGGGCCGCCGGTCGAGGGCCGCGGTCAGCCGATCGTAGGTGCGCCTGACCTCGTCCGGCGTCGCGCCGAGGTGGTAGACGGCGTCCCGCTCGGCCGCGAAGGCGAGCAGGTCGGGCAGTCGCACCGCGACCGCCTCGCTCCAGCCCCGCAACATGTCCCGCCACACCGTGCCCGGATCGACGGCGCTGTCCAGCACGATCCGATCGTCGCGTCCGGGGAACAATGAGAGGTAGACCGCTCCCAGGTAGGTGCCGTAGGAGAGGCCGAAGTAGGACAGTTTCGGCTCGCCGAGCGCGGCTCGGATGCGGTCCATGTCCCGGGCCGTGTTGGCCGTGGTGATGAACGGAAGCAGATCGCCGGAATGCTCGGCGCACGCGGCCGCGGTGTCCCGTGCGAAGGCGAGGTTGCGCTCGATGCCGCCGTCGGGCGCCGGGTAGGGCAGCAGCAGCGTGAACTGCTTCACAAGATCGAGACCACAGGTGACCGGAGTACTGTGGCCGACCCCTCGCGGATCGAAGCCGATCAGGTCGTACCGATCCAGGACCTCGGGCGGCAGGACGACGGCCAGCCGGCTGGGCAGGTCCAGGCCGCTGTCGCCCGGGCCTCCCGGGTTGGACAGCAGGATCCCGCGGCGCGACCCGGGTCGCGCCGTGCCGATCCGGGAGATCGCGATCTCGATGTTCCGCCCGCGCGGGGCGCGGTAGTCCAGCGGCACCCGCAACGTCGCGCACCGCTGGCGCGGGTCGCGCGAAATAGCGGATTCCACCGGCGGGCACTCGCCCCAGATCGGGGCCGCTCCTTCGGCTTCGGCCACCGCCGGCTCCGGCGCGCCTGTCCGGGCCTCGGCCTGCGGGGGCGCGCCTGCCGTCATGGCGGCCACCGTCGCCGCGGCGATGAACACCGTCAGACGTGATCGCGGACTTAATCGCATTGATACTCCTTGTCGACAGGAACAGATGCTTTCTCGATGCCTGTGAAGTCGGCGCCGCCGGGTACGCGAGACCCTTCGCTTGATCACGCGGAGACGGGGGCCGTGGTTCGCGGTGGGAGTCGAGCGGGCCGACGCGGGCGGAGTCGCCGCCGTCCACCGTTGCGGCCCCGAACTCCTGCGGCTACGGCGAGCCGTCACCCGGGTGGATCGATCGGTCGGGCGCCCGCGCCGTTCACGAGCCGGTTCCCTTTCCGGCGACCGGAACGGGCGGCCGCCATCCGGCTGCCGTCGCTTCGCGTGCCCCATACCGAGATCGAGATCACCGCGGGGTTGGTGCGGGATTTCCGGAGCAGCCGATGCGACGGCTCAAACGCCGCCCGATCAGCCGCTATGCCGGTGTCGTGTGCGGCGGCTCGGACGCCGTCTGATCGGCCGCTACGCCGGTGTCGTGCGTCCGGCGAGGTGACCCCGCGGCCGGGGCGCGGTCATGACGAGGCCGGTGCCGCCGCGCCGGACGTCAGAGCCGCCTGCACGATGCGGATCGCCTCGCCCGTGTCGATGCCGACGCTGGCGATCACGGCCGCGTAGTCGGCGGCGGCCCGGCGGGCCCGCTCCCGGCCTTCCTCGCCGGCGGCCGCCACGAACGAGCCCGCCCGCCCGCGCGTCTCGATCAGTCCCGCCTCCTCCAGCTCCCGGTAGGCCCGGCCGACCGTGTTGACGGCCAGGGCGAGGTCGGCCGCGAGGTGGCGGATGGTCGGCAGCCGGGCGCCCACGGCCAGCGTGCGGTCCTGGATCTGCCGGGCGAGCTGAGAGCGCAGCTGCTCGAACGGCGGGACCGGCGAGGCCGCGTCGATGACGATCATCCGACGCTCATGACCCGCCGGGCCACCGTCGCGCTCGACGGCGTCTTGAAACGGAGCGCGATGCACACGCCCATGCCCAGGATCAGGTAGGCGACCGCGGCGGCGTCCCACCAGCCGGGCGCTGCGCCGAACAGCAGCACCATGGGCAGCGACCACTGCACGTTCGGCGTGGTGAGCTCGCGGGCATCTTCGACGCGCATGATGACGTCGGCGGTCAGCGACTCCTCGTCCTGCGCCACGACCGGGAACCTGAGCAGGTGGCGCAGCTGTATGGCGGTGAGGGCCGTCGCGCCGAGCAGGCCGATCAGCACGACGACGGCCAGCTGCCGCACGGTGGGGTCGGGAACGGCCAGGGCGCTTGCGGCCAGCACTATCGCGCCGGCGAACGTGGCGACCGCGAAGGCGGCGTAGGGCCGGCCGAGCACGGTCCGCCAGCCGGGCTGGATCGGATGGGCGGCCCTGCGCGACAGCGTCGCGCCCGCCCGCTGGTCGACGCGTCGCACCCACCGGGTGAGCAGCGACTGTGCCAGCAGCAGCCCGGCCACCGACGCGGTCAGGGCCAGCAGCGGCAGCGGGCGATGGAGCTGGCCGTCGAAGACGGGACGGGCGGCGAGGGCGCTCACGATGATCAGTGCGGCCAGGATGACATAAGTGGCCAGGCGGACCCATTCCCGGACCGCCAGCCGGCTGGCCAGCAGCGGGGTCGGGCGGGTGTCGGCCAGGCCGTGCCGGGCCAGCCACGCGCTCGCCAGCCGCAGATCGGCCGCACGCTCCGGCGGGCCGGTGTCCGGTGACGGTTCACGGGTCATGGCGCCTCCTTTTGTCGCAATCTTTGTAGCAACATAGTGCGTCATAGGTTGCGACAAAGTCAACGCCCCGCGGGCTCTCGTCGTCCCGGTGGCGCGAGCCCCGGCTCAGCGGCGCCCGCCGTCGCGGACCATGTCGCCCTCGATCACCTGGGAGACCGGATAACGCCCACCTTTGATCACCAATAAGGTGTGGACATGACGACGAAGGCGTACGCGGCGCTCCTTCGGGGCATCAACGTGAGCGGCCACAAGAAGGTCCCGATGGCCGAGTTGCGAGCGCTGCTCACCGAGCTCGGCCACGGCGACGTACGCACTTACCTGCAGAGCGGCAATGCCGTCTTCACCAGTGCTCCGGGCGACGAGGACGCGCTCGCGGCGCAGCTGGAGCAGGCCATCGAGGAGCGCTTCGGCTTCGGCGTCGATGTCCTGGTGCGTGATCACGCGTATCTGAAGGCGGTGGCCGGCACCTGCCCGTTCCCCGCGGCTTCGCTCGAGGGCAGGCAACTGCACGTCACGTACTTCTCCGAGCCGGTCACCGCGTCGCGCTTGGCATCCCTCGACGCGGCGAGCCACCTCCCCGAAGAGTTCCGGCTCGGCGACCGTGCGCTCTACCTCTACACTCCGGACGGCCTGGGCCGCTCCAAGCTCGCGGAAGCCCTGGCGAAATTCGCGCCTGCCGATGGCGTCATCGCCACCACCCGCAACTGGAACACCGTCACCAAGCTGATAGAGCTGACTCAGGCCCATCCCGCCTGACTGTCGCCGCGAACGGCGGGCCGTCGTCATCGACGCCCGCTGCGACCTCGCCGCCGAAGGCCGGCGCGAAGGCCGCACCGTCGGCGTTCGGCGACCAGGAGGATCGCGACATGGTGAACCGGGTCCCGGGAGACGTGGAGCGTGGCTCGGCAGGTGACCACGTGGAGTTTCCCAATCGAGGAGCTCGTGGTGACGCCTACGACAGATCGTCGAGGAAGCGGCAGTGAAAGTTTCAGGCCATCCGGCCGCCGGGAGACACGGCTACCGGGGCCGAATGTCCACCTCCACCAAGACGTACACGGTCAGGAAGGAGCCGAAGACCATCAGGGGCTCTTGACGGCTTTCGACGCCCTTCCCACACTGAGTCCCTCGGAACGGTTCTCTCGACTCGGCGATGGTACGCGGCGGAGGATCACCGTCTTCGACGTCTGGTGGTGTGCGTCCTGCCGACCGGACGCGGCGTCGTGCACGCGGACGCTCCGCGCCTTCTCGTATCGTCGGTCCGGTTATGGAGGCTCAAGCATGAGCTCGCGCGCCTTCCCCCCTTCCCGCACCCGCGGACGTCTCAGTGACCTGCGACGCGCGCTGCTGGTCACGGCGGCCGGAATTCTCGGTCTGGTCTCCGCGCAGACGATGCCGCTGCCGGCCGATGCGGCCGCGTCCACGCTGGCCTCGGCGGCTCAGCAGAGCGGGCGCTACTTCGGCACCGCGATCAGTTCCGGCAAGCTCGGCGACTCGGCGTACACCACGATCGCCAACCGCGAGTTCGACATGGTGACGGCTGAGAACGAGATGAAGATCGACGCCACCGAGCCCCAGCGGGGCCAGTTCAACTTCTCCAGCGGCGATCGGGTCTACGACTGGGCGGTGCAGAACGGCAAGCGGGTGCGCGGGCACACCCTGCTCTGGCACCCCGGCCAGCCGGCCTGGATGCAGTCGCTGTCGGGCGGCAGCCTGCGTCAGGCGATGATCGACCACATCAACGGCGTGATGAACCACTACAAGGGCAAGATCTACGCCTGGGACGTGGTCAACGAGGCCTTCGCCGACGGCAACTCCGGCGGCCGGCGCGACTCCAACCTGCAGCGCACCGGCAACGACTGGATCGAGGTCGCCTTCCGCACCGCGCGCGCCGCCGACCCGGCCGCCAAGCTCTGCTACAACGACTACAACATCGACAACTGGAGCTGGGCCAAGACCCAGGCCGTCTACAACATGGTCCGCGACTTCAAACAGCGCGGCGTGCCCATCGACTGCGTCGGCCTGCAGTCGCACTTCAACAGCGGCAGCCCCTACAACAGCAACTTCCGCACCACGATCTCCAGCTTCGCCGCCCTGGGCGTGGACGTGCAGATCACCGAGCTGGACATCCAGGGTGCCTCCGCCACCACCTACGCCAACGTGGTCAACGACTGCCTGGCGGTGCCGCGTTGCACCGGCATCACCGTGTGGGGCGTGCGCGACCAGGACTCCTGGCGCTCGGGCGACACCCCGCTGCTGTTCAGCGGCAGCACCAAGAAGCCGGCCTACACCGCCGTGCTGAACGCCCTCAACGCCGCCGACCCCAACCCGGACCCCACCCCGACCCCCACGCCAACGGTGACTCCCACCCCGACTCCGGGTCCGGGCGCGTGTTCGGCGACGATCGCGACGATCAACAGCTGGCCGGGCGGGTTCCAGTCGACGGTGACCGTCCGCGCGGGCAGTTCGCCGGTCAACGGGTGGACGGTGAGGTGGACCTGGCCCGGCGGGCAGACCATCAGCAGCCTGTGGAGCGGCCGGCACACCGTGTCCGGCTCCAGCGTGAGCGTCCGCAACGCCGCGTACAACGGCTCCGTCGCGGCGGGTCGGTCGACCACCTTCGGCTTCACCGCCAACGGCACCGCGGTTGTCCCGTCGATCACCTGTAACGGAGGCGAAACGACGGGATGAACCCCGGCTTCTCCTGGCGTGACACCTGTGGCGTGACACCTGATCGACCAGCGGTCGGTGCTCGACCTCTTCGATCACACGCCGGCATCGGGGACACCGATGGTGTTAACGCTAACGGATCAAGGGCGCGCTCGGATGAGGCACTCCCCCGCACGCATGCGATCAGCACCCCCTCGAAATGCCGGACGGATAATGAAACGATTCAATCAGATCATGAGGAACGATGTATTTTGGGTACTTAATGCAGTTATGGGATGTATGCGACATGAGTAAGTTCATCGATCCGTCTTCATCCATAAGTCATGATCATCGACGTCGCCTCTCGGGTGATCACCGTAAGCGGCGAACCTATTGATAACAGGCTAGAGTGGGGCAACGCCGCGTCCCATATCGACGGCCGCGTCAATACAGGAACGTCTTCAAGGAGCACCAATGGCCGATTCCGTTGACCGATTAAATGCGCAGTCAGCCGACGCCAATGCGCCCGGCGCGCGAATCGACCCGACGATCCCTCACCCAGCACGCATATACGACTACCTCCTGGGGGGCAAAGACCATTTCGCCGCCGACCGAGAGGCGGCGGAACAACTCGCCGCACTTTCACCTGGCACGCGGGAAGGGGTGCGCGCCCATCGGGCCTTTCTCGGCCGAGCCGTACGTCATCTCGCCGAGAACGCCGAAATCACCCAGTTCCTGGACATCGGCACCGGCATCCCCACCCAGGGGAACACCCACGAGATCGCTCAACAGGTCAATCCAGCAGCTCACGTGGCGTATGTGGACAACGATCCCATCGTCCTGGTTCACGGGCGCGCCCTGCTGGCGAGCAGCGAAGAGGGCATGACCACGGTGATCGAGGCCGATCTACGGGATCCGGATCGGATCCTGTCGCATCCGGAGGTCACCAAAGTCATTGACTTCACCCGGCCGGTGGCGCTCATCATGGCCGGCGTCCTGCACTTCATCACCGATGAGGAAAAACCCTACGAGTTGGTCGAGCGATACAAATCTGCCGTCCCCTCGGGCAGCCGGCTGCTGTTGTCGCACATCACGCTCGACTTCGCGCCGCAGGTGCCCAAAGAGAGATTCACCAAGCCCTATGACAAGGGTTCTGCGCCAATGGTTCCACGAAGTCACGCGCAGGTGACGAAATTCTTCCAGGGCTGGACGATGGTGCCCCCCGGGCTCGTCGAAGTGGTCACCTGGCGGCCTAACGAGAACGAATACCAAGAATCGATTCCCGGCGGCGGCCACGCTTGGGCCTACGGTGGCGTGGCCGTGAAGCCGTGAGGTTTCGCGGGCGGCCATGTCGAATGGCCGCCCGCGCATCGACCCACGTCGCCATCTGCCGGCGGTCGTCCCGGACCTCTTCTCCCGCAGGGTCGCCGGTTGAGCCATGGCCGGGCACACGCGCACCGAACCGGTCACCGACGCGGACCGCGGCGCCCGGCGCACGGGCCTGACGACGCGAACCGCGGTGTCCGGCGTACAGGCCTGATGGCCGGGGTGCCGTGGCGACCCCGGCCATCAGGCCGTCATGGATGGTGCGGCATCAGGACTGGCCGGCGAAGGTCCACCTCTGGTTGTTGCCGCCGTGGCAGCTGTAGAGCTGGGTCAGGGTGCCGTTGGCGGTGCCGTTGCCGGCGGCGTCCAGGCACAGTCCGGACTGCACGCCGGTGATGGTGCCGTTGGTGTTCAGGCGCCACTTCTGGTTGTCGCCGCCCCAGCAGCTGTAGATCTGGACCTTGACGCCGTTGCCGGTGCCGGCGGCGTCCAGGCACTTGTTGCCGTAGACCCGCAGCTCCTGCGCGGCGGTGTAGGTCCACTGCTGGTTGGGGTTGGTGTGGCAGTCCCAGATCTGCAGTTGGGTGCCGTCGGTGGTGCTGGAGTTGGGCACGTCCACGCAGCGGCCGGAACCGACGCCCCTGATCTGCCCGTTCCCGGAGGGCACCGTCGGGGTGACGGTGGGCGTGGGGGTCGGGTCCGGGTCCGGGTCGGGGTTGGGGTCGGCGGCGTTGAGGGCGTTGAGGACCGAGGTGTAAGCGGCCTTCTTGTTGCCGTTGCCGTCGAAGAGCAGGGGGCTGGTGTTGGCGCCGAGCCAGGAGTCGCTGTCGCGCACGCCCCACACAGTGATGCCGGTGCAACGCGGCACCGCCAGGCAGTCGTTGGTCACCGCGGCGTAGGTCTGGGCGGAGCCGCCCTGGAT
>NZ_JBPXMC010000063.1:0-5403 GCF_051918885.1 Streptosporangium sp. OZ121
ACGTTGCGGCGTGATGACGGTGGGGTGCGCCGGTTGTGGACGAGCGCGGCCGAGGTGTGGGTGCGCGGCGGGGAGGTCGATTGGGAGCGGGCCGTCGCCCCGGCCCGGCCCAGCACCGTCGACCTGCCCACCTACGCCTTCCAGCACCAGCGCTACTGGCTGCTGGGGACGGCCGGCGCGGGCGACGCGGAGAGCCTCGGGCTCTGGGCGACCGGGCACCCGCTGCTCGGCGCGTCCACCGGGCTCGCGGAGAGCGGAGCGGCGGTGCTCACCGGACGCGTGTCGATCGCCACTCACCCGTGGCTGGCCGACCACGCGGTCAACGGGCAGGTGCTCCTGCCGGGAACCGGCCTCGTGGAGCTGGCCGTACGGGCGGGTGACGAGGTCGGCTGCGACCTGCTGGAGGAGCTGACGCTCCAGGCACCGCTGTTCCTGCCCGAGCGCGGAGCCGTCCAGCTCCAGGTGGCCGTCGGCGCGCCTGACGAGGACGGACGCAGGCAGCTGGGGATCTACTCCCGCCTGCACGACGCGCAGGACGAGCCCTGGACCCAGAACGCCGCGGGCATACTGGCCCGCGTCGGCGTGGTCGTGCCGGAAGCCGAGGAGACCTGGCCTCCGGAGGGCGCGCAGGCCGTCGGCATGGAAGGGCTGTACGAGAACTTCGCCGCCATCGGCCTGGACTACGGCCCCGCCTTCCGCGGGCTGCGGGCCGCGTGGCGCAAGGGCGACGAGGTCTTCGCCGAGCTGGCGCTGCCCGAGGACATGGCACGGGACGCCGCCAGATTCGGGCTGCACCCGGCGCTGTTCGACGTCGCCCTGCACGCCACCGCCCTCGGTGAGTTCGTGACCGACTCCGAGCCCGGCCGGCCCTCCCTGCCGTTCGCCTGGAGCGGGGTGGCGCTGCACGCCTCCGGAGCCACGAAACTCCGTATCAGGATCTCGCTGACCGCCCAGGGTGCGGTCTCGCTCAAGCTGACGGACACCGCGGGCCTGCCGGTGGCGACGGTCGCGTCGCTGGCCGTACGCCCGGTCTCCATCGGCGGGCCGGAGGCCACCCGCACCACCGGGCTCAGGAACAAGCTGTTCCACGTCGAGTGGAGCGTGACTCCGGCAGGTTCCGCTTCCGCTCCTGCGGGGGTGCCCGGGTGGGTGGTGGCCGATTCTCTGGCCGGTTCGTCGGCCGGTTCGCTGGAGGGTGAGGTCGCGGAGTGTGTGCTGGTCGAGGTGTCGGCCGGGGTGCACGAGGCGTTGGGTGTGGTGCAGGGGTGGCTGGCCGAGGAGCGGTTCGCCTCCTCGCGGCTGGTGCTCGTGACCCGGGGCGCGGTGGCGGTCGCCGAGGTCGAGGACGTGGATCCGGCGCAGGCGGCGGTGTGGGGTCTGGTGCGGGCGGCGCAGGCCGAGCAGCCGGGCCGGTTCGTGTTGCTGGACGTGGACACCGAGTCCCTCGATGAGAGTGCGGTGGGTCAGGCGCTGGCCTCGGGTGAGGCGCAGGTCGCGGTGCGGGCCGGTGCGGTGTGGACGCCGCGGCTGGTGCGTACGGTGGTGGCGCCGGTGGAGGAGGATCGTGCTCCGGTGTTCGGGCCGGCGGGCACGGTGCTGGTCACCGGAGGCACCGGCGGCCTGGGCGCGCTGGTCGCCAGACACCTGGCCGCCACCTACCAGGTCAAGAACCTGCTACTGGCCGGCCGGCGCGGCGCGCAGGCGCCGGGGGCGGCCGAGCTGGTGGCGGAGCTGACCGAGCTGGGCGCCACGGTCACGGTCGCGGCCTGCGACGTCGGTGACCGTGACGCGCTGGCGCAGCTGATCGCGGCCATTCCGGCCGATCGGCCGCTGAGCGGTGTGGTGCACGCGGCCGGCGTCCTGGACGACGGTGTGATCACCGCGCTGACGTCCGAGCGGCTGGACGGGGTCATGCGGCCCAAGGCGGACGCGGCCTGGCACCTGCACGAACTCACCGAGCATCTGGACCTGTCGGCGTTCGTGCTGTTCTCCTCGATGGCCGGGGTGCTGGGCGGTCCCGGGCAGGGCAACTACGCCGCGGCCAACACCTTCCTCGACGCGCTGGCCGAGCACCGCAGGTCGCGGGGACTGGCGGGCACCTCGCTGGCCTGGGGCCTGTGGGCGATCGGCGGGCTGGCCGACCTGAACGAAGCCGATCTGCGGCGCCTCGCGCGCTCCGGTGTCGACCCGCTGACCGCCGAGGACGGCCTGACCCTCTTCGACGCCGCACTCGACACGGGACGGGCCACGCTGCTCCCGGCCCAGCTCAACTTCAAGGTCCTCAGCACTCACGCGGACTCGCTGCCACCGCTGCTGCGTGGCCTGGTGGCCGCTCCCGCCAGGCGGGTGGTGACGGCGGCCTCGGAGGCGGCGGCCACCCTGAAGCAGCAGCTGGCGAGCCTGCCTCCGGCCGGGCAGCGGGCCGTGCTGGAGGATCTGGTACGCGACCAGCTGGCCGTGGTCCTCGGATTCGCCGACGCGTCCGCGCTCGACGACGGCATCTCCTTCCAGGAGCTCGGCTTCGACTCGCTGATGGCGGTGGAGTTCCGCAACCGGCTCAGCCAGGTCACCGGCATGCGGCTGCCGGCCACGCTGATCTTCGACTATCCGACCCAGACGGCGCTCGTCCCGTTCCTGTCCGGCGAGCTGCTCGGCAAGCGGGAGATCGCGGTCACGTCGCGGGTCTCGACCGGAGACGACGAGCCCATCGCGATCGTCGGCATGGCCTGCCGCTATCCCGGCGGGGTCGAATCGCCGGAGGACATGTGGCGGCTCGTGGCGCAGGCGGGCGACGCGGTGGGTGAGTTCCCCACCGACCGGGGCTGGGATCTGGAGAAGCTGTACGACCCGGACCCCGGCAACCGTGGCACCTCCTACGCCAGGCACGGCGGCTTCCTGTACGACGCCGCCGAGTTCGATCCCGGCTTCTTCGGGATCAGCCCGCGCGAGGCCCTCGCCATGGACCCGCAGCAGCGACTGCTGCTGGAGAGCTCCTGGCAGGCGATCGAGCGTGCGGGAATCGACCCGCACGGGCTGCGCGGCAGCCGGACGGGCGTGTTCGCCGGTGTGATGTACCACGACTACGCGAGCCAGCTCTCCTCCGTACCGGAGGAGCTGGAGGGCCTGATCGGCACCGGAAACTCCGGCAGCGTCGCCTCTGGGCGGGTGTCCTACACCTTCGGGTTCGAGGGCCCCGCGATGACCGTGGACACGGCGTGCTCGTCGTCGCTGGTCGCGCTGCACCTGGCGGCGCAGGCACTGCGCTCGGGCGACTGTGACCTGGCTCTGGCGGGCGGTGTGACGGTGATGGCCACCCCGTGGACGTTCATCGAGTTCGCCCGGCAGCGCAACCTGTCGCCGGACGGCCGCTGCCGGGCGTTCGCCCAGGGGGAGGGCGGCGTCGGCCTCTCGGAAGGCGTGGGCATGCTGCTCGTGGAGCGGCTGTCGGACGCTCGCCGCAACGGCCACCAGGTCCTCGCGGTCCTGCGGGGCAGCGCGGTCAACCAGGACGGTGCGAGCAACGGGCTGACGGCGCCGAACGGTCCCTCGCAGCAGCGGGTGATCCGCCAGGCCCTGTCCAACGCGAACCTCTCACCCGCGGACGTCGACCTGGTCGAGGCGCACGGCACGGGAACGGTGCTTGGTGACCCGATCGAGGCGCAGGCGCTGATCGCCACGTACGGCCAGGATCGTCCGGAGGACCGGCCGCTGTGGCTGGGTTCCATCAAGTCGAACATCGGTCACGCGCAGGCGGCCGCCGGTGTGGCCGGTGTGATCAAGATGGTGATGGCGCTGCGCAACGGCGTCATGCCGCAGACCCTGCACGCCGAGGAGCGGTCGGAGCACATCGACTGGTCGGCGGGCGCGGTGGAGCTGCTGACCGAGGCCCGTCCCTGGGAGCCGGAGAACGGCCCGCGCCGGGCGGCGGTCTCCTCCTTCGGGATCAGCGGCACGAACGCGCACGTCGTCCTGGAGGAGTCCCCGGCCGAACCGGACAGGGAGCCGGGCGAGGCCCTGCCCGCCGTCCCGTGGCTGCTCTCCGGGAAGTCGGTGGCGGCGCTGCGGGCACAGGCGAGGCAGCTCAGGTCCTGGATGCTGAAGCGGCCGGAGCTGGACGTGGCGGATGTCGGCTGGTCGCTGGCGACGGGCCGGGCGCTGCTGGAGCAGCGCGCGGCGGTGGTCGGTGCGGACCGTACCGGGCTGCTGGAGGCGCTGTCCGCGCTGGCCGAGGGCGAGCCGGGCGAGTCGGTGGTCGAGGCCGGGCAGGTGCGCGGGCGAGCCAGGATGGCGATGTTGTTCGCCGGTCAGGGCAGCCAGCGGGTGGGGATGGGCCGTGAGCTGGCCGCCGCGTTCCCGGTGTTCGCCGAGGCGCTGGACGAGGTCTGCGCGCTGCTGCCGCACCCCGTGCGCCAGGTGATGTTCTCCGACCCCAATGGCGTGCTGGCCGAGACGGGGATGACCCAGCCGGCGCTGTTCGCCTTCGAGGTGGCTCTGTATCGGCTGCTCACCTCGCTCGGTGTCACCCCGGACGTGCTGGTGGGTCACTCGGTGGGGGAGATCGCCGCCGCGCATGTGGCCGGGGTGCTCTCGCTGCCCGATGCGTGTGCTCTCGTTTCCGCGAGGGCCCGGTTGATGCAGGCGTTGCCGGAGGGTGGGGCGATGCTGGCCGTCGCCGCTCCCGAGGCGGAGGTCCTTCCGCTGCTGGAGGGCCGCCAGGACGTGGGCATCGCCGCCGTCAACGGCCCTCAGGCCGTAGTCATCTCCGGCAGTGAGACCGCGGTGGAGGAGATCGCCGCACTGGTGAGTGCCCGGACGCGCAGGCTGCGGGTCTCGCATGCCTTCCATTCGCCGCTGATGGAGCCGATGCTCGCCGAATTCGAGCAGATCGTCTCCGGGTTGACCTTCGCCGAGCCGAGTATCCCGGTCGTCTCCAATGTGACGGGTCGTCCCGCCGAGCCGGGGCTGTTGACCGATCCGGCGTACTGGGTGCGGCACGTGCGGGAGGCGGTGCGCTTCGCCGACGGGGTCGTCGCCTGCCAGGCGAACGTGTTCGTCGAGATCGGGCCGGACACCACCCTGACCGCCCTGGCCCAGCAGAGCGTGCAGGACGGAACGTTCGTCGCGACCGCCCGTAAGGACCGCGACGAGGTCCGGACCCTGGTCAGGGCCCTGGGGCAACTGCAGGTCCGCGGCGTCACCGTCGACTGGGACACCTTCTTCGCTCCCGCCCGACCGGCGCACGTCGACCTGCCGACGTATGCCTTCCAGCGGGAGCGGTTCTGGGTGGCGGCGCAGGCTGAGGCCGGGGACATGGACGCGGCCGGGCTGGAGGGGATCGATCATCCGTTGCTGAGTGCGGTGACGGAGGTCGCCGGTGGTGAGTCGGTGGTCTTCAGCGGTCGT
>NZ_JBPXMC010000064.1:2500-5048 GCF_051918885.1 Streptosporangium sp. OZ121
GTGCTTACAAGAAGTCAGAGCCCTATTTATGGGTGATGGCGTGCCTTTTGTAGAATGAACCGGCGAGTTACGTTCCCATGCAAGGTTAAGGCGAGAAGCCGTAGCCGCAGCGAAAGCGAGTCTGAATAGGGCGATATAGTATGTGGTCGTAGACCCGAAACCGTGTGATCTACCCCTGTCCAGGGTGAAGGTGCGGTAACACGCACTGGAGGCCCGAACCCACGTATGTTGAAAAATGCGGGGATGAGGTGGGGGTAGCGGAGAAATTCCAATCGAACTCGGAGATAGCTGGTTCTCCCCGAAATAGCTTTAGGGCTAGCCTCGGAATTAAGAGTCGTGGAGGTAGAGCACTGATTGGGTGCGGGGCCCGCAAGGGTTACCAAGCTCAGTCAAACTCCGAATGCCATAGACTTATATCCGGGAGTCAGACAGTGAGTGCTAAGATCCATTGTCAAAAGGGAAACAGCCCAGACCATCAGCTAAGGTCCCCAAGTGTGTGTTAAGTGGGAAAGGATGTGGAGTTGCACAGACAACCAGGATGTTGGCTTAGAAGCAGCCACCATTTAAAGAGTGCGTAATAGCTCACTGGTCGAGTGACTCTGCGCCGAAAATGTAACGGGGCTAAACACACCACCGAAGCTATGGCTTGATACATTTGTATCAGGGGTAGGGGAGCGTTGTATGTAGGTTGAAGGTGTACCGTAAGGAGCGCTGGACAGCATACAAGTGAGAATGCCGGTATGAGTAACGAAAAGATCAGTGAGAATCTGATCCGCCGAAAGCCCAAGGTTTCCTGAGGAAGGCTCGTCCGCTCAGGGTAAGTCGGGACCTAAGGTGAGGCCGAAAGGCGTAATCGAAGGACAACAGGTTGAAATTCCTGTACCACCGTAAACCGTTATGAACGATGGGGTGACGCAGGAGGGTAGTGACGCGGACTGATGGATGTCCGTCCAAGCAGTGAGGCTGATGTGTAGGCAAATCCGCACATCGATAAGGCTGGGCTGTGATGGGGAGTGAAAATTACAGTAGCGAAGGTCATGATCTCACACTGCCAAGAAAAGCCTCTAGTCAGGTGAAGGTGCCCGTACCGCAAACCGACACAGGTAGGCGAGAAGAGAATTCTAAGGCGCGCGGAAGAACTCTCGTTAAGGAACTCGGCAAAATGACCCCGTAACTTCGGGAGAAGGGGTGCCTCGGTAGGGTGAATAGCCCGAGGGGGCCGCAGTGAAAAGGCCCAAGCGACTGTTTAGCAAAAACACAGGTCTGTGCGAAGCCGTAAGGCGAAGTATACGGGCTGACGCCTGCCCGGTGCTGGAAGGTTAAGGGGAGCGGTTAGGAGCAATCCGAAGCTGTGAACCGAAGCCCCAGTAAACGGCGGCCGTAACTATAACGGTCCTAAGGTAGCGAAATTCCTTGTCAGGTAAATTCTGACCCGCACGAATGGCGTAACGACTTGGGCGCTGTCTCAACGAGAGATCCGGTGAAATTTTAATACCTGTGAAGATGCAGGTTACCCGCGACAAGACGGAAAGACCCCATGGAGCTTTACTGCAGCTTGATATTGGATTTGGGTACGATCTGTACAGGATAGGTGGGAGCCTTCGAAGCATGAGCGCCAGCTTGTGTGGAGGCGACGTTGGGATACCACCCTGATCGTATCTAGGTTCTAACTTGGTACCGTGATCCGGTGCGAGGACAGTGTCAGGCGGGCAGTTTGACTGGGGCGGTCGCCTCCTAAAGAGTAACGGAGGCGCCCCAAGGTTCCCTCAGAATGGTTGGAAATCATTCGAAGAGTGCAAAGGCATAAGGGAGCTTGACTGCGAGACCTACAAGTCGAGCAGGGACGAAAGTCGGGCTTAGTGATCCGGTGGTACCGCATGGAAGGGCCATCGCTCAACGGATAAAAGCTACCCTGGGGATAACAGGCTTATCTCCCCCAAGAGTCCACATCGACGGGGAGGTTTGGCACCTCGATGTCGGCTCATCGCATCCTGGGGCTGAAGTAGGTCCCAAGGGTTGGGCTGTTCGCCCATTAAAGCGGTACGCGAGCTGGGTTCAGAACGTCGTGAGACAGTTCGGTCCCTATCTGTCGTGGGCGTAGGAAATTTGAGAGGAGCTGTCCTTAGTACGAGAGGACCGGGATGGACGTACCGCTGGTGCACCAGTTGTTCCGCCAGGAGCATGGCTGGGTAGCTACGTACGGAAGGGATAAGCGCTGAAAGCATCTAAGCGTGAAGCCCCCCTCAAGATGAGATTTCCCAACTAGTAAGACCCCTTGAAGACGACGAGGTAGATAGGTTGGAGGTGGAAGTGCAGCAATGCATGGAGCTGACCAATACTAATCGGTCGAGGGCTTATCCAAAGATATTTCAATGTGCTGCAACTTCGTTTCGTATCTAGTTTTCAGGTGATCAAGCATCTGAAGCCGTTTGGTGGCGATGGCGGAAGGGTTCCACGCGTACCCATACCGAACACGACCGTTAAGCCTTCCAGCGCCGATGGTACTTGGACCGCAGGGTCCCGGGAGAGTAGGACGTCGCCAAGCGAA
>NZ_JBPXMC010000065.1:0-4634 GCF_051918885.1 Streptosporangium sp. OZ121
GGGCGCAAGGACACCCATCCGTATGGTTTCGCGCCGTTGGATCGGGTGGTGGACGGCGATGATCATCAGGTGCGGTACACCTATGCCACGGTGGGGCGCACGGCGGCGGCGCCGGCGGCGGGGCATCCGCGCGAGTTCGTGCTGACCGGCATCGACTACGTGGCGCCGGGGGCGCAGCAGGAGTACGCGCGGGTGCGGTTCGGCTATGGCGCTCCGGTGTTTTGCGGGGACCCGGCCTCGGGCATGCTGCCCGTCGGGGCCCGGTTGGATTACCAGCTGGGCTACGGCCGGCTGTCCGGGACGCGCAAGCTGGTGCAGGTGACGACGGAGACGGCCAAGACCTCGGGGGCGGCCGGGTATGACACCCGCAGCGTGTACACGCTGTCCTATGACAGCGCCACGGAGGGGTGCGCGGGGGTCACGGCGCCGTTTCGGCAGCTGACCTCGGTGCAGCGGACGGTGAATCGTCCGGTGGTGGCCGGGCAGACGGGGCCGGGCCAGACGGTGTTGCCGGCCACCACGTTCACCTACGGCAAGGCCGCCTCCTATACCCAGGACGACGACTACGAGCCGGCGGTGCCGACGGTGGCGAACCTGAAGATGCCCGAGTCGGTGGACACCAACCAGTTCTTCTCCTTTGATCCGGACAATCCGAACCAGTGGCGTTTCACGCCGGTCACCTCGCATGTGGGGTGTGTGGAGACGTTCTGTCCGACGCCGAATTCGGCCACCGGGCCGCCCTTTCATGGGGCTAGCGGGTCGTGGTTGCTGTCCACCGGGCAGGCCACCGGCGAGAGCGTGGCGCGGATGTGGGTCGACCTCGACGGTGATGGCCGCACCGACATGCTGGCGCGCAGCGGCGGGTTGCCCAAGCTGGCCTCGGCCGCCCCGCAAAGCGGCGGCTGTCAGGTGGAGGTGTATCTGAACAAGTCCACCGGGTTCGTCAAGCAGGCCGCCGGCGGGGAGTTCGCCCCGTTCAGCCTGCGTAAGGCGATGGGTGACATTCCGGTCAAGGCCGCCACCCCCGACAGCGGGGACGGGGAGTTGCTGTGCACCCTGTCGCGGTCTTTCAGCCCGGATGCCTCGGGCGGATACCGGGGAGATGCCGCCAAGGCCTGCCACACCGAGAACGACTGGAGGGCTCCGGCGTCGTGGAAGTCGATGCAGCAGGCCAGGCACGCCTTCATGGACCTGGACGGCGATCGGCTGCCTGACCTGGTCACCCAGACGATCGCGTCGGTGGACTGCCCGTATGCCTCCACCCAGGCGATCCCGGCTCCGGTGTATCAGCACAGCATGCACGAAGAGACCTTGAATCCCGATCCGCATTGGGAGCCTGCGTTCGTTGACGGGACGGTGGACCCCATCCGCGCCGAGGAGGCGCCCGCGCGGGCGATCACCAAGCGGCAGCGGTATCTGTATGTGTATCGCAACACCGGAAGCGGGTTCGCCGCTGCCCCGGTCCGCATCGAAGCGGGGGGCATCACCGAGTCGGCGCCGCAGGGCCGGCTGTCGGGGCCTCAGTCGGGGGTGATGAGTTCCTACACCACCGGCTCTCCCCAACATTCGGTGACGATGGCGGAGTTCAACGGCGACGGCCAGCCGGACGTGATCTACGACTCCGGTTATCACAGCACGGCCAGGAGCTGGGTGAGCATCGGGTCGGCCGTCGGGTCGCAGACCACCACGGCCTGGACACCGGTGCAGCTGGCCGACGAGGACCAAAACCTCCATCTGGGGCCCGCGCGTTCCCGGGTGGATCGCGTCGTCGATCCCGACCCGCCGGGCGATCCGGCACTGGATCGCGACGGCGGCTACACCGGCTATTTCCGTAATGGAATGGGGCTGGATATCAACGGCGATGGGCTGACCGACAAAATTCGTGACGCCACTTTCAACGGCAACAGCCCGGATGTGTTCTTCAACACCGGCGCCGGGTTCGGTACCGAGGCCAACGGCGGCCAGGTGGCCTTCAGCCGCGACCACGCCGACACCTCGCGGCTGGAGTCTTTTCGCGCGCCGGATCTGATGGACAAGAACTGGCAGTACTACCCGCAGACCGGTGAGCGCTGGGGCAAGTCGCGGATGCTGGACATGGACCGTGACGGTATCGCTGACCTGCTGTTTCATGACAAGGAGGCCGGGCGGGCGCGGTTGTACACCGGTAGTGGCACCGCCTGGTCGCGGTCGTTGCCGGCGGATGTGTCGGTGGCCGCGGCGCTGGCCGGGCGGATCGTCGCCACCGGCACCACCTTCGGCGGCAGTGTGCAGGAGTTCGCCGACCGGGCCGATTACCGCTACGCCGCCACTCATCAGGCCGCCGACCTCAACGGGGACGGGTTGCTTGACCTGATCGAGGACGGCGACGGTGACGGGGTTCCGGCGGTGCGCTACGCCAAGCAGATCATCGACCGCAGTCCTGCGCATGCGGCTCCGGCGCGGTTGCTGCGCAGTGTCTCCAACGGCTCGGGCGCCACGACCACCGTCACCTACTACCGTGACAGCGCCGCCGGCAAGTGGGTGGCGCAAAACGTGCGTGTCGATCCGGGCCATGGCCAGCCGGCGATCGCCACCGACACCTCCTACCTCGATCCGGTGTTCGTGGCCGGCCCGTATGGCCAGCACGGCTTCGCCGGGTTCGCCGAGGTGCACACCTACGCCGGCAAGGACAGCGTCGAGGCGGGCGATGACCGCACCGACGTGGTGCGCTATGACTACACCAAGAGCCCGGCCGGGCTGGCGGTACTCAGCGCCGGCGTGTTAGGCCATGTCCCGGCCGCGCCGCTGGCCGACTCCCAGCCCAAGGTGATGCGCCTGGTCGAGTCGACGTACACGCTGTCGGCGGATCTGGGGCGGGCGCCGGGCATGCGCGCCGATTACCCCTCCCGGGTGGTGCTGCCCGAGGAGACGGTGTCCTATACCTGCACCGGCGCGGCCGGGCAGACGCTGGCCGCGTGCCGCACCAGCGGCGCCAAGGTGCGCCAGATCACCGACTGGGACCGCCAGGAGGTGGGCGGGAAGTATGTGATGGATCTGCCGGCCAAAACCGACACGATCTTCACCAACGGCCAGGGCAAGCAGGAGACCCGCCGCAGCCGTTCTTTGTATCGGCTGGCGTGGACCAGTGCGGTCTTCAACGTCGCTGCTGATCTGACCTCGACGGAGGTCGCCTTGGACGGGGCCACCGGCACCGAGCTGGGCCGGGTCCGCTACGCCTACCACGATGAGCATTTCCGGTTCGTCAAGACCATCACGGTCGAGGACGGCGATGAGGACATCCCGGACAAGACCAGCCGGTTCGTCTACTACGGCGGCACGGGCGTCAACCGGGGGCAGCTGTATCGCACCTGGGCGCCGCAGCAGGTCGCCGACGGCAACGACAGCATCGACAGTCCCGGATACACCCAGTACGGCTACGACGTCCACGGGGTGCACGTCGTGCGCACCGAAGGACCCGTCCGCTACGCCGACAACCCGATCCGCCATGTGGTCAAAACCGTGATCGACCCCGGCACCGGGGCCGTTTTGGAAAGTGAGGGCCCCAACTACGGCTGCCCGGACGGCCCGGATGTCGGCAGTGTGCCGGATCCGGCGACCGCCTGCAGCTTCGACCAAGCCGATCAGGCCAACCTGACCGAGTTGGTGCGTACCCACGTCGACGGGTTGGGCAGGCCCACCCGCTCGTTGAGTTTCGCCATCGGCGACACCGCCCGCACCCAGGGCGCGGAGATCTCCCGCACCACCTACGACGACCGGGCCGCTGAGCTGGGCACCGGCACCGGCCGGGTGTCGATCGTGGCCGAGGACCCGGTCGGTGACGGCGAGCGGGGCCGCTCGGTGATCGAGGTCGACGGATTGGGGCGGGCGTTGCGCACCAGCATCGACCAGGACGGCTCCCGCACCCGGACCAACACCTTCACCTATGATGCCCACGGCCGCGCCCAGGATGTGTTCGTCCCCCGCGCTGATGGCACCGCCGGCGTGGTCGGGTTCCGCACCCGCTACGACGCGCTGGGCCGGGAGGTGGAGGTGGCCGAGCACGGCACCACCTTCACCCCCCTGCAGCGCACCACCTATGACGGGCTGAAGACCACCACCGCGCAGCTGAGCACCGGCAGCTCACCGGCCAAGCAGACCACCTTGACCACCGACGCGGTGGGCCAGCTGCTGACAGTGGGTGAGCAGCTCATCGACCCGATCGACGCCGTCACCCGTTACGCCTACGACGGCGCCGGAAACACCGCGAAGGTCACCGACCCCGACGGCATCACCACCACTTTCACCCACGACTACAGCGGCAACCGGCTCTCCTCCACCACGGCGGGCCGCACCTGGCGTTATGGCTATGACCGCAACGACAACCCCACGTCGGTCACCGAACCGCTGCCCCCAGGAGCGAACGCCGACGATTACACCCACCGCAACGTCTACGACGCCGCCGACCGGCTGATCCGCCAGATCCCGGCCGTCCGCGACCTGACCGAGACACAACGCGCTGAGTTCAAGATCGGCGCCACCGACTACGTCTACGACCTCCCGCACCCCTCGCTGGAGGCGGCCGGCGGGCAGGCGGGCTACAGCGTGGGTCGGCTGACCTCGGCCACCTCCCCGGCGCTGACCACGATCAGCCGCTT
>NZ_JBPXMC010000066.1:0-4559 GCF_051918885.1 Streptosporangium sp. OZ121
GGGCGCAAGGACACCCATCCGTATGGTTTCGCGCCGTTGGATCGGGTGGTGGACGGCGATGATCATCAGGTGCGGTATACGTATGCCACGGTGGGGCGCACGGCGGCGGCGCCGGCGGCGGGGCATCCGCGTGAATTCGTGCTGACGGGCATCGACTATGTCGCGCCGGGGGCGCAGAGCGAGTACGCGCGGGTGCGGTTCGGCTATGGCGCTCCGGTGTTGTGCGGGGATGCGGCGTCGGGGATGTTGCCGGTGGGGGCGCGGTTGGATTACCGGCTGGGCTTTGGCCGATTGAGCGGGACGCGCAAGCTGGTGCAGGTGTCGACGCAGACGGCCAAGACCTCGGGGGCGGCGGGGTATGACACCCGCAGCGTGTACACGCTGTCCTATGACAGCGCCACCGAGAAGTGCACGGGGCCGGGCGGGGCGCCGTTTCGGCAGTTGGCCTCGGTGCAGCGGACGGTGAATCGTCCGGTGGTGGCCGGGCAGACGGGGCCGGCGCAGACGGTGTTGCCGGCCACCACGTTCACCTACGGTAAGGCGGCGGCTTATACCGGTAACGAGCATTATGGTGATGCGACGGTGATCGACGTGCCCGGGGTGGGCATGCCCGAGTCGATCGATACCAATGGTGCCGGTACCGGGCCGGTGCCCGATGGGGAGTCGATTCCGCCGGGCCGTGATTTCGGGTCGTGTAAGGCGTTGTTTTGCCCGTGGCCGGATGCCGATGGGGTGTTGCATGCCTTCGATATTCAGGTGCAGACCTCTCGGGGGCAGGCGACCGGGGAGAGCGTGACGCGCATGTGGGTGGATATCAACGACGATGGGCGGCTGGATGTTTTGCATCGGCCCGGGGCGGTGGATCTGGCCACGCCGGCGCCGACTACCGGCGGGTGTGAGATCGATGTGTATGTCAACACGCCGTCGGGGTTTGTGAAGAACGACCCGTCGTTGTTTCCGCGTTTCAGCCTGCGTAAGGCGATGGCCGATGTGCCGGTGCCGGCGGCGGTGGGCGCGTCGGGGTCGGGGGAGTTGCTGTGTTCGCTGAGCCGGTCGTTCTCGGCGGCATCGGAGTCGACCGATCCGCAGCGGCCGTGTACCTCTTATCCGAGCTGGCATGGGAACGCGCCGGTGGAGTTTCGCTCGATGCAGCAGGTGGCGCACGCGTTCGTGGACACCGACGCCGATGGGGATCCCGATCTGGTCTCTCAGCCGATCGCGGCGGTGACTTGCCCCTATGTCAGCACCCATGGGGTGGAGGCTCCGCCGGCGACGCTGGGCCAGGCCGAGGAGCAAGAAGATCCGGCCTGGTCGCCGGAGTACACCTTTCATTGGCCGGTCAACTCGCCGTATCGGTGGATGACCAGTGCCCGGCAGAACGCGTTTTACATCTACCGCAACACCGGGCGGGGGTTTGAGGAGACGCCGACTCGGGTGCAGGTGCCCCATGAGCGTCCCTCGCGCGATGAGGTGCGCTATCAGTGGCTTTTCGACGCGTCGGTGGCGCGGGTTGCGCAGCCGTCGTTGCTGGCGGGGTTGAGCATGGGGGTGCAGTTGCCCTCGCAGACGGTGCGCGCGCCGCAGGCGCTGGCCGATCTCAACGGTGATGGGCGCGCTGATTTCCTCACCGCCAACGGCAACATGTATCCCGGCACCGCAGACGGCGGGTTTGAGCCCGAGCCGCTGGCGGTGCCGGGCGGGGTCGAGGATCCGCCGTTGCCGTGGGTCGCCCGCGACAACGGCGAGAGCGGCGACAATGTCTATACCGCGCAGGTGAAGGACGGGCTGGGCCCGGATGTCAACGGTGACGGTCTGCCGGACATGGTGACGGTGACCGATCGGGGTCCGCAGGTGCGTTTCAACACCGGGTTCGGGTTCGGTGGCCAGGCCGATGGCGGACAGGTGCTGTTCAGTGACGGCACGCCGGAGACGAACAAGTTGCAGTCGTTTCGGGTGGCGCTGGGGGAGCTGGATTGGCAGGACTATCCCACCGGCGCGCAGCGCTCGCATACCACCAAGATGGTGGATTTGGATTACGACGGCATCAATGATGTTTTGGTTTATGTTCCGGGCGGGCCGGGGGCGAAGCTGTTCTTGGGCGGGGGCAGCACGTGGGTCAAGCAGGCGTCGGTGAGCGCGTGGACCCAGGCGATGCTGGGCGGGCATGTCAAGGGGTTCGGGCCGCGCACCCAGTACACCGATCGGGCTGATTACCGGCAGGTGGTCACCCATCAGGCGGCGGATCTCAATGGGGACGGGCTTGTTGATCTGATCGAGGACGCCGGCGCCGATGGCAGGTTGTCGGTGCGCTACGCCAAACCGATCTTGGACCTCAGTCCTGCGCATGCGGCTCCGGCCCGGTTGCTGCGCACGGTCTCCAACGGCTCGGGCGCCACGACCACCGTCACCTACAGCCGCGACAGCGAAGCCGGCAAATGGGTGGTCAAGCAGGTCAGCACCGATCCGGGTCATGGCCAGCCGGCCGTGGTCGTCGATCACGCCTACGTCGGTGCGGTACGGGTGGCCGACCCCTATGGTCGGGGTGTTTTCCGCGGGTTCACCCAGGTCCACACCCGCACCGGGAACGCGCCGGGCACCGCCGATGACGCCAGCGCCATCACCGTTTATGCCTACGACAAGGATCCGCGCGGGCTGGTGACCACCAGTACGAGTGTGCTGGGTCATATCGCGCAGCTGACCGATGACACCGCCAAGGTGATGCGCGTGGTCGATGCGACCTACACGTTGTCGGCGGATTTGGGGCGGGCGCCGGGCATGCGCGCCGATTACCCCTCCCGGGTGGTGCTGCCCGAGGAGACGGTGTCTTATACCTGTACCGGCGCGGCCGGGCAGACGCTGGCCGCGTGCCGCACCAGCGGGGCGAAGGTGCGTCAGGTCACCGACTGGGACCGCCAGGAGGTGGGCGGGAAGTATGTGATGGATCTGCCGGCCAAAACCGACACGATCTTCACCAACGGCCAGGGCAAACAAGAGACCCGCCGCACTCGTTCCCTCTACCGGCTGGCGTGGACCAGCGCGGTCTTCAACGTCGCCCCCGACATCACCGGCACCGAGGTCGCCTTGGACGGGGCGGCCGGCACCGAGCTGGGCCGCATCCGCTACGCCTACCACGATGAGCATTTCCGGTTCGTCAAGACCATCACCGTCGAAGACGCCGATGAGGACGTGCCGGACAAGACCAGCCGGTTCGTCTACTACGGCGGCACTGGCGCCGACCGGGGGCAGCTGTATCGCACCTGGGCCCCCGAGCAGGCGGCCCAGGGCAGCGGCGTGGACAGTCCCGGATACACCCAGTACGGCTACGACGTCCACGGGGTGCACGTCGTGCGCACCGAAGGACCCGTCCGCTACGACGACAACCCGATCCGCCACGTGGTCACCACCGTGATCGACCCCGGCACCGGGGCCGTTTTGGAAAGTGAGGGCCCCAACTACGGCTGCCCCGACGGCCCCGACACCGGCACCGCACCGGACCCGGCGACCGCGTGCAGCTTCGACCAAGCCGATCAGGCCAACCTGACCGAGCTGGTGCGCACCCACGTCGACGGCCTCGGCAGGCCCACCCGCTCGTTGAGTTTCGCCATCGGCGACACCGCCCGCACCCAGGGCGCGGAACTATCGCGCACCACCTACGACGACCGGGCCGCTGAGCTGGGCACCGGCACCGGCCGGGTGTCGATCGTGGCTGAGGACCCGGTCGGTGACGGCGAGGTGGGCCGCTCGGTGATCGAGGTCGACGGATTGGGGCGGGCGTTGCGCACCAGCGTCGACCAGGACGGCTCCCGCACCCGCATCAACACCTTCACCTACGACGCTCAGGGCCGCGCCCAGGATGTGTTCGTTCCCCGCGCTGATGGCACCGCCGGCGTGGTCGGGTTCCGCACCAGCTACGACGCGCTAGGCCGGGCCATTGAAGTGGCCGAGCACGGCACCACCTTCACCCCCCTGCAGCGCACCACCTATGACGGGCTGAAGACCACCACCGCGCAGATGAGCACCGGCAGCTCACCGGCCAAGCAGACCACCTTGACCACCGACGCGGCCGGGCAGCTGATCGCGGTGGGTGAGCAGCTCATCGACCCGATCGATGCCGTCACCCGTTATGCCTACGACGGGGCCGGTAACACCGCGAAGGTCACCGACCCCGACGGCATCACCACCACTTTCACCCACGACTACAGCGGCAACCGGCTCTCCTCCACCACGGCGGGCCGCACCTGGCGTTACGGCTACGACCGCAACGACAACCCCACGTCCGTCACCGAACCCCTGCCCGCCGGGGCCGAGGCCGCCGATTACACCCACCACAACGTCTACGACGCCGCCGACCGGCTGATCCGCCAGGTGCCCGCGGTCCGCGACCTGGAAGCATCAGAGGCCAACCCGGCCGACCGGATCGCCGAGTTCAAGATCGGCGCCACCGACTACGTCTACGACACCCCGCACCCCTCGCTGGACGCCGCCGGCGGGCAGGCGGGCTACAGCGTGGGTCGGCTGACCTCGGCCACCTCCCCGGCGCTGACCACGATCAGCCGCTT
>NZ_JBPXMC010000067.1:0-4486 GCF_051918885.1 Streptosporangium sp. OZ121
GCCGACCTGCGACGGATGGAACGAGCGGGCGTCAAACCCCTGTCCATCCCCGACGGACTCGCCCTGCTCGACGCCGCCCTGCACACCGACCACCCCGTCCTCGTCCCCGCACGATTCACCAAGACCCGTACCAGCGGGCGCACACCGGTGCGGCGTGCGGGCCAGGCCGGTGGGCTCGCGCAGCGCCTGGCCGCGTTGGACCCCGCTGAGCGGCATTCGATGCTGTCCGGCTTGGTCAGAGGGCATGCGGCGGCGGTGCTCGGGTTCGCCGACGGGTCGGCGATCGAACCGCGGCGCCAGTTCCAGGACCTCGGCTTCGACTCCCTCACCGCGGTCGAGTTCCGCAACCAGCTCAACGCGGCGACCGGCCTGCGGCTGCCGGCCACGCTCATCTTCGACTACCCGACCGCTGAGGCGGTGGCCGACTACCTGGTGGGAGAACTGGCCGGTGGTCAGGTCTCGCGGGCGGTCGTGGCCGATGTCTCGGTGGCCGACGAGCCGATCGCGATCGTGGGCATGGCCTGCCGCTATCCCGGCGGCGTCTCCTCACCAGAGGGTCTGTGGGATCTGGTCGCGCAGGCTCGGGACGCGGTGGGCGATTTCCCGTCCGATCGCGGCTGGGACGTGGAAGGGGTGTACGGCCCGGAACCGGGCGCACCGGGAAAGAGCTACACGCGACAAGGCGCGTTCCTGTACGAGGCCGCCGAGTTCGACCCCGGGTTCTTCGGGATCAGCCCGCGTGAGGCCCTCGCGATGGACCCGCAGCAGCGGCTGCTGCTGGAGGCCTCGTGGGAGGCGATCGAGCGGGCGGGCCTGGACCCGGTGGGACTGCGCGGCAGCCGGACGGGCGTGTTCGCCGGGGTGATGTACCACGACTACGGTCTGGGCACTCCCGCGAACACCAGTGGCGGCAGTCTGGTGTCCGGACGGGTGTCGTACACCCTGGGCCTGGAGGGTCCGGCGGTCACGGTGGACACGGCGTGCTCGTCGTCGCTGGTCGCGCTGCACTGGGCGGCACAGGCACTGCGCTCGGGTGAGTGTGATCTGGCCCTCGCCGGCGGTGTCACGGTCATGTCGACGCCCGGCATGTTCATCGAGTTCTCGCGGCAGCGTGGCCTGTCGGTGGACGGGCGGTGCAAGGCGTTCTCCGCGTCGGCGGACGGCACAGGTTGGGGCGAGGGTGTCGGCATGCTGCTCGTCGAGCGGCTCTCGGACGCCCGTCGCAACGGTCACCACATCCTCGCCGTCATGCGCGGCAGCGCGATCAACCAGGACGGCGCGAGCAACGGCCTGACCGCCCCGAACGGCCCCTCGCAGCAGCGGGTGATCCGTCAGGCGCTGGCCAACGCCGGACTGTCGACCGCGGACATCGACGCCGTGGAAGCGCACGGCACGGGCACCACCCTCGGCGACCCGATCGAGGCCCAGGCCATCCTGGCCACGTACGGCCAGGACCGGCCCGAGGACCGGCCGCTGTGGCTGGGGTCGTTGAAGTCGAACATCGGCCACACCCAGGCCGCCGCCGGTGTCGGCGGCGTCATCAAGATGGTGATGGCTCTCCGTCACGAGCTCCTCCCCAAGACCCTGCACGTGGACGAGCCGAGCCCGCACGTGGACTGGTCGGCCGGTGCGGTGGAACTGCTCACCGAGCCCGTGCCCTGGCAGGAGAACGGGCACGCCCGCCGCGCGGCCATCTCGTCCTTCGGGATCAGCGGCACGAACGCGCATGTGATCATCGAGCAGGGTCCGGTGGTGGAGCCGGAGCCCTCCGGCGCCGAGCTGCCGGTGACGCCGTGGCTGCTGTCGGCCAAGACTCCCGAGGCGCTGCGGGCGCAGGCCGGGCAGCTCGCGTCGTGGGTGGAGGAGCGGCCGGAGCTGAACCCGGCCGATGCGGCCTGGACGCTGGCGAGCGGCCGTGCGCTGCTGGAGCAGCGCGCGGTGGTGGTCGGTGCCGATCGGGCCGAGCTGGTGACGGGCCTGCGTGCCCTGGCCGACGGTACGACGACGCCGGAAGCCGCGGCGGCCGACGGCAGGGTGGCGATGCTGTTCACCGGTCAGGGCAGCCAGCGGGTGGGCATGGGGGCGTCCCTCGCGGCGGCGTTCCCGGTGTTCGCCGACGCGCTGGACGAGATCTGCGCGCTGCTGCCAGGTGCGGTGCGTGAGGCGATGTTCTCCGGCCCGCAAGAGGTGCTGGCCGAGACCGGGATGACCCAGCCGGCGCTGTTCGCCTTCGAGGTGGCTCTGTACCGTCTGCTCACCTCGCTCGGTGTCACCCCGGACGTGCTGGTGGGTCACTCGGTCGGAGAGATCGCCGCCGCTCACGTGGCCGGGGTGCTCTCACTGCCCGACGCCTGCACCCTCGTCTCCGCAAGGGCCCGGCTGATGCAGGCGTTGCCGGAGGGCGGGGCGATGCTGGCCGTCGCCGCCCCCGAGGCGGAGGTCCTTCCGCTGCTGGAGGGCCGCCAGGACGTCGGTATCGCCGCCGTCAACGGCCCTCAGGCCGTGGTCATCTCCGGTGACGAGGCCGCGGTGGAGGAGATCGCGGGCCTGGTGAGCGTCCGGACGCGCAGGCTGCGGGTCTCGCACGCTTTCCACTCGCCCCTGATGGAGCCGATGCTCGCCGAATTCGAGCAGATCGTCTCCGGGTTGACCTTCAGCGAGCCGAGCATCCCGGTCGTCTCCAACGTGACGGGCCGTCCCGCTGAGCCGGGGCTGCTCACCGACCCGGCGTACTGGGTGCGGCACGTGCGTGAAGCGGTGCGCTTCGCCGACGGGGTGGCCGCCTGCCAGGCGGGTGTGTTCGTGGAGATCGGGCCGGACACCACCCTGACCGCGCTGGCTCAGCAGAGCGTGCAGGACGGCGCCTTCGTCGCGACCGCGCGCAAGGGCCGGGACGAGGTTCGGGCGCTGGTCGAGGCACTCGGCCGGCTGCACACCCACGGTGTGGGAGTCGACTGGACGGCGATCCTCACCCCGAGAGCGCATGTCGATCTGCCGACGTACGCCTTCCAGCACGAGCGGTACTGGATCCCCGCGCTGACCGATGCCGGGGACATGAACGCCGCCGGGCTGGGCGCGATCGATCACCCGGTGTTCAGCGCCGTGACCGAGGTCGCCAGCGGCGAGTCGGTGATCTTCAGCGGCCGCCTGTCACCCGCCACGCAGCCGTGGCTGGCCGATCACCTCGTGGGTGGTCAGATGCTGGTTCCGGGGGCGGCGCTGGTCGAGCTGGCCATCCGGGCGGGCGACGAGGTCGAGTGCTCCTACCTTCAGGAACTGACCATCCAGGCGCCGCTGGTGGTGCCCGCCCAGGGCGGGGTCCAGATCCAGGTGGTCGTCGGAGCGGTGGAGGAGTCCGGAGCACGTCCGCTGACGGTCCACTCCCGCTCCCAGGACGCCGCCGGATGGACGCAGCACGCACAGGGCCTGGTGACCGCCGAGCTGCCGGTGGCGGCGTTCGAGCTGGCGCAGTGGCCGCCGGTGGACGCGCGGCCGGTGGTGGTCGATGGTCTGTACGACGATCTCGCGGCGGTCGGCCTGGAGTACGGGCCGGTCTTCCAAGGGGTGACGCGGGCCTGGGCGCGGCCCGGTGAGGTGTTCGCCGAGGTCACGCTGCCCGAGCAGGCGCATGGGGACGCGGCGCGGTTCGGGGTGCATCCGGCGTTGCTGGACGCGGTGCTGCACGCCAGCGCGCTGGGTGACCTGCTGCCAGAACCCGAGCCGGGCAGGCCTTTCCTGCCCTTCTCCTGGTCGGGTGTGTCCCTGCACGCCACAGCGGCGACCAGCCTGCGAGTGAAGATCATCGGTACGGGCGGCACCAGCATGGCGCTGACCATCGCCGACGGGTCCGGTGTGCCGGTGGCGGAGGTCGAGGCGCTCACGTTGCGTCCGTTGTCGACCTCCGACCTGGCCGCTGCGGGTGATCGTGGCTGGTTGCACCAGGTGGGCTGGACCGCCATCGCGGCCGGGACGAGCACGGAAGTACCCCGCTGGGCGGTGCTGGAGGCGGGAGCCGGCCTGGATTCGGTCGTCGAGCCGTCGGAGGCGGTGCTGGTCGCCATCCCATCCGGCGGTGAGCTGGGTGTGGTGACGCGTGAGGTGCTGGACCTGGTGCAGGGGTGGCTGGCCGAGGAGCGGTTCGCCTCCTCGCGGCTGGTCCTCGTCACCCATGGCGCGGTGGTGGCGGTCGCGGATGAGGTGCCGGATCTGGCGCAGGCGGCGGTGTGGGGTCTGGTGCGAGCGGCGCAGGCCGAACAGCCCGGCCGGCTCGTACTGCTGGACCTGGACACCGACTCCCTCGACGCGGACACGGTCGCTCAGGCGCTGGCCACGGGCGAGCCACAGGTCGCGGTACGAGACGGACACCTGCTGATGCCAGGACTGAGCCGCACCGCGGACCGTGGCGAGGAGCGGTCGGTGTTCGGTTCGGAGGGCACGGTGCTGGTCACCGGCGGCACCGGCGGGCTGGGCGCGGTCGTGGCCAAAC
>NZ_JBPXMC010000068.1:0-4383 GCF_051918885.1 Streptosporangium sp. OZ121
GCGGGGGTGAGCCTGTATTCGGCCGGGGCGACCGAGGTACGGGCACGGATCTCGCCGGTGCGCGAGAACACGGTCGCCTTGACGATCGCCGACTCCACCGGGGTACCGGTGCTGTCGATCGAGGCGTTCGCGGCCCGTCCGATATCAGCCGACCAGCTCACCACCACCCACCGCACCGACTCACTGCACCGGCTCGAGTGGAGCACGGCTCCGGCCGCTTCCGCAGAGGTGCCCGGGTGGGTGCTGGCCGGTTCGCTGGATGGTGCGGTCGCGGAGTGTGTGCTGGTCGAGGTGTCGGCCGGGGTGCACGAGGCGTTGGATCTGGTGCAGGGGTGGCTGGCCGAGGAGCGGTTCGCCTCCTCGCGGCTGGTGGTGGTGACGCGGGGCGCGGTGGCGGTGTCCGAGGTCGAGGATGTGGATCCGGCGCAGGCGGCGGTGTGGGGTCTGGTGCGGGCGGCGCAGGCCGAGCAGCCGGGCCGGTTCGTGCTGCTGGACGTGGAGACCGGACCGCTGGACGAGGACGCGGTGGGTCAGGCGCTGGCTTCGGGTGAGGCGCAGGTCGCGGTACGGGCGGGTGCGGTGTGGACGCCGCGTCTGGTGCGTACGGCGGTGGCGCCGGCCGGGGAGGAGCGTGCTCCGGTCTTCGGCCCGGAGGGCACGGTGCTGGTCACCGGCGGTTTGAGTGGACTGGGCGCGCTGGCGGCCAGGCATCTGGTGACTGCCCACGATGTGCGGCAGCTGCTGCTGGTCAGCCGTCGTGGCGTACAGGCGCCGGGGGCGGCCGAGCTGGTGGCGGAGCTGACCGAGCTGGGTGCCACGGTCGAGGTCGCGGCGTGCGACGTCGGTGATCGGGAGGCGCTGGCACAGCTGATCGCGGGCATCCCGGCCGATCGGCCGCTGAGCGGTGTGGTGCACGCGGCCGGCGTCCTGGACGACGGCGTGATCACCGCGCTCACTTCCGAGCGGCTGGACGGGGTGATGCGGCCCAAGGCCGACGCGGCCTGGCATCTGCACGAGCTGACCCGGGAGCTGGACCTGTCGGCGTTCGTGCTGTTCTCCTCGGTGGCGGGAGCGCTGGGTGGTCCCGGGCAGGGCAACTATGCCGCTGCCAACGCCTTCCTCGACGGGCTGGCCGAACACCGCAGAGCACAGGGACTGGCGGGCACCTCGCTGGCCTGGGGCCTGTGGGCGATCGGCGGGATGGCCGAGGAACTGACCGAGGCCGACGTGCGCCGCATGGAGCGCATGGGCCTGAAGCCGCTGTCGGCTGCCGACGGGCTGGCGCTGTTCGACGCCGCTCTGCGCCATGACCGGCCGGCGCTGGTCGCCGCGCGGTTCGCCCAGGGCAGGAACCCGGCCCGGGTGGCGCTGCCACGAGCGGGCACCCTCAACGGCCTCGCGGGACGGCTGGCCGCGATGGAGCCCGCGGAACGCCTGGCGATCCTGTCCGACCTGGTGTGCCAGGAAGTGGCGACGGTGCTCGGGCACGCCTCGAAGGAGGCCGTCCAGCCGGACCGCGCCTTCCAGGACCTCGGCTTCGACTCCCTCACCGCGGTCGAGTTCAGGAACAGGCTCAGCCAGGTCACCGGCATGCGGCTGCCGGCCACGCTGATCTTCGACTATCCGACCGCCCGAGCGGTGGCGGACTACGTGGGGTCGGAGCTGATCGGCGCCGCGTCCGCGATCGCGTCGGTCACGACGGCCAGGACGCCGGGCGACGACGAGCCGATCGCGATCGTGGGCATGGCCTGCCGCTACCCCGGTGGGGTGCTGTCGCCCGAGGGGCTGTGGGACCTCGTGGCCGGCGGTACGGACGCCATCTCCGAGTTCCCCGCCGACCGCGGCTGGGACATGGAGCGGATCTACAACCCGGACCCGGAGAGCAAGGGCACCTCCTACGTGAAGCACGGCGGTTTCCTGTACGACGCCGCCGAGTTCGACCCCGAGTTCTTCGGGATCAGCCCGCGCGAGGCCCTGACGATGGATCCGCAGCAGCGGTTGCTGCTGGAGGCGTCATGGGAGGCGCTGGAGCGGGCCGGTGTCAGTCCGGTCGGGCTACGCGGCAGCCGGACGGGCGTGTTCGCCGGCTTGATGTACCACGACTACGGTCTCGGCGCTCCCGCCTCGACCAGTGGCGGGAGCCTGGTCTCCGGCCGGGTGTCCTACACCTTCGGGTTCGAGGGACCGGCGATGACCGTGGACACGGCGTGCTCGTCGTCGCTGGTCGCGCTGCACCTGGCCGCGCAGGCACTGCGCTCGGGTGAGTGCGATCTGGCCCTCGCGGGCGGTGTCACGGTCATGTCGACGCCCGGAACCTTCATCGAGTTCTCCCGCCAGCGCGGTCTGGCACCCGATGGCAGATGCAAGTCCTTCGGCGACACGGCGGACGGCACCGCCTGGGGCGAGGGCGTCGGCGTGCTGCTGGTCGAGCGGCTGTCGGACGCGCGGCGCAACGGCCACCAGGTCCTCGCGATCGTACGGGGCAGCGCGGTCAACCAGGACGGCGCGAGCAACGGCCTGACCGCCCCGAACGGTCCCGCGCAGCAGCGGGTGATCCGCCAGGCGCTGGCCAGCGCGAACCTCTCGCCCGCGGATGTGGACGCGGTCGAGGCACACGGTACGGGAACGGTGCTGGGCGACCCGATCGAGGCGCAGGCGCTTATCGCCACCTACGGCCAGGACCGTCCCGAGGACCGGCCGCTGTGGCTGGGGTCGCTGAAGTCGAACATCGGCCACACCCAGGCCGCCGCCGGTGTCGGTGGCGTCATCAAGATGGTGATGGCGATGCGGCACGGGACGCTGCCGCGGACCCTGCACGCCGAGGAGCGGTCGGAGCACATCGACTGGTCGGCGGGCGCGGTGGAGTTGCTGACCGAGGCCCGTCCCTGGGACATCGAGGACCGCCCGCGCCGGGCTGCGATCTCCTCCTTCGGGATCAGCGGCACCAACGCGCACGTGATCATCGAGCAGGGTCCGGCGGAGGCCGAGGTCGAGGCCGGTGCCGTCGAGTTGCCGGTGACGCCGTGGCTGGTCTCGGCCAAGACTCCCGAGGCGCTGCGAGGACAGGCTTCCCGGCTCGCGTCGTGGGTGGAGGAGCGGCCGGAGCTGAACCCGGCCGATGCGGCCTGGACGCTGGCGACGGGCCGGGCGCTGCTGGAGCAGCGCGCGGTGGTGGTCGGCGCCGACCGGGCCGAGCTGGTGACGGGCCTGCGTGCCCTGGCCGACGGTACGACGACGCCCGGTGCGGCGACCGGTGGCGGCAGGCTGGCGATGCTGTTCGCCGGTCAGGGCAGCCAGCGGGTGGGGATGGGCCGTGAGCTCGCGGCGGCGTTCCCGGTGTTCGCCGACGCGCTGGACGAGGTCTGCGCGTTGTTGCCGGGGTCGGTGCGTGAGGCGATGTTCTCCGATCCGGACGAGGTGCTGGCCGAGACCGGGACGACCCAGCCGGCGCTGTTCGCCTTCGAGGTGGCTCTGTACCGTCTGCTCACCTCGCTGGGGGTGACCCCGGACGTGCTGGTGGGTCACTCGGTGGGGGAGATCGCCGCCGCGCACGTGGCCGGGGTGCTCTCACTGCCCGACGCGTGCGCCCTGGTCTCCGCCCGTGCCCGGTTGATGCAGGCGTTGCCGGAGGGTGGGGCGATGCTGGCCATCGCCGCCCCCGAAGCAGACGTCCTTCCGCTGCTGGAGGGCCGTCAGGACGTCGGCATCGCCGCCGTCAACGGCCCGGAGGCCGTGGTGATCTCCGGTGACGAGAGCGCGGTGGAGGAGGTCGCCGCACTGGTGAGCGCGCGGACGCGCAGGCTGCGGGTCTCGCATGCCTTCCACTCGCCGTTGATGGAGCCGATGCTCGCCGAATTCGAGCAGATCGTCTCCGGGTTGACCTTCGCCGAGCCGAGCATCCCGGTCGTCTCCAACGTGACGGGCCGTCCCGCCGAGCCGGGGTTGCTCACCGATCCGGCGTACTGGGTGCGGCACGTGCGGGAGGCGGTGCGCTTCGCCGACGGGGTCGTCGCCTGCCAGGCGAACGTGTTCGTCGAGATCGGGCCGGACACCACCCTGACCGCCCTGGCCCAGCAGAGTGTCGACGATGGTGTGTTCGTCGCGGTCGCGCGTAAGGACCGTGATGAGGCTAGGACGTTGGTCAGAGCCCTGGGGCAGTTGCAGGTCCGGGGGATCGCCGTCGATTGGGAGGCCTTCTTCGCTCCGGCTCGGCCGGTACGGGTGGATCTGCCGACGTATGCCTTCCAGCGGGAGCGGTTCTGGGTGGCGGCGCAGGCTGAGGCCGGGGACATGGACGCGGCTGGTTTGGAGGGGATCGATCATCCGTTGCTGAGTGCGGTGACGGAGGTCGCCGGTGGTGAGTCGGTGGTCTTCAGCGGTCGT
>NZ_JBPXMC010000069.1:0-3406 GCF_051918885.1 Streptosporangium sp. OZ121
ACGGCGCCAACATCGTCCAGTACGACGACTGGGGCGGCAACAACCAGCAGTGGCAGTTCGTCCAGGTCGGCGGAACGGACCCGACGCCCACCCCGACCCCGACGCCGGGTCCGGGCGGTAACTACACCAACCCGGTCGTCTGGCAGGACTTCGCCGACGGCGACATCATCCGGGTCGGCGACGCCTACTACTACTCGGCGTCGACGATGCACTACTCGCCCGGCGCGCCGATCCTGCGCTCCTACAACCTGGTCGACTGGGAGTACGCGGGCCACTCGGTCCCGCGCCTGGACTTCGAGTCCAACGCCTACGACCTCAACGGCGGCCGAGCCTACGTGAAGGGCATCTGGGCCTCGACGCTCAACTACCGGCCGAGCAACAGCACCTACTACTGGATGGGCTGCACCGAGTTCAACCGCACCTACGTCTACACCGCCTCCGCCGTGGACGGCACCTGGACCAAGCGCGCCCGGATCAACAACTGCTACTACGACGCCGGCCTGCTCGTCGACGACAACGACACCATGTACGTCGCCTACGGCAACGGCACGATCAGCGTCGCCCAGCTCTCGGCCGACGGTCTCAGCCAGGTGCGCGCCCAGCAGGTCTTCCAGACCCCCTCCAGCGTCGGCACCCTGGAGGGCGCCCGCTTCTACAAGCGCAACGGCTACTACTACATCTGGCTGACCCGCCCGGCCAACGGCCAGTACGTGCTGCGCTCCAGCAGCCCGTTCGGCCCGTACGAGATGCGCCAGGTCCTGCTGAACATGCCCGGCCCGATCTCCGGCGGCGGCGTGCCGCACCAGGGCGGCCTGGTCCAGACGCAGAACGGCGCCTGGTACTACATGTCGTTCGTCGACGCCTACCCCGGCGGCCGGATGCCGGCTCTGGCACCGATCAACTGGAGCGCCGACGGCTGGCCGACCGTCCAGACGGTCAACGGCGGCTGGGGCGTCAACTACCCGAAGCCGAACATCCAGACCTCCAAGACCGTGGCCTCGATGATCGGCCCGGACACCTTCACCTCGGGCAGCCTCGGCCACCGGTGGGAGTGGAACCACAACCCCGACACCAGCCGCTTCTCCACCGGAAACGGCCTGCGCCTGCAGACCGCGACCGTCACCAACGACCTCTACAACGCCCGCAACACCCTGACCCACCGCATCCAGGGCCCGTCGTCGACCGCGACGATCGAGCTCGACTACTCGGCGATGGCCAACGGTGACCGGTCCGGGCTGGCGATGCTCCGAGATCAGTCGGCGTGGATCGGCGTCAAACGCGACAACGGCGTCAACCGGGTCGTGATGACCAACGGCCTGACCATGAACAGCAGCTGGGCCACCACGGGCACCGGCACCGAGGCGGCGAGCGCGAACATCTCGGGCGGCAAGATCTGGTTGCGGGTGAACGCCGACATCCGGCCGGGATCCGGCAGGCAGGCCCGGTTCTCCTACAGCACCGACGGCGTGAACTTCACCGCGCTCGGACCGGCCTTCACGTTGAACAACGCCTGGCAGTTCTTCATGGGCTACCGCTTCGGCATCTTCAACTACGCCACCCAGTCACTGGGCGGAGCGGTGACCGTGAACCGGTTCGACCTCACCACACCGTGAAACCAGAAAGGTAGCCCGTGATGCACCCCCCAAACCGCTCGGCCCGGCCTTCCGGGCGCACCCGGCTGCGGAGATTCCTGTCCCTCCTGAGCGCCGCCGTGGTCGCCATCGGCGTGTCGGCTGCGATCTCCGCTCCGGCGGACGCAGCCTCCACGCTGGGCGCGTCGGCGGCCGAGAGAGGCGGCCGCTACTTCGGCGCCGCCGTCGCAGCCGGCAGGCTCGGTGACTCCACCTACGTCAACATCCTCAACCGCGAGTTCAACTCGGTCACCGCCGAGAACGAGATGAAGTGGAGCTCCACCGAGCCCCAGCGCGGCAGCTTCAACTACACCAGCGCCAACCGGATCGTGAACCACGCCCTGGGCCAGGGCATGAAGATCCGCGGTCACGCCCTGCTCTGGCACCAGCAGCAGCCCGGCTGGGCCCAGGGCCTGTCCGGTTCCGACCTGCGCAACGCCGCGATCAACCACGTCACCCAGGTCGCCACCTACTTCCGCGGCAAGATCGATTCCTGGGACGTCGTGAACGAGGCGTTCGCCGACGGCGGCAGCGGCGGGCGGCGCGACTCCAACCTGCAGCGCACCGGCAACGACTGGATCGAGGCCGCCTTCCGGGCGGCCGACGCCGCCGACCCGGGTGCCAAGCTCTGCTACAACGACTACAACACCGACGGGATCAACGCCAAGAGCACCGGCATCTACAACATGGTGCGCGACTTCAAGGCGCGCGGCGTGCCGATCGACTGCGTCGGCTTCCAGTCACACCTGGGCGGCTCCATCTCCGGTGACTACCAGGCCAACCTCCAGCGCTTCGCCGACCTCGGCGTCGACGTCCAGATCACCGAGCTCGACGTGGCCCAGGGGTCCAACCAGGCCAACATCTACGCCACGGTGACCCGGGCGTGCCTGGCGGTGTCCCGGTGCAACGGCATCACCGTCTGGGGCATCCGCGACAGCGACTCCTGGCGCACCGGGGAGAACCCGCTGCTGTTCGACGCCTCCGGCAACAAGAAGGCCGCCTACACCAGCACGCTCAACGCCCTCAACGGCGGTTCCACCAACCCGACCCCGACGCCGACGCCGACCTCCGGCGGGCCGATCGACACCAACGCCTGGTACGTCCTGGTCAACCGCACCAGCGGCAAGGCCCTGGACGTCTACGGCCTGTCCACGGCCGACGGCGGCCGCATCACCCAGTGGTCCCGTAACAACGGCAACAACCAGCAGTGGCAGTTCGTCAACTCGGGCGGCGGCTACTACCGCGTCAAGTCCCGCCACTCGGGCAAGGTCCTGGACGTCAGCGGCTTCTCCACCGCCAACGGCGGCGCCGTCGTGCAGTGGGCCGACCTCAACGGCACCAACCAGCAGTGGCGCCTGGCCGACTCCTCGGGCGGTTACGTCCGCCTGATCAACCGCAACAGCAACAAGGCCCTGGAGGTCCAGGGCGCCTCCACCGCCGACGGCGCCAACATCGTCCAGTACGACGACTGGGGCGGCAACAACCAGCAGTGGCAGCTCTCCCGTGTCGGTTGAGCCGTTCTCGAACAAGGAGCACACTTTGGAAATCACGCATACCCGGCGCCCGCACCGGAGGACGGCGGCGATCATCGCGGCCGTGACCACGCTCATGGCCGGTTTCCTGGTCGCGCTGGTGTCGACGAACGCCGCGAACGCGGCGACCGTCGACACCAACGCCTGGTACGTCCTGGTCAACCGCACCAGCGGCAAGGCCCTGGACGTCTACAACCTGTCCACGGCCGACGGCGGCCGCATCACCCAGTGGACGCGTAACAA
>NZ_JBPXMC010000070.1:0-3356 GCF_051918885.1 Streptosporangium sp. OZ121
GGGTTCAGTCCGAGGAGAAGGCGGCGTCGAAGGCGGTGGCGGGCGGGGTGATGGCGTTGAGCTTGCGGATCACGGCCAGCGCGTCGGGGGCGCCGACGAGGCGGTCCATGCCGGCGTCCTCCCACTCGATGGAGATGGGTCCGGCGTAACCGATGGCGTTGAGGGCGCGGAAGCAGTCCTCCCAGGGCACGTCGCCGCGTCCGGTGGAGACGAAGTCCCAGCCGCGGCGCAGGTCGGCCCAGGGCAGGTGGGAGGCGAGCCGGCCGCGGCGGCCGTCGCCGGTGCGGACCTTGGCGTCCTTGCAGTCGACGTGGTAGATGCGGTCGGCGAAGTCGAGGATGAAGGCGACCGGGTCGATCTCCTGCCAGACCATGTGGGAGGGGTCCCAGTTCAGGCCGAACGCGGGGCGGTGGCCGATGGCCTCCAGGGTGCGCATGGTGGTGTGGTAGTCGTAGGCGATCTCGCTGGGGTGGACCTCGTGGGCGAAGCGGACGCCGACCTCGTCGAAGACGTCGAGGATGGGGTTCCAGCGGTCGGCGAAGTCGGCGTAGCCGTCCTCGATCATCTGGGGGGGTACCGGCGGGAACATGGCCACGGTGTGCCAGATGGAGGATCCGGTGAAGCCGACCACGGTGTCGACGCCGAGTTTGGCGGCGGCGCGGGCGGTGTTCTTGATCTCTTCGGCGGCGTTGCGGCGGACCTGTTCGGGGTCGCCGTTGCCCCAGATGCGGGCGGGCAGGATGCCCTGGTGGCGGGCGTCGATGGGGTTGTCGCAGACGGCCTGGCCGACCAGGTGGTTGGAGATGGTGTAGACCGACAGGTTGTGCTTGGCGAGCAGTTCCTGTTTGCGGGGGATGTAGTCGTCGTCGCTGAGGGCTTTGTCGACCTCGAAGTGGTCGCCCCAGCAGGCGATCTCCAAACCGTCGTACCCCCAGCCCGAGGCCAGGCGGCAGACCTCCTCGAACGGCAGGTCGGCCCACTGGCCGGTGAACAAGGTGATCGGCCTGCTCATATGTCCTCCATGTCGCAGATTGTGAGCCGGGTGGTGTGTGCGCGAGCTCAGTTCGCGCGCACACCACCCGGGTGACGGGGCCCGCTCATGGGGTGTGCGCCCCACGGATGGCGGGCTCCGTCATACCTCCTCGATCGCCGTGAGACGGCTGTGGTCGGCGGCGCTGCGCTCGACCGCTTCCAGCACGCGCTGGACGTTCAGTCCGTCGTCGAACGACGGGGTCGGGGCGATGCCGGCGGTGATCGCCTCGACGAAGTCCTTCACCTCGTGGGTGAAGGTGTGCTCATAGCCCAGGCCGTGGCCCGGCGGCCACCACGCCCCCGCGTACGGGTGCCCGGCCTCGGTGACCAGCACCCGGCGGAACCCCGCCTCCTCGGCCGGCGCGGCGTGGTCGTGGAACCACAGCTCGTTCATCGCCTCGAAGTCGAAGGCCACGCTCGCCTTCGAGCCGTTGACCTCGATCCGCAGCGCGTTCTTGCGGCCGGTGGCGAACCGGGTCGCCTCGAACGACGCCAGCGCGCCACCGCTGAGACGGCCGATGAACAGGGCCGCGTCATCGACGTCGACCTCGCCCATCTCCGCCCCCGAGCCGGTGCCCGTGTCGGCCGACAGTCCGGCCGAGGCCTCGGCGACGGGCCGCTGGGTGATGAAGGTCTCGGTCAGCCCGGACACCTGGGTCAGGCGCTGGCCGGTGATGAACTGCGCGGTGTCGATGATGTGCGCGCCGATGTCACCCAGCGCGCCGGAGCCGGCCAGGTTCTTCTGCAGCCGCCACACCAGCGGGAAGTCCGGATCGACGATCCAGTCCTGCAGGTACTGGGCCCGCACGTGGCGAATCTGTCCCAGGCGGCCCTCGGCCACCCAGCGGGCGGCCTGGGCGATGGCCGGCACCCGGCGGTAGTTGAACGCCACCATCGCATACACCCCCCGCTCGGCCGCCGCACGGGCCGCCGCCGCCATCGCCTCGGCCTCGGCGACGGTGTTGGCCAGGGGTTTCTCGCACAACACGTGCTTGCCGGCCTCCAGCGCGGCGATCGCGATCTCGGCGTGCGAGTCGCCCGGCGTGCAGATGTCGACCACGTCCACGTCGTCGCGGGCGATGAGCTTGCGCCAGTCGGTCTCGGTGGCGGCCCAGCCCATCTGCTCGGCCGCCGCCGCCGTCCCGGCGGCCGAGCGGCCGCAGACCGCGGCCATCACCGGCCGGGCCGGCAGGTCGAAGAACGCCGACACGCTGCGCCAGGCCTGGGAGTGCACCCGGCCCATGAAGGCGTACCCGACCATGCCGATCCCCAGGCTCGGCCTGTCAGACTGATTCATCAAGACTCGAATCCCAACGGCAGGTACTCGGCCACGTTCTCCTTGGTGATGGTCTCGGAGGCCAGGGTGATCGACTGGGGCACCTGGTTCTCCACCAGGTCGCTCATGCCCTTGCCCTGCGCGATCAGGCGGGCCAGCTTGATCGCCGAGGAGGCCATGGTGGGGCTGTAGGTCACGGTGGCCTCCAGCACCCCCGACCCGGCCTGGATGTCGCGCATCGCGTTGGCCGAGCCGGCGCCGCCGACCATGAAGAACTCGCTGCGCCCGGCCTCCTTGATCGCGGCCAGCACGCCGATGCCCTGGTCGTCGTCGTGGTTCCAGATCGCGTCGATCTTCTTGTGCGCCTGCATCAGGTTCGCCGCGACCTTGGTGCCCGACTCCACGGTGAACTGCGCGTCCTGCTTGGCCGTCACACTGAAGCCGTAGGTCTTCAGCGCGTCCTCGAAGCCCTTGCTGCGGTCCTGGGTCAGCGGCAGGGTGGCGATGCCCTGGATCTCCAGGATCACCGGGTTGGCCACCCCCTTGTCCTTGAGCTTCTTGCCGATGTAGTGGCCGGCCGCCACGCCCATGCCGTAGTTGTCGCCGCCGATCCAGGTGCGGTAGGAGAGCTTGTCGGGGAAGATCCGGTCCAGGTTGATCACCGGGATGCCGGCGTCGGAGGCCTGGCGGGCGATCTGGTTGAGCTGCTGGCCGTCGTTGGGCAAGATCACCAGCGCGGAGACCTTGGCCGCGATCAGCGATTCCACGGCGGAGATCTGCGCGTTGATGTCGTTGGTCGGCTCGACCGGCTTGAACTCGATGTCGGAGTACTCCTTGGCCGCGGCCTCGGCGTTCTTGGCGATCGCGGCGATCCAGCCGTGGTCGGCCGCGGGCGCGGAGAAGCCGATGACGACCTTGTCGCCGGGGGCGTCGTTGCCGCCGGTCGCGGCCGGAGCCGGGGCCGGCGCCGAGGCCGCCGCCGGGGCCGGGGCCTCGTTGCCCGTGCACGCCGTCACCAGCGCACCCGCACCGATGACCGCACCGCCGA
>NZ_JBPXMC010000071.1:0-3187 GCF_051918885.1 Streptosporangium sp. OZ121
TGCTTTGTGGTCAAGTCCTCGGCCTATTAGTACTGGTCAGCTCCACACATTACTGCGCTTCCACTTCCAGCCTATCAACCCGGTCGTCTCCCGGGAGCCTTACCCACTCTCGTGGTGGGAGACCTCATCTCAAGGCGAGCTTCCCGCTTAGATGCTTTCAGCGGTTATCCCTTCCGAACGTAGCCAACCAGCCGTGCTCCTGGCGGAACAACTGGCACACCAGAGGTTCGTCCGTCCCGGTCCTCTCGTACTAGGGACAGCTCCTTTCAAGTCTCCTGCGCGCGCAGCGGATAGGGACCGAACTGTCTCGCGACGTTCTAAACCCAGCTCGCGTACCGCTTTAATGGGCGAACAGCCCAACCCTTGGGACCTACTCCAGCCCCAGGATGCGACGAGCCGACATCGAGGTGCCAAACCATCCCGTCGATATGGACTCTTGGGGAAGATCAGCCTGTTATCCCCGGGGTACCTTTTAGCCGTTGAGCGACGGCGCTTCCACATGCCACCGCCGGATCACTAGTCCCAGCTTTCGCTCCTGCTCGACCCGTCGGTCTCACAGTCAAGCTCCCTTGTGCACTTACACTCGACACCTGATTGCCAACCAGGCTGAGGGAACCTTTGGGCGCCTCCGTTACTCTTTAGGAGGCAACCGCCCCAGTTAAACTACCCACCAGACACTGTCCCTGATCCGGATCACGGACCGAAGTTAGACGTTCAAAACGACCAGAGTGGTATTTCACCAATGACTCCACCACCACTAGCGTGATAGCTTCACCGTCTCCCACCTATCCTACACAAGACGTTCCAAACGCCAATGTCAAGCTATAGTGAAGGTCCCGGGGTCTTTCCGTCCTGCTGCGCGTAACGAGCATCTTTACTCGTAGTGCAATTTCGCCGGGTCTGCGGTTGAGACAGCGGGGAAGTCGTTACGCCATTCGTGCAGGTCGGAACTTACCCGACAAGGAATTTCGCTACCTTAGGATGGTTATAGTTACCACCGCCGTTTACTGGCGCTTAAGTTCTCAGCTTCGCCGCTCCGAAGAACAACTAACCGGTCCCCTTAACGTTCCAGCACCGGGCAGGCGTCAGTCCGTATACATCGTCTTACGACTTCGCACGGACCTGTGTTTTTAGTAAACAGTCGCTTCCCCCTGGCCTCTGCGACCCCCACCAGCTCAGAGCGCGAAGCTCGTCACCAGCGAAGGCCCCCCTTCTCCCGAAGTTACGGGGGCAATTTGCCGAGTTCCTTAACCACAGTTCACCCGATCGCCTTAGTATTCTCTACCTGACCACCTGAGTCGGTTTAGGGTACGGGCCGCCACGACACTCACTAGAGGCTTTTCTCGGCAGCATAGGATCACCCACTTCGCCACAATCGGCTCGGCATCACATCTCAGGATACGTAAGAGGCGGATTTGCCTACCTCTTTCCCTACATGCTTACCCCAGGACTACCATCGCCTGGGCTGGGCTACCTTCCTGCGTCACCCCATCGCTTACCTACTACCAGTTCAGGCCAGGCGTTCACCCTCACCCCAAGCCCGAAGGCTCGGAGGGGTTAAGGACCCTTAGTATCACTGGATTCAGTATTGGCGCATCGTAGCGGGTACGGGAATATCAACCCGTTGTCCATCGACTACGCCTGTCGGCCTCGCCTTAGGTCCCGACTTACCCTGGGCGGATTAGCCTGCCCCAGGAACCCTTGGTCATCCGGCGCAGAAGTTTCTCACTTCTGATTCGCTACTCATGCCTGCATTCTCACTCGCACAGCCTCCACAACTGGATCACTCCGCTGCTTCGCCGGCCGCACGACGCTCCCCTACCCATCCACACACCTCAACCACAAAGGCTCGGATAATGTGTGAATGCCACGACTTCGGCGGTGTACTTGAGCCCCGCTACATTGTCGGCGCGGAATCACTTGACCAGTGAGCTATTACGCACTCTTTCAAGGGTGGCTGCTTCTAAGCCAACCTCCTGGTTGTCACTGCGACTCCACATCCTTTCCCACTTAGCACACGCTTAGGGGCCTTAGTCGGTGGTCTGGGCTGTTTCCCTCTCGACTACGGAGCTTATCCCCCGCAGTCTCACTGCTACGCTCTCACTTACCGGCATTCGGAGTTTGGCTGACGTCAGTAACCTTGTCGGGCCCATTAGCCATCCAGTGCTCTACCTCCGGCAAGAAACACGTAACGCTGCACCTAAATGCATTTCGGGGAGAACCAGCTATCACGGAGTTTGATTGGCCTTTCACCCCTAAACACAGGTCATCCCCCAGGTTTTCAACCCTGGTGGGTTCGGTCCTCCACGCGGTCTTACCCGCGCTTCAACCTGCCCATGCCTAGATCACTCCGCTTCGGGTCTACAGCATGCGACTCAAACGCCCTATTCAGACTCGCTTTCGCTACGGCTCCCCCACACGGGTTAACCTCGCCACACACCATAACTCGCAGGCTCATTCTTCAAAAGGCACGCAGTCACATCACAAACAAGAGCAAGCCCTCGTTTACGCTCCTACGGCTTGTAGGCACACGGTTTCAGGTACTATTTCACGACCCCTCACCGGGGCGCTTTTCACCTTTCCCTCACGGTACTTGTTCACTATCGGTCATCAGGGAGTATTTAGGCTTACCAGGTGGTCCTGGCAGATTCACACAGGATTTCTCGGGCCCCGTGCTACTTGGGATCCCCTCAAACAGTCCAACCAATTTCGCCTACCCGACTCTCACGGTCTACGGCGCAACTTCCCAGAAGCTTCGACTATCGGAAGGATTTCTTACTGTCTATGGTCTCGGCAGAAACCATCAGAGGGTCCCACAACCCCGCAAACGCAACGCCTGCCGGCTATCACACGCCTACGGTTTAGCCTGATCCGCTTTCGCTCACCACTACTCACGGAATCACTAATTTGTTTTCTCTTCCTACGGGTACTGAGATGTTTCACTTCCCCGCGTTACCACCAACCGCCCTATACATTCAGGCGGAGGCAACACCACATGACTGGTGCTAGGTTTCCCCATTCGGACATCCCCGGATCAAAGTCTGGTTGGCGACTCCCCGGGGCTTAACGCAGCCTCCCACGTCCTTCATCGGCTCCTGATGCCAAGGCATCCACCGTGTGCCCTAAAAAACTTGGCCACAAAGATGCTCGCGTCCACTATGCAAATCTCAAACAACAAACAGCGACC
>NZ_JBPXMC010000072.1:0-2991 GCF_051918885.1 Streptosporangium sp. OZ121
TCACCGGCAACGACCCCATCAACCGCATCGACCCCAACGGCCTCGACGACATCCCCACCCAACCCGGCGAAACCATCTACATCGAAGGCGAAGCCCCTGGAATGGCGGCCCAGGCCTGGTTCCACGCCTCCAACGCCGTCAGCAGCGCCGGCAGCTGGGCATGGGGCGGCTTCCAAACCGCGCTTTACCTGGCAACGAAACCCACGACATATGACGATCCCGAACTCGGCCCCTACGAAGTTCCAGCCTGGATGAAATGGTTCAACATCTGGAACAACGCGGAGTGTCCCCCCATGGCATGTATGGGAACCAGGGGCCGCGGCGGCGGTTCAGGCATCAAACCACTCGGCGGCAGCGGCATCCGCCAGCCCAAACCAGGCGTCCACACCCCCAACAACGGCGTCGTCACCCAATACGCGTCCACCCAGGGAAGTCCCACGCCAAGGGGCAACCGTCGAAACCGCGTCCTGGAAAATGATGAGCTGCACTATCTAAAGGACGAAGAGCCAGGCACTGTATATACGGGAATCTACGATCCGAATACGAAAAGCATCATCGCAATGAGAAGTCGGCCGAACGATGACCAAGAGCCGGGAACGCTCCCCAGGACTCGCGGGCATGAAATTCTTGCCGAAACAGCCGTGGAAAGAGGGGCAAACAAGTCCGATTTGGTCGGCTTCAGTATCCATGTCGAAGAGGAAGGTATTTCTATCGGCTGGAATTCGGCTTCGGTGAATGGTAAAAATTTTGGGAATCCACTAGCGCCGTCAAATATGCGTGTCCCTATCGCCAAAGCAGTCAAGCGCGCAGTAGGGTTGGACGTATGGCCGCAATACGCGCCTAGATAGTTCGAGCTTCTCCGAGAGCACGGAAGCGGCGGCAGGAACACCTGCCGCCGCCTATTACAGCATTTCGGCGGGAAGAAGAAGTATGATCCGGTCGCGCGGGTCAGGAGGCGCAGAATCGGTGACACATGGTGGCGCACCAGGGCGTGACCGTTGTCGACGAGCGACCGCTCCAATTTCTGCCGAGGCAAGGCGGGAGACTGGATGTTCAGGGAATGGATCCGGAACCCGGCGAGCAGGCCTAACAATGCGGAGAGGATGAGACAATACAGCGGTAACTCATCACCCTGGGTTCGAGAACTCATGCATGAGCCGGCCCGTGGCGATTCCACCGGTCCGAAGTGCCGTCGCTAGCCGTTCGTGGCGTGAGGAGCCGGTTGTGGCCGCGGGCTCAGGCTCAGCTGCCCCTGCGCCATTCCGTCCTCGAAAGTGACGGTCGCTCCGGCGGCGCGGATGAGCTTCAACGCAGCGCGATTCTCGAAGTGAGTGCTGAAGGTGAACGCTTCCATTCCCCGGATCGTCCCATAGGCCACCAGCCCATCCAGCAGCGTCCGGCCGATGCCGCGAGCCTGATATTCATCGATGACGGCGAGGCCGACCTCGGCGCGCTTCCTTCCTGTCATCATGTAGCGACCCAGTCCGACGGTCCGGTCATCCACCATGGCCACCATGGCCACATGCTTGTCCTGGTCGACGTCGACCAATGCCCTGAGTATTGATCCCGGAAGCCGTGGCATAGGTGTCATGAAGCGGAGGAACCTAGATCTCTGCGACATCCCATGAAAGACGTCCAGAACCGGCTGGATCTCCTCATGGCCGAGAAGACGCAGCTGTACGGGGTCGAGTAGCGGTTGGTCGATCATCGATGTCGATTTGATATTCATCGTGGCCTCCGTCAATCGGATGGGCGGAACGTGAATATCATCGGCGGACGGCCTTTCGCGCCGCTGTCATGGCGCTGCCATTGGGAGGTGTACCGGCGTGGACATCAAAGGCATGGCCTTTTCTCAGGGGCTGGAACTTCTGACCCGGCTTGCGGCGGACGGCGCGCTGGACGATCGGACGCGAGTGCTGGCGCACGCGGCGTTGCTCCACCTCGGACGCGACCAGGAAGGGATGGCGTTCATGGAGAGCGTGGCAGGGAGCACCGCTCCCGCCGACGTGCGAATCGACGCCGCCGGCGCGTTGCTGTTCTACGGTGACGGACACGTCGGACGCGGTGTCGCGACCGGGTTGGAGATCGTCGAGTGCGCGGCCGACGAGTCCTGTACGTCGCGCGCGGCTCGCCTGCTGTTCCGGTGGGGAAGCGCGCAACAGCAGGCGGTGGCGGTGAACAGGCTGGCCGGCTCCCTGCGCGGGGGCGGAAATCTGGCATACGTACTGCTTCACAGTGGCCTGCCGCCGGCAGCGGCGATGGCATCGCGGGAGCTCACATCTGTCATGCGGGATCCGTCGGTCTCCCCGTACGATCGGGTGCGCGCCGCCGTCGCGATGGCGGAACGTTCAGGTGACGAGGCGCATCAGCAGGCGTGCGTCCGGACACTTTTCGAGATCGGTGAGCGGCTGGACGCTGAGCCGTTCGACAGGGTGTGCGCAATCGAGGCATTGCTGGACCTGGGTTCGGTGGAGGTCACTCGGCTGGGACACATGCTGCGACGATGCCTTCGAGACGCGGCGGACCCTCAGTGGTGCGACTCGCTTACGGCGGTCTGGTCCACGGAGATCCTGACGAGCCGGGCACGGCCGGAATGGCGGCGATCGGGAGTGGCCGGAGCCGCCGGCATCCTCTACAACGAGGACCTGCACCCGCAGGTGCGCATCCGTGCGGCCCGGGTCCTCGCCAGATGGGGGACGACCGGCCGGCGGCGAAGCGCGCACGCCGTACTCACCGCGATTGCCGAGGACGTTGAGGAGACCGACTCCTTCGACCGGGTCTGTGCGGCTCAAAGCCGCCTGATTCTGGCCCGTGGAGAGGCTCGTGCCGCGGAGACGCTGCTGGTCATGGCGAGTGATGTGGCTTTCCCCGCGGAGGAGCGGATCACGGCCGCTGAGACGCTCCTCGAATACGGCGCTCCTTCGGCCAAGAAGCCGGCGCTGCGCATCCTGAACACACTCGCTCAGGAGGCGGTTCGGGGGGCGGGTGGTG
>NZ_JBPXMC010000073.1:0-2889 GCF_051918885.1 Streptosporangium sp. OZ121
ATCGACGACCAAGGCCGAGCACTCCTCACCCAGCGCAGAGACAACGACCACTGGGAAGCACCCGGCGGAGTCCTGGAACGCGACGAGGACATAACCACGGGTCTGCTTCGAGAGATCCACGAAGAGACCGGCCTGACGGTCGAGCCCGTCACCCTCACCGGCGTCTACAAGAACATGACACGCGGCATCGTCGCTCTCGTCTTCCGCTGCAAGGTCATCAGCGGCCACCTCACCGAAACCGACGAAGCCCGCGCGTTCCGCTGGGTCACCGCGGACGAGGTCTCATCACTCGCATCCGAGGCATTCGCCATCCGCGTCCTCGACGCCATGCACCAGGACCAAGCGCCAGCCATCCGCCACCACGACGGCACTCGTCTACTCGGGTCGTCACAGCTACACGAGTAATTGCCGAATTGTTCTTATGGGTATCAAGCGGCGGCGCGGCGCGCCGCCGTACCCCCGGCCCTCCGCCCGCCCGCCGTCCGGGCGTGCGGCCTGGGGGCCGGTCCCGGACGGCGGCGGGACACCGGGCCGGGCACCACACATCGGCCCCGCCGTACCAACCGAACGCACCGACCGGGGTTGCCCCGCCGCCGCACAGATGCAGCCCTACGATCGCCACTGCATGGCTGGAGGCCGTGCATGCTTGGGGGCGATCGACGATCCAGGGTTCGTTCCTCACCCTGGCTCACCGAGCAACGTGGCTGATCGCAGTTCGGCGGCGGACGGCACGCGGATACGCGAAGATCATTGAGCGTGACCCATGGCGGAACTGTCAGCTGAGAGGAACGTCCGTGATCGACTCGACCTACCGCGAGTGGTTTCGCCTGCGCACTCAGCTGGTCGTCAACTTGACGTGGTGCTCTGCCACCAAGATTGACGACGTCCTGGCTGCGTATGCCATCTCACCCGAGAGCACCCAGCCGGCGCGCTTCCTCGCAGACGACGTCGACATGTTCATCGGGCGCCTCGGCAAGGGCACCGTCATCATGGACTACCGCGTCGATTCCACCACCGATCAAGCTCTTCCCATTCTGGCGCAGTACGGCCCCTGCCTGAGCGCTACATGGATCGATCACGCCCCAGCGATGGTCTCGTATCGCACGGAAAGCGGCCTGGTGGTCAAATTCGACAGGCTGGAGTGGGACTGGTACCCAGTTCCTGATCTCGCCAGCGTCGAGCAATGGATCGCCGCCAGCCCAGCAGGTCGGGAGACCTGGGAGAACAGTTGCGATCTCGCCACGCTCATCACCGCCGAAGCGCTATGTCAGGCTGTGGTCGACGACGAATGGATGCGATCCGTACACACTGGCGTCACCTCACCAGATCCACTGGGGCAGGAGATGCCGTCAGCCCCACGCACTCTCAGCGCGATCATCGACAAATACGGTGACCGCACACCGTAGGACAGAGGTCCGGCAGAGCAGACCCGTGATCCCACATGATCGCCGTGCCCGTCGCGTGCCCGATGGGACGGGAAACGAGGGGGAACAACGGGGAGTCACGGGGAACGCGATCAGGGCGGTGAGCTGCGTCTTCGCAGGCCGGGCAAGATCGGCATCCGTCTTTGCAAGCAGGATGTCAGGAGTTCGAATCTCCTAGGCTCCACCTGCGGGAATGCTCAGTCTGTGATCATGAAAACCGGGCTTGAGTGACTAACTGGGTGACTAAGCTCCCCGGGCGCCTCCGAAGAGATCGTCCATCGCCGTCGCGCCCTCCTGCATGACGGGCCGGATCTGGAGCCGGTAGACCGTCTCGGTGACCACGGTGTTGGCGTGGCCGACCAGGCGAGAGATCTGCTCGATGGGGACGCCGGAGTCCGAGAGCAGCGAGACGAAGCTGTGCCGCATCTCCCGAGGTGTCCACTCCGTGTCGACCAGCCCCGCTTCCTTGAGGATCTTCCGGAAGTCCCGCCGGACGTTGCCCGCGCTCAGCGCCGTCCCGTTCTTCGTACAGAACACCAGCCTGCCCGTTCCGCCGTGATCGGTGGTTCCGTCGCTGAGCCCCTCGTGTTCCCAGAGATCCCGCAGCGCCTCGACACACCGCTGTGGCAGCTTGAGAGTCCGACGGGACTTGACGGTCTTGGTGTCGCCGCTCTGCCGCACCGACCGCCACACGTAGACGGCGTACTCGGTGTGCTCCCACCCCGCCTCCGTGACGGGAACCCACGCCCTGCGCTCGTCGACGAACGCCACCACGTGGGACCAGGACAGTTCGCGCAACTCCTCGGTACGAGCTCCCGTGAGCAGCGAGAGGATGACGTACCCGCGCATGCGTGTGTTGGCCTGTTCCGCAGCCGTCATCACGGCCGTGGCCTGGGTCAGCGTGAGCGCCTTGGACTTACGCCCCTGGCGCCCCTCGGGGACCTCGCACAGATCCACGACGTTGCGCTTCACCTTGTCGCGGACCATGGCGTTCTTCACCGACCGGTTGAGGATGCCGTGGATCATCTTGAGCGTCCGCGTGCTGAGTTCCGGAGCCTTGCCCGCCAGCCACCGGTCAATGTCCTCCACCGAGAGGTCACGGAGCTTGCGGGCACCGAGGGCGGAGATGACGTGGTTCTCGGCGAACTCGGTGTACAGGCCGACTGTCTTGCTCCCCCGCCCTTTCAGCCCGTGCTCAAGCCAGTACTTGACCGTATCGGCCACGGTGTAGCCGCCCGACGCGATGGCCAGCCCGTCCTCGTAGTCGCGGATGATCTCTTTGAGCTTGGCCTTGGCTTCGGTCTTGGTCTTGCCGCTGGCCTTCTTGACGATGCGTTTTCCGGCCGGGGTGTAGCCGACGGTGACCGAGGCGATCCAGCGTTCGCGGGTCTCGTCCCAGTGCAGGCCGCCGTCTCCCCGGCTGCGTCGTGTGGTCATGATGCCCTCGCTTCCTGTTCGAGTAGTG
>NZ_JBPXMC010000074.1:0-2697 GCF_051918885.1 Streptosporangium sp. OZ121
CGCCTGCGAGACCTGACCACCGGCCAGCTCCGCCGCCAGGTAATCCGCCACCGCCTCAGCGGTCGGGTAGTCGAAGATAAGGGTGGCCGGCAGCCGCAGCCCGGTCGCCGTGCTGAGCTGGTTGCGGAACTCGACCGCGGTGAGGGAGTCGAAGCCGAGCTCCTGGAAGCGCTTGGCCGATTCGACCGCCTCCGTGTCGGAGAAGCCGAGGACCATCGCCGCCTGGGTACGCACCAGCCGGAGAAGGTCGGTCGGATCCGTCGCGGTCGTGCTGGCACGCCGGGCGGGCACGCGGATCAGCCCGCGAAGGGCCGCGGGGAGGGTGCCGGCGTGGGCCTGGGCCTGCAGCGCCGGGAGGTTCAGCGAGGCCGGGACCAGTACGGCGTGCTCGTGGTCGATCGCGACGTCGAACAGGTCCAGCCCGTCGTCGACGGGCAGCGGCGTGATGCCGCCGCGCTCAAGGCGGTGCAGGTCGGATTCGGTCAGGTCGCCTGCCATACCGCCCGAGGCCCACAGACCCCAGGCCAGCGACGTGGCAGGCAGTCCCTGCGCCCGGCGCCGCTCGGCGAGGGCGTCCAGGAAGGTGTTGGCCGCGGCGTAGTTGCCCTGGCCCGCGCTGCCCAGCACACCGGAGAGCGACGAGAACAGCACGAACGCCGACAGGTCCATTTCCCGGGTCAGCTCGTGGAGATACCAGGCCGCGTCGGCCTTCGGCCGCAGGACCGCGTCGAAGCGCTCCGGGGTGAGAGAGCCGACGATCCCGTCGTCCAGCACGCCTGCCGTGTGCACGACACCGGCCAGCGGGACCGACGCGACCAACCGCGCCAGATCCTCTCGATCGCCGACGTCACAGACCGCCGCCCGCACGGAGGCACCGAGCTCTGTCAGTTCCGCCACCAGCTCGGCGGCTCCGGGCGCCTCGGCGCCACGACGGCTGGCCAGCAGCAGGTGCCGCACCCCGTGGGCCGTCACCAGGTGCCTGGCCACGACCGCGCCCAGCCCGCCGGTGCCACCGGTGACCAGCACCGTGCCCTCCGGACCGAACACCGGACCGGCATCACCGGAGAGTGCCGGTCCCACGACCGCGCGCTCGGCCACCCGGCTCAATCTCGGCACCAGGAACTGCCCGGCCCGCACCGCCACCTGCGGTTCGCCCGTGGCCAGCGCCCGACCGACCGTGCCCTCGTCGAAGGGTTCGGTGTCCAGGTCCAGCAGTACGAACCGGCCGGGCTGCTCGGCCTGCGCCGCCCGTACCAGACCCCACACCGCCGCCTGCGCCAGGTCCGGCACCTCATCCGCGACCGCCACCACGGCTCCGCGCGTGACGATGACCAGCGGCGAGGCGCCCGGTTCCGCCTGCAGGGCGGCGAGGACCGCGTTCGTGGCGCGCCTGATCGCCTCGGGAACGGGCGCGTCGTCCGAAGGTACGTCGAGGAGCGCGTACGAAAGATCCGTCTGTCCGGTACGACCGGCCTGCACCCAGTCCAGCTGGAACAGGGAATTGTTACGCGTCGCCGACTGGTCGGCGGACCGAGGACGAAGGATGAGCGACCCGACTTCCGCGACGGCCGTCCCCGCGGTGTCCGCCACCGCCAGGCCGAACACGCCGGTGCCGCCCGCCGGGGTGATGCGAACCCGCAGGGCGGTCGCTCCCTCGGCGTACAACGTCACGTCGTTCCAGGCGAAGGGGATGTACGGCCGGCCAGGTTCCGCCTCGGGCAGGAATCCGGCCATGGGGATGGCGTGCAGGGAGGCGTCGAGCAGCGCCGGGTGCAGCCCGAACCGCCGGGCATCGGCGCCGGACTGCTCCGGCAGGGCGATCTCGGCGTAGACGGTGCCGTCCTGCCGCCAGGCGGCCTGGAGGCACTGGAACGTCTCGCCGTACTCCATGCCGATCGCGGTGAGGTCGGCATAGACGCCGTCGACGTCGAGGACCTCGGCGCCGGGCGGCGGCCACTGCGCGAGATCGAAGGCGGGCGCGACGGCGGCTGCCGGGGCGAGGACGCCCTGGGCGTTCTGCCGCCAGTCCGTGGCGTCCCCGGCGCGCGAGTGGATCGTCACCTGGCGACGGCCGGAATCGTCGGCACCCGCGACCACGACCTGGAGTTGGAGGCTGCCACCCGCCGCCAGCACCATGGGCGATTGGAGGGTGAGCTCGTCGAGCACCGGGCAACCGGTCTCGTCCCCGGCGCGTATCGCGAGCTCGACCTGCGCAGCGCCCGGTACGACCACCTGACCGTCCACGAGGTGGTCGGCCAGCCACGGCTGCGCGGACAGGGACAGACGGCCGATGAGCGTGAGCGTGCCGGAACCGGGAGCCGGGACGACAGCGGTCAGCAACGGATGGTCCACCGCCACCAGGCCGCCGCCGGAGGCGACCTCAGCGGTGGCGTCGAGCCAGTAGCGACGACGCTGGAAGGCGTAGGTGGGCAGCTCGATGTGCTTGGCGGGCACCGAGGCGAAGTAGGTGTCCCAGTCGACCATGACGCCGTGGGTGTGGAGTCGGCCCAGTGCCTCGACCAGCGCCCGGACCTCGTCCCGGTCCTTGCGCGCGGTCGCGACGAACACGCCGTCCTGCACGCTCTGCTGAGCCAGGCCGGTCAGCACCCCATCCGGGCCGACCTCCACGAACACACCCGCCTGGCAGGCGGCCACCCCGTCGGCGAAGCGCACCGCCTCGCGCACGTGCCGCACCCA
>NZ_JBPXMC010000075.1:0-2689 GCF_051918885.1 Streptosporangium sp. OZ121
GTGGACGCTGTTGGTAAATCCCGGGCTTGCGTGATGATGGCCTGCGCGACCCTGTTTGGGTTGCGCAGGCCGTCGTCGTGTTCATGAGACTTTTCTCGACATTTGGCCCCTTGGGCAGGGAAGATGACCCGCGATCATGGCCGGGATTCGGCAGCGCTGCGACCCTCAGTTACGGATGGCGGCTCTCAGGTCACTGGCGTCTCGCGATCTTCCTGACGTAGAGGCGGAGCACGCTCACCACCGGCCCCGTCGGGCACGTTTCCGTTTGATACCTGATCAGGCGGTGGTGAAGGAGATCCACACGTCAGGGGGAATGTTGGACCGGTTCGGTACTGGCTGGCGTTCCTCTGTCCATGCGTCACCAGCGATCTCGGTGGCGACGCGCCGCCAGAACGCGACGGCCGCTGTGTTCGAGTCCTGGAAGGCGATCTTCCACGGGCCGGGATGCCGGAAGATGACTTCCCGCACAACGTTCATCCCGATTCCGGCTCGGCGCGCGCCGCGTACCACGAAGAAGCTGTTCAGCACGCGCGTCGAGCCGGATAGCGCGCGCACGAACGAGAACCCGACAGGCCGGTCGCCGCTGGTGAACAGGTAGGCCGCCCAGTCCTCGTCCTCGAACGCCGAGCGCAGCCGGTCGCTGTGATAGGTGGCGTCGGGGCTGGGCAGCCCGCCCTGGAACTCCGCCATGTCGTGACGGAACATGAGCCAGAGCCGTTCGATGGTGGGGCGGTCCGCAGCGCTGATGGGCCGCACGGTTGCTTGAAAAGTGGTCATACAAACACCTTCCGGCCGGAAGCAACATCCGGCCGGGAAGGTAAAGCTAACAGATCCCGATCACGGCGTGACACCCGTGACTCCCGTGATGACCAGTAGAGCGCTCTGACCACCCCGGGCCACCTTGGATGAAAGATTGGTGCCACGTTGCCTGAAAACCTGAGCGACTCAGGCCAGGTCAGCTGTCGAAGCGATGCCATGTGGCGAGGAAAGTCTCAGTTCAGGGGTGGGTTTTGTCGTTGCGCGGGGTGGAACTGGAGGAGATCCCAGAGGAGACCGTGCGGGTGGCACGTGCGGTGTTTCCGAAGGGCTGTCTGGCGATGCGGATACGGGACGCGCTCGGTCCGATCTTCGCCGATTCGCAGTTCGAGCAGTTGTTCTCGGTGCGAGGGCGGCCGGTGGTGTCACCGGCCCGGTTGGCGCTGGTGTCGGTGTTGCAGTTCGCGGAAGGGCTGACTGACCGGCAGGCCGCGCACGCGGTCCGCTCACGCCTGGACTGGAAGTACGCCTTATCGCTGGAACTGACTGATACCGGGTTCGACTTCTCCGTGCTCAGTGAGTTTCGTGCCCGGCTGGTCGACGGCGATGCGGGCCGGGCCGTGTTCGACGCGGTGCTGGCCGCGGCGGTTGGGGCCGGACTGCTCAAGCCGGGCAGGCGGCAACGCACGGATGCCACCCATGTCCTGGCTGCGACTAAGGACTTGAACCGGCTGGAGTTCGTGGTCGAGACGCTGCGGGCCGCGCTGAACCAGATCGCCGAGGTGGCCGAGAACTGGCTGGTGGCCTTGGCGGCGCCGGAATGGTTCGATCGTTACTCGGCCCGGCCGGAAGAGAGCCGTTTCCCCTCTCGGTGGGCCGCCCGCGTCGAGCACGGCGACCAGTGCGGAGCTGACGGAATGGTGCTGCTGGAAGCTGTCTGGTCGGCCCCGGCGCCGCCTGGCCTGCGGCATCTGCCGGCGGTGGAGTTCTTGCGACAGACGTGGCTGCAGCAGTTCCAGCACGTCGATGGTGTCGTGCGCTGGCGTGAGCCGAAGGATCTTCCACCCGGCCTGATTCGTTTGCGCACCCCGTATGAACCCGAGGCGAGAACCGGGGCGAAGCGGGACCTGGCCTGGTCCGGCTACAAGGTCCACCTGAGTGAGACCTGTGAGCCCGACACTCCGCACCTGATCACGCATGTCCACACCACCCCGGCGCCGGTCAACGACGACGCGGTCCTGCAAGACATTCACTGCGCCCTGGCCGAGCGGGCACTGGTGCCGGACGAGCACCTGGTAGACGCTGGATACATCGATGCCGAGCAGATCCACCACGCCCGCCGCGACCACAGCATCAACCTCGTCGGACCGGTCGGCAAGAACACCAACCGGCACCAGGCCAGCGGCGACTTCTTCGACAGCACCCGCTTCACCATCGACTGGGACCAGCGCCAGGCCACCTGTCCCGGCGGCCAGGCCAGCGTTCAGTGGCGCGAAGCCCAAAGCCACCGGGGCACCCCGGTCACCCGCGTCCGTTTCGCCGCCCGGCACTGCGGCCCTTGCCAACTGCGGTCCTCGTGCACCGACTCACAGACCGGCCGCAACCTGACCTTGCGGCCGAAGATCGAGCACGACATCCTCCAGAAAGCCCGCCCCGAGCAGGACACCGACCACTGGCGTCGCCGTTACGGGCACCGCGCCGGCGTCGAAGGCACCATCTCGCAGGCCGTCCAGGCGTTCGGCCTTCGCAGATCCCGCTACCGCGGTCTCGCCAAAACCCGGCTGCAACACCACCTCACCGGCGCCGCCATCAACCTCGCCCGCCTCGACGCCTGGCTCACCGGTGCACCCCTCGCCCGCACCCGAACCTCACCCTTCGCAGCCCTCCGCCCCGTTGGATGAGATCCAACGGGGCGGAATTAACCAACAGCGTC
>NZ_JBPXMC010000076.1:0-2012 GCF_051918885.1 Streptosporangium sp. OZ121
CCCACCCGAAGAACCCCGAATGCAGCAACCCCTCCGGCACCGCACCCGCCGTCGCGTTCACCCCCGCCCGCACCAGCAACTGGTCGGCGGGCACCGGGCACGGCGCCGTGGAGTCCCAGCTTCCGGCCGACAGCCATTCGAGCATCCCGGCGAAGGCGCCGAACATGGCGTCGAGCACGCCGGGCGGGAAGAGCTCCTCGACCGCGTCCCAGTTGAAGAACAGGCCGCCGCCGATCTCCATCACCTGGTGGTCCAGCCACACCTGCGGCGTCTGGGACACGCCCCAGACGGGCTCGGCGAAGATCTGGGAGTCCGCGTCCCAGAGGTCGCCGTCGCCGGTCACGCCGAGCGTGCTGGTGAACACCACCGGCATGGAGACCTCGGCGGAGCCGGTGCGCCTGGCCAGCTCGCGCATCACCCAGATGGCGGAGACGTCGCTGTGCTCCAGATCGCGCACCACCTGCCGTTGCAGGCGCCGGGCGCCGTCGAGCCAGGTCTCCCCCGCGGCGGGCTCGTAGGCGACGAGCAGCAGCGAGGTGAAGTCGCCCAGGACGCGGTTGATGTCGGGGTGGACCTCCCTGCGGTCGAAGAGGGTGAGGTTGACCGTGAGGTCCTGCCGGGCGCTCCAGGCACCGAGGACCTCGGCGAAGGCGGTGGCCAGCACCGTGGAGGGGGTGAGCCCGTGCTCCTTGGCCGTGGCCTTGACGGCTCGCCACTGCTCGGGGGACAGGCGGCCCTCCCTGCGCGTGAAGCGGGGGCGGCCGATCTGCGAGGGGTCGGCGGCGAGCGGCAGCTGCGGCCCCGGGGGCAGATCGGCGACCCGCTCCGACCAGTACCGCTGCGAGCGCTCCAGCGCGGCGGGTTCGGGGTGGACGCCGAGGACGTAGTCGCGGAAGGACAGCTCCACCGGGGGCAGCTCCGCGCCGGGGTCGGCGTAGAGGGTCTCCAGTTCCCGCAGGACGATCATCGAGCTGAGCGCGTCCAGGACGATGTTGTCGAAGCTGACGCCGACGCGCGTGCGGCCGGCGCCGTAGCGCACGGCGCGCACGTCGAACAGCGGCCAGCGGGTCGCGTCGATGAGCTGGTGCGACATGTCCTCGCGGAGCCGGGCCAGCGCGGTGTCCGCGTCGTCCTCGCCGTCGGCGCCGGCGTCGACGACGGGAATCGTGAAGCGCGGCACCTCGGGCAGGATGCGCTGCCTGCCGTCGGGGAGGAACTCCGCGCGCAGCATCTCGTGCCGCTGGATGAGCGCGTTCCACGCCTCCTCCAGCCGGGGGATGTCGGTGCCGACCGTGTCGTACTCGGTGTAGAAGTGGCAGCCCACGCCGCCGAGCGCGAAGTCGTCGGTCCGCCCGACCCAGTAGGCGCGCTGCACGTCGGTCGGCGGGAAGGGGTCGTGGCGGTGTTCGAGGTCGGGGACCAGGGTGGGCAGGAGACGCTCGGGGTCGCCGGGTTCGAGGGTCGCCGCGAACTCCGCGAGGACCGGCGTCTCGAAGAGGGTGCCGAGCTCGGCCCCGGCGATCCCGGCGGCGCGCAGCCGGGTCACCAGGCGGGTCGCGAGGAGGCTGTCGCCGCCGAGCGTGAAGAAGCTCTGGTCGCGGCCGACGGCGGGCAGCCCGAGCAGCTCGGACCAGATCTCCGCCACGGCCGTCTCCATGCCCTCCTCGGGCGGGTCGAGCCGCTCGACGCGACCGGCGAGCCGGTCGGCGAGAAGGGTCCGCACCGCGCCCCTGTCGACCTTGCCGTTGGCGCTCAGCGGCAGGCTCTCCGCGACGGTGATCTGCTCGGGAACCATGTAGGCGGGCAGGCGCCCGGCCAGCCAGTCGCGCAGGGCCGTCTCGTCGGTCACGTCGCGGGTGACGGCCAGCGCGGCCAGGCGCCGGGTCGGCTCCCCGACCGTGACGGCGACGGCGCTCTCCACGGCGGGGTGGGCACGCAGGGCGGTTTCGATCTCGCCGAGTTCGATGCGGTGCCCGCGGACCTTGACCTGGTGATCCACCCGGCCCAGGAAC
>NZ_JBPXMC010000078.1:0-1655 GCF_051918885.1 Streptosporangium sp. OZ121
GCCACGTAGAGCGGGCAGGGGTCGGCCTCCGGCGGCGTGCACTTGACCAGGAAGTCGGTCTTCCCCGCGATGATCATCCGGTCGGCGACCGGGTCGTCCACGGTGCCGAGCGAGGCTCGCTCGACCCCGTAGTGGATCAGCGCCCAGGCGTCCTTGGCGTAGTACGTCTCGTCGAACACGACCGCGTGCGGCCGCCCGAGGTGGACGAACCGCAGGACCCCTCCGAACGCCGCGACCAGCAGCGGTCCCAGCCAGCCCCAGGCCACGCTCCCCTGCATGGGCGGCAGGAGGCGATCCCGTATTAATCCCATTCGGGCAATTATGGTGATAATTCAGCCGCGATGGACAGCATCATAAAGATCGCGTTTGGGGATTCCCGCCGCCTTCGCCACGTCCACGATCGCCTGCTTCCTCGGTATCCCCGTCTCCTCCCGGCGTGCCACCTCGTCGACCAGGTCCCCGATCACCGGCGGCAGGGCCTGCCCGGCGTACCCGGCGACGACGACCGTGATCTCTCCCTTGACGCCCCCGGCCGCCCACTCGGCCAGCTCCCCGAGGCCACCTCGCCGCACCTCCTCGTACGTCTTGGTGAGCTCCCGGCAGACCGCCGCCCTGCGGTCGGCGCCGAACGCCTCCGCCATCGCCGCCAGAGCGACCTGCAGCCGGTGCGGCGCCTCGAAGAAGACCATGGTGCGCTCCTCCTCCGCGAGGGCGGAGAGCCGGCGGGAGCGCTCACCGGACTTGCGCGGCGGGAAGCCCTCGAAACAGAAGCGGTCGCTGGGCAGCCCCGAGACGGCCAGCGCCGTGGTGACCGCGGACGGTCCGGGCAGCGAGGTGACGGTGATCCCCGCCTCGACCGCCAGGTGGGTGAGGCGGTAGCCGGGGTCTGAGACGCCCGGCATGCCCGCGTCGGTGATGACCAGCACGGTCTTGCCGTCCTGGAGGGCCTGGAGGAGCTCGGCGGCCCGCCCGGCCTCGTTGGCGTCGTAGTAGGAGACGACCCGGCCGCCGATCTCCGCGCCCAGTTCCCCCGCCAGGCGGCGCAGCCTGCGGGTGTCCTCCGCCGCGACCACGTCGGCGCTCTCCAGCGCCTGCCGCAGCCGGGGCGAGGCGTCGCCCACCTGCCCGATCGGAGCCCCTGCCAGCACAAGCCTGCCGTTGTCCGTCACCGTTCCATCCTCCCGCATTTCGGATGGCCCCCCAGCCTGGGGAGAAGTTCTCGAATTGGGCATCTGGCAGGTTTTTCCTGGGCTCAGGGGGGTGGGAGGACCGTACGATGTCCGGGTGGCCGTGACCGACTTCACCAACCAGGGACCGCAGCAGCCGGAGCCCCAGGAGCCCCAGACGCCCGGCGGGACGAAGGGCTCGGCGCGCGACCGGCTGGTGCCGCCGATGCCCGACGGCGCCCTGTGGGGCTGGCTGGGCCCGCTGCTGATCGCGGTGTTCGGGGCGATCCTGCGCTTCACGAACCTCGGCCATCCGCGCGCGGTCATGTTCGACGAGACGTACTACGCCAAGGACGCCTGGGCGCTGTTCACCTTCGGCGCCGAGCACAACGTCGTCAAGGACGCCGACAAGATCCTGATGGGGGGCGGCACCGGGATCTGGCAGCAGTGCGCGCCCACCGAGCTCGACAAGTGCGCCTCCTACGTGGT
>NZ_JBPXMC010000079.1:0-1611 GCF_051918885.1 Streptosporangium sp. OZ121
CGAGGGTTTGTGGGACCTGGTGTCGTCCGGTACGGACGCCATCGGCGAGTTCCCCACCGACCGCGGCTGGGACCTGGACAAACTGTACGACCCGGACCCCGAGGCCCACGGCACCTCCTACGTGCGGCGCGGGGGCTTCCTGGGAGAAGCCGGTGACTTCGACCCCGGCTTCTTCGGGATCAGCCCGCGCGAGGCGCTCGCGATGGACCCGCAGCAGCGGCTGCTGCTGGAGACCTCGTGGGAGGCGGTCGAGCGGGCCGGGATCCGCCTGAACCACCTGCGAGGAAGTCGTACGGGCGTGTTCACCGGCGTGATGTACCACGACTACGCGAGCCAGCTCACCTCCATACCGGAGGAGCTGGAGGGCCTGATCGGCACCGGAAACTCCGGCAGCGTCGCCTCGGGCCGGGTGTCCTACACCTTCGGGTTCGAGGGACCGGCGATGACCGTGGACACCGCGTGCTCGTCGTCGCTGGTCGCGCTGCACCTGGCCGTGCAGGCGCTCAGGAACGGCGAGTGCGACCTGGCCCTGGCCGGTGGCGTGACGGTGATGGCGACTCCGGGCACGTTCATCGAGTTCTGCCGGCAGGGCGCCCTGTCCGTCGACGGCCGGTGCAAGGCGTTCTCGGCGGACGCCGACGGCGCGGGCTGGAGCGAGGGCGTGGGCATGCTGCTCGTCGAGCGGCTGTCGGACGCCCAGCGCAACGGCCACCAGATCCTCGCCGTCGTAAGGGGCAGCGCGGTCAACCAGGACGGCGCGAGCAACGGGCTGACCGCGCCGAACGGCCCCTCGCAGCAGCGGGTGATCCGCCAGGCCCTGTCCAACGCGAACCTCTCGCCCGCCGACATCGACGCGATCGAGGCGCACGGCACCGGAACGCCGCTCGGCGACCCGATCGAGGCGCAGGCGCTGATGGCCACCTACGGCCAGGACCGGCCCGAGGACCGGCCCGTCTGGCTGGGCTCCATCAAGTCGAACATCGGTCACGCCCAGGCCGCCGCGGGCGCCGCCGGGATCATCAAGATGGTGATGGCGATGCGGCACGGCGTGCTGCCTCGGACGCTGCACGCGAACGAGCCGAGCCCGCACGTGGACTGGTCGGCGGGCGCGGTGGAACTGCTGACCGAGGCCCGCTCGTGGACCGCCGGGGACCACCCGCGCCGGGCCGCGGTCTCCTCATTCGGAGTCAGCGGCACGAACGCTCACGTGGTGCTGGAGGAGGCCCCCGCCCAGGAGGCGGCCGAGGCCGAGGCGCCCGTCGAGGTACCGGCGGTGCCGGTGCTGCCGTGGGTGCTGTCGGCGAAGACGAGCGAGGCGCTCCGGGCACAGGCCGGGCGGCTCGGGGCGTGGGTGGAGGCGGGAACCGGGACCGACGCCGACGTGGCCCACTCCCTGGCGTCATCCCGGTCGGCGTTCGACCACCGCGCGGTGGTCGTGGGCGCGGATCGGGGTGAGCTCCTCGCCGGTACGGCGACGCTGGCCTCGGGCGGCGCCAGCGCCGGAGTGGTGACCGGTGTGCCCGGCTCGGACGGTAAGACGGTGTTCGTCTTTCCCGGTCAGGGGTCGCAGTGGCTGGGGATGGGGGTTGAGCTGCTGGAGTCGTCGGCGGT
>NZ_JBPXMC010000080.1:0-1553 GCF_051918885.1 Streptosporangium sp. OZ121
CGCCTGCGAGACCTGACCACCGGCCAGCTCCGCCGCCAGGTAATCCGCCACCGCCTCAGCGGTCGGGTAGTCGAAGACGAGAGTGGCCGGCAGTCGCAGTCCGGAGACCGCCATCAGCCGGTTGCGCAGCTCGACCGCGGTCAGGGAGTCGAAACCCAGCTCCTGGAACGCCCGATCCGCCTGAACCGCCGTCGCCGAGGCATGCCCCAGCACCGTCGCCACTTCCTGGCGGACCACCTCCAGCACGACCTCACGACGCCGGGCCTCATCCACCCCCTCCAGCCGCTGCACCAGCGCCGACCCGCCCGACCGCACCGCACGCCGCACCGGACCACGCACCAAGCCGCGCAGCAAGACGGGCAGTGCCTCACCGCGCGAACGCAATGCCGGAACATCCACTCGCAACGGCACCAGCGTCGCCACATCCGACGCCAGGCCGGCATCGAACAGCGCCAGTCCTTCTTCCACCGACAGTGCCGGCAGGCCCTGCCTGCGCATCCGCTCCCGGTCGGCCTCGGTCAGCCAGCCGCTCAACCCGGTGTCGGCATCCCACAGCCCGTAAGCCAGCGACGTCGCCACCAGCCCCGCCGAGCGCCGATGCGCCGCCAGCGCATCAAGGAACACATTCGCCGCCGCGTAGCTCGCCTGCCCGGCCGCCAGCACCAGCCCACCGGCCGAGGAGAACAACACGAACGCCGACAGATCCAGATCCGCCGTCAGCTCGTGCAGATGCCACGCCGCATCCGCCTTCGAACCCAGAACCCCGTCGAACCGCTCCGCGGTGAGCGAGCCGATCAACCCGTTGTCGGCGACCCCGGCCGCGTGCACCACACCCTTGAGCGGATACTCCGCCGGGATGCCCGCGATCAGCTCGGCCAGCGCGTCCCGATCGCTCACATCGCAGGCCGCGACCTCCACGGAGGCACCCAGCTCGGTCAGCTCCGCCACCAGCTCGGCCGCCCCCGGCGCCTGCGCGCCACGACGACTGGCCAGCAGCAGGTGCCGCACCCCGTAGGCCGTCACCAGGTGCCTGGCCACCAGCGCGCCCAGACCACCCGTGCCGCCGGTGACCAGCACCGTCGCCTCCGGATCGAACTCCGGCCCCTCACCCCGCGAAGCGGCCGCGCGTGCCAGTCGCGGCACCCACGCCTCGCCGGCGCGAATCGCGGCCTCCGGCTCCTCCGAAGCCACCACCGCACCCAGAGCCCGCCACGACTCCTCACCACCGTCCACATCCACCAGCACGAACCGGCCCGGATTCTCCGCCTCGGCCGCCCGCACCACACCCCACACCCCGGCCACACCAAGGTCGACATCCTCCTCGGCGACCGCCACCGCGCCCCGGGTCACCACCACCAGCCGCGAAGAGGCGAACCGCTCCTCGGCCAGCCACCCCTGCACCACACCCAGCACATCGGCCGCCGACTCACGCACCGCCCCGAGCACATCGGCCACCGGCGAGACAACCGCGTACACCACCGCCTCGGGCACCACCGCACCCCCAGCGACCACCCCCCTCACCGCAGCCAGATCGACCAGCTCCGAACCCCCGC
>NZ_JBPXMC010000081.1:0-1478 GCF_051918885.1 Streptosporangium sp. OZ121
GCGGTGGACAGACGGCCACTGAAGACCACCGACCCACCCCCGGCGACCTCCGTCACCGCACTCAACAACGGATGATCGATGGCGACGAGCCCCACACCGGCCATGTCGCCGGTCTCGATCTGTGTGGGGACCCAGAAGCGCTCACGCTGGAAGGCGTACGTCGGCAGGTCCACGCGGTGTGGCCGCGCCGGAGCGAAGAGAGCGTCCCAATCGAGCGAGACACCGTGGGTGTGCAGCCGGTCGAGCGCCTCGATCAGCGTCCGCACCTCGTCCCGGTCCTTGCGCGCGGTCGCGACGAACACCCCGTCCTGCACGCTCTGCTGAGCCAGCGCGGTCAGGGTGGTGTCCGGCCCGACCTCCACGAACACACCCGCCTGGCAGGCGGCCACCCCATCGGCGAAGCGCACCGCCTCCCGCACATGCCGCACCCAGTACGCCGGGTCGGTCAACAGCCCCGGCTCAGCGGGCCGGCCCGTCACATTGGAGACGACCGGGATACTCGGCTCACTGAAAGCCAACCCGGAGACGACCTGCTCGAACTCCGCCAGCATCGGCTCCATCAACGGCGAGTGGAACGCGTGCGACACGCGCAGCCTGCGCGTCCGCGTACTCACCAAGCCCGCGACCTCCTCCACCGCGACCTCACTGCCGGAGATGACCACGGCTTCCGGGCCGTTGACCGCGGCGATGCTCACGTCCCGGCGGCCCTCCAGCAGCGGAAGCACGTCCGCCTCGGGAGCGGCGACGGCCAGCATCGCCCCACCCTCCGGCAGCCCCTGCATCAACCGGGCACGGGCGGAGACCAGGGCGCACGCGTCGGGCAGTGAGAGCACGCCCGCCACATGCGCGGCGGCGATCTCACCCACCGAGTGACCCACCAGAACATCCGGGGTCACCCCCAGCGAGGTGAGCAGCCGATACAGAGCCACCTCGAAGGCGAACAGCGCCGGCTGGGTCGTCCCCGTCTCACCCAGCACCTCGTCCGGACCGGAGAACATCGCCTCACGCACCGACCCCGGCAACAACGCACAGACCTCGTCCAAAGCTTCGGCGAACACCGGGAACGCCGCCGCAAGTTCACGGCCCATCCCCACCCGCTGGCTGCCCTGACCGGCGAACAACATCGCCAGCCCGCCACCACGGGCCGCATCCGGCGTCGTCGTACCCTCGGCCAGGGCACGCAGGCCCGCCACCAGCTCATCCCGGTCGGCGCCCATCACCACCGCGCGCTGCTCCAGCAGCGCTCTACCACTCGCCAGCGTCCAGCCGATGTCAGCCACGTCGAGCTCCGGCCGCTCCTCCACCCACGACGCGAGCTGCCCGGCCTGAGCCCGCAGCGCCTCGGGGGTCTTGGCCGACAGCAGCCATGGCGTCACCGGCAGCTCGGCGCCGGAGGGCTCAGGCTCCACCGCCGGACCCTGCTCGATGATCACGTGCGCGTTCGTGCCGCTGATCCCGAAGGACGACACCGCCGCCCG
>NZ_JBPXMC010000082.1:0-1426 GCF_051918885.1 Streptosporangium sp. OZ121
GTGCTGTTTCACTTCCTGCCGGGAAGTGAAAGAAAAGCCGGCCGGGTCACCTGACCCGGACACCCGCGCGGAAGACCGCTCGGACGTCCCGGAGCCGGTCGAGATCGTCGAGGGGGTTCCCGGTCACGGCCAGCAGGTCGGCGTCCGCGCCCACCGCGATCCGCCCCTTCCGGTCGGTAACCCCGCACGCCTGGGCGGCGAGGCTGGTCGCCGCCGTGAGTGCTTCCAGTGGGGACGGGCCCTCCGCGGTGAACTGGGCGATGGCGTACGGCAGCACGTCGTGCGGCTTGGCCGGCATGATGCCGGCGTCCGTACCGAGCACGATGCGGGCACCGAGCCTGTAGAGGGCCCTGAGGGCCTCGTGTACGGCCTGCACGCGCTTGGCGACCTCCGGCGGCAGGACGAGCGGTGAGTCGCCGGGGACGACTCCGATCGTCACGCTCACGAAGACGTCGCTCCCGGCGATGGCGGCGAGCAGGGCGGGATCCGCGTCGACGCCGTCCGCGGTCACGAACGTGGCGTGCTCGATGCTGTCCACTCCCGCCGCCAGCGCGTCCCCGATCGCTCGCGTGCCGTGCGCGTGGGCGGCGACGGGCAGGCCGAGCCGGTGCGCTTCGTCGACGACGACCCGCAGGTCGGCCGCCGAGTACTGCGACTCGTGTGGCGGCGGCGAGCCCGGCGTCATGTTGCCGCCGCTCAGCATGATCTTGACCACCGCGCAGCCCCGCTCGTGCCGGTCCCGTACCGCGGCGCGCAGGGCGGCGGCCCCTTCGGCCGCGCCGCCCATGAAATGGCAGTGGCCGCCGGGCGTGGTGATCGGAGGCCCGGCGGCGAGGATCTCCGGCCCCTCTCCGGGGCATCGCCCCGTCTCCGCACTGAGCGCCAGCGCCAGGTAGTCGCGGTCACCGAGGTCACGCACGGTCGTGACACCGGCCCGGAGCGCCCTGCCGGCCGCGGTCCGCATCCTGGCCAGCAGCTCCGCGTCGTCGGCGGTGGTGAACGCGGTCACCGGGTCGGGGCCGGCGTCGAAGCCGAGATGCACATGAGGGTCGACGAGTCCCGGCATCAGGAAGGCGTCCGTGCCGAGGTCGATCAGGTCCACCCCGTCCGGCGGAAGGACGCCCGTGGTGTCCACGCCGGTGATCCGCCCGTCCTCCACGAACACCGTCGCGGGGCCGGACAGGCTCGTGCCGTCGAACATCAGTCCGGCGTGAATCGCGAGAGGCGTCATGGTCGGGAAGCTCCTGGAGGGAGGCGGCATGCGTGGCCCCCGTCCCGTTCCCCGGGCGTCGCGGGTCTGGTGAAGGCGGCGGGCACAACAACATCACGAACGACCTGAGAGGCCCCTGAATCTCCCTGAGAAGATCCTGAGAGGGGCACCTCGAATATCAGGCACGGGTCCCGTACATCCGACATCGATGAGCCA
>NZ_JBPXMC010000083.1:0-1409 GCF_051918885.1 Streptosporangium sp. OZ121
GGAGAGGTGCACTGCCTGCTCGGCCAGAACGGTGCCGGGAAGTCCACGCTGATCAAGACCCTGGCGGGCGCTCACCAGCCCGACGAGGGGACGATCACGCTCAACGGTGAGGAGGTGCGGCTGTCGAGCCCGATCGCGGCGATCCGGCTCGGGATCTCCACGATCTACCAGGAGCTGGACCTGGTGGACGGCCTCAGCGTGGCCGAGAACGTGTTCTTGGGTCATGAGCCGGCCCGGATGGGGTTCGTGGGCCGTTCGGAGGCGGCGCGGGCGACGCGGGAGTTGCTGGCGCGGCTGGGGCATGCGGAGATCCGCCCGTCGGTGGAGGTGGGCCGGTTGTCCCCGGCGGCCAAGCAGGTGGTGAGCATGGCGCGGGCGCTGTCGCACGACACCCGGTTGATCATCATGGACGAGCCGTCGGCGGCGCTGGCCCATGACGAGGTGGGCAACCTGTTCCGGATCATCCGGGAGCTGACCGCCCAGGGGGTGGCGGTGGTCTACATCTCGCACCGGCTGGAGGAGATCCGCGAGATCGGGGACCGGGTGACGGTGCTCAAGGACGGCCGTACGGTCGCGGTGGGCCTGCCGGCCAAGGAGACGCCGACCTCGCAGGTGGTGTCGCTGATGACCGGCCGCAACGTCGAGTACGTCTTCCCCGAGCGACCCGCCCCCGGTAGCCACGACGGCAAGGCGGAGGTGCTCCAGGTGCGTGACCTGAGCATTCCCGGCCGTGTCTCGGACGTGTCGTTCTCGGTGCGGGCGGGGGAGATCGTGGGGCTGGCCGGTCTGGTCGGCTCGGGCCGCTCGGAGATCATCGAGGCGGTGTACGGGGCGCGGCGGTTTTCCGGCCAGGTGGTTTTGGAGGGCAGGCCGGTGCGCCGGGGCGGTGGCACGACCGGCGCGGTGCGCCTGGGCATGGGGCTGGCGCCCGAGGAGCGCAAGGCGCAGGCGTTGCTGCTGGACCAGAGCGTGTCGCGCAACATCAGCCTGGCGAGTTTGGGCCGGTATTCGCGGCTGGGCTGGATGGACCGGCGCCGGGAGGCGGCCGACGCGCGGGAGATGGTGCGGGCCCTCGACATCCGCCCCTCCGATCCGGAGCGGCCGATCAAGACGTTGTCGGGCGGTAACCAGCAGAAGGCGGTGCTGGCCCGGTGGTTGCTGAACGACCGCAAGCTGCTGCTGCTGGACGAGCCGACCCGCGGGGTGGATGTGGGGGCTCGGGCGGAGTTGTACGCGCTGGTGCGGCGGCTGGCCGATGAGGGGATCGGGGTGTTGCTGGTCTCCAGCGAGGTTCCCGAGGTGCTGGGGCTGGCCGATCGGGTGCTGGTCCTGCGGGAGGGCCGGGTCATTCGTGAGGCCGGTGCCGGTGAGCTGGACGAGCACGCCGTCCTCGACATGATCATGGAAGG
>NZ_JBPXMC010000084.1:0-1320 GCF_051918885.1 Streptosporangium sp. OZ121
GTTTGGCCACGACCGCGCCCAGCCCGCCGGTGCCGCCGGTGACCAGCACCGTGCCCTCCGAACCGAACACCGACCGCACGCTGTTCGAAAGTCCCGTGTCGTCGCCCGGCAGCCCTGGCTCCACGCCCACCAGCTCGGCCATCCGGTTCAGTCCCGGTGCCAGCAGGTGTCCGTCTCGTACCGCGACCTGGGACTCGCCCGTGGTCAGTGCCTGAGTGATCACGCTCTCGTCGAGAGGGTCGGTGTCCAGGTCCAGCAGTACGAACCGGCCGGGCTGTTCGGCCTGCGCCGCCCGTACCAGACCCCACACCGCCGCCTGCGCCAGATCCGGCACCTCATCCGCGACCGCCACCACCGCGCCGTGGGTGACGAGGACCAGCCGCGAGGAGGCGAACCGCTCCTCGGCCAGCCACCCCTGCACCAGGCCCAGCACCTCACGCGTCACCACACCCAGCTCACCGCCGGATGGGATGGCGACCAGCACCGCCTCCGACGGCTCGACGACCGAATCCAGGCCGGCTCCCGCCTCCAGCACCGCCCAGCGGGGTACTTCCGTGCTCGTCCCGGCCGCGATGGCGGTCCAGCCCACCTGGTGCAACCAGCCACGATCACCCGCAGCGGCCAGGTCGGAGGTCGACAACGGACGCAACGTGAGCGCCTCGACCTCCGCCACCGGCACACCGGACCCGTCGGCGATGGTCAGCGCCATGCTGGTGCCACCGGTGTTCGCGTCGATGGTGAGCCTGACTCGCAGGCTGGTCGCGGCTGTGGCGTGGAGGGAGACGCCCGACCAGGAGAAGGGCAGGAAAGGCCTGCCCGGCTCGGGTTCTGGCAGCAGGTCGCCCAGCGCGCTGGCGTGCAGCACCGCGTCCAGCAGCGCCGGATGCACCCCGAAGCGCGCCGCGTCGGCGTGCGCCTGCTCGGGCAGCGTGATCTCGGCGAACACCTCACCGGGCCGTGTCCACGCCCGCGTCACCCCTTGGAAGACCGGCCCGTACTCCAGGCCGACCGCCGCGAGATCGTCGTACAGACCATCGACCTCCACCGCCACCGCATCGGCCGGCGGCCACTGAGCCAGCTCGAACCCCGCCACCGGCAGCGGCTCCGCGCTCAGCAGTCCTTCGGCATGGCTGGTCCATGGGGCCGTGGGGTCGTTTTCCGGACGCGAGTGAATCGAGACCGCCCTGCCGCCGGACTCCTCCTGCGCGCCGACGACGACCTGGACCTGCACCCCACCCTCGATGGGCAGCACCAGCGGAGCCTGCAACGTCAGCTCCCGCACCAGCGGCCGGCCCACCTCGGCCCCGGCCCGCAACACCA
>NZ_JBPXMC010000085.1:0-1319 GCF_051918885.1 Streptosporangium sp. OZ121
GGGGGGCTCGCCCCGAAGTGTGGACACCGGTTGTTATGCGGCGAGCAGCACCCTATCGATGGTCTGCTACTCGTAGTCGATGGGGCTGAGGTAGCCGATGGTGGAATGTCTCCTGCGGGTGTTGTAGCGGGTGATCCACTTGAAGACCGCCAGGCGTGCCTCACGCGCCGAGGACCAGCCTTTGGCGCCTTGCAGCGTCTCGCGTTTCAGGGTGGCGTTGAACGCCTCCGCCGCGGCGTTGTCGGCGCTCGAGCCGACCGCTCCCATGGACTGGCGCACGCCGAACTCGGCGCAGACTCTGGCGAACTCGGCCGAGGTGTACTGCGCTCCATGATCGGCATGGAAGATCGCACCGGCCAGGCTGCCCCGTGTCGCAGCGGCGGCCCGCAGTGCGTCGGTCACCAGCTCGGTGCGCATGTGATCGGCGATCGACCAGCCCGCCAGCCGGCGTGAGCCCAGGTCCAGCACGGTGGCCAAGTAGAGGAACCGGCCGTCACCGACGGGCAGGTACGTGATGTCACCGACGTAACGCCGGTTCGGGGCGGGCGCGGTGAAGTCCCGCCCGATGAGGTCGGGCACCTTCTGATGCGAGGGTTCTGGCACGGTGGTGCGCACCTTCTTGCGCAGATGCAGCCCGACGATGCCGAAGCGGCGCATCACCCGCGCCACCCGCTTGTGGTTGACCCTGCGACCTTGCGCGCGCAACTCGGCGGTGACGCGCGGACTGCCGTAGGTACCGTCGAACTCTCCGTGGATGTACCTGATCTCCTCGGCGAGTACAGCGTCGGCCGCAGCCCGCTGCGCCCGAGCCGAAGCCGCCTTGCGCCACCGGTAGAAACCCGAGCGCGACACCTTCAACACCCGGCACAGCCGCTTGACGCCGAAGGCGTCCCGATGGTCGTCAACGAACTCGAAGCGGCTCACCAGTTCGTCTCTCCCGCGAAATATTTCGCGGCCCGGCGCAGAATGTCGCGTTCCAGCTCCAGCTCCCGGATTCGGGCCTTGAGCTGCCTGTTCTCCTCTTCCAGCACGTCGTCGGACGATAGCGGGCCCCGCGCCGGCTTCCTGGCCGGACCCCGCTCCTTGGCGCTCGCGCTGCCGTCCGCCTGCGCCTGACGTACCCAGTTACGCAGCGTCTCCCGGCTGATTCCCAGGTCCTCGGCCACCGAGGCCAGCGTCCGTCCCGGATCGGACAGGTACAACGCGACGGCATCCGCCTTGAACTCCGGCGGATACGACTTCATCGCCACGTGGAACTCCTTGTCTCCGGATTTCCATCATCCGGCACTCAAGGTGTCCACACATCGGGGTGAGGGCCC
>NZ_JBPXMC010000086.1:0-1291 GCF_051918885.1 Streptosporangium sp. OZ121
CGTCACCGCCGCCGACGGTGGCCAGCGGGAGCGGGGTGGCGAGCAGGCCGCCACCGATGCCGGTGGCCAGGCCGACCCGCCGCTCTTGCGCCTCGGCCAGGCCGGAGGAGCACACGCCGGTCTCGGGCAGTTCCAGCCGCACGTCGTGGGCGGCCTCCGAGTCGCCGGCCAGGGCGGCGACGACGGATCGGACCTGCTCGTATCCGGTGGCCATCAGGAACGTCGGGGCGCGGCCGTAGCTCTTGACGCCGACGGCGTGGTAGCCGGGCTCCGGGTGGGACAGCTCGCGGACGCCGTGCGCGGGGACGGTGCCGCAGGAGTGCTGGTTGGGGTCGATCAGCGGGGCCAGCGCCCGGGTGGAGCCGAGGATCGGGTCGAGGTCCAGGCGCAGCTCCGAGGCGATGGAGTGGTCGGGACGGTAGCCGGTGGCGGCCACGACGCGGTCGGCGGTGACCGACCGCTCGGCGCCGGAGGGGTCGCGGCCGATCACCGTCACCCGGCCGCCGGCCTCGGTGACGGAGTGGGTGAAGAATCCGGTCAGCAGCGTGATGCGGCCGGAGTCGACGTGCGCCCGCAGCCGGGTGCCGAGCGCCCCCCGGGCCGGGAGGGCGTCGGCACTGCCGCCGCCGTAGGTACGGCCGGCGTCGGTGGCCCGGATCGCCCAGGTGATCCGCGTCCCCTCCAGCTCTGCCAGGGCCAGCAGGGTGGTGGCCGCCGAATGGCCCGCCCCCACGACGAGGGTGTGGCGGCCCTCGTAGGTTGCGCGGTCGGCGCCCAGCACGTCGGGCAGCGCGTGGTCGATGAGCGCGGCCGCCTCGGCTTCACCGTGGGCGGGCAGGCCGCTCGCCCCCAGCACGTTGGGCGTGGCCCAGGTCCCGGAGGCGTCGACGATCGCCCGAGCGCGGACCTCGCGGCCGTCGGCCAGGCGGATCAGGAACGGCGCCTGCTCGCGGCCGACGGAGCGGACCCGGTCGTAGCCCAGGCGGCTGATCGCGGTCACCTTCACCCCGAGGCGCAGCCGGGGCGCGATGGCCGGGTGCCCGGCCAGCGGGGCGAGGTAGTCGTCGATCAGTTCGGCGCCGGTGGGCAGCCAGTCCTGGTCGGGGGCGCTCCAGCCCTCGGCTTCGAGAAGGCGGCGGGCGGCGCTGTCGATGTTGTAGCGCCACGGGCTGAAGACCCGCACGTGAGCCCACTGCGCGACCGACGCGCCGACCCGCTGCCCCGCCTCCAGCACGAGGAAGTCCAGGCCGCGCGTCGCCAGGTGCGCCGCGGCGGCCAGGCCCACCGGGCC
>NZ_JBPXMC010000087.1:0-1251 GCF_051918885.1 Streptosporangium sp. OZ121
TGGCCTGCCCTGAGTTCGGTGGAGTCGCGTTTTTGGATTGTCATGCCACGATGGTCGTGTTTTCGAACTCTATCGGGGTCAGCATGCCGAGGCTGCTGTGACGGCGTCTGCGGTTGTGCCAGATCTCCAGGTACTCGAAGATGGCGTTGGCGAGCTCGATCCGGGTGTTCCAGCGCTGACGATCGAGGAGTTCGACCTGCATGCGGGACCAGAACGCCTCGATCATGGCGTTGTCATAGCAGTCGCCGACACTGCCCATCGAGGGCATCAGGCCGGATGCCTTGGCACGTTCGGTGAAGGCCCAGGAGGCGAATTGCACGCCCTGGTCGGAGTGGATGATCGTGCCGACCGGTGGAATGCGCGACTGGATGGCCATGCCGAGCGCGTTGGTCACCAACGCGGCGGTGGCAGATGAGTCGATGGACCAGCCGACCACGCGCCGCGAGTAGGCGTCCAGCACCACGGCGCAGTACACCTTGCCTTCCCGGGTGGGGTGCTCGGTGATGTCGGTGACCCATAGCTGGTTCGGCGCGCTTTGGGAGAAGCGGCGGTCGACCAGGTCGGTGGCGATCTGGTCGGGTGTGGACCGGCGCCACCTGGGCCGGCCGGCAACTCCGGCCAGCCCGGCCCGGCGCATCAGGAGTTCCACCGCGCCGTGGCTGACCGGCACGCCGTGGCCCAGCCGCAGCTCGGCGTGTACCCGGCGGGCACCGTAGGTGCTGCGGGAGTCGGCATGCACCTGAGTGATCAGATCGGTCAGCCAGGCGTGCCGGATCGCGCGCTGGGAGGGGGGCCGGTTGCGCCAGGCGTAGTAGCCCGAGACTGACACTCGAAGGACCCGGCAGGCGACCTCGACCGCGATGGCTTCGTCGGCCATCACCGCGACGGCTTCGAACCGCCTTTTGGGGGCACCACCTCTCGCACCAGTTCGATCGCGCGACGGGTGGCCTGCAGTTCGGTCTCCAGCTCGGCGATGCGTTGCTTGGCCGCGAGCAGTTCGGCCTTCTCTCCGCTGGTCAGGCCGGGCTCCAGGCCGCGGTCAATGCGGTCTTGTCGACGCCAGGAATAGATCGTCTGGCTGCTGATGTCCAGGTCACGGGCCACGTCGGCGACCTTGCGGCCCGCCTCAATGAGATCCAGCACTTTGCGCCGGAACTCCGACGGGTAGCCACGTCGTCCCATGCCACTCTCCTCTCAACGAATGGCACAAGAATCCAAGAACCCGCCTCCACAAGACCAGGGGCACACCAC
>NZ_JBPXMC010000088.1:0-1192 GCF_051918885.1 Streptosporangium sp. OZ121
CCCGGTAGACCGCCGATCAGGCCGCGTCGCTGGCTGACGTACTTCCACCCTTTGCCGCCGCATGAGATGCATGGTTGCTCCGTCACGCTGTGCGACCTCCTCAGCTCAATGCCTCACGCTTAATCGATCAGGCTCCAATAGACGTCTGCTCGACTAGAGGAGTAGTGCGTAAGACATTTATGACTCCTCTAGAGGAGTACGGCAAGTCCTACCGCGCAGGCAACTCGTACGAGAGCACGTAGGCATCGCTGGACATCACCGTGTCGCACACCTCAACGGCACGACCATCGGTGGCATAAGCCGTACGGACCAGGTGAAACACCGGAACACCTGGCGCCAGCTTGAGCGCCCGCACCTCATCACGCAGCGGCATCCGCGACCGGATCTCCTCCACGAAGCGATCCAGCCGGAACCCCAACTCCTCCAGCCGGGCGTAGATCCCACCCGGACCACTGTCCGGCTGCGCGATCTGCGTATCCCGCGCGATCTCCACCGGGATGTACGACACCGCCGTCTCCACCGGCTGACCGTTGATCAGATACCGGCGTGAGCGCCGGATCACATGATCCTCCGAAGAGAGCCCGAGCTTCTCGGCCACCTCCGCCGACGCCCGCTCTTCGGTGATCTCGATCGAGTCGACGGACGGCTTGCCGCCGGCCCCTTCGGTCTCCGCGATGAACGCCGCCTTGCCCTGCTCCCGATGACGACGAGCGAACCGGTCGGAGGCCAGCCGCCGCACCGGAGGATGTGAGCGGACGAAGACACCACGCCCGTGCTCGGCCACGGTCAGACCCTCACTTTGAAGGACCTGGAGCGCGTTGCGGATGGTCATCCGCGCGACGCCGTAATGTTGCATGAGCTGAGCTTCCGAGGGCACCTTGTCACCTTCGGCGAGAACGCTCTGCTCGATCGCATGCCTGATGTGGTCGGCGATCTGCCGAAAGACGGCCCGATCGCTGGTCGGATCCAGGTCCGGCAACGGCAGCTCGGCCACGACCAACTCCTCAACTCGTACATACGTGTACCGCAGCTTGAGAATAGCGATCAGCAGCCCCGGAGGACATCCGATGGATCACCACCACCCGCAGCACTCCGTCAGCGTGGCAGGCGTGATCATCGACGACCAAGGCCGAGCACTCCTCACCCAGCGCAGAGACAACGACCACTGGGAAGCACCCGGCGGAGTCCTGGA
>NZ_JBPXMC010000089.1:0-1119 GCF_051918885.1 Streptosporangium sp. OZ121
GATGGTTTCGCCGGGTTGGGTGGGGATGTCGTCGAGGCCGTTGGGGTCGATGCGGTTGATGGGGTCGTTGCCGGTGAAGTCATACAGGTTGGCGGCGCGGGGGTTGGCGGGGTCGCGGTCGGGGGCGCCTTGGTAGAGGGGGTCGGCGCTGGTCCAGGTCAGTGACAGGCTGTCGTAGGAGCGGTAGCCGTAGTCGGTGAGTTCGGTGTGCGGGGTGTAGTCCTTGCCGTTGAACTGTTGCGGGTATTTGCCGGCGGGGACGGGGAGGTTGGCGGCGGTCTTTTCTTGGAGGACCTCGCCGTGGGCGCCGTAGGAGGCGACCCGTTGGGTGTCGCCGGCTTCGGACAAGGCCAGCACATGGTGGCCGTGGATGCTGGTGGTGTAGTGCTCGAAGGTGGGGGTGGCCGCGGTGCCGGTGGCGCCGGGGGTGGTGTCGAGGCGGCCGATGGTCTGGCCGCCCAGGCCGATGGTCTGGCGGTAGGTGGCCGGTTGGCCGGGGGTGTAGAGGACTTCCTGGGCGCCGAAGGAGCGGCGCACTCCGGTGAGGGTGCCTTGGGGGTTGTGGTGGAGGGCGGCGATGCGGGTGGCGCCGTCGTAGAAGTAGGTTTCCGAGCCGCTGGCGGTGGTGACCTTGCGCAGGCGGGGCCCGTCCCAGGTTTGGGTGGCGGTGGTTCCGTCGGCCAGGGTGCGGGTGGTGGTGTTGCCGGCTTCGTCGTAGGTGTAGGTGGCCAGGTCGGTGCCGGTGTCGGTGCCGTCGTCGGTGTGCAGGGCGGCCAGGCGTTGCGGGTCGGGGTTGGGGGTGTTAGGGGTGGTGGGGTTTTGGTAGGTGTAGGTGACGTTGCGGGCCTTCAGGCGCCGGCCGACGCTGTGGGCGGGGTCGGCGTTGGCGGTGATGTTGGCATGGGCCAGGCGTCCGCTGTCGTGGTGGCTGAAGGTGGCGTAGTAGCCGGCGCCGCCTTGCTGGATGGCGGTGGTCAGCTGGTGGCGCTGGTCGTAGGAGTAGGTGGTGGTCGCGGTGGGTTGGCTGGTGTCGCCGAGTTGTTCGCTGATGGTGTCGATCAGGTCGTTTTTGGCGTAGGTGATGGTCTGGTGGTAGCGCTGCTCGGTGAGCGGTTCGGC
>NZ_JBPXMC010000090.1:0-1084 GCF_051918885.1 Streptosporangium sp. OZ121
ACTCCTGGCGCGAGAGGATCTGCAGACCTGCCGAGTCGAGCTTCATACCCTCCAGGCTGCCCGTCCGCCCCGCGACGACGTTAGGGACCAAAGTCCCCCGCATCACCGCCGATCTGCCCTCAGGCGGGCCGCCATGGCCGCGACCTGGGTGCGCCGCTGCATGTCGAGCTTGCTCAGCAGGGTGGAGACGTAGTTCTTGACCGTCTTCTCGGCCAGGAACATCCGCTCGCCGATCTGCCGGTTGGTCAGGCCCTCGCCGATCAGCTCCAGGATCTGCCGCTCCTGATCCGACAGGGCGGCCAGCGGGTCCTTTCTCGCCGCCTGGTCGCGCAGGCGCGCCAGCATCGAGGCCGTGGTCTGCGGATCCAGCAGCGACTGCCCGGCGGCGACCGTACGGACCGCTCCCACCAGGTCCGAGCCGTGGATCTGCTTGAGCACATACCCCGAGGCCCCGGCCATGACCGCGTCGAACAACGCGTCGTCGTCGGCGTAGGAGGTCAGCATCAGGCACGCCAGGCCGGGCAACTGGGAGCGGACCTCACGGCACACGTCGACTCCGTTGCCGTCGGGCAGGCGGACGTCGAGCACGGCGACGTCGGGCTTGAGGGCGGGGATGCGGGCGATGGCCGACTCGGCGGTGCCGGCCTCGCCGATCACCTCGATGTCGTCCTCGGAGCCGAGTAGCGCGGCGACACCGCGCCGTACCACCTCGTGGTCGTCCACCAGGAAAACGCGAATCATGCTCCGCACGTTAGTCCCCTTTTGACGCGTGCCGGTAGGGACCAAGGACCCCGCGTGTCACGCCGGCCGCCGTGGGAGGGACGTGCGCCGATCGCGAAAAGGCCGAAAGTCCCGCGGGTGCGGTTCGTACGGCACTGTGGCCGGGCTTGGAGAAGCGGTGTGATGAGGACATCGCAAAGACCGCGGAACACTACGGAACTACACGGAAAGGGGAGCCGTCATGGCCACCACTCACGGACACGACGTTCACACCGGGCCGGTCATGGACGCCGCCCCCGCACAGGTCGTCAAGCGGCCGGTCGACTACGTCTGGGCGGTCGCTCGGATCAGCCTGGGCTGGGTC
>NZ_JBPXMC010000091.1:0-1026 GCF_051918885.1 Streptosporangium sp. OZ121
CGTTGGTGGGGGTGGTCGCGGTGGTGGCGGTGGTGGTGGGTTTTGTGGTGGGGGTGTCGGTGGCGGATCGTTCGGGGGTGCCTGATCGGGTGGTGGCGGTGGTGGGGACGTCGTTGGCGCCGGGGGTGTCGGGTCGGGTGCGGGTGCGGGAGACCGGTTCGGGGGTGGAGTTGGTGGTGCGGGTGCGTGGTCTGCCGCCGGTGGGGCCGGATCGGTATTACCAGGGGTGGGTGCGGGGGGGTTCTGAGGCGGTGGCGGTCGGGACGTTTCATGGGCGTGGTGGTGCGGAGCCGGTGGTGTTGTGGTCGGGGGTGGGGGTTGAGGATTATCCGGTGATGACGATCACGGTGCAGAGGCGGGGGGCGGGGCCGGGGTCGTCGGGGCAGGTGGTGGCCACGGCCCGGTTGGGGCCGTGATCTGGCCTTGTCGTGGTTTTGATGTTGGTTGGGGGTGGTTGGTGGTTGGGGCTTTGGTTTGGGGGTGGTTGGGGGTGGGGTCAGGGGTGGTCGAGGTGGGGGTGGAGGAGTTCGGCGAGGTGGCGTTGGGCGCGGAAGGTGCGGCTTTTGACGGTGCCGATGGGGATGTTGAGGGTGTGGCTGATTTCTGTTTGGGTCATTTGTTGGTAGTAGGCGAGGTGGAGGATTTCGCGTTCGAGGTGGTGGAGTTTGTGGAGGGCTTTGTTGACCTGCCAGATGAGCCAGGTGCGTTCGAGGGAGGGTGGGGGTGTGGTCAGGCCGGTGTCGCCGAGGGCGTCGAGGGTGAGGGGGGTGGTGCGGGTTTTGCGGTAGATGTCGATGGCGGTGCGGCGGGTGATGGTGAACAGCCAGGGTTGGAGGTCGCGGGTGGTGTCGTAGGTGTCGGCGGCCTGCCAGATTTTGATGAAGGCTTCCTGGACGGCGTCGGCGGCCAGTTCCCGGTGGCCGAGCATGCTCAGTGCGGTGGCGAACATGGGGCCGGAGTAGCGTTCGAAGATTTCGGTGAACGCGTGCTGGTCTCGGCGGTGGAAGCGCTCTTCGAGTGAGTCTT
>NZ_JBPXMC010000092.1:0-1016 GCF_051918885.1 Streptosporangium sp. OZ121
CACTGACGTGATCTCAGCGAATAGCCGGTAGATAACTGTGCTCGAAATGGGTGAGGACAAGCGCCGCGCGAGCGATGGCGCCGATTCGGCTGGGACTGACGGTGATGTGCTGGAGGGTCCGCCAGCGGCCCTTGGGCAGGGCGAACCCGCGCTCGCCGATACAGCGCAAGGCGCGTAGAAGCCGGTTGTAGGTGCGGTTGTCCGGGCTGAGGATCTGGTTTCCTTCGGGCTGTCTGATCGGCGTGTGAATGCCGATTCCGGCGCCGTCGTAGCCGCTGTCGGCGAGGGTGGGCAGGCCGCGTGCGACTGCGGCGTACAACGCGCCCAGAACCTGTGCGCGGGCAGCGGTGAGATCGTGGACGGAGCCGGGTTCGACCTCGGCGATCCACAACGGCAGCCCACCGGGTGCCGACAGTGCTTGGAGGTTGCCGGCGTGCTGGTGGGCCTTTCCGGAGTACCAGGTGTCGATGGGTTCGCCCTTGACGCTGGTGGTCTGTTCGGCGCAGCGGTCGATGGGGATCAGCGTGCCGTCCAGGATCACATACGCCAGTCCCTCGGTGTGGGCGCGGTCGAGAGCTTCGTGTAGATCTGGCGCTTGAGCTGCGAGAATGTCGATGCCTTCGTGGAGGTAGCGGTAGGCAGTGGCTCGGGAGACGCGATGGTCGCGGCCGAGTTTGGGGATGTCGTGCTCGCCTCGGAACCAGCGCAGCACCAGGACCGCCTGCCGAAACGGGCTCAGGGCTCGGCTGCCGGTGGGGGTGCCGCGCAGCCGGCGTTCGTTGCGCAGGAGCCGGGCGAGGTGGTGAACGAGTGCGCGGGAGACATCGAGCGTGGCACGATGAGCAATCACGTGGAGCCTTCCGGAGGCTGAGATTTCTTGTGGTGAGAGCTCTTCTACCGGGGGCTCCACGTCTGTTTCCAGGCTTCGGCGACTCCTCCCGAAAAGCCCGGAACGCCACCGGCAGCATCCAAGAAATCCCAATCGTCCGAACTATTTCGCTGAGATCATCTCACTG
>NZ_JBPXMC010000093.1:0-991 GCF_051918885.1 Streptosporangium sp. OZ121
GTACGACATCTGGGTGCGCCTGCCGCGAGGCACCGTCCACAACGACTCCCGGGCCACCTACGAGATCACCACCAGCTCCGGTGTGGAGACCGTCACCCTGGACCACACCGCCGCCAACGACACCTGGATCAACCTCGGCAAGTACGGCTTCGAACTGCTCCACGACACCGACGTCCAGCTGCGCCTGCTCAACGGACCCGCCGTCCCCGGTGACGCCGTGGCGGAAAGCCTGCTGGCCGACGCGGTCATCGTCGCCCCCCACCAGGACTGACGACACCACAGCGGAGCGGCACGAGACCGGCCACCGGCCGTGAAGTGAATCCGCCTCATACCCAGCCGGGCTGTCGCCATGGACGTGCGGCGGCCCGGTTCCTCGCCCACCGCCGAGGATGACTCGTGGAATACCTTCGGATCCCGGTATTGACCTGGCCGAACAGAGCGAGATTTCAGCGGTCACTCGATACCAGTACGTGAGTTGTCCCAACGGCCCGGACAACCGCCATCGACGATGGGGGTGCTGTGCTCTGGTGAGGGTGGGAGCTTGTTAAAAGGTAGATCGTAGGTGAGTGAAGGTCTGGTGACAGGCCGGGTGGCCATTCTTGAGCGAGTCCGCTGTTTTACGCGGGCTCCAGGATGCCGTCCGAATCGGGGTCGCCGTGTTCATCGGGTTGAAATCGGCTTATAGGGGCCAGTCACTCATAAGGCAGTGGGGGCGCGGTGGCCGTAAGGCGCTGGCCGGTTGTGTCGCGTCCTTGGTGGGGGCGAGCCTGCTGGTGGGGGTGTCGGTTTCGCCCGCTCTGGCGGATGCGGTGCGGCCGGGGAACGCCGCGGCGTTGCTGGCGCAGGCGCCGGGTGCGGTGGAGCTGGGTGGTGGGGCCGGGCAAGCGGGCAGGAGCGGTGATTACACCCATTCTTACCCGTTCGAGGTGCCGCCGGCGCGTAAGGGCCGCACCCCGGGGGTGGGGTTGGTCTATTCCTCGGGTGCCTCGAC
>NZ_JBPXMC010000094.1:0-971 GCF_051918885.1 Streptosporangium sp. OZ121
ACCTCCCCGCCGCGCACCCACACCTCGGCCGCGCTCGTCCACAACCGGCGCACCCCACCGTCATCACGCCGCAACGTGCCCACCACCACACAGGCATCCGCGACCCCGGCCGCCTCCACACTCTCCAGCACCCCGATCCGCAACACCGGATGCGCACTGCACTCCACGAAGAACCGGAACCCCTCGCCCGCCAGCACCTCCACCGCCGGACCGAACCCCACCGTCTCGCGCAGATTCTCATACCAGTACGCCGCGCCGGCCTCCACACCCTCCAGCCAGCACCCCCGCACCGTCGAATACCACGCAGTACGCCCGATACGCGGCACCACCGGCGCCAGCAACGCGGCCAGCTCATCCTCGATCGCCGCCACATACGCCGAATGCGAGGCGTAATCCACCTCGATCCGCTTGGCCCGCACCCCCGCCAGCTCGTACTCGGCCAGCAACCCATCCAGCGCGTCCACCTCACCGGAGATCACCGTCGACGCAGGGCCGTTGACCGCCGCCACCGACACCCGCCCGTCCAGCCCGGCCAGCCGCTCGGCCACCTGCGCCGACGGCAACGGAACCGACACCATCCCGCCCCGGCCCGCCAACGCCACGATCGCCCGGCTGCGCAACGCCACCACCCGCGCACCGTCCTCCAGCGACAACGCACCCGCCACCACCGCGGCCGCGATCTCACCTTGGGAATGGCCCACCACCGCCGCCGGCTCCACCCCCAGCGAACGCCACACCTCCGCCAGCGAGACCATCACCGCCCACAACACCGGCTGGACCACATCCACCCGATCAAAGCCCGGCTGGCCCTCCTCGGCCCGCAGCACCCCGGTCAGCGACCAGTCCACGAACCCCGACAGCGCCGCCTCACACTCCGCCATCCGCGCCGCGAACACCGCCGACGACTCCAGCAGCTCAACCCCCATCCCCAGCCACTGCGACCCCTGACCGGGAAAGACGAACACCGTCTT
>NZ_JBPXMC010000095.1:0-938 GCF_051918885.1 Streptosporangium sp. OZ121
TCAGCAGGTGGAGCCGGTCTGGGTCAGCGGGTCCATGTGCCTTAGCGCTGGAGTGTGAGCAGGCCGGGCCGGTAGGGCAGGAGGCCGTAGTCGACGCCGTTGGAGTTGGGGTTGCGGCCCTGGTAGAGCAGTTGGAGGTTGCAGGGGTCGACGGTCATGGTCTGGTCGGCGCTGGTGCGCAGCAGTTCGCCGTGGCTGATGTCGTTGGTCCAGGTGGCGCCGCTGTTGGCCTTGCCGGCGAAGGGGTTGCTCTCGCTGGTGGCGTTCGGGGTCCAGGTGCCGTTGAGGCTGGTGGCGGTGAAGGAGCGGAAGTAGCGTCCCTGGGAGCCGATCGCTTCGACGATCATGAGGTAGCGGTTCTGGCCCTGGAGCTTGTAGACCTGGACGGCTTCGAAGAGGTTGTTGGTGGTGTCGCTCATGATGACGGTGGAGGTGGAGCCGAAGCTGCCGGGGAAGTTGCCGATGGGCATGCTGGCCCGGTAGATCTTGCCGTTGTCGCCGGCGAAGAACAGGTACATGTTGGTGTCGTCGCCGATGACGGCCTGGTCGATGGGTCCGGTCTGGGAGCCGGTGATGCTTCCGGAGAAGAGGGTCTGGGGGGAGGACCAGCCGTTGGGGTTGGTGGGGTCGCTGGAGGTGCGGTAGGAGAAGGCGGGTCCGCCCCACTGGTAGGCGAGTACCCAGATGTTCCGGGGGGCGAAGTAGAACAGGCTGGGCGCCACGGTGCCGGAGGACATGGTGTTCTGGCTGGCCGTGGCCATCTCCGAGTAGTTGGTGAACAGGCCGAAGTTCATCGATCCCCAGCTGGTGCCGAAGTCGTGGGTGGTGGCGTAGACGAGTTGCCTGCCGTTGTAGGGGGCGACGGTGAAGTCCTTGAGCGAGACCCAGCCCGACTTCGGGTTCGCCAGCACGCCGGTGGAGTTCCAGCGGTAGGTCGA
>NZ_JBPXMC010000096.1:0-928 GCF_051918885.1 Streptosporangium sp. OZ121
GCAGGGCGGTTTCGATCTCGCCGAGTTCGATGCGGTGCCCGCGGACCTTGACCTGGTGATCCACCCGGCCCAGGAACTCCAACGTGCCGTCGGGCCAGTACCGGCCCATGTCACCGGTGCGATACCAGCGCACCCCATCCACCTCGACGAACTTCGCCGCCGTGGTCTCGGCATCGCCCCGATACCCCTTCGCCACCCCCGCGCCACCGATCCACAACTCCCCCGCCACCCAGTCCGGGCAGTCACGCCCCCGCCCGTCCACCACCCGGAAACACTGGTTCGCCAGCGGCCTCCCATAGGGCACCGACCGCCACCACGACGGCACCGACGCCGGCACCTCGAAGAAGTTCGACCAGATCGCCGCCTCCGTCGCACCCCCCAACGCCACCAGCCGGCACCCCGGCGCCGCCGCCCGCAACCGGCCCGGCAGATCCAGCCCCACCCAGTCACCCGACAACAACGCCAGCCGCAACCCACCCGGCAACCGCTCCGGCTCGGCCACCAGCAACATGTCCAGCAACGCCGGGACCGTGTTCCACACCGTCACCCCGTGCGCCTCCATCAGGGCGACCCAGCGATCCGGGTCGCGTCGCTCGCCCTCGGCGGGCAGGACGACGGAGCCTCCGGCTCCCAGCAGGCCGAACAGGTCCCAGACCGACAGGTCGAAGTCCAGCGCCGACAACGCCAGCACCCGATCCGACTCCCCCACCCCGAACCGACCGTTGACGTCCACCACCGTGTTCAACGCCGCCCGATGCGACACCTCCACACCCTTCGGCTCCCCCGTCGACCCCGACGTGAAGATCACATACGCCGACGAACCCGACTCCACCACCACCGGCGCCTCCAACGGCACCGCACCCACCGCCACCCCCACACGAACCCGCTCGACACCACCCTCCGAACCGGCCTCCACACCGGCGGACGA
>NZ_JBPXMC010000097.1:0-896 GCF_051918885.1 Streptosporangium sp. OZ121
CGCCGCTGGAGCAGCACGGCCACCACGATGATCAGGCCCTTGGCCACCAGCTGGTCGCTGGTGTTGAGCCCGTTGAGGATGAACAGGTTCGTGATCACGGTGAAGATCAGCAGACCCAGGATCGACCCGATGATCGACCCGCGCCCGCCGGTCAGCAGCGTGCCGCCGATGATGACCGCGGCGATCGCGTCCAGCTCGTACAGATCACCGTGCGTGGAGGAGCCCGTCGTGGTCCTGGCCATGATCAGCACCGCCGCGATGCCGCAGCACAGCCCCGACAGCGCGTACAGCATCACGGTGTGGCGGCGCACGTCGATACCGGCCAGCCGGGCCGCCTCGGGGTTACCGCCCACCGCGTAGGTGCGCCGGCCGAAGGTGGTGCGGTTCAGCAGCACCCATCCGGCGATCACCACCAGCACGAAGATGTAGACCAGCACCGGGATGCCCAGCACCCGGCTGGTCGACAGCTCCACGATCATCTCGTTGCCCTGCTGCACCAGCTGGGTGCGCCGGTCCGACATCCGCTGCGCCAGACCCCGGGCGGCCACCAGCATCGCCAGCGTGGCGATGAACGCCACCATCCGCCCGTAGGAGATCAGCAGGCCGTTGACCAGGCCCGCGCCGGTGCCGACCAGCACCGCGCACAGGATCATCACGAACGGGCCGTAGGACTGGGTGGCCAGGGTGGTCGCCCACACCGACGCCAGCGCCATGATCGCGCCCACCGACAGGTCGATGCCCCCACCGATGATCACGAACGTCATGCCGACGGTGATCACCCCGATGGTCGCGGCCAGCGACAGGATGCTCACCATGTTGGAGGTCGTGGCGAAGGTGTCGGGCACCGTGACCAGACCCACCACGGCCAGCAGCACCAGCGCGACCACCAGGCCGAG
>NZ_JBPXMC010000098.1:0-829 GCF_051918885.1 Streptosporangium sp. OZ121
ACACGCCCCAGCCCGCCCTCCCGGCCCCGACCACCACGCTGACCTCGTCGCGCGTCTCGGGAACCGGCCCGGTCGTGTTCACCGCGACCGTGAGGTCCTCGAACGCGACCGTCCCCACCGGCCGGGTCGTCTTCGTCACCGCCGGAGCGGTCCTGGGCACGGCGTGGATCGTCAACGGCAAGGCCGTCCTGGGCGTCATGGGACTTCCCAGGGGCACGCACCGGATCTTCTCCGTCTTCCTGGGCGCGCCCCTGCTGAATCCCAGCGTCTCGCCGGCACTGGTCCAGCGCGTCGGGCTCGCCCTCTCGCGCACGGCGAGAGCCAAGGCGAGGAAGGCCGCCGCCACGGAGAGGGAGGCCGCCGACGGCACGCGTTCCCCGTCCGTCTGATCAGGTTTCCGACCCCGCCCGGTCCTAGCTGACCGAGTGGGTGACGACGGCACTGTAGGTCCCGGCGATCACCTGAGGGGGCAGCGTCACGGTGATCGTCGGGTTCCAGGTGGCGGAGTTGTTCCCGGTGCCGTCGGAGGCGGAGAAGGCGGTGCGGGTGGAGCCGAGGTCTCCGGTGGTCCCGGGGGTGAACGTCGCGTCGCCGGTCGTGGCCGTGGCAGGGCCCGGCGAGTAGGTGATGGACTCCTTCGGGATGGTCTCGGGCGCGGTGGCGCCACCGGTGGTGAAGTCCGTCGCGTTGACCGTCGCGATCCAGGAGGCGTCGAGGGAGTCACGGGCGTCGTCCACGGTGACGTCACCGAGCTGAGCCGACACGGTGGGGCTTCCGGCCACCACGGATCCCAGGTTCGCGGTGCCCGGCACGCTGATGGAGAGAGCGC
>NZ_JBPXMC010000099.1:0-817 GCF_051918885.1 Streptosporangium sp. OZ121
AGAAGTCCATGTCGCCGCCGCCGGGCATGGCGGGGGCGGCTCCGGCCTTCTCGGGCTTCTCGGCGATGACGGCCTCGGTGGTGAGGAACAGCGCCGCGATGGACGCCGCGTTCTGCAGCGCCGAACGCGTCACCTTGGCCGGGTCGATGATGCCCGTCTCGAACAGGTTGACGTACTCGCCGGTGGCGGCGTTGAGGCCCTCGCCCGGGGGAAGGTTGCGCACCTTCTCCACCACGACGCCGCCCTCGAGGCCGGCGTTGACGGCGATCTGCTTGAGGGGCTCCTCCAGCGCCTTCTTGACGATCGCGGCGCCGGTGGCCTCGTCGCCGAACAGCTCCAGCTTGTCGAAGGCCTTGGCGCCGGCCTGCAGCAGCGCCACGCCGCCGCCGGGGACGATGCCCTCCTCGACGGCCGCCTTGGCGTTGCGCACGGCGTCCTCGATGCGGTGCTTGCGCTCCTTGAGCTCGACCTCGGTGGCGGCGCCGGCCTTGATGACGGCCACGCCGCCGGCCAGCTTGGCCAGACGCTCCTGGAGCTTCTCGCGGTCGTAGTCGGAGTCGGTGTTGTCGATCTCGGCGCGGATCTGGTTGACCCGGCCGGCGATCTGCTCGGCGTCGCCGGCACCGTCGACGATGGTGGTCTCGTCCTTGGTGACGATGACCTGGCGGGCGCGACCCAGCTGGTCCAGGGTGGTGGACTCCAGCTTCAGGCCGAGGTCCTCGCTGATGACCTGGGCACCGGTCAGGATGCCGATGTCGCCCAGCATGGCCTTGCGGCGGTCACCGAAGCCCGGCGCCTTGACCGCGACCGAGCGGAA
>NZ_JBPXMC010000100.1:0-733 GCF_051918885.1 Streptosporangium sp. OZ121
GTCGCCCTGACGCGCAGGGTGGTGGCGCCGACCGCGTGGACCGACACCCCGTTCCAGGCGAACGGCAGATACGGCCGCCCCGGCTCCGGAGCGGGCAACAGATCACCCAGCGCGCTGGCGTGCAACGCCGCGTCCAGCAGGGCCGGGTGCACGCCGAAGCGTGCTGCGTCGGCGTGTGCCTGCTCGGGCAGCACGATCTCGGCGAGTACTTCCCCGGGTCGCACCCATGCCCGTGCCAGTCCCTGGAAGGTGGGGCCGTACTCCAGGCCGATCTCACCCAGACGCTCGTACAGGTCCTCCACCGCGACCGCGACCGCGTCGGCCGGCGGCCACACCGCCACCGCGAAACCCGGCTCGGTCGTCTGCTCGGCGAGTTCGCCCTGCGCGTGCAGCGTCCAGTCTTGCGCGTCATGGGCTCGCGAGTGGATCGCCACCGAGCGGGCCCCTGATTCCTGGAGCGCGCCGACCAGCACCTGCACCCGCACGCCACCCTCGTCCGCCAGCACCAGCGGAGCCTGCAACGTCAGCTCCCGCACCAGCGCACAACCCAGCTCCTCACCCGCCCGGCCCGCCAGCTCCACCAACGCCGTCCCCGGCACGATCACCGTCCCGTTGACCACGTGATCGGCCAGCCACGGCTGCGCGGCCACCGACAGACGACCGCTGAAGACCACCGACTCACCACCGGCGACCTCCGTCACCGCACTCAGCAACGGATGATCGATCCCCTCCA
>NZ_JBPXMC010000101.1:0-698 GCF_051918885.1 Streptosporangium sp. OZ121
CTGGTGGCGGGCACCAGGGATCCGGTCTCCGGGAGCGAGGAGGTCGTCGCCTTCGCGCGCGAGCACGGCCTGCCGATCGCGATCAAGGCCGCGTACGGCGGCGGCGGGCGCGGGCTGAAGGTCGCGCGCACCCTGGAGGAGATCCCGGACCTGTATGACAGCGCGGTCCGCGAGGCCGTCACCGCGTTCGGCAGGGGCGAGTGCTTCGTCGAGCGCTATCTCGACCGGCCGCGGCACGTGGAGACCCAGTGCCTGGCCGACGCCCACGGCACCGTGGTCGTGGTGTCCACCCGCGACTGCTCGCTGCAGCGGCGCCACCAGAAGCTGGTCGAGGAGGCCCCGGCGCCGTTCCTGTCGCCCGAGCAGCTCGAGATCCTCTACACCGGCTCCAAGGCGATCCTGCGCGAGGCGGGCTACGTCGGGGCGGGCACGTGCGAGTTCCTGGTGGGCCAGGACGGCACGATCTCCTTCCTGGAGGTCAACACCCGCCTGCAGGTCGAGCACCCGGTCTCCGAGGAGGTGACGGGCATCGACCTGGTACGGGAGATGTTCCGCGTCGCCGACGGAGAACCGCTGGGCTACACCGACCCGGCGGTGCGCGGCCACTCGATCGAGTTCCGCATCAACGCCGAGGACGCCGGCCGCAACTTCCTGCCCGCACCCGGCACGCTCACCGCCATGCGCACCCCGTCGGGGCC
>NZ_JBPXMC010000102.1:0-671 GCF_051918885.1 Streptosporangium sp. OZ121
CCAGGCATGGCGGGTTCCTGTACGAGGCCGCCGAGTTCGACCCCGGGTTCTTCGGGATCTCGCCGCGTGAGGCGCTCGCGATGGACCCGCAGCAGCGGCTGCTGCTGGAGGCGTCGTGGGAGGCGATCGAGCGGGCGGGAATGAATCCCGATCGGCTGCGCGGCAGCCGTACGGGTGTCTTCGCCGGGGTGATGTACCACGACTACGCGCCCCAGCTCTCTGACGCACCGGGCGAGCTGGAAGGCCTGATCGGTACCGGCAGCTCGGGCAGTGTCGCCTCGGGCCGGGTGTCGTACGCCCTGGGCCTGGAGGGTCCGGCGGTCACGGTCGACACGGCGTGCTCGTCGTCGCTGGTGGCGCTGCACTGGGCGGCACAGTCGCTGCGCTCGGGCGAGTGCGACCTGGCCTTGGCGGGCGGCGTCACGGTGATGGCCACGCCGAGTACCTTCGTCGAGTTCTCGCGGCAGCGTGGCCTGTCGGTGGACGGGCGGTGCAAGGCGTTCTCCGCGGAGGCCGACGGCACCGGCTGGGGAGAAGGCATCGGTGTACTGCTGGTCGAGCGGTTGTCGGACGCCCGGCGCAACGGTCACCAGATCCTCGCGGTCCTGCGGGGCAGCGCGGTCAACCAGGACGGTGCGAGCAACGGCCTGACCGCGCCGAACGGTCCTTCG
>NZ_JBPXMC010000103.1:0-666 GCF_051918885.1 Streptosporangium sp. OZ121
GCGGCGTCGAGCAGGGCGAGTCCGTCGGGGATGGACAGGGGTTTGACGCCCGCTCGTTCCATCCGTCGCAGGTCGGCTTCGCCGAGGTCGCCTGCCATGCCGCCGGAGGCCCATAGTCCCCAGGCCAGTGAGGTGGCGGCCAGGCCTTGGGCGTGGCGGTGGTGGGCCAGGGCGTCGAGGTAGGCGTTGGCGGCGCCGTAGCCGGCCTGGCCGGCGCTGCCCAGGACTCCGGCCAGGGAGGAGAACAGCACGAAGGCCGACAGGTTCAGGTCTTGGGTCAGTTCGTGCAGGTGGCGGGCGGCGTCGGCCTTGGGTCGCAGGACGGCGTCGATGCGTTCGGGGGTGAGGGAGGCCACGATGCCGTCGTCCAGCACTCCGGCGGTGTGCACGATGCCGGTCAGGGGGTGCCCCGGTGGGATCGAGGCGAGCAGGTGTGTCAGGTGCTCGCGGTCGCCGACGTCGCAGGCTTCGATCGTGACCGTGGCGCCGAGTTCGGTCAGTTCGGCGGCCAGGTCGGCGGCGCCGGGCGCTTCGCTTCCGCGTCGGCTGACCAGCAGCAGGTGTTTGACCTGGTGGGTGGTGGCCAGGTGTTTGGCCACGACCGCGCCCAGCCCGCCGGTGCCGCCGGTGACCAGCACCGTGCCCTCCGAACCGAACACCGACCGC
>NZ_JBPXMC010000104.1:0-666 GCF_051918885.1 Streptosporangium sp. OZ121
ACAGCACGAAGCCGGCCCCCTGGGGAGCCGGCCGGGTTCGAGCGTGGGAGACCGATCGGGTCGGTGTCGGGTCGGTGTGCGGGTGGGGGTTAGAAGGCGTCGCCCCAGCGGCCGCAGTCGTCGAACTTGTCGGTGCCCTCGCAGACGCGGATCTTGAAGTCGTCGAAGCCGTTGCTCTTCTTGAAGCCGCCGAAGCGGTCGATGTCGCCGTGGCCGCGGGTCTTGAAGACCTTGGTGTGGAAGCCGAAGCGGTCGTGCCACTTGAACCACACGTAGCTGTAGGAGCGGTCGCGGTCACGGTCGAACAGGTCGCCGTAGAACCAGTAGCGGCCGTTGTCCTTGGTCCAGTAGCCCTTGAAGTAAGAGCGGTGGGCGAAGTCCTCGCCGCGGCCGTACCCGGAGTAGTAGGGGCCGAAGAAGTGCTTGCCAGAGGTCTGTGCCTGCTGCGTGGCGACCGTGGCCGAGGCGGCGGTGGCGGTGGCGGCGGAGGCGGCGGGGGCCGCGGCGATGCCGGCCAGCAGGGAACCGGCCAGGGCCGCTCCGGCGAGAAGGGTGCGCGTGGTGCTCATCGTCATGCTCCTGTGCGGGTGGTGAGGGGTCGTGCCGTTCGGACACCACGGACACTAGAAACAGTCGACGCTTCCTTCTGCGCAGGAATGCACACTC
>NZ_JBPXMC010000105.1:0-649 GCF_051918885.1 Streptosporangium sp. OZ121
GCGTTCCAGAACTCGGTGAAGGTGAGCGGCTCGTGCCGCCGGAACGTTTCGACGATCGTGGCCAGGGAGTGGCTGGAACTCTCGCTGAAACCACCGTTGACCGGTGAGAGGGCCTCGCCCGAGTCATACAGATCCCACAGGGCGCCCGCGACCCGTGCTTCGACCTTCTCGCCCTCCTCATGGCAATAGCCGCTCTTGTCGTCCACGCTGATCTCGCAGCGCTCGAGGTTCAACCACACGTTCGAGCCGTTGAGCAGGTAAGCGTTGCCGCTACGACCGTGACCGTTCTCGGCGGCCAGGGCCAGCCAGTGCGCGAAACCCTCCACCAGAGCGCAGCCGGCTAGGGGGGAGGGTTTCATGAAGCTATGATCAAGGCATTCGTCGTCGGCGAGTTCGAAGAAGTCCTCGCCGTACAGGTGGTGCATGAAGGCGTGGCCCACCTCGTGCTCGGCCACCCCGGTGCCGGCCCGGTCCCGCTCCAGATCAATGGATCGGAGCAAAGCGCTGTAGGTGCTCTTCGTGCCGGGTGGCACCAGCTGGATGTCGATGTCGCCCATGCCGAAGCCGCCGACCAGGTCTTTGACGTTGTAGGCGGCGCGGTAGGCCAGGGCGGCGGGGGTGGTGGCCGGGTGGGTGGTGGGGGCGCCGG
>NZ_JBPXMC010000106.1:0-649 GCF_051918885.1 Streptosporangium sp. OZ121
GCGTTCCAGAACTCGGTGAAGGTGAGCGGCTCGTGCCGCCGGAACGTTTCGACGATCGTGGCCAGGGAGTGGCTGGAGTTCTCGCTGAAACCACCGTTGACCGGTGAGAGGGCCTCGGTCGAGTCATAGAGATCCCACAGGGCGCCGGCGATCCGTCCTTCGACCTTCTCGCCGCCCTTCTGACAAAAGATGCTGCTGGCGCCATCACTGAACTCGCAGCGCTCGAGGTTCAACCACGAGTTCTTTCCGTTGAGCAGGTAAGCGTTGCCGCTACGACCGTGGCCGTTCTCGGCGGCCAGTGCCAGCCAGTGCGCGAAACCCTCTGACAGAGCGCAGCTGGCCTCGGGGAAGGGCTCGATGAAGTAATGGGCCCCGCATTTCGGGGAGTAAAAATCGAAGTAGTTCTCGTCGTACAGGTGGTGCATGAAGGCGTGGCTCACCTCGTGCTCGGCCACCCCGGTGCCGGCCCGGTCCCGCTCCAGCTCAATGGTCCGTAGCAAGTCTCTGTATCGGCTCTTCGTGCCGGGTGGCACCAGCTGGATGTCGATGTCGCCCATGCCGAAGCCGCCGACCAGGTCTTTGACGTTGTAGGCGGCGCGGTAGGCCAGGGCGGCGGGGGTGGTGGCCGGGTGGGTGGTGGGGGCGCCGG
>NZ_JBPXMC010000107.1:0-647 GCF_051918885.1 Streptosporangium sp. OZ121
TCGTTGTTGCTGACCGCGAACATCTGCCCGGTCTCCGGATGGACCCCGACCATCATGAACCCCGGCACGTCACCCCCCGAGGAGGCCGGCAGCCGGTCCGGCATCCCCTGCGCCAGCGCCTTCAGGATGAGCTCGACCGCGACGATGCCGGTCCAGAGGGTGAACGTCGGCTGCGGGTAGACGGCGTGGAAGAGCGTGCCCGGCTCGGCCCGTACCTCCAGGGGAACGGTCGTGCCGAAGTTGGACGGCTCGTCGGGCGAGGTGAGCGCCTTGAGGACGACCTTGCAGATCGCGATGGTCGCGCCGAACGGCATGTTGACGGGACCGGGCACGGCGGGCGAGGAACCGGCGAAGTCGACCGTGAAGGTGCCGTCGGCGACGGTGACGGTGACCTGCATGCGGACCGGGTCCTCGGTGATCCCGTCGTCGTCCAGCCAGTCGACCGCCGTCCACGAGCCCTGCGGCAGCTCGGCGAGGGCGGCGCGGGTGCGCGCCTCGCCGTCCTCGACCATCCGCCGGACCGCGGCGTCCACGGTCGGCCTGCCGAACTTCTCCAGGATCTCCAGGAACCGGCGCTCGCCGGTGCGCAGCGCGGCGACCTGCGCGTTCAGATCACCGATCACCAGATCCGGCATCCGCGAATTGAA
>NZ_JBPXMC010000108.1:0-647 GCF_051918885.1 Streptosporangium sp. OZ121
TGTGGTCGCGGTGCCTGGTGCCGCGGGCGCGGAGGTGGCGCCGGTGGGTCTGGGTACGGCGGGGGCCTTCGCGGTTCTGGCGGGTAGTACGGTCACCAATACCGGTGCCACGGTCGTCACCGGTGGTCTGGGGTTGAGTCCGGGGACGGCGGTGACGGGGTTTCCGCCGGGGACGGTGAACGGTGCGATCCATGCGGCCGACGCGGTCGCGGCGCAGGCCAAGGTGGATCTGGTGGCCGCTTACAACGATGCGGCCTCGCGTACTCCCTCGGCCACGGTGGGGACGGAGCTGGGCGGGACGACGGTGACGCCGGGTGTGTACACCTCCGCCGCGGGCACGTTCGGTATCACCGGCACGCTGACCCTGGACGCTCAGGGTGATTCGGGCGCGGTGTTCGTGTTCCAGGCGGCGTCGACGCTCATCACCGCCTCGGCGAGCACGGTGGTGCTGACCGGTGGTGCCCAGGCGCGCAACGTCTTCTGGCAGGTCGGCAGTTCGGCCACGTTGGGGACCGGTTCGAGTTTGGCCGGCAACGTCCTGGCGCTGACCTCGATCACCGTGACCACCGGGGTGAGCGTGAACGGCCGCGTCCTGGCCCGCAACGGCGCCGTCACCCTGGACACCGACACCATCACCAAACCCGCCG
>NZ_JBPXMC010000109.1:0-647 GCF_051918885.1 Streptosporangium sp. OZ121
CGGGCGGCGGTGTCGTCCTTCGGGATCAGCGGCACGAACGCGCACGTGATCATCGAGCAGGGTCCGGCGGTGGAGCCGGAGCCCTCCGGCGCCGAGCTGCCGGTGACGCCATGGCTGGTCTCGGCCAAGACTCCCGAGGCGCTGCGGGCGCAGGCCGGGCAGCTCGCGTCGTGGGTGGAGGAGCGGCCGGAGCTGGACGCGGCTGACATCGGCTGGACGCTGGCGAGTGGTAGAGCGCTGCTGGAGCAGCGCGCGGTGGTGGTCGGTGCCGATCGGGCCGAGCTGGTGGCGGGCCTGCGCGCCCTGGCCGACGGTACGACGACGCCGGAAGCCGCGGCGGCCGGTGGCGGCAGGCTGGCGATGCTGTTCGCCGGTCAGGGCAGCCAGCGGGTGGGGATGGGCCGTGAACTCGCGGCGGCGTTCCCGGTGTTCGCCGAAGCTTTGGACGAGATCTGCGCGTTGTTGCCGGGGTCGGTGCGTGAGGCGATGTTCTCCGATCCCGATGGTGTGCTCGGTGAGACGGGGATGACCCAGCCGGCGCTGTTCGCCTTCGAGGTGGCTCTGTATCGGCTGCTCATCTCACTCGGTGTCACCCCGGACGTGCTGGTGGGTCACTCGGTGGGGGAGATCGCCGCCGCTCACGTGGC
>NZ_JBPXMC010000110.1:0-647 GCF_051918885.1 Streptosporangium sp. OZ121
TCGTTGTTGCTGACCGCGAACATCTGCCCGGTCTCCGGATGGACCCCGACCATCATGAACCCCGGCACGTCACCCCCGGACGAGGCGGGCAAACGGTCCGGCATCCCCTGCGCCAGCGCCTTGTAGATCAGCTCCAGGGCGACCGTCCCCGTCCACTGGGTGAAGGTCGCCGCCGGGTAGGCGGCGTGGAAGAGCGTGCCCGGCTCGGCCCGCACCTCCAGCGGGGCGAAGTGCCCGGCGTTGGTCTGCTCCCCCGGCGTGGTGATCGCCTTGAACGCGACCCGGCAGGTCGCGATGGTCGCGCCGAACGGGAGGTTGACCGGCCCCGCGGTCGCGCATGACGATCCGGCGAAGTCGACGGTGAAGGTGCCGTCGGCGACGGTGACGGTGACCTGCATGCGGACCGGGTCCTCTGTGACGCCGTCGTCGTCCAGCCAGTCGACCGCCGTCCACGAGCCCTGCGGGAGACGGGCGACGGCCTCGGCGGCGGACTCGGCGGCGGTGGCGACCACGGTCTCGACGACGGACTCGACGACGGCCGCGCCGTAGCGGGCGTAGAGCTCGCGGACGCGGCGCTCGCCGGTGCGCAGCGCGGCGACCTGCGCGTTCAGATCACCGATCACCAGATCCGGCATCCGCGAATTGAA
>NZ_JBPXMC010000111.1:0-595 GCF_051918885.1 Streptosporangium sp. OZ121
CGCTCCTTCGGCCAAGAAGCCGGCGCTGCGCATCCTGAACACACTCGCTCAGGAGGCGGTTCGGGGGGCGGGTGGTGGATACGGGGGGGACCTCAGGCCACGGATCGCCGCCATCCTGACCGAAACCGCGCTCACCCCGCCCGCGTTGTGGGCCACGCTATGACAACACCCCCGCTCTCAAACCACAAAGACCCGCCACCGGCCCCCAGACTGGCACCACCACCAACACCGAAACCCGGCACCATACAACCGCACGACAGACCAACACCCGGCGAGACCACCGGCGATGAGACCACCCCGCCCCCTCATCACCCCGCGCCGCGTCTCGCCGCCCCGCACCCCCACACCACCACACCCCGCGCCGCGTCTCGCCGCCCCGCACCCTGCGCACCCTGCGCCCCCGCGCGCCGTGTCTCGCCGCCCCTCACACCCGGCCTGTCACCCCGGTGACGCCGTGACAGCAACGTGTGAGATAGGCGGCAGCACGATGAAAGAACACCCCCGCAAGGTAAGAGGTGTTCAAGCCCCCGCGGAGCCGAGGTGCCATGTTGACCAGCCCCTGCCTCGAAGACTCACTCCAAGACTCACTCGAAGA
>NZ_JBPXMC010000112.1:0-589 GCF_051918885.1 Streptosporangium sp. OZ121
GCGACCGTGTTCTCGCGCACCGGCGAGATCCGTGCCCGTACCTCGGTCGCCCCGGCCGAATACAGGCTCACCCCCGCCCAGGAGAACGGCAGCACCGTCTGCCCGTCACCGACCACCAACGGCGCGTGCAACACCGCGTCCAGCAACGCCGGATGCACCCCGAACCCCGCCGCGTCCCCATGCGCCTGCTCGGGCAACGCGACCTCGGCGAACACCTCCTCACCACGCCGCCAGACCGCCCTCAGCCCCTGGAAGACCGGCCCGTACTCATACCCCATGCCCAGCAACACCTCGTAGGCATCGCCCACCTCCACCGCCACCGCATCGGCCGGCGGCCACTGCGCCAGCTCGAACCCCGCCACCGGCAGCGGCTCCGCGCTCAGCAGACCCTCGGCATGGCCCGTCCACGGCGCCGTGGCGTCGTTTTCCGGACGCGAGTGAATCGAGACCGCCCTGCCGCCCGACTCCTCCTGCGCGCCGACGACGACCTGGACCTGCACCCCACCCTCGACGGGCAGCACCAGCGGAGCCTGCAACGTCAGCTCCCGCACCAGCGGCCGGCCCACCTCGGCCCCGGCCCGCAACACCA
>NZ_JBPXMC010000113.1:0-567 GCF_051918885.1 Streptosporangium sp. OZ121
AACGAGGACGCCCGGCGCGGTCTCGAGCGCGGCATGAACCAGCTCGCGGACGCCGTCAAGGTGACCCTCGGCCCCAAGGGCCGTAACGTCGTGCTGGAGAAGAAGTGGGGCGCCCCCACCATCACCAACGACGGTGTCTCCATCGCCAAGGAGATCGAGCTCGAGGACCCGTGGGAGAAGATCGGGGCCGAGCTCGTCAAGGAAGTCGCCAAGAAGACCGACGACGTCGCGGGTGACGGCACCACCACCGCCACCGTGCTCGCCCAGGCTCTCGTCCGTGAGGGTCTTCGCAACGTCGCCGCCGGCGCCAACCCGATGTCGCTGAAGAAGGGCATCGAGGCCGCCGTCGAGCGCGTGTCGGAGGAGCTGTCCAAGCTCGCCAAGGACGTGGAGACGAAGGCGCAGATCGCCTCCACCGCCTCCATCTCCGCGGGCGACCCGCAGATCGGCGAGATGATCGCCGAGGCGATGGACAAGGTCGGCAAGGAAGGCGTCATCACCGTCGAGGAGAGCAACACCTTCGGCCTCGAGCTCGAGCTCACCGAGGGCATGCGCTTCGACAAGGGC
>NZ_JBPXMC010000114.1:0-556 GCF_051918885.1 Streptosporangium sp. OZ121
GGCGGGCCGCGTCGGGGGAGACGTAGCCCTCGGCGACGTCGCGGCGCACCAGCTCGGGATCGCGCTCGCGCGGATCGCCGTGCCCGCCGCCCCCGGCCGTCAGCAACGTGACCCGGTCCCCGACCTCCACCCGGGTCCGCTTCGTGCTCACCCGGCGCTCACGCTCGGTACCGGGAAAGACCACCACCTGGTTGGGCTCGGGCTCCAGCCCGCCCTCCAGCGCCCACGGCCGCGACCGCGTCTTCTTGATCACCGACAGGAACTCCCCCGGCACCACGAACCGGATGTCACGCCGCAGCCCCACCCCACCCCGGAACCGCCCCGCACCCCCGGAGTCCTCCCGCAGCTCCACCCGCTCGAAGAACATCCCGGTTCTCGCCTCCAGGACCTCGACGGGGGTGTTGCGGGCCTGGGTCTGGCACAGGTGGTTGGCGGCGTTCATGCCGTCGTGGGAGGGGGTGGCGCCCCAGCCGACCGGGTCGTTGTTGCTGACCGCGAACATCTGCCCGGTCTCCGGATGGACCCCGACCATCATGAACCCCGGCACGTCACCCCC
>NZ_JBPXMC010000115.1:0-533 GCF_051918885.1 Streptosporangium sp. OZ121
CCACCGTGTGCCCTAAAAAACTTGGCCACAAAGATGCTCGCGTCCACTATGCAAATCTCAAACAACAAACAGCGACCAAACCCGCTCCGCCACCAACACCCACCACCAACACACCACCAGGTGTGTAGCGCTGAGCTGGTCTGACAGGAGGCCGGTCCCGCATGAGGCACCAACAGACACCCACCCCGAACCCGGGGCAGGCACCAGGGCCACCACCAACCGGCAGCAGCCCTGACCATGGTCCGTTTCCTCAGGACCCAACAGTGTGTTCGACCCGGCCCGACCCCTGATGCCGGCCTTCCCACTCCCCACACCCCTCCGAAGAGGACCGCGAGGCGGTACTAGCCGGTCAGCGATCACGCCGACCCGAGTAGCCAGTGCTCCACTAATGAGCGTGCCGAGCGTGAGACGTTCGCTCACGAACACGGCGTAGACCCCACAGCTCACGCTGTGAAGGCCGGTGCTCCTTAGAAAGGAGGTGATCCAGCCGCACCTTCCGGTACGGCTACCTTGTTACGACTTCGTCCCAATCG
>NZ_JBPXMC010000116.1:0-531 GCF_051918885.1 Streptosporangium sp. OZ121
CCCCCGCCCGGCACCCGGCGACCCCTCGGCGGTCTTCGCCGGGCTCTGGTCGCCGGCGCCCTCGGCACCCTCGTGCTCGGCACCCTCGCGGCGGTGAACGGTCCGGTCTCCGCGGGCACCACTTCCGCCAGTGCCGCCGCGTCCACGCTCGGCGCGGCGGCCCAGCAGAGCGGACGCTACTTCGGCACCGCGATCGCCGCCGGCAAGCTCGGCGACTCGCAGTACACGACGATCGCCAACCGTGAGTTCGACATGATCACGGCCGAGAACGAGATGAAGATCGACGCCACCGAGCCGAACCAGAACCAGTTCAACTTCACCAACGGCGACCGGATCTACAACTGGGCGGTGCAGAACGGCAAGCGGGTACGCGGGCACACCCTGGCCTGGCACAACCAGCAGCCGAACTGGATGCGGTCGATGGAGGGCAACGCGCTGCGCCAGGCGATGATCAACCACATCAACGGCGTGATGAACCACTACAAGGGCAAGATCTACGCCTGGGACGTGGTCAACGAGGCCTTCGCCGAC
>NZ_JBPXMC010000117.1:0-523 GCF_051918885.1 Streptosporangium sp. OZ121
GGCTCCACCGCCGGACCCTGCTCGATGATCACGTGCGCGTTCGTGCCGCTGATCCCGAAGGACGACACCGCCGCCCGGCGCGGGCGGTCCTCGACGTCCCAGGGACGGGCCTCGGTGAGCAGTTCCACGGCGCCGGCCGACCAGTCCACGTGCGGAGAGGGCTCCTCGGCGTGCAGGGTCCGCGGCATGACGCCGTTGCGCAGCGCCATCACCATCTTGATCACACCGCTCACCCCGGCGGCGGCCTGGGCGTGACCGATGTTCGACTTGATGGAGCCCAGCCACAACGGCCGGTCCTCCGGACGATCCTGACCGTACGTGGCCAGCAGTGCCTGCGCCTCGATCGGGTCACCCAGCACCGTTCCCGTGCCATGCGCCTCGACCACATCGACATCCGCGCTCGACAGACCGGCGTTCGCCAGTGCCTGGCGGATCACCCGCTGCTGCGAAGGACCGTTCGGCGCGGTCAGGCCGTTGCTCGCACCGTCCTGGTTGACCGCGCTGCCCCGCAGGACCGCGAGGA
>NZ_JBPXMC010000118.1:0-521 GCF_051918885.1 Streptosporangium sp. OZ121
GGGTGGGGGTGGTTATCGGAGGACGGGGTAGCGGCGCACCAGGGGGGTGGTGGCCCACCAGGTGCCGATGCCCCAGGTGGTGCCGGCGCCGCCCAGGGCCAGGCCGGCCAGGACGACGGCGTAGACGAGGTGGTCGTCCATGAAGGGGTTGTTCTGCAGGGGCAGCTCGGCCGCCCACATCAAGACCATCATCAGGCCGCCGGCGGCGGCGGCGATGCGCAGGCCCGCCCCCAGGATCAGCGCGGCGCCGACGCCCAGCAGGCCGAGCATGAACAGCCAGTCGACCCACACCTGCCCGGCCAGGGCGCTGAACACCCCGCCCAGGGCGTTCTCACCGGTGCCCTTGAGGAACCCGGTGGTGGGGCTGGCGCCGTTGATCCAGGCCCGCTCGGCCGGGGTGGCGAACCCCCACCCGAAGAGCTTGTCGGCGAACGCCCACAGAAAGACCCAGCCCAGGCTGATCCGAGCGACCGCCCAGACGTAGTCGACCGGCCGCTTGACGACCTGTGCGGGGGCGGCGT
>NZ_JBPXMC010000119.1:0-503 GCF_051918885.1 Streptosporangium sp. OZ121
CGTACGGCTTGCGCAGGCCGATCGCGCGGCGGGCCCCGGCGTCCCAGACCAGGGACATCACCGCGAAGGCGACCAGGAAGAACACCCCCGACCACTTCACCGCGCAGGCCGCGCCCAGGCACAGCCCGGCGGCGATCCGCCACGGCCGCACCCCCAGCCCCGGCCCCTGGTCACTCAGCGGCGAGGTCTCGTACCAGGTCACCAGCCGCTCCCGCGCCCGGTCACGATCGACCACCAGGCAGGCGAAACCGGCCAGCACCCAGAACATCAGGAAGATGTCCAGCAACGCCGTCCGCGACAGCACGAAGTGCAGGCCGTCCAGCGCGAGCAGCAGCCCGGCCAGGCAGCCCAGCATGGTCGAGCGGGTCATCCGGCGGGCCACCCGGGCCAGGATCAGGATCGACAGCACCCCGACCACCGCCCCGGCGAACCTCCACCCGAAGGGGGTCATGCCGAAGATCTGCTCACCGGCGCCGATCATCCACTTGCCCAGCGGCGGGTGG